>NZ_CP188253.1:1297521-1946281 GCF_049993355.1 Leifsonia sp. McL0607 | reverse complement strand
CAGCGTGCCGATCTTGTCGCCATCACCTCGGAAGACGACGAGCGAGTCGCCTTCGACCTTCGCGGTGACCGCGAGGTTGAGCCACGGCGTCACGCCCTCGCACACCTTCATGATGGAGGCGAACGGCCCGAACGTGAACTTCTGACCGGAGATCTTCCCGTCGCCCTTCAGCGCATTGCAGCCATCCGTGCCGTGGAAGGAGCCGTCGGACTCGATCGTGAGCGATGGCTGGCCCGCCTTGACGACTCCCCAGTCACCGGCCGGGGAGGCGGATCCGGACGACGCGCATCCGGACAGGGCGGCGAGCACCACGGCCGCCGCGAGTGCTGATCTGAGCGTTCTGTGCGTGAGCATGCGTAGAAGGTACCGGTAGCCCGAACGGCCCGTCCGGGGTCAGCGGCCCGCGACGAGCGCCGCGGAGATGCCCCGCGCGGCCATGCGCACACCGAGAACGAACTGCGGCTCGCCTGACCGCTCGACGTGCGCGATGATCGACACCGCCGCGACGACGTCGCCCGCAGTGTCGCGCACCGGCGCCGCGACCGAGAACGCGCCGCGCGTCAGCTCCTCGATCGACTGCGACACCGCCGTCGTTCGGATGCTCGCGAGCCGGGCACGGAGCTCCTTCTCGCTCGTCAGCGTGTTCGGCTGGAACTTGCGCGGGTTCTGCGCCAGTACCTCGTCGAGCGTGCCGGGCGGGGCGTACGCCAGGAGCACCAGACCGACCCCGGTGGCGTGCAGCGGGAGGCGCGACCCCACATCGCTGATGACGCGGATGGCGCCGGGACCGGACAGGCGCTCAAGATAGATCGCGCCCAGCCCGTCGCGCACCGCGAGGTGGACGTGCTCCCCCGTCGCCTCCAGGAGGTCGTCGAGGTAGGGGCGCGCGGCCTCCCGGAGCTTGCGCGCCGTCGGCTGGCGCACGCCGAGCCGCCACAGCTTCATTCCGACCCGATAGCGGCCGTCGTCGCCGCGGACGAGCCCGCCCCAGGCGACCCACTCAGCCAGCAGCCTGTGCGCGGTCGAGACCGGGAGGTCGGCCCGCCTGGCAACCTCGCTGAGCGTCAGTTCGTCGCCCCGTTCGAAGGCGTCCGCGATCGCGAAGACGCGCTCTGCGACGCTGCGGTCGTCCTGAGCTCCACCGGCCATGCGGTCAGCCTACGACCGCCCGGGGACAGCTCGTCGAGAGGCCGGACCCCGCGAGGTGTTGATCCGTAGGTTTTTTCCTACATATACTTCTGCCATGACCTCCTCCACGCCCCGCGTCCGCATCCAGACCGTCACCATCCCCGTCGCCGACCAGGATCGCTCGCTCGCCTTCTACCGCGACGTGCTCGGCTTCGAGGTGCGCGCGGACACCGCGTACGCAGACGCACGCTGGCTGTCGGTCGCCCCCGAGGGCAGCTCCGTCGACTTCACCCTGCACGCGCCGTTCCCCGGGCAGGCGGCGCCCGGCTGGCAGCAGGGCATCGTGCTCCACACCGACGACATCGCCGGCGTCGTGGCCGCGCTCGACGCCGCCGGCGTGGAGGTCACCGGCCCCGACCAGGTCGGCTGGGGCGTGCAGGCGCAGTTCGCCGACCCCGACGGCAACGGCTTCGTGCTGCTGCAGCAGGGCTGACGTGCCGGTCCGCGCGAAGGACACGGCGGCAGACCGGCTGTTCGGCGCGCTCGCGAACCCCACACGGCGCGACATCCTCGACCTCCTGCTCGAGGGCGAGCGCAGCACCGGCGAGATCGCCGCGCGGTTCTCGATGAGCCGACCGTCGGTGTCCGAGCACCTGCGCGCCCTCCGGGACGCCGGCATGGTCGCCGAGCGCACGGCCGGGCGCAAGGTGTACTACGCGCTCACAGCCGAGCCGTGGAGCGAGGTGCGCGACTGGATGGCGCCGCACGAACGCTTCTGGCGCGAGCGCATGCGGCGCCTCCACGCGGCGCTCGACGCACTGCCGGACGACGACACCCCTGCACACACCGATCGGGAGACCAGATGACCACCCTCACCACCTTCGAGTTCGACGAGTTCCTGCCGCACCCGCCCGCGAAACTGTGGCGCGTGCTCAGCGAACCCGACCTGCTCGCCGGCTGGCTGATGCCCCACGACGGCTACGCACCGGTCGTGGGCACGCGCTTCGAGTTCCGAACGGAGCCGGTGCCGCAGACCTCGTTCTCCGGCGTCGTCCAGTGCGAGGTGCTGGAGGTCGACCCTGGTCGGCTTCTGCGCATCTCCTGGTCGAGCGAGGGCACGGCGCTCGACACCGTCGTCACCTGGCGCCTCGTGGCGGAGGGCACGGGCACCCGCCTCCTGCTGACCCAGGAGGGCTTCGATCTCGACGACCCGGACCAGTCGCGCGCCTTCCAGATCATGAACGGCGGCTGGCGGTCGCGCGTCTTCAGCCGGATGGTGGCCGCACTGGAGGCGATGTGACGTTTAGAGGCTTTTGGAAGCTTTATCCCGATGCAATAAAGCGCCCGAAAGCCTGCTGCCCTTCCTTGAACGTTTCTACGTCTCACCAGGCGAAGCCTTGCCTGCGATGAAGCACTCGAACAGGACCCCGAAGTATCACGAGACGAGCACCTTTCATGTGCATCCCCTCAGCCGCGCGCCCTCCGGTACACGTTCACCACGACGCCCGCGGAGGTCGACCGCGACTCGACCAGCGCGAGCCGTGAATACGGGAAGCCGTCGCCGAACAGCTTCTTGCCCGTGCCCAGCACGAGCGGGTGCACCAGGAGGCGGTACTCGTCGACCTGGTCGTGCTCGGCCAGGGTGCGGACGAGTTCGGTGCTCCCCCACACCCGGATTTCGCCTCCCGACTCCGCGCGCAGACGATCGACCGCAGCGGGGACGTCCGGACCGAGCAGGTACGAGTTCTTCCAGGCGACCTCGCTCAGCGTGCGCGACGCGACGTACTTCGGGATGCGGTTGTAGCGGCGGGTCAGCTCGCCCTGGAACCCCTCCTCGTCCTCGCTCCACACGCCCCACGAGCCGGCGAACAGCTCGTAGGTCCGTCGACCGAGCAGCAGCGCCTCCGTGTTCTTCTCCCACGCCTCCACAGTGCCGTCGTCGTCGTAGTCGAACTGCCAGCCGCCGTACGGGAAATCCCCCGCGACGTCCTCCTCCGGGCCGCCCGGCCCCTGGACGACGCCGTCGAGGGTGACGAACGACTGCACCACGATCGAGGACATGCCGCTACCTCCTGGTCCGTTGCGGTTCCCCACCCGTTTACACCCGACCGGGCCGGGGTGCAACAGTCGGCTGCGCAATCGCAACAGACAGCCCGACGTTCTCGCGGCCCGGCGCACCGCGGCAGCGTGCGGCCGACCGCCCCGGAATGCCGCCACGGCGGGTCCGTCCGGAACCGGCATGAACGGCTCGATCCGAGCCCGCGCAGTATCAGAGCGACTGAGTACGCGACACACCATCCACCCCGGACGGGTACCACCGATGCTGCTACCGGGCAGACTCTTGCTCCGAGTCAGCTGCACCCAGACTGCGTGACTCCGGTCCTACGTCACCGAGGCCATACCCAAGCGGGTAGGACCGACTCGATTGGCCCGGAACAAAGAAGTCCGTCTCGCGAGATCCGCCGCGACCCGTCATCACCTTCAAGACCGCCTGCCCGACTCGCTCCGGCACGGGAAGTCCGAGCGCTTCGGAGACCGCCGCACTCTGCATCGCCGCCGAGAGGACTCGAGCCCCCAGCCACCGCATCGGCGCAGGGAGGCGTGCCCGGAACCCTGGGAGCGCCCTCTCCATCAGTAGCAGTCCCTCGACAGATTGAGCCACATGCTCATTCTCGAATGTGTTGTGGAACTCCTCCCATTCCGCAAAGGTCCGGGGCAGACCCGCGATTCCCATCCGGGATCCCAACTCGGTGTAGAAAGCCACCCCGGCTTCCACGACATCGTGGGCAAGAGGCGTCCGACCGTACGTTCGTGTGAATCGAACCGGGGTCACTAGCTGGGAGACGAGGGCGAACATGTAGTCGTCCGATGACCCGACCACGCGCCGGTGGACTCGCCGAAGCAACTCGACCATCGACGTCGCTCGTGGCGAGTCGAAGCCGCCCTGAATGACCTCATAGATCACGATCCCCGTGTCGGAGGCGCGTTTATCGGGGTTCCGAAGAATCTCTCCGTGTTCGACGAGCTGCTTGGCAACGTGAGGCACCGCGAAAGACCGGTAATAGGCGGCCATGAAGCCGAAGAAGATTCCACGGCTGTGCGTGCGCTGGGCCGCCAAACGGAAGGGCTCGTAGGGGTCTGCGACCATCCGCCTAAAGTAACAGGTGTAGAACTTCAGAGGTCACAATCACAGGCAAACGCTGTGAAACGAACCGCCATCCCTTTGAACCACCTTCGCTTCCTCCGGGGCGCTCATCATGACCGCGGAGAGCGGCGAGGCCCCCTGCATCTTCTGGTGGTCGACGACCATCCCGTCGTGCGGGACGGCATCGTCGGCATGCGGCCACCGACCCCGGCCCGGAGGGCTTCCGCCGGCGCCCCTCCGGACGCTGTAGCCGCCGCTGACCTCTGTCGAGGGCAAGAAGGGGTTTTCGGGAGGGAGCAGATCAGGTAGGACGGAAGACATGGAGACCGTGCTGGCCGTCCTCGAACGCGGCGACATCGCGTACGAGATCGAGTTCGAGCGGACGAGTGAGCCGCCCTTCGAGCTGCGCGTGCCTTCCCACATCGGCGGAGCGGCGGTCGTCGACGTCTTCGACCTGGTCGACTCCAGCGAGTGGCCCGTGCTCCTGCGCTACGCCTTCGCCGAGTGCGTGCCGGCCGTGATGGGGTCGCCGGACGACCTGAACGCCGACGACCTCGGAGACGCCGACGATCTCGGAGACGCCGACGTCTGAGGGTCCGCGCGAGGAGCCCGCGCTCAGAACAGGAACACCTGCCCCAGAACGAGCACCAGGATCAGGAAGATCACGACCAACGCGCCGATGATGACGAGAGTGCGGGCCGACATCCTCGCGATGCCGAAGCCCACGATGAACGGCAGCGCCAAGCAGCCGAGCGCGATGATCCACCAGAACGCCTGGAATCCGGCCTGCGACGTGGAGGCCAACCGCTCGCCGAACAGCTTCTGCGTCGCCGGATGGGTGGCGAACGCGACGCTCGCCGACAGCGGGTACGCGATGAGGACGGCCGTGATCAGCCCGGCGAACGCTCCCCACATCCCCCGGTGAGAGCCCAGGTGCAGCGTCTCCTCCTGATGCGGTCCCTGCTTGCTCTTCGTGCTCATGGCGCACAGCATAACCAGCGGCCTCCCGTTTCGGGCAGGCCCGCAATCCGGCGCTGGACGCCGCGCCGAAACAGGGTCGACTGTACGGTCTACTCAGCGGTTACCCTGGAAGGGTCACCGGTGCGCGCGCACGCAACTAGTAGTACTTGGTTAGGTTGGTCCGGCGCGTTTGCAGTAGGGGCAGTGGCTGAGGAGTCGGATGACCGCGGTTTGGAGTTCGCGGAGGATCTCGTAGAAGCTCAGGCTGCCCCTGCTGCTTTTGGGTCGGCGGCCAGTCGTTGGGTGGTGATGAACAGGTGTGCGGCGGTGACGAGGGTGACGTGGTGGTGCCAGCCGAGCCAGGTGCGGCCCTCGAAGTGGTCCAACCCGAGGCCGTGTTTGAGTTCGCGGTAGTCGTGCTCGATGCGCCATCGGATCTTCCCGAGCCGGACGAGCTCGGTGGTCGGCGTGTCGGGCGGGAGCGTGGAGAGCCAGTAATCGGTGGGCTCGGTGGCGTCGTGGGGCCACTCGATCAACAACCAGCAGTCGGGCAACGACCCGTCTGGGTTGCGGGGCAGGTTTCGGTTCGCGGGACGCACTCGTGTTGCGGCAAACCGGCTGGTCATGGCACCTTTCGACCCTTGCCGCCAGGACGCTTGCTGGAACGCGCCGGCGGGCAGGGCCTCGGCGTAGGCCTTCGCCTGGACCGGGGTGCTCCGGTAACTGGCCGTAGTGAACGGGCGCCCCCGTTTCCCGGTCTGTTCGGGCATCTCGAACCGGGCGGCGGCATCGTGCACGCTCGTCGACGACTTCACCTGCACGATGTAGGGGATCGCTCGTTCGGTCAGGCCGGTGCGGAAGGACCCGATCTCCCCATAGCCGGCATCGCCGACCATCACCGGCGGGCGCAGCCCCCACGAGCCCAGCTCGTCGATCATCTCCAGCGCGAGTTCCCACTTGGCGCGGTGCCGGACGGTGTCCGGGATCTGCGCCTTCACCCGCCGCGCCGCGATCTGCTCAGCGTCCTCGTTCGTATCCGCGCAGGCGTCGTCCCACGACTCTGGCAAGAACAGCCGCCACCCCAGCGGACACGACGCAGCATCGGTGACAGCATGCACGCTGACGCCGATCTGCACGTTCCCGATCTTCCCCAAGGTGCCCGAATACTGGCGGGCGACGCCAGGAGAGGCCGGGCCGTCTTTCACGAACCCGGTGTCATCAACCACCCACGCTTCCGGGCCGATCAGTCCGACGGCCGCACGCGCGAGCTGCCTGCGGACCGGCTCGACCGGCCACCGCGACGAGGACACGAACTGCTGCAACTGCTGGTAATCGATCCCGAGCCGATCACCCATCGGCTGCATCGACTTACGCCGACCCTCCAGCATCAGCCCCTGCAAATACAGGCCACCCTTCGCCCGCTGATCCTTCCGCGCAAGCGACGCGAAGACCTCGCCCACGAACTCGTCCAACTCCCCGCGCACCCGCTCGATCTCAACCCGATCCACCCCGCGAGATTAACAGCCTCAGCCAGAGTTAACAAGACCTAACCAAGTACTACTAGGGGGCGTCTCGAAGCGCGCCGGCGTCTTACCCGATGTCGTATGGGGGCGGACCTCCGCTCCCATACGACCGGGCGGCATCGACTCCTTCCCCAAGGCTGTCCCCCGTTAGTAAAGGTTAGAAGCTATCCTTTACTAAGACAGATCGGAGGCGAAGGATATGAGTACGGCCGTGAGCTACGAGTCGCGCACACTGCCTCCGCTCGAAGCGCCCGAATACGACTCCCGCAGGCTGAGCCTCCGCCGCCGCGAGGCCTACGATGCATCGATCCCGGCCTCCATCGCGGAGGCGGTGTTCGACCTGCCCGCCGATGTCCTCACCTCGGCCGACGAGGCCACACAGGCTCTCGTGCGATTCGACAGCGAGATGACGCGCTTTCCCGCACCGTTCTCGGGCATTCTCCTGAGAACGGAATCGGCATCGAGCTCGCAGATCGAGAACCTCACGTCCGGCCCGCGCGCCATCGCCGAGGCTGCCATCGGCGAACGCGCCGAAGGCAACGCCGCCCTGATCATCAGCAACGTTCGGGCGATGGAGGCGGCGATCCGGCTCGCCGACACGATCTCGAACGCGTCCATCATCGAGATCCACGATGCGCTCCTTCGGGAGGCGCAGCCGGAACGGGTAGGCGCGTACCGCGATGAACAGGTGTGGATCGGCGGACGGCTCCCACACGATGCGCAGTTCGTCGCGCCGCACCAGGAGCGCGTGCCCGCCGCCATGGACGACCTGATCGCCTTCATCCGACGGACGGACGTCCCCGTGCTCGCACAGGCCGCCATTGCGCACGCGCAGTTCGAGACCATTCACCCGTTCCCCGACGGGAACGGTCGGACCGGCCGAGCACTCCTACACGCACTGCTCCGCCACGCTGGCGTCCTCCGCCACCTGACGGTGCCGGTCTCGGCCGGGTTGCTCACGGACATCCGCAGCTACTTCGAGGCGCTGACGGCGTATCGGAGAGGCGAGCCCGGCGCCATCGTCGCAGCATTCGCCGACGCGTCTTTCTCTGCCCTCGCGAACGCGAAGCACCTCGCAGACGATCTCGAGGCGCTCCGTCGCGACGGGGACACCGCGCTATCGGACATCCGCGCCGACGCGACAGCCCGGGTGCTGGCCGACCTCTCGCTGGAGTATCCCGCCCTCAACTCCACGATCGCCGTCCGGCTGACCGGGGCCAGCCGGCCCGCCGTGACGCACGCGCTGGCGCAGCTCGCCGATCGCGGCATCCTCGCCCCCGGCAACTCGAAGAGGCGGAATCGCATCTGGGTGAACCAGGAAGCCCTTGATGCGCTCGAGGCGTTCGCGGTTCGGACGGGGCGGCGGGACGGGCGCTGAGTTGTGGTCGGGCGGTTCGTGCGAGCGGGCCACGGCCGTACCCGGGGCCGCCCCGCGCGGGCACCCGCACCTTCTCGCTCCTGGCCTTTTGAAGACGAGCGCTGGGCGGGCTTCCGGCCACGCCGACCGCCCATGGTGCGAGTTGTCGGTTGAGCGACGAGAAGGCCGACTGGGATAAGGCGGGGGACGACCCCAAAGGCGGCGTTCGCCGCGCAGGACTTCAGCCCGCTGGTGGGTGGCGAGCTGACGCGGTTCGATCGGCGGTGGTGGAGGTGCGCATCCCGTTCCGCAGCGAGCTGCGTCAGCAGTTCGGCTTCGTAGATGGGTGTGTGATCGCCTACGCGGTCGACAATGAGGTGACGTTCGCAGCGGGCACCTTGAGGATGACTTGGCGTACCTATTGGGAATTTCCCAACAGTCATTTAGTGTTGTGGTTGTGGTGGATACTATTGGGGCCCGCGTCGCCCACCTTGTCGAATCCCGCTCTCCAGCGATCACGCAGCGCGACCTGGCCGATCGAGTTTCGATGACACCCGATTCATTCTCGCGAGCCATTAACGACAAGCGGGCGTTCTCTTCGGTCGAGCTTGCGCGAATTGCCACGGAGCTCGACACAGACGTTTATTGGCTGATAACTGGCCAGCCAGATCCGAACAAGCTTGTGTTCGCAGCGCGTCACGATTACGACCAGGAGTCACGCCTTCACTCTCTGCCTTCTGAGGTGGCGGATTCGACCGTCCTTGAAGACATACATGTTGCTTATCGACAAGCCTTTCTCGATGACGGCACGCCCCAATCCATCCCGGCCACGGCCGAGAACGTACGCGCCTCCTTGGGCGAGGACTTTGTACGCCCCTTAATCGAACGAATCGAGAACAAGCTCGGTGTTGACGTAATCCGCCTGCCCGAGTTGGCAACCGCGTACTCCTTCGCGTCAGCCGGTCGACTCGTAATCGCCATTCAAGCCACGGGCAACTGGTTCAGGGAAAACTGGGGCCTGGCTCATGAGTTGGCTCACCTCGCCGGCCACCGGAGCGAGCCCTCCGCAAACGCATTCGCCGCGAATCTGCTCCTTCCAGAACGAACGTTGCGCGAGGTCGAGTGGAGCGCAATAGACCCGCGCGAGCTCGCCAGATTTGTCTGGGACACCGGTATTTCAACTGACGCATTACAGCGGCGACTACGGAAGCTGAACATCCAACTTCCGCACGTGATCGAGCACGCGCTTGACTTACCAACTCAGGCTCTGCTGCGTCAACACTGGAACCACGACTCATTGACACCAGATGCCATCGCTGAACGGATGGAAAATGCTTCGGCGCGACGCTTCCCGAGGAGCCTAATCGAGGCTCATCAGGAGGCTATCGCGGAGGGTCGAATCAGTGTTGCGTTCCTCGCATGGATGCTCGGCGTTGGAGCGTCAACCCTGGAAGTGGCGGAACCGACGACCGATGAGGGCGACTCAGACAAGGCCGACGAGCTTGCAGCGCTTCTCGGGTTGATCTAGGCAACACGTGACCTACCTGCTTTTTCCGGACACCACCGTCGTCGTCAACTTTGCATTGATTCACCGCATGGACCTTCTCAAGCAGTTCGCTGGGTCCGTTGGCCGATGGTGCGCGACTGTTGAATATGAGTGCCTACGACTCTCATCGAAGAGCGGCCATGAGGACATGGCCGACGCCGGTGACATCTTCGGCGAACCGCTCTATCCGAAAACTCAAGACGAACGCCTCGAGATCGAATCGCTACGCATCGATCTTGCTGAGCCAGAAGACGGACCGTACAAGCATCTCGGCGAAGCCGAGACCATCGTCATCATTCGCACCCGCGGGATTTCCGCGGCGTTCGTCACAGATGACCGATCTGCGCGCGAAGCGGCGCGTCGAGAAGGGGTGAAGACCTATGCCACGTGGGACCTGCTGAAGGTTCTCTACAAGACGAAGCGGATTAGCCGGGAAGAGCTGTGGACGTACGTCACGTATCTCCGGTCAAAGAAACGTGGGTGGCCGGCGAGCGAGCACACCCGGGATGGGTTTGTCCTCTGGGCAGACTCGTAGCATTTCACGCCCGACTCGCAGCCGTCGGTCGGTCGGGGAGGTGGCTTTAAAGTTTCGCCAACAGTTGTCGGCAGGACGTGACGCCAGTCTGTGGTGCGCTGCGCGGTGTTCGCGGAGGCGGAGAGCGGGCCGGTGCGTCGCGAGCGGACAGGACACGCCGGTGGCCGCATGGCAGTAGGCACCACTGGTATGGGCGCGGCCGCGGGAAGGCACCGGTGACCGCCGCCCGATCGCCCATCTGTGCAGTGCCGGTATCACACCCGGGAACACGTTATCGAGTCTCCCGGAAAGCCGAAAACCCCCGCCGAAGCGAGGGCTTTCCGTTACTGTCTCAACCAGTTCTTCGTGCTTTATGAGCACCGTGCGCCACGAGGGATTCGAACCCCCAACCTTCTGATCCGTAGTCAGATGCTCTATCCGTTGAGCTAGTGGCGCATGACCCGACTGCGTTGGTCGCGCGGGCCTGTTAGAGCTTACATGACCGTTTCACAGACCGCCAATCAGGGCGTCGGCGACGGCCGTCAGGCGAAAATCTCGTCGAGGAAGCACACCAGCGCGCGCCAGCTGCGGGCGTCCGCGAGGGGCCGGTAGCGATCCGTGCCAGGGATGGTGAACGCATGCGGGGCGCCCGAATAGGTGGTCAGTTGCCAGTCGACGTGCGGCGCTCCCCGCAGCTCGTCCTCGAACGCGGCCACCGCTTCATCGCGGACGGTGGGGTCGGAGCCGCCGGTCAACACCAGCAGGGAGGCCGCGATCGCGGCGGCGTCGGACGGGTCGTGCGCGATCAGGCCGCCATGGAAGGAGACGACGCCGCGCGCCGGCGCTCCGGTGCGGGCGAACTCGAGGGCGGCGGTGCCGCCGAAGCAGTAGCCGATCACGGCCAGCCGTGCCGGGTCGACGGCCGGATGCTGCTGCAGCCGGCTGAAGCCGGCGGCGACGCGCGAGCGCAGCAGATCGAGGTCGTTGTAGTACCGGCGGGCGACCTCAGGGGCCTCCTCCCCGCTGGGCCGCACGCCCGCGCCGTACAGGTCGGCCGCGAACGCGACGTACCCTCGCCGGGCCAGCATCTGGGCGCGCATCCGCACGTTGTCGCCGACGCCGTGCCAGTCGTGCAGGATCAGCACGGCCGGGCGTCGCTCGTCGGCCTGCACGTCCCTGGCGAGGTAGCCCTCGAGCGGGACGTCCTCGTGGTCGTACTCGACGACCTCCGCGTCGATCACGGAGTGCTCGCCGATCGGCACCTGCTCGAGCAGAGCATGGTGAGCAGGGGACAGTGCGGGCAACGGGTTCTCGATCGTCACGGGTAAGGCTCCAGCGTGTCTCGCGACGCGGGCGACGGGTGTCGCACGCGGCCTGGCCTGCTGCAGCTCGATCGCGGAATTCGCGCGGGTGCCCGGACGGTGCGGGTCGGGTTCCCACGTCGTTCACGATACCTCCCCTCCCTTCGGCTCGCGACGGTCGTACGATGGGCGCATGTCCACCGAGTTCAGCAACGAGACTGACGCGAACCGCTACGCGATGCGGATCGACGGCGAACTGGTCGGCATCCTCGACTACAGCATCCTGGGCGGCACGATCTCGCTGACCCGCGCGTTCACGGTGCCCGCGCAGCGTGGAAAGGGGTACGCCGCGGACCTCGTGGCGTATGCCGTCGATGACATCGAGCGCACGTCCGATCGCAGGATCGTGCCGATGTGCTGGTACGCCGCCGACTGGTTCGAAGCCCACCCGGAGCGCGCCGGCCTGCTCCGACGGCACGCCGGCTGAGCGCCGATGGCCGGCCGGAGGTCCGCGCCGCTGCAGCGCTCCGCCGCGCGGGTGGTGCGCTTCGGCGACGCCTCAGCCGTGGCGATCGCGCACGAGACCCTGCGGCCGCCGCGCGGCAACGAGGTGGTCGTGCGCATCACCCATGCCTCGCTCGGCTCCACGGATGTGCTGGCCCGGCGCGGCGGCTACATGATCCAGCCGACGCCCGGTTTCGTGCCCGGTTACGACTTCGTGGGCGTGCTCGAGACCGAGTCCGCGGTGTCTGTGGCGCTCGGCCTCCGCACCGGCGCACGGGTCGCCGGCGTTCTGCCACGGATGGGGTCGCACGCGACGCGACTGGTGCTGTCGCCGACGTTCCTCGTCGCGGTCCCGGAGGCCCTGAGCTCGGAGGTCGCGGCGACGCTTCCCCTCAACGCGGTGACCGCGGCGGTCGCGCTGCAGTACGCCGGCCCGGCTCGGCGCCTCCTGGTCCAGGGCGTCAGCGGTGCGGTCGGGTCGCTCGTGGCGCAGCTCGCCCTTCGCGACGGCCGCGCGGTGGTCGGCACCGGGTCCGCTCTCCCGCCGGGGTTCGCCGAGCGGGGCCTGGAGGTGCCGATCGCCGACTATCGCGACCCCGACTGGCCCGCCCGTGTCCGCGAGCTGGCGGGCGGTGTCGTGGAGGCCGCGATCGACCACACGGGATCGCCGCGCGTGCGCGAAGCGGTCGCCCCGGACGGCGTGATCGTCCACACCGCATTCGTCGGCCGTGCCGGGCACGAGCGCGAGGACGCGGTGCGCGGTGCGGCCTCCGCTGCGCTGCGCCGTCGCAGCCACCCGCGGGAGGTGGTCTGCGCCGTGCCGTTCTGGGTGCTCAGGAAGCGCCCGGCGTACCGCCGCCGGCTCGTCGGGCTCCTCGGCGACGTGGCCGATGGCCGACTGCGCCCGTTCGAGCCGCAGGTGGTCCCGTTCGAATCGGTGTGGGAGGCGCATCGCATCGCCGAGCAGCGGCCGGCCGGCCGCACGGTCGTGCTCGCCATGCCCTGACACCGTCGGCGACGAGTTGGCAGGACGGGCTGCCGGCCGTTGTCGCCAGACGCAGCCCGTCCCACCTCCTGAAGACAACGATGCGTCCCGACACGTCGCGTCGGCGGGCAACGCGACGGCGTGTTGGGACGCATCGTCTCAAAGCACGGGAAACGGGGCGGGAGGACGGGCCGCCGGCCGTTGTCGCCAGACGCAGCCCGTCCCACCAGGTGGGACGGCGGACGCGCCCCTCAGTAACGCCGCGGCTGCGCGTTCGAGCAAATGCGAGTTCAGCTCAGGGTGATCTCGTACTCGCGCTTCCACATTCGATCGGTGTATCGGCTCGAACTGCCGTGACCGCAAGCTGAGCCCGTCAGTCGAGATCGTAGGTGAGGTGCGTCGCCGTCGAGGTGACGACGACCTCCCGTTGCGTTAGGGTGCGCCGCGGCTCGTCCACGAACAGCGGGGTGCCTGCGCCGAGGATGACCGGCGAGATGTGAAGCACCAGCGCGTCGACCAGGCCGGCGGCGACCGCCGAGCCGACCAGTGCGCCGCCACCCATGAGCACCACGTCGAGGGCGGAACCCTTCGCCTCCGACTGCGACTCGGCGCCCTCGCGCGCGACCGCGATGGCATCCGAGAGGCCCGTGGTCACGAACGTCCAGTCGAGGCCGGTGAGCCGCACCTCCTCCGGGGCCGCGCTGGTCACGACGACGAACGGCGGCTTTCCGACCTCCGTCGCACCGTAGCCGAGCTCGTCGCTCCAGCCGTCGGGAGCGTCGATCACATCGAAGAGACGCCTGCCCATGACCACCGCGCCCGAGCGGGCGGTTGCCGCCGCGAGGATCCGCTGGTCGCCGGGGTCGTCCGAGAACACCCAGCGGTGGAGGGGCTCTCCGCCGGTTCCCAGGCCGTTACCCGGACCGGCGTCCGGCCCCGTGACGAAGCCGTCGAGCGAGACGGTGATGTCTGCGATGACCTGAGCCACAGGATCAGCTTCTCGCGAGCAGCTCGTCGAGCTTCTCGTAGCCCTCGACCATCCCGTACTCCATGCCCTCGGCGACCATCGCCTCCAGCGCCTCCTTGGAGGGGAAGACGGAGTGACCGACGAGACGGGAGCGGCCGCCCGGGAGCGGCTCGAACCGCAGCAGGTCGAGGCTGACCTCGTTCGGAGCCCCGAGGTATTCGAAGGTCTGGATGATCAGCACGTTCTCGACGACCGTGTGGAAGACGCCGCGGAACGCGTACACGGTGCCGTCTGCGTCCGTCTGCTCGAAGCCGTAGTGTCCGCCCGTGCGGAAGTCCCAGTGAGCGATCGCGTTGTCGAGACTCCGCGGTCCGATCCACCGCACGAACAGCTCAGGGTCGGCGTGGGCGCGGAAGACGGCCTCGACCGGGGCCTCGAACTCGCGGGTGATGTCGGCGTACGAGGTGCCGGGTATGGCATCGATGACGACAGGGTTGCTCATGATTCCTTCTCCTTCATTCGTGTGCTCGGTTCTGCTGTGGCGAGGAGGCCGTCGAGCGCCCGATAGCGCGCCTCGGCCTCCAGCCGGTACCGGTCGATCCACGAGGTGAGTTGCTCCAGGGTCGCGGCGTCGAGGTGGACGGGCCGCCGCTGCGCCTCACGCGTGCGCCACACCAGGCCGGCGCCCTCGAGCACACGGATGTGCTTGGACACCGCTTGCAGCGTGATGTCGAACGGCTCGGCCAGTTCGTTGACCGTCGCGGGACCTCTGCTGAGGCGGGCGACGATCGCGCGTCGCACCGGATCCGAGAGGGCCGCGAAAGCCTTGTCGAGAGGGTCGTCCGCCATTAGTCAACTACCTCATTAATCAATCGAACGGTTGACTAAAGGATATGACGGTGCACTGGAGGCGTCAACCCTCGGATCAGAGGCTTACGGGCGCTCCCGCGACGCCGGGAACCGCTCCGGCATAGTCGCGGATGCGCTCCAGGCCGTCGGTGGTGGCCGACAGGTGGCCGCCCACGACCACGACGCGGCCGCCCGATGCGACCGCCGCGGCGAGGCCGGCCTCCGCATCCTCGAACACGACGCACCGCTCGATCGACACCCCGAGCCGCTCAGCGGCGAGCAGGAAGCACGACGGGTCGGGCTTGCCGCGTTCGACGTCCTCGGCGGCGACGAGCACGCCGGGGACGCCGACGCCCGCGGCGTTCAGCCGGGCGACCGCCAGCTGGCGTGGCGCGCTCGTCACGATCGCGACGGGCGCGCCCTGCGCGGCGAGCGCCGCCAGCAGTCGACGCGCGCCGGGCACCTCCACGATGCCGTCAGTGCGGGTGACCTCCTCGGTGACGAGACCGGCGACGAGCTCGGCGCGCTCCGCCTCCGGGACCTCCGGGAGGAAATGTGCGACCGTGTCGCCCGCCTGCCTCCCGTGCGCATAGGCGAGGACAACGTCCGGGTCGAGTCCGTGGCGCCCGCAGAATTCCGTCCACACCGCCTCGACGACCGCGTGGGAGTCGACGAGCGTGCCGTCCATGTCGAAGAGGTATCCGCCTGCGCTGCTGTCCATCCGACCAGCCTAGGCGGGTCGGATGGCCCTCAGCGGCCGGTGCCGCGCGCGTCCTGCGCCGCGCGGAGGTCGGCGAGCGCACGGTCGGTCTCGCGCGTGATGCGGCCACCGCGTGCGGCGACCGCCGCGGGGAGCCAGTCGCTCAGCACGAAGCGGCGCCCGCGGGGCGGGGCGACCTCGCCGCCATTGATCCTGACCGGGCGGGCCACCCAACCGTGTTCGATACCTTGTGCCCAAGTTCCGTTTGCCATGTCTTCAACGTTACGAACGAAAATATCCCGCCACGAGATGGCGGCAGGTCTATCTTCGTAAAGATCCAGCCAGTACACTGGTTCTCATGTTGAAGAGCGTGGCCGTGCCGATCATCGACGATTTCGCGATGTTCGAGTTCGGGGTGATCTGCGAGGTGTTCGGGCTCGACCGCAGCTACGCGGGCATCCCGTCGTTCGACTTCCGCGTCTGCTCGGCGAACCCCGGCGAGACGATCCGCAACGAGACAGGCGTGCGCATGATCGCCCCGTTCGGCCTGGAAGCGATGGAGGACGCCGACCTCATCGCCGTGCCCGCCGCGACCATCCGCGACGACTACCCAGCGGAGCTGATCGACGGCCTCCGCCGCGCCCACGACCGCGGCGCGATCCTGCTCAGCGTCTGCTCCGGCGCGTTCGTGCTGGGCGCCGCCGGCCTCCTCGACGGCCGTGAGTGCACGACGCACTGGCGCCACGCCGAGGCCCTGCAACGACGGTTCCCGCTGGCGCTGGTGAATCCCGACGTCCTGTTCATCGACGACGGCACGATCATCACCAGCGCCGGCACCTCGGCGGGCATCGACGCGTGCCTGCACCTGGTGCGCCGCGAGCTCGGCAGCGCTGTCGCCAACACCATTGCACGCAACATGGTCGTGCCCCCGCAGCGCGACGGCGGCCAGCGCCAGTACATCGAGAAGCCCGTCTCCGATTGCGAGGACGACACCTTCAGCGAGCTGCTCGACCACCTCACCGACACGCTCGACAAGAGCCACACGGTCTCCGGGCTCGCCGCACGCGCACACATGTCGACGCGCAGTTTCTCGCGCCGCTTCGTCGCCGAGACCGGGGTGCCTCCCATGCAATGGCTGACCACGCAGCGCGTGCTGCACGCGCGGCTGCTGCTCGAGACGACCGACCTCCCGGTCGACGAGGTCGCCAGGCGCAGCGGATTCGGCAGCGCGACGCTGCTGCGCCACCACTTCGACGCCGAGGTGGGGGTGCCGCCCACGCGGTACCGCGCGGCGTTCGCACAGCGCTGAGCCTCCGCACTCGGCACCCTCGCCATCCCGAACGGAAGGACACGCATGGCCACGCAGATCCAGTACCGCCGCCTCGGAGGCCCGGAGGTGCTCGAGGTCGTCTCGGTGCCCGACCCGGTGCCGCCGGACGACGGCGTGGTGGTCGCTGTGCGCGCTGCGGGAGTGAACCCGATCGACGGCAAGCTCCGCAGCGGCACCCGGCCGAGCCCTCCGATCACGCAGCCGCGGGTGCCGGGCAGCGACGCCGCAGGGGTCGTGCTGTCCGTCGGCTCGCGCGTGACCGGCTGGGCTCCCGGCGACGAGGTGGTGGTGCGGGATGCGCGCGGTGCGTACACGACTCATCTGGTCGCCCCGGCCTCCCACCTCGTGCGCAAGCCCGCTGCTGTGAGCTGGGAGGAGGCGGCGGCGATCGGCGTCCCGGCGAGCACTGCCCATCAGACGCTCGTGTCGTTGGGCGTCGGCCCCGGCACCACCCTGCTGATCCACGGCGGCTCCGGCAGCGTCGGACGGGCCGCCATCCAGCTGGCCCGGCGGATGGGCGCGACCGTGGTGGCGACAGCGTCGCCCGCCAACCACGACCGGCTGCGCGAGCTCGGAGCGATTCCCGTCGCTTACGGCCCCGGCCTGCTGGAGCGCCTGCGCGACGCCGCCCCGAAGGGCTACGACCGCATCCTCGACGCGATCGGCACCGACGAAGCGCTCGAGGCGTCGTTCGCGCTGGTCGAGGACCGATCCCGCATCGGCACGATCGTTGTGGGGCCGCGCGCGGCCGGGCTGGGCATCCGCGCCTGGGGTGGCGGGAACCCGGTGCCGTTGACCGCGGACGAGCTCCGCCTGCGCGCCGAGGCCTATCCACTCGTGCTCGACCTCGTCGCCGAGGGAGCGTTCCAGGTCGACATCGCCCGCAGCCTCCCCCTCGAGGAGGCCGCGGAGGCCGCCCGACTGGTCGAGGGAGGCCATCCCGGCGGCAAGGTCGTGCTGACGGCCTAGTAGTACTTGGCGGGCTCGAGGTCGTCCCCACGGAAGTGCTTCAGCAGCCTCCAGTTGCGCCGCGCGAGCCGGGCGCACACGACCACGGCGACGACGCCGCAGACGATGATCCCCCAAGCCCGCGGGTTCTCACCCTCGGTCGGGATGAGGAAGAGGAGCGCCGTCGTCGCCAGCAGGGCGAGCAGCCCGAACACCACCCCGGTTGCGATGCCGCGCCACGCCCGGGCGCGCTCCACTCGGTCACCCATGCAGCGCAAGCTACTCCGCGCGGACGCTGAACACCAGACGAGCGTGGGCGGTCGGAACGGTGGACAGGCTGCTCAACCGAACTCGCGGGACCGCGCGTCCGTCTCCTCGTAGATCCTCCCCCAGCCCAGCTCGAAGCCGACCTCGTCGATCCGGCCGACGGCCCGTGCCCGTTCGAGGGCGAGCAGAGCAGCAAGGCACATCTCCACCCCCTCCGCGTCGCCGTAGGTCTCGCTCGTCTCGCCGTAGCGGACCGTCGAGCACCGCAGTTCCCGGCAGACGTGCTGGACGCCGCGCGTGACGACGGCGCCGACGACGAACCCGGCCGCGTAGACGCCGACCATCGCGGCGAGTGCGACCACCGACGATGCCGGCGCCGCGACGAGGGAGACCAGCAGCGCCATCAGCCCACCGCATGTCGGCCAGCGCCGGCGGAAGACGAGCGCCCGGCGCTCGCCTGCGCTGGTCCCTGGCGGGTAGACGACGAGTCGTCGCGCATGCACGCCGGTGCGCGCAGCATAGAGCGTCGAGGTCTCCTCGAAGCAGCCCCAGGGGTGGGCTCCCTCCAAGAGGCGCGCGGCCCTACTGCGCACGGCAGCCCGGTCGATCGTCGTCACGCCTACTGGTCTACGCCGATGCTGGAGGACCGGAGCGGATCCTCACGGAATCCATGCGCGAAGCATCGGAAAACCGATGCCACGCCGACAGCCCGCCTGCCTCAATTCCGGAACGCAGAGGTGCCGAACCGCTCTTGCCAGTCGGCGTACGTGTGATCGTGCCCGAGCGGGCACTGGCAGCGGATGAGGATGGGCTGCCCGGTCACCACACTGGTGGCGCGCTCGACGTGCGAATCGGTCGTCGTCGTACCGGATTGCGCCTGGCGGGTCTTCTTCGACATGATCTTCTCCTCGTGGTGTCGCGAAGGGAGTCGTCGGATCTGCAGCGCATTCAGCCGTTGTAGCCGCGGCACCCGCCGCAGCTGTCGCAGACCAGGACGAACGTCGGCCCTCCGGCCAACGTCGTCACGATCGCCGGGCGCGCGTCATGCGCTCCGCAGCGTGGACAGACGCCGCGCTGGATCGGCGTGCGGGTCTCGAGTGTGCTCATCGTCGCCGTCCCTTCTCTCTCTGCTGAGGGACACGGCACGAGCGGATGCGTAACGCCCGTTCCGGGTGCTGCCCAGTATCCAGTGGTCCGCGGGTGACGTGACGGAACTGCGCGGCGGGAAAGCCCGGATTTCACCCGGGCTGTCGTCTCGGAAGGGCTCGGCCGTCAGCGTTCGACGCACTCGCTCGCACCCGCGTCGCCGTGGGCTCGATGGCCGACGGGACACCCTCCAGCCAGCAGCAGATCGCCGCGATGTCGACGACCACCACCCGGCATCATGCCGGAGGGGTGACGCCGCGCCAGGGACGGCAACCGCGGAGGGTGACGCGCGGGTGATACGTATTTCTGCCGAACACGTAGTCGAACACGTAGTCCTACGCCTCCCTGAAATACCGGCATTCGCGAGGCTAATTCCGTGAGCAGAGGCGGGTGTCTGTCAGTCCTCTACTCGGACCTCGATCCCGAATGCGAGTGCGGGCGGCCCGGCACCGGCCCCCACGTCCTCCGAGGAACATCATGCTCAGCATCATCCCCAGCATCGCTCGGCTAGACCAACTCCCCGACGAGGAGCTGATCCGGCTCACCCGTGAGGGCGACGACCGGGCCTTCGGTGAGATCTGGCGACGCCACGCCGCCGTCGGCGCGTCGATCGCTCGCCGAATCACCTCCCGCATCGACTCGGCCGACCTGGTCTCCGAGGCCTTCGCCCGGACGCTCCAGGCAGTGCGGAACGGTGCGGGCCCGAAGACAGCCGTGCGCAGCTACCTCGCCACCACGATCCGTTCGGTCGCCGCGTCGTGGGGCCGCAACCTCCGCCCCACCATCGACCTGGACGACGCACCGGAGGTCGGGTTCACGGATGACCGCTTCGACGCCCTCGACGAGAGCGACCGTCACGAGGCGGCCGTCGCGGCGTTCAAGACCCTCCCCGAGCGCTGGCAGCGCGCGCTCTGGTACTCCGAGGTGGAGGGGCGCTCGAACGCGGAGATCGGCGAGCTCCTGCACATCAAGACGACCGCCGCGGCGATGCTCGCCTCCCGGGCGCGTGCCGGCCTTCGCAAGGCCTGGTATGCCAGCGAAGCCGCCTGAGCGCAAGCGGTCGACCTCATCCGCGGATCCGCGAACCTGGAACCGTCACCCGTCTCTTCCGGCGCGCGAAGTCGGCTCATTCCCGGCGCGGGGGCACCGCAGCCCTGGCGGATGACCGGCGCCTCCTGCCACGATGTCGCCATGGCCATCACCTTCCTGCAACCCCTCGGACTCGTCCGCAGCCCCGCCTTCAGCCATGTCGCCGTCGTGCCGGCCGACGCGACGACCGTCTACCTCGGCGGTCAGAACGGCGTCGACGAGACCGGGACGCTCGTCTCGCCCGAGGTGAGCGCACAGGCCGCGCGCGCGCTCGACAATGCGGAGGTCGCGCTGGCGGCGGCCGGGGCCTCCCTCGACGACGTGGTGCAGTGGTTCGTCGCCATCGACGACGCGGCCGATCTCGGCGCCGCGTACGGAGCCATCGCTCCGCGGCTGGCGAGGGAAGGCGCTCCTCCGCTGGTCACAGCCTCGCGCGTCGCGGGCTTGGGAGTGCCGGGAGCACTCATCGAGATCAGCGCGATCGCGGCCGTCACAGCCTGAATCCGCCGTCCCGGCTCGTCCCGGGCGTCCGAAGCCCCCACCCACGTGGACGGGGCGGGGGCATTCAGTCGGTCGCCTCAGTGCTTGAAGGCGTCCTTCACTTTCTCGCCGGCGTTCTTGAGGTCGGCCTTGACCTGGTCGCCCTTGCCTTCGGCCTCGAGGCGCTCGTCCCCGGTCGCCTTGCCGGCGCCTTCCTTGGCCTTGCCGCCGGCGTTCTCAGCGGCGTTCTCGATCTTGTCGTCGAGTCCCATCGTTCTCCCCTTTCGTCTGCGTAGACCCGAGGCTCCCACCCTCCGGGGAGGTCGTCCAGGCTGCACGCGGGCACCCAAAAATCAATCCCCTCACAACACCGGGGTGCTGCGAGTTCTCCACCGGAATGTCCAGCCCCTTCCTGGCGCGGCCGGCGCGCGAAAGAATCCACGGTGTGAGCAACGACGTACCGACAAGCACCTACCGCCTCCAGATCACACCCGCGTTCACGCTGCGGGATGCCGCGCAGACGCTCGACTACCTCCAGCGGCTCGGCGCCGGCGCCGTCTACCTCTCGCCGCTGCTGCAGGCCGCTTCGGGGTCGGCGCACGGGTACGACGTCGTCGACCCGACACGGGTCGACGAGTCGCGCGGCGGGCCGGAGGCCCTCCGCGAGTTCGCGGACGCTGCTCACGCACGCGGGCTCGCCGTCGTCGTCGACATCGTGCCCAACCATCTGGGCGTCGCCGTGCCGCACGAGAACCCGTGGTGGTGGGACGTGCTGAAGCTCGGCCGCGACTCCGCGTACGCGGAGTTCTTCGACATCGACTGGGAGTTCGGCGACGGCCGGCTGCGTATCCCGGTGCTCGGCGACGGCACGGACGAACTCTCGGAGCTGCGCGTCGAAGGAGTCGAACTGCGGTACTACGAGCACCGCTTTCCGCTGGCTCCCGGCACGGAGATGGGCACAGCGCCGACGGTGCACGACCGGCAGCACTACGAGCTGGTCTCGTGGCGGCGCGCCGACGCCGAGCTGAACTACCGGCGGTTCTTCGCGGTGAACACCCTCGCCGGAGTGCGTGTCGAACTACCGCGGGTTTTCGACGCGACGCACGCCGAGATCGGCCGCTGGCTGCGCGAGGGGCTCGTCGACGGCTTGCGTGTCGACCACCCCGACGGGCTGCGCGACCCGGGCGACTACCTCCAGCGGCTCGCGCAGCTGGCCGACGGGCGCCCGGTCTGGGTCGAGAAGATCCTGGAGGGCGACGAGAAGATCCCGCACTGGCCGACCGCGGGCACCACCGGGTACGACGCCCTCGGCATCGTAGACCGGGTCTTCGTCGACCCTGCCGGCGAGGAGCCGCTCACCGCGCTCGCGGAGGAGCACGACGGGCGCGAAGAGAGCCGTGACTGGGCCGGGCTCGTGCACCGGCGCAAGCGGGCCATCGCCGACGGCATCCTCCGCTCGGAGGTGCTGCGAGTCGCGCGGGAGACCGGAGCGGCAGCCTCCGGTGACGCGGTTCCGGCCGACGACGAGGTCGCCGACGCCGTTGCCGAACTCGCCGCGGCGTTCCCCGTGTATCGGAGCTACCTCCCCTTCGGCGAAGACCATGTGACCGCGGCACACGCCGCCGCGGTCGCGGCACGTCCCGACCTCACGGAGACGCTGGGGCTTCTGGTCGAGGGGTTCGCCCCCGACGACGACGGGCGGCTGTCCGCGGCGTCCGCACTCTTCCAGCAGACGAGCGGCGCGGTCATGGCCAAGGGCGTGGAGGACAACGCCTTCTACCGATACACGCGGCTGACCTCCCTCACCGAGGTGGGCGGGGATCCGTCGGAGTTCGCCCTCGCTGTCGCCGACTTCCACCGTCTCCAGGAGCAGCGCCTCGCCGACCTCCCGCGGTCGCTCACCGCGCTGAGCACCCACGACACCAAGCGCAGCGAGGACACACGTGCACGGATCGCGGTGCTGGCGGAGGTCCCCGAACGCTGGGCGCGGTTCCTCGGCGCAGTGCGCGAACGGGTCGGGCTCGGCGACGGCACGCTCGAGAACCTGCTCTGGCAGTCGATCGTCGGGGCGTGGCCGACGTCGCGTGCACGGCTGCACGCCTACGCGCTCAAGGCCGCACGCGAGGCCGGAGCCAGCACCGACTGGACCGACCCCGACGTAGTGTTCGAGGGTGCCCTCGCCGATCTGGTCGACGCCGTCTTCGATGACGCGCGGGTCGCCGCCGAGGTGGAGGCGATCGCCGCGGTCGTGGAGTCGCCCGGGGCGAGCAACGGCCTCGGAGCCAAACTGCTTCAGCTGCTGACGCCGGGCGTTCCCGATGTGTACCAGGGCTCCGAGCGCTGGGAACGCTCGCTCGTCGACCCGGACAATCGCCGTCCGGTCGAGTTCGACGCGGCGGCCGGACTGCTCGCGCACCTCGACGAAGGGCGCCTACCCGCCATCGACTCGTCCGGCGCAGCGAAGCTCTTGGTGACCTCGCGCGCGCTGCGCCTGCGGCGCGACCGCCCCGAGCTGTTCACCGGCTACCGACCGCTGCTGGCGAGCGGATCTCGATCGGACCACCTGGTGGCCTTCGACCGGGGAGGGGCGATCGCGCTCGCGACTCGGCTCCCGGTCGGGCTGGAACGAGCGGGAGGCTGGGGCGACACAGTGGTAGACGTCGGGACTCGGCGGCTCCGCGACGAGCTGACCGGACGGACGTTCAGCGGCCGGGTCCTCCTGGCGGGGGTCTTCGACCGCTATCCGGTCGCCCTGTTGGCGGTGGCGCGATGACGGCCTTGGAGATCGCTGCGGCGCGTACGTCTCCAGCGCGTACCTTTCCCGCGCGCACGTTTCCGGTGTGGGCGCCGGACGCCGAGTCGGCGTCGGTCGACGTCGCAGGCCTGGGGCGGCATCCGATGCAGCGCGACGACGGCTGGTGGCGTCTTGCGCACGCCCTCAAGGCCGGCGCGGACGCCCTCGACTACGGCTTCGTCGTCGACGGCGCAGGTCCGTACCCCGACCCGCGCTCACGGCGTCAGCCCGGCGGAGTGCACGCGCTGAGCCGCGAATGGAGCCCCTCCGGCTACGAGTGGGGCGACGAGGCGTGGCGCTCCGACTCACTCGCCGGCCGGGTGATCTACGAGCTCCACGTCGGCACGTTCACGCCGGAGGGGACACTCGATGCCGCCACGGACCGGCTCGACCATCTCGTCGACCTCGGAGTCGACGCGGTCGAGTTGCTCCCGGTCAATGCGTTCAACGGCACCCACGGCTGGGGCTACGACGGCGTACTCTGGTTCGCCGTGCACGAGCCGTACGGCGGCCCGGACGCCTACCAGCGGTTCGTGGACGCGTGTCACGCGCGCGGCGTGGCCGTGATCCAGGACGTCGTCTACAACCACCTCGGACCAAGCGGCAACTACCTCCCGACGTACGGCGCCTACCTGAGCGACGGACGCAACACCTGGGGGGCGTCCGTCAATCTCGACGGGCCGCGGTCGGACGAGGTGCGTCGACTCATCCTCGACAATGCAGCGTTCTGGCTCGACGACATGCACGTCGACGGGCTGCGGCTCGACGCCGTGCACGCGTTGCGCGACAGCAGTGCCGAGCACATCCTGGAGGCCCTGGCACGGCAGGCGGCCGCGATCCGGGAGCGCACCGGGCGCGCAGCGACCCTCATCGCCGAGAGCGATCTCAACGACCCGCGGCTGATCCGCGAGCGCCGCAGGCACGGCTACGGCCTCGACGCCCAGTGGAACGACGACCTGCACCACGCCGTGCACGTCAACCTCACCGGCGAGACCAGCGGCTACTACGCCGACTTCGAGGGGCCGGAGTCCCTCGTGAAAGTCTTCGAGCGCGGTCTCTTCCACGACGGCACCTACTCGAGCTTCCGCGAGCGCCACCACGGCCGGCCACTCGACGCGGAGATCCCGTTCACTCGGCTGGTCGCGTTCAGCCAGGATCACGATCAGATCGGCAACCGGGCGATCGGCGACCGCCTCACCGCGACCCTCCGCGACGGCTCGCTGGCGGTCGCAGCCGCGCTCATCCTCCTCGGCCCGTTCACACCGATGCTCTTCATGGGCGAGGAATGGGGTGCGACCACGCCCTGGCCGTTCTTCAGCTCCCACCCGGAGCCCGAGTTCGCGGAGGCCGCCCGCACCGGCCGCATCGCCGAGTTCGCACGCATGGCCTGGGACCCGACTGTGGTCCCCGACCCGCAGGACCCGGCCACGTTCGAGAGCGCCCGGCTGCGCTGGGCAGAACTCGACGAGCCCGGCCACGCCCGGCTGCTCTCCTGGTATCGCCGCTTGATCCAGTTGCGCAGGGAGGTGCCGGCCGACGCCCGCGCGACCGCGGTGTCGTGCAGCGCTGGAGTGTTCCGCTTCACGCGCGGTGGGCTCCGGGTCGAGGCTGCGCTGAGCGGTCAGGGGCTGGCGTCGGCGGGGGCGGCCGACTCCAGGGCGCAGGCGGATGCCGGGGCTGTGGCGAGTCCCGGGGACGTCGTCGTCGCCGTGTTCGGCGATGCGGTACGCGTCACCCGATGACCGGCCCGCTCACACCGCATCGGCCAGCCACAGGATGGCCCCGGCGCCGAGCCCCGCCAGTACGCAGAGCGCGGCTGCCGCCTTCTGGATGCGCGGGAACATCACCGCAACGGCGGCGAACTCCCGCAGCGTCGCCGAGGGGACGAAGTAGCGCGCGGTCTTCGCGCCGGTAGCCGCGGCGGGCAGCCCCACACGGCGTGCGAGCATCGCGGCGCGCAGCACGTGATAGCCGCTGGTCACGATCAGAACCCGCGAGCCTGGTCGGTGCGCTTCGGCTATCTCCCGCGAGAGCAGGAGGTTCTGCTCGGTGTTCACTGCCTCCGTCTCGGCGAGCACACGGTCCGCCGGCACGCCCGCGTCACGCAGGTACTCGGCCATCGCCTCGCCCTCAGAGCGCGGCTCGTCGCTCCCGCGACCGCCCGTCGGGATCAGCACGCAGTCGTCCCCTGTCGAGCGCCGGGCGGAGAAGAGCGCGGACCCGCGGTCGAGCCTCGCGCCGAGCAGCGGCGGCACGCGACCGTCGATGAGGCCGGCGCCGAGCACGACGATCGCGTCGTAGTCGCCGACGCGAGCGTGTCGGTAGACCAGCCCGTAAACCAGGAAGAGGACGAAGAAGGCGGCGACGTAGGTCGATCCGAGCGCAACGATGACGATCACGGCGGCGAGGGCGGCACGCAGGACGATCGGGTAGTCATGCGTCGAGACCATCGCCGTCAGCGCGAGATAGGTCAACACCGGCACCGCGAGGAGTGCGACTCCAGCGATGAGCGAGAGTCCGTTCGCGAGGCTCCTGCTCTCCCTGCGCAGCATCCGCAGGCCATTGGCGATCAGGTAGGCCGCCAGCACCAGGATCAGGAGCGGGAGCAGCGTCAGCGGGATCGTGAAGACGATGGCGGCCGGGAGCATCCCCTCCAACCCGACCAGCAGCGACTCGATCGCGAAGTACCCGCCGATGGCGGCGATGACCCCGATGCTGAGCCGCCGGTTGTCCGTCCGCCACATGCGCACGGCGACGACGATGAAGGCAAGGGCGGCTGTCACGGTGAAGAGCAGAGACATCAGTTCACCATAACGCAGCGTCGAATAGCGTTCCTCCTTTCATCTGTCAACCGCTTCCCGGAGCCGCTCCCGCGCCGGTAACCTGTCGGTCTATCGATCGGAGGCACCGTGCCCCAGCTCTGCCCCCAGTCCCGCTGTCGCCGGCTTCCTTCGTGGGGCCGCAGGTGAGCGGCGACGGATCGCTCCCGTATCCGCTCGGTCTCACCCTCGTCGAGGGCGGTGCCAACGTCGCGGTCTACAGCGAGAACGCCGACGCGGTCTTCGTCTCGCACTTCGACGCACGCGGACGCGAGTCGCGCACGGAGCTTCGTGAGCGCACCGGCCACGTCTTCCATGGTTTCGTCGCCGGGCTCGTCCCCGGCACCCGCTACGGCCTCCGCGTCGCCGGCCCATGGGACCCGGCGAACGGCCTCCGGTTCGCTGCGGCCAAGGTGTTGTTGCCTCCGCACGCGCGCGCCGTCACCGGGTCGTGGGACAACTCGCAGGCCGTTTTCGGCCACCAGCTCGCGCGGCCGCGACGACGCAGCGACACCAACGGAGCGCGACATGTCGCCCTCGGCATCGCCGTCGACCGCCAGGAGTTCGACTGGGGCGACCACGCGCGGCCGCGCATCCCGTTGAGCGAGACCGTCATCTACGAGACGCACGTCAAGGGCTTCACCAAGCTCATGGAGTGGGTTCCGGAAGAGTTCCGCGGCACCTACGCCGGACTGGCCCACCCCGCCGCCGTCGAGTACCTCAAGAACCTCGGCGTCACCGCCGTCGAGCTGCTGCCCGTGCACCAGTTCGTGCAAGACGCGCACCTGGCGGAGAAGGGCCTTCGCAACTACTGGGGCTACAACTCGATCGGGTTCTTCGCCCCGCACAACGAGTACGCGGCGACAGGCGACACCGGTCACCAGGTCGACGAGTTCAAGGGGATGGTGAAGGCCCTGCACGCCGCCGGCCTGGAGGTCATCCTCGACGTCGTCTACAACCACACGGCGGAAGGCAACGACCTGGGCCCGACCTACAGCTTCAAGGGGATCGACAACCCCTCCTACTACCGGCTCGTCGACGGCGATCGCGCCCACTACTTCGACACGACGGGTACGGGAAACAGCGTCAACGTCAGCCACCCGGCCGCCCTGCAGCTGATCATGGACTCGCTGCGGTACTGGGTCGACGACTACCACATCGACGGTTTCCGCTTCGACCTCGCCACCACGCTCACCCGCCAGGGCGGTGACGCGAGCCTCCACAGCGCGTTCCTCACCCTCATCCAGCAGGACCCGACACTCGCCGAGGTCAAGCTGATAGCCGAGCCCTGGGACGTCGCGGGATACCAGCTGGGCGGCTTCCCCGCCGACTGGTCGGAGTGGAACGGCACGTTCCGCGACGACGTGCGCGACTACTGGCGGGGCACTCCCGGTGTGCTCGCCACCCTCTCGCAGCGCGTCCTCGGCAGTCCCGACATCTACGAGGACTCGCGCCGCGCTCCGCTCTCGAGCGTCAACTTCGTCACCGCCCACGACGGTTTCACCCTCGCCGACCTGACCAGCTACACCGAGAAGCACAACGAGGCGAACGGCGAGGACAACCGCGACGGCGAATCCGACAACCGCTCCGACAACTACGGCGTGGAGGGTCCGACCGACGACGAGGGGATCCTCGCGTTCCGCACCCGTCAGCGCAAGAACTTCCTGGCCACCGTCCTGCTGTCGGCCGGCGTGCCGATGATCCTCGGCGGTGACGAGATCGGCCGCACGCAGCAGGGCAACAACAACGCCTACTGCCAGGACAACGAGATCTCCTGGTACGACTGGCATAACGCCGACTGGGAGCTGCACGAGTTCACGTCGAAACTCATCCGCCTGCGCCGGGCCGAGCCGGCACTGCGGCCCGAGTGGTACCGCCACGCTCCGGACGTCGGCGGCCCCGACACGGTTCTGATCGTGCGCGCGGACGGGGAACCGTTCGCCGACGCCGACTGGGCCGACCTGGAGGCGCGCTCGATCGCGTTCGTCCTCATGCACGAGGGCGCCGACGCGTTCCTCCTGCTGCTGAACGCCGCCAGGAACGGCGTCGAGTTCGTCCTCCCCGAACCATCGGGAGCGGACTGGGAGCTCGAGCTGACCAGCGACCCCCACCTCGCCCTGAACGACGGCGAGAGCGTGATCGTCGGCGAGACCGCCTTCGCCCTGCTCCGATCGGCGGTGACGTCGTGAGCGAGCCCGCGATCCCTGCGCTGCTGGGCCGGTACCGCCCGCAGACCCTCATCGGCCGTGGCGGGGAGGCGAGCATCTTCAAGGCGACGGACGAGATCCTCGACAGGGAGGTCGCCATCAAGCTCTACCGCTCGGGCGGTGAGGAGGAGATGGCGCAATACCGCACGGAGCAGACCGCCCTCGCCCGGCTGAGCCATCACGGCATCGTGTCGCTCATCGACGCGGGGATCGACTACTCCGTGCCGAAGGACCCGCGGCCGTTCCTGGTCATGGAGCTGGTCTCGGGCAGCGACCTCGCCACGACCCTCGGCCAGCGCGCCCTGACCACGGAGGAGATCGCCAGATCGCCTACGACCTGGCCGAAGCGCTGGAGTACGTGCACGCGAACGGCGTCGTGCACCGCGACATCAAGCCGTCGAATGTGATGCTGGTGAGGTACGGCACGACGACGTTCCGCGCCCGCGCGCGCCTGACCGACTTCGGGATCGCCGGCGGAATCCTGGCCTCCCAGCACACCGAGGCGGAGGGGAAGACGACCACGGGGACGGCCGCCTACCTGAGCCCGGAGCAGGCGTCGCTGAAGACGGCCGCATCCGCGAGCGATGTCTACTCGCTCGGCCTGGTGCTGCTGGAATGCTTGACGCACGAGGTCGCCTTCCCGGGCGGCGCGGTCGAATCGGCGCTCGCCCGTCTGACGCTCGACCCGCCCGTCCCGGACGACCTCCCCGGCGAATGGACGACGCTGCTGCGCGCGATGACAGCGCGTGACCCCTCCCTTCGGCCGGCCGCAGCGCAGCTCACCGCCGCGTTCCGTGAGGCGGTCATGGCCGCGGCCACCGCGGCCACCGCGGCCACAACCGAGACGTGAGGAGTCGCGGAAATCCCTCGCCGGATTCCCGCGATTACTCACGTCTCGGCGGCGAGCGAGGCCGCTATGCGGGAGGGGACAGTCTCGTCCTGGAGGGAGGTGGTGTCGCCCAGGGGCCGGCCGTCGAACAGGTCGACGAGCAGCCGGCGCATGATCTTGCCCGAGCGGGTCTTCGGGAGGTCGTCGACGACCACGATGTGGCGCGGCTTGGCGATCGCGCCGATTGCCCGCGCGACCTGGTCGCGAAGCTCGGCCGCCTCCGGCCCGCGACCCGTCCCGCGAGCCGCCTCGACGCCAGCGGGGATGACGAACGCGGCGACGGCCTGGCCGGTCTTCGCGTCGCCCACGCCGACGACGGCGGCCTCCGCCACCGAGGGATGAGCGACCAACGCCGACTCGATCTCGATCGTCGAGAGGCGGTGGCCCGACACGTTGATGACGTCGTCGAGCCTCCCCAGCAGCCAGAGGTAACCGTCGTCGTCGACGGCGGCGCCGTCGCCCGCGAGGAAGTAGCCGCGGTCGGCGAACTGCCGCCAGTACGAGTCGCGGTAGCGCTCCGGGTCGCCCCAGACCGTGCGCGACATCGCGGGCCAGGTGCCGTCGATGACGATGGAGCCGCCCGACCCGCGCGGGACGTCCTCCCCGTGCTCGTCGACGACGCGCACCGTCACGCCCGGCACGGCCAGCGTCGCCGAGCCCGGCTTCAACGCGGTCACGCCGGGAAGCGGCGCGACGATGGCGGCACCTGACTCCGACTGCCACCAGGTGTCGACCACCGGAGCGCGGCCGGCGCCGAGCTGGTCGCGGAACCACACCCACACCTCCGGGTTGATGGCCTCCCCCACGGTGCCGAGCAGCCGGATGCTGGAGAGGTCCCAGTCGCCGGCGGCGGCCAGCCCCTCGGGGAACCAGCTCATGAACGTGCGGATGAGCGTCGGGGCCGTGTAATACGTGGTCACGCCGTAGCGCTCGATGATCTCGAAGTGCCGGCCGGTGGAGGGCGTGTTCGGGGTGCCCTCATAGATCACGGAGGTCGTGCCGTTGGAGAGCGGTCCGTACAGCACGTAGGTGTGCGCGGTCACCCAGGCGAGGTCGGCGGTGCACCAGTAGACGTCGTCCGGCTTGGCGTCGAAAAGCGCCCAGTGGCTCCAGGAGGCCTGCGTGAGGTAGCCGCCTGTCGTGTGGACGACGCCCTTCGGCCTCCCTGTCGTGCCGGACGTGTAGATGATGAACAGCGGGGTCTCGGCGTCGAAGAACTCCGGCTCGTGAGTGCTCGGCGCGGTGTCGACGGTGTCGTGCCACCAGACGTCGCGGCCCGGCGTCCACGGGACGTCGGGCGTGAGCTCGCCGGTGCGGCGCACCACGAGCACGTGCTCGATCGCGTTGTCGCCCGCGACGGCGGCGTCGGCCTGCGCCTTCACCGGCACGGCCGCGCCGCGCCGGAACTGGCCGTCGGAGGTCACCAGGAGCTTCGCCCCGGTGTCCTCCACCCGGAAGCGCAGCGCCTCCGCCGAGAACCCGCCGAACACGAGCGAGTGGATGGCCCCCACGCGCGCGATCGCAAGCGTGATGACGACCGTCTCGGGGATGACGGGGAGGTAGACGACGACGCGGTCGCCCTTCCCGATCCCCAGGGCGGTGAGCGCGTTCGCCGCGCGGGCCACCCGGCGCTGCAGGTCGGCGTAGGTGACGGTCTCCCGGTCGCCCGGCTCGCCCTCGAAGTGCAGGGCGACCCGGTCGCCGTCGCCGGCGGCGACGTGACGGTCGACGCAGTTGACCGCGGCGTTCAGGCGGCCGCCGGCGAACCACTCGGCGCGCGGGATGCTGAGCTCGCCATCCTCCGTCGGCGTCGCGGGCTCCCAGGTGTGCGCGGTGCGCCAGGGCTCCGCCCAGTCGAGGCGGGCCGCCTGCCGCTCCCAGAACGCGACGGGGTCGGTGGCCTGGTCGAACACCTCCGGTCCGACGTTCGCCTGGGCGGCGAACTCCGGGCTCGGCTCGTACAGGCGGGTCTCGCGGCCCAGGTTCTCGATCGCACTGCTCACCTCGCCACGCTACGGGACCCGCGCGCCGCGCCCGTCACCTCCCGTAACCCCTCGTAACCCTGCCGCCGACCCGTCGCTCCCACCCGGCCCGTAACCCCGGAGATCGCGTGATCCCGGCTGCGGATCTCCGTTCGAACGGACTCCAGGTCGGCGTGTCCGCTCGACCTTCCGGAGTTGCTGCAACTCCGGAGAATTGCCCGACACGCCGCGCGGAGGTCCGCCGGAGAATCGGCTCGTGCGGCACCGTATCTCCGAATGAACGGTCACGAGACGCCTGCGGCGAGCAGGATGGCGCGGCCACCCGGCCCAGGGCAGGATGAGGGGCATGGACCCGGTCGCAGCGCTCAACGAGATCGCCTTCTGGCTCGAGCGCGAGCTCGCGCCCTCCTTCAAAGTGCAGGCGTTCCGCAAGGCCGCCGCAATCATCGCCCCGCTGGGCTCGGACGATGTCGCCGCCCGCGTCGCCGACGGCAGACTCAAGCGCACCAAAGGAATCGGCGACCGCACCTTCCAGGTGATCTCGCAGGCCGCCGCCGGCGACGTGCCCGACTACCTCGCCGACCTGCGCGAGCGCAATACCGAGCCGCTGGATGCCGGGGGCGCTGAGCTGCGCTCGCTGCTGCGCGGCGACCTCCACAGCCACACCGAGTGGTCGGACGGCACGACCCCGATCGAGGTGATGGCGGCGGCCGCGGCCACGCTGGGCCGCGAGTACCAGGCGATCACCGATCACTCGCCCACTCTGACGGTCGCGAGCGGGCTGAGCGCCGAGCGGCTGGAGGAGCAGCTCGAGGCCATCACCGGCCTCGACAGCGGCAGCGTGACCCTCCTCACCGGGATCGAGGTCGACATCCTCGAAGACGGTACCCTCGACCAGACGCCCGAGCTGCTCACCCGACTCGACGTCGTCGTCGCGAGCGTCCACTCCAAGCTGCGCGCCGACAGCCGCACGATGACCGCGCGGATGCTCGGCGGCATCCACGCGCCGCACACGAACGTGCTCGGCCATTGCACGGGGAGGCTGGTGCAGGGCGCGCGCGGAACCCGGCCACCGAGCGAGTTCGACGCCGACGCCGTGTTCGCGGCGTGCGCTCAGAACAGCGTCGCGGTCGAGATCAATTCGCGGCCCGAGCGGCAGGATCCTCCGGACGAACTCATCCAGCGCGCGTTGGACGCGGGCTGCCTGTTCTCGATCGACACCGACGCGCACGCGCCGGGCCAGCTGGACTTCCTGGCCTACGGCGCAGCTCGCGCGGCTGCCAACGGTGTGCCCGCAGAGCGGATCGTGACGACGTGGCCGCTGCCGAAGCTCCGGGACTGGCTCGCGAAGGGCTGACTCGGCGACCCTCGATTTTCGGCACCCGAACAACGATGCCGAGGGGCACGTAAACGCCCTTACGCCGCGATTTTAGGGGCGTTAACGTGCCCCTCGGCGGCCTTCGGGAGTCAATTGCCCCAGGCGGAGGCCGGGGCCTGGACGATCTGGACGGGGGCGGTGCTCCAGTGAGCGCCGTTCGCATAGTGGCTGCTCGCCCACGGGGAGGCCCAGATCGCCTCGGCCGTCGCGTCGGCGCTGGTGCCGGCGTTCAGGCCCGCGACGATCCCCGGGTAACCGCGCTGCAGGTTCTCGGCGCAGTACTTGGCGGCAGTCACGAGATCGGGGTAGCTCCCGAGGCCGGAGCCGCCGCCGGAGCCGTAGCCGTTGTTGAGAGGATTGTTACGGTTCCACCAGTCCGGCGGACCGTTCTCCTGCCGCATCCAGCGCAGCAGCACCGTCACATTGGCGTCCGTCGTCTGCCAGCCGCCGAACATGAGCACGAGCTGGGCCCACGACTTGTTCGTGCCGATGCGGGCGAGGCCTTGGATGCTGTCCGTCGCTCCGAGCGTGTCCCTGTCGACCACCGGCGCGCCGATCGTGGCGTCCACGAGGATGCCCTGATCGGGTGGCGACCCCGGCGCGAGCTCGGCCTCCGGGAGGCGGAATGCCGTGGCGGCGAGCGCGGCGTCCGTCGGCACGATCGAGAACCCGCACACGAGCGCGATCACCGCGAGGGCGACGCCCATCCGGTGGCGCAGCGGAAGCCGCAGCACCGGCTTCGGCCGCGGCGGCGCGACGGCACGACGACCCGCCGAGCGGCGGCCGCGAGTGCGAAGGGGGAGGGACGCGGACGGCATACCCGACAGAGAGTACCAGTGCCCAGCTCGAAGAGAACCTGGAGAATCCCGCTCGGGAGGCGGCAACACACGGCGACCCAGCTCGAAGAGAACCTGCAGAATCCCACCGAAAGGGAGCCCTGACAATCCGCCCGAGGGCCGGCAGGCTCGTCACGCAGCGGGTGAAGCCTCGGCGGCGGGGGCGGCTGCACGCTCCACGGACCGGCGCGCGGTCATCACGATCACGCAGACGACGATCGCCGCGAACAGCACCAGGCTGACCGGTCCGGTCCCGAGATCCAGGCCGCCGCGCGCGTGCGACACGGCGAGCCAGTCGGAGATCGACGCCCCGAACGGGCGGGTCAGAACATATGAGGTCCAGAAGGCGGCGGTCGCCCCTATCCCCCACCACCGGTACGCGATGCCAGGCATCGCGAACAGCACGCCGAAGAGGATGCCGGAGGCCAGGTAGCCGAGCCCGAACGTCATCGCCGTGAGGTCGCCGACGGCGGTGCCGAGGGCGAAGGTGGCGAGCACAGCGCACCAGTAGAAGAACTCGCGGGCGCGCGTGTCGATGTGGTGCACCGACAGGGTGCGCTGCGCGCGGTACCAGACGACGAACACCGCGGCGAGGACGATCGCGAATAACACGGTCGACACGAGATACGGCACACCGAGCACGATGTGGAGGACGTCCGCGACCATCGTGCCGAACACCGCGACCATCAGCACGGTCAGCCAGTAGACCCACGGGATGTACCTCCGCACCGCGAACTGCAGCGCGAGAGCTCCCGCGAAGACCACGAACGCGGCGATCACGGCGATCACCGGGTCGTAGTTCTTCACCAGATAGTCGGAGGTCGTCTCCCCCATCGCCGTGGTGAGGAGCTTCGTGACCCAGAACAGCGCGGTGACCGCTGGAACCTTGTTGCGGAGCATCCCGCCAGCATCGCCCGCCGCCTCCCAGAATCCTCTGAGAGGGCGGCATCCTCTGAGAGGGCGGCGGCGGTCTGGCCATCCTGAGCGGCACCTGGCCATCCTTAGCGGCATCTGGGGAAGCGCAGCGCAGGGTGGGAGGTCAACGTAAGGACAGCCATGACCGCCACCCAGAATCGCCAGCCTACCCCGCATCGCCCGCGGAGCACCCCCAACGCGACGGCGCGCGCGATCGTCCTCCCCCTCTGCGTCATCCTCCTTGTGGTGCTGGCCGGCCTCGCGATTGCGGCGTCGCCGGCTGTCACCGCGGGCGACCTCGCCGTCATCCAGGCGATCGAGGCCACGCGCACCCCGTTCGTCGACATGGTCGCGCTTGCCGACTCCGTCGTGTTCTCGCCGATCGCGGCGCTCGTCATCGTCGGGCTCGTCTCGGCCGTCGCGTGGCTCGGCCTGCGCAGGCCGGGCGCTGCGATCGCGTTCGCCGCCCTGGCGCTGATCCCGTGGCTGGGCAGCACGCTCGTCAAGGACGTCGTCCGTCGCTCGCGCCCGCTTCCGGCCGACCTCCCGCATCACGTGCTCACCGACACCGGCTTCAGCTTCCCGAGCGGGCACACCAGCTTCGCCGTCGCGCTCGGGCTCGCGCTGCTGATCGTGTTCGGCCGCGGCCGGCTGCGGCGGCCGTTGCTGGCGTTCGCAATCGTCGTTCCCCTGCTGACCGCGTTCTCGCGCGTGTACCTGGGCGTGCACAACCCGAGCGACGTGCTCGCCTCGCTGGTCTACGCCACCGCTGCCGTGCTGCTCGTGCTCGCGCTGCTGCGGCGGTTCGCGCCGACGCCGGTCGCCTCGGCCGTCGCGGTGAGGGTCTCGTCTGCGCGACGACCTGGCGGGAGTTAGGGTGAGCGATATGGAGGCCCGCCCGCGCGTACTGCTGGTCGAGGACGACCCGCGCCTCGGCCCGCTCATCGAGCAGGTGCTCTCGGAGACCTACGACGTGACGCTCGTCGCCGACGGCGAGAGCGGGCTTCGGGAGGGCCTCGACGGCCGCTACGACGCGCTGGTCGTCGACCGCCGCCTCCCCGGCATCGATGGGGCGGCGCTGGTCGGCAAGCTGCGCGACGGGCGAGTCGTCGCGCCCATCATCATGCTGACCGCGCTCGGCTCCGTGCGGGACCGGGTCGAGGGGCTCGACGCCGGCGCCAACGACTACCTCGTCAAGCCGTTCGAGTTCGACGAGCTGCTGGCACGACTGCGGGCGCTGACCCGCACCTTCACCGGGGAGGGGAGGGAGCTTCCGGTCGGCGAGTGGAGGTTCTACCCCGAGAGCCGCAGCATCTACTCGCCCTACGAGGGCCGCATCCAGCTGACCGCACGAGAGTCCGACCTGCTGCGCCTGCTCGCCGAGAGCCCGCTGCGCACCTTCTCGCGCACGCACATCCTGGAGGCCGTGTTCGAGGCGGACGAGCAGCCGGGCACGGTCGACACCTACGTGCATTACCTGCGCCGCAAGACCGACCCCGAACTCATCGCGACGGTGCGGGGCGAGGGCTACCGGCTGGGACAGCTGTGAGCCGGAACCGCGACGTCGACTCCTTGGAGGTGCGCCGCGCCTCCCGCACGGTCGGACTGCAGCTGACCATCGCCTCCGGAGCGCTCGTCGTGGCCGCGATCGGCGTCGCCTTCTTCTTCGTGCTCGACCAGTTGCAGCCCGCGGAGCTGCAGGAGGCGCCCCGCCCCGGCGAGCACAAGATCTACATCGACACCGTCGACGCGATGCTGGCGTTCATCATCGTCGGCGTGCTGGCCGTCGTCGTCGCCGGCGTCCTGTCTGTGATCGTGACGCGCCGGGCGGTGCGACCGCTCGGGGAGGCGCTGCGCCGCCAGCGGGATTTCGTCGCGGACGCCAGCCACGAGCTCCGCACCCCGCTCGCCGTTCTGGACGCGCGGCTGCAGGTGCTGCAGCGCGGCCTCCCGCCCGGCGACCCCTCCGCGGCCACCGTCGCTGAGCTGCGCGACGACACCCGCACCCTCATCGACGTCGTGAACGACCTGCTGCTCGCCGCCGACCCCGAGCGCGAGCGGGCCGCGGCCTCCGAGGGGCCGGTCGCCTTCACCGGCCCGGTGCGACGCGCGGTCGAGTCGCTGCAGGTGCTGGCGCAGGAGGCCGGAGTGGAGGTCCGGCTTGTGGAGCGCGACGATGTCGCGAGCGACGTGCCCGCCACCACATTGCAACGGTGCGCGACGGCCCTGCTCGACAACGCGGTCTCGCACTCCCCCTCGGGCGGGATCGTGACCGCGACGATTCGGCGCGACGGCCGCGCGGCCTCCCTGACCGTCGCCGACCAGGGGCCCGGCATCCAGGGCATCGACCCCGCGCGGATCTTCGACCGGTTCGCCCGCGCCGAGCCCGCGGCCGCCGGCCGCTCGCGCTCGGGCTTCGGCATCGGCCTGGCGCTCGTGCGCGAGGTCGCCGTGCGGCACGGCGGCGAGGTGAGCGTCGCCTCCACCGGCCCCACCGGCACTGCCCTCGAGCTCCGCCTCCCGGCCCGCTGAACCGCCCGCTGACCCGCGACAGCGAACCGCCGAGTGGGCGGATTCTCTGCCCACTCGGCGGTTTCTGAGCGATTATGCGCCTTCTCGCGCGCGGACCCGCGCAGGGCGGTCCTCCGTTGTCGACAGGGCTCTGACTCGGCGGCTAGCGGGTGGAGGCGGTGGGCTGCAGCTCGGCGAGGAGGATGCGATCGTCGCTGTGGGTCCACCACGCATGGCGGCGGAGCTCCAGGCCGGCCGGGGCCACGGCCTCCGCGAGCAGCTCAGGGGTGCGGAAGAGTTCATGGTGCGTCGGATACGGGGAGGCGGTGGCGCCATGGTGGCCCGCGCTCTGGCCCGCGCCCTGGCCGACCTGCGGCACGGCCGCTCCGGGAGGGCCTCCGTGCTGCGAAAGGTCGATGTCGCCGAACGTCGCCGTGACCACCCGCCCGCCCGGACGCAGCACGCGCACCCATTCCGCGATCGCCGCGCGGACGTCCGGGAACAGGTGGAGGCTCGTCGCGCATGTCACCAGGTCGAACTCCGCGTCGCCGAACGGCAGCACGGTGGCGTCGCCTTCGACGAGCGCGGCCCCGGGAAGCGCCGTGCGAGCGACCTCCAGCATCCCGTGGGAGAGGTCGATGCCGGTCAGGCGCAGGGAGGGGTCGCGGTCGTGCAGTGCGCGGAGCACGAGACCGGTCCCGGTGCCGACATCGAGCACATCGGACGCGCTCTGTCCCTCCTCGAGCGCGAACGCAGCGACCGCTGTGGCGAGCTGGCGGTGCATCGCGCTGCCGTCGTACTCGCCTGCGCGTCCGTCGAAGCGAGCGCGGACGGCGCTCAGGAGGTCATCGGTCATGGCGGGAGTGTACGCCGACTCGAATCCCTCCATGACCGCCCCCGCTCTGCTCGCCTTCGCGGGCACCATCGCGCTGAGCGTCGAACAGTAGTCATCGAGCAGGAACCTTCCGCGCCCGAGCGCCGTCTGCGGGGCCTCCTGGCGGCGGCCGAACATGTTCCACCTGGTGTACGGTTGTGCTGACATAAACACCAAGTTGTGGAGGACACGGATGCAAGTCGAGTACCCGCTTCCCGTGGACCTGTTCGACAGCCTGGACAAGGCGAGCCCCGTTCCCCTCTACTATCAGCTCGCGACGGCGCTGGAGCAGGCGATCCGCGACGAGCGGGTGCCTCCCGGGTCGCGCCTCGAGAACGAGATCTCGCTCGGCCACAGACTGGGCCTCTCGCGCCCGACTATCCGCCGCGCGCTGCAGGAGCTCGTCGACAAGGGCCTCCTGGTCCGCCGACGCGGCATCGGCACGCAGGTCGTCCACGGCCGGGTGACCCGCAACGTCGAGCTGACCAGCCTCTACGAAGACCTCGGTCAGTCGGGCCAGACGCCGAGCACGCGAGTGATCGCGTACGAGCTCGGCGCCGCCGACGAGACGGCCGCCACCGAGCTCGGCGTGACGGTCGGCGCCCCCGTGCTGCAGCTCACGCGTCTGCGCTCCGCCGACGGCGTCCCGCTCGCGGTGCTCGAGAACACTCTGCCGGAGGACTTCACCGACATCACGCGCGACGAGCTGGAGGTGCGCGGCCTCTACCAGCTGATGAAGGCGCGCGGCGTCTCCATCCGGGTCGCCAACCAGCGCATCGGCGCTCGCGCCGCCACCGCCGCCGAGGGCGAGCTGCTCGAGATCCGCAAGGGCTCCCCGCTGCTCACCATGTCGCGCACGGCGTTCGACAACTCCGGACGAGCCGTGGAGTACGGGCAGCACGTGTACCGCCCCGACCTCTACTCGTTCGAGCTCACCCTCGTCGACCGCTGATCGGCCTCACGCTCTCGCCGTCTCACGCTCTCGCCGTCTCACGCTCTCGCCGAGGGGCACGTTAACGCCCCTATCCGGCGATTTTAGGGGCGTTTGCGTGCCCCTCGGCGAGGCTTTCAGGCGTAGAAGTCGGGACGCGCGGCCGACTCGACCGTGACGGGACCGTCCTGGTCGAGCGCCCTCACGCCGGCCTCGCAGGCGAGAGCGACGAGGTAGCCGTCCCACGCGTTCGGCCCGGCGACGAGCGAGCCGTCGTGCACCGCGTCCACCCACGCCTGCACCTGTGCGTCGTAGGCGCGGGCGAACCGGGTCTTGAACGTGGTGTGCTCAGCGATCGAGAACGAGGCGTCCGCCCACCGCTGCAGCCCGGACGGTTGGCCGATGCGTGCGATGCCGGACTGGAACACGGCCTCCGTGCCGACCTGGTAGCCGAACCGCACGCTGACGTTCATCTCCACATCGACGAGGACCCCGTTCTGCAACTCGATGAGCACCAGGATGGGCTCGCGGAGGCGCTCCGGCCCCAGGTCGTTGCGACGCGGGTACTTGACCTCCACGCTGCGGACCGGCGAGCCGGCGAGCCACGGCATGACGTCGAACTCGTGCACCACCGAGTCGGTGATCAGCATCGACTGGGTGTAGCTGTCGGGCACCGACGGGTTGCGGTGAACGCCGCGCAGCATCAGCAGCTCCCCTGCGTCACCGCCCGCGATCAGCTTGCGCAGAGCGCGGTACTCGTCGTCGAAGCGTCGCATGAACCCGAGCTGGATGTGCGGCCGGTCGAGCTTCTGCTCGAGTTCCAGGATGCGCAGCGACGAGGCGCTGTCGGGCGTCAGCGGCTTCTCGCACAGGATCGGCAGACCGGCCTCCAACGCGGGCACCAGCACCGGCTCGTGGAACTGCCCCGGCGTCGCGATGATCACCGCATCGAGGGCGTCGGCGGCGCGGGCGTCCTCGATGCTCGCGAACGCCTGGGCGCCGGGAGCCGCAGCGGCAGCCGCCTCGGCGCGACCCGCGTCGGGCTCGACGATGGCCGACACGGTCGCGCCGCTGATCGTGCGCATGATGCGCTGGATGTGGTCGGCGCCCATCTGGCCGGCGCCGACGACGCCGACCCGGAGGTCCTGGGTGGAGGTGCTGCTCATGCGGTGTGGCTCGTTTCTGTGCGAGGTGGGGGCGGGTCGTCGGCCGTCAGCGCGACCGGGTCAGCGGGGTGCAGCCGAAGATGTGCTGGCGGGTGCGGGCGGCGATGCCGAGCGGCACCTCGATGTCGATGCCGGGCATGTCCTGCTCGACGATCGCGAAGATCTCGGGGTCGATCGCGGCGACGGCCTCGATGATCGGGGCGAAGTCCGGGATGCCGGCCGGCGGTTCGACCATCACGTCGATGGCGGCGTCGGCGAACGCCACGTCGTTCTTGAGCACCTCGAAGCGCAGCTCGGGGTCGATCTGCTTGAGATGCAGGTAGCCGATGCGCTCCGGGTGATCGTGGATGAGCGTGACGCTGTCGCCGCCGTAATAGGCGAAGTGGCCGGTGTCGAGGCACAGGTTCACGTAGCGCGGGTCGGTCTCGGCGAGCAGGCGCTCCACCTCGCGACAGGTGCCGACGTGCGAGTCGGCGTGCGAGTGGAACTGCTGACGCAGACCGTATTCCTCCAGCAGCATACGACCGAGGCGGTCGTGTCCGGCCGCCAGCGATTGCCACTGCTCGTCGGTCAGTGTGCGGGCCTCCAGCGTCTCGCCGGTGACGTCGGACCGCCAGAGGTCGGGGATGACGACGATGTGCTCACCGCCGACCGCTCGGGTCAGGGCGGCGACCTTCTCGACCTGCTCGACCGCCCGCTCCCACTGATCCGGTCCCTTGTGGAAACCGGTGAACACGGTGCCGCCGCTGATCCGCAGGTCGCGCTTCGCCAGCTCGTCGAGCAGCTGCGCCGGGTCGGTGGGGAGGTAGCCGTACGGTCCGAGCTCGATCCAGTGGTACCCGGCGGCCTGCACCTCGTCGAGGAAGCGATCCCACGGAGTCTGCCGCGGGTCGTCCGGGAACCAGACGCCCCACGAGTCGGGGGCTGTGCCGATCCGGAGGCCTGCGGTGTGCGCGCCTGACTCGGCGCCGGTGGAGGTTGCGGTGTCGGTCATCGTTGTCCTTCGTGCTAGTTGGCCTTCGTGGTGGTTCGGCGCGGCACGCTCAGCCGAGCAGCGGCCGCTGCTTCTTCTGCTGCTCGACGTACTCGGCGCGGGCGACGCGGGTGCTCTCCAGCTCGGAGACCTGCGCGACCGGCACGTCCCACCAGCCCTCACCGTCCGGGGCGTAGACGAACGGGTCGGAGTCGAGGTGGATGAGCGTGGAGGTGCTGCTCGCCTTGGCCGTCTTCACGGCCTCCTCGAGCCGTGCAGCGGCGTCCGGTCCGGGCGCCAGTTCGATCACGTCGATGCCGAAGCTTCGAGCGTTCGCGGCGAGGTCGACCGGGAGGAAGTCGCCGCGCTCGAAGTTGAGCTCGGCGTCGTCGCGGTAGCGGTACCGGGTGCCGTAGCGCTGCGAGCCCACGGTCTCCGAAAGGTGGCCGATGGAGGCGTAGCCGTGGTTCTGGATGAGCACGACGATGATCTTGATGCCCTCTGCGACCGCGGTGGCGAGCTCGGTGTGCAGCATCAAGTAGGAGCCGTCGCCGACCAGGACGATGACGTCGCGGTCGTCGCCGAGCGCCTCCAGCCCACGCTTGACGCCTATGCCGCCCGCAATCTCGTAGCCCATGCACGAGAAGGCGTATTCGACGTGATAGCCGAGCGGGTCGCGCACACGCCACAGCTTGTGGAGGTCGCCGGGGAGCGAGCCGGCCGCCTGCACGACGACGTCGCGAGGGTCGGAGGCGCGCTGAACAGCTCCGATCAGTGCTGGTTGTCCGATGAGGGCGACCTGGCCCGGCAGCTCGAGCGTCGTGGGCGCGAGCGCCTCGTCGGCGATCGCATCCCAGGCCGCCTTCTCAGCGGCGATTCGCGTCGCGTAGGCGGCCTCCACGAGGCGCCCGGGCAGGGCCTCGGTGAGCGCGGTCAGCGCCTCGCGGGCATCGGCGATCACCGGCAGCTGCGAGCCGTGCTTGTAGGCGTCGAACGATGCCACGTTGACGTTCAGGAACCGGACCTCGGGGTTCTGGAACACCGTGCGGCTGGCGGTCGTGAAGTCGCTGTACCGGGTGCCGATGCCGATCACGAGGTCGGCCTCGCCGGTGAGGCGGTTGGCAGCAGTGGTGCCGGTCGCCCCGACGCCGCCGAGGTACTGCGGGTGATCCCAATCGAGGGAGCCTCCGCCGGCCTGCGTGGTGCCGACGGGGATGCCGGTGGCCTCCACGAATGCCCGGAGGGCGTCCTCTGCGCCGGAGTAGAGCACTCCTCCTCCGGCCACGATCACCGGACGCTGCGCACTCCGGATCGCGTCGACAGCTGCGGCGAGCGCCCAGCCCTCGGGTGCCGGTCGGCGGATGTGCCACTCGCGCGGCGCGAGAAACTCCTCCGGCACGTCCAATGCCTCGGTCTGCACGTCCTCCGGCAGCGCGATCGTCACCGCACCGGTTTCCGCCGGGTCGGTCAGGACTCGCATCGCAGCGAGCGCGATCGAGAACAGCTGCTCGGGACGTTGCACGCGATCGAAGAACCGCGAGACCGGCCGGAAGGCGTCGGTGACCTGGATGCCGAGGTCGTGGGGGTGCTCGAGCTGCTGCAGCACCGGGTCGGCGACGCGGGTCGCGAACGTGTCCGCCGGCAGCAGCAGGGCCGGGAGGCGGTTGGCCGTGGCCAGGGCGGCGCCCGTGATCAGGTTGGCGGCACCGGGGCCGACGGAGGCGATCGACGCGAAAGTGGCCCGGCGGCGGTGGATGCGCGCGAAGCCGACGGCCTGGTGCACCATGGCCTGCTCGTTGCGGGCCTGGTAATACGGCATCAGCGCCGGATCGTGCACGTTCGCCTGCTTGAGCGCCTGGCCGAGACCGGCCACGTTGCCGTGACCGAAGATGCCGAACGTGCCAGGTACGGTGCGCTCGCGCACGTCGCCGTCGACGGTCCACTGGTTGGCGAGGAACTCGACGAGCGCCTGGGCCACCGTCATTCTGCGGGTCGTCATCGAGCGGCTCCTTGCGTGGTCGAAACGTAGGGAAGACGAGGGTCGGTCTCCTGGGAGGTCCAGGTGTCACGCAGCCAGGCCTGGCGCGGGTCGTCGCTGATCAGCCACGCCCGCTCCTCCCCCGGCCCGGCCATGACGTTGAGGTAGTAGAGGTCGTACTCGGGAGCCGCGACTGCCGGCCCGTGGTAGCCGAACGGCACCAGGGCGATATCGCCGGTGCGCACGAGCGCGTTGGTCTCGATGTCGCCGGCTGCGGAGCGGTAGCTGGCGAAGGTCCCGAAGGCGTCGGCGGTCTGCGGGGCGTTCGCGCCACGTACGGGGGCCGACTCGAAGTAGTAGATCTCTTCCAGCCGCGACTCGTGGCCCGGCACGTCCTCATCGTGCTTGTGGGCGGGGTGCGACGACCAGTTGCCGGCCGGCGTGATGACCTCGCAGACGATCAGCGACGCGGCGTCGAGCGTTCCGGGGGTGCCGAAGTTGTGCACCTGTCGGCTGTCGCGGCCCGCGCCGCGCAGTTCGACCGGCACCCGATCTTTGGCGAGGTAGACCGACGGCTTGCGGATGCGGGTCGGCGCCTCCGTCACGGCGATCCGGCCGAAGCCGGTGATCGTCAGCCCGTTGCCGGCGCCGATGAAGACCACGTCCGTCGGCCCGTCGAACACGCTCGACCGGCCGGCCAGGTGGGTCGTCGCCCCTTCGTGCTCGACCGCGAAGGCGCCGGCGAGCGGCACGACGATCCGCTCGACGTCACCCGCGGGCAGCTCGACAGTGTTGCCGGCGAGTTCCGCGACCCGCAGCCCCGTGTGCTGCCAGCCGTCGAGACGCGCGTCGACCACGGACTCCCACCAGCGATCGCTCAGCGAGCCGCGCGGAAAGAACCATTCGTTGTGCTCGGCCATGTGCGGTGTCCTCAGGTGTTCTGCGGGAAGCCGAGATCGATGCCGCGATTGTCGGACTCGTGCCGCGTCGCCGGGTCGAGCCAGCGGCTGGTGATCGCCTTCTCGCGCGTGAAGAAGTCGAAGCCGTGCACACCGTAGGCTTTGGCGTCGCCGAACAGTGAGGCCTTCCAGCCTCCGAACGAGTGGTAGGCCACCGGAACCGGGATCGGCACGTTGATGCCGATCATCCCGACCTGCACCTCGTTCTGGAACCGCCGTGCGGCGCCGCCGTCGTTGGTGAAGATCGCCGTGCCGTTGCCGAACTGACCGGAGTTGATCAGGTCGAGACCTTCCTCGAAGGTCTGCACCCGCACCACCGAGAGCACCGGACCGAAGATCTCCTCGCGGTAGGCGGCGGAGGTGGTCGGGATGTTGTCGATGAGGGTCGGGCCGAAGAAGAAGCCGTCTTCGCGGCCTTCGACCGTGAAGCCGCGACCGTCGACGACGATGTCCGCCCCGTCGGCCTCCGCGATGTCGACGTAGCCGGCGACCTTGTCGCGGTGCACGCCGGTGATCAGCGGACCCATGTCGGGCTCGCCCGCCTCGTCGCCCGCACCGTCGCCGACGCGGAGCTGGGCGATGCGCTCGGTGATCTTCGCGATCAGGTCATCCGCCACACGCCCGACCGCCAGCACGACCGAAACGGCCATGCAGCGCTCGCCAGCGGCGCCGTAGCCGGCGTTGACGGCCTGGTCGGCGACCAGGTCGAGGTCGGCGTCCGGCAGCACCAGCATGTGGTTCTTCGCTCCGCCGAGCGCCTGCACCCGCTTGCCGTTCTTCGAGGCCGTCTCGTAGATGTACTGCGCGATCGGGGTCGAGCCGACAAACGAGATCGACTGGACGATCGGGCTGTTCAGGAGGCCGTCGACGGCGAGCTTGTCGCCCTGCAGCACGGTGAAGACACCGTCTGGGAGGCCGGCCTCCTTCCACAACCGCGCAAGCCACAGCGCCGCCGACGGGTCCTTCTCGGACGGCTTGAGCACGACCGCGTTGCCCGCGGCGATCGCTACGGGGAAGAACCACATCGGCACCATCGCCGGGAAGTTGAAGGGCGAGATGATCCCCACGACACCGAGCGGCTGCTTGAGCGAGTAGACGTCGACGCCGGTCGAGGCGTTCTCGGAGTACGCGCCCTTGATCAGGTGCGGGAAACCGGTTGCCAGCTCCACGACCTCCTGGCCCCGGAGGATCTCGCCCATCGCGTCGGACAGCACCTTGCCGTGTTCGGCCGTGATGATCGCCGCCAGCTCGCCCTTGCGTGCGTTGAGCAGCTCTCGGAACGCGAACAGCACCGACTGGCGCTTGGCGATCGAGTACTGGCCCCACTCCTCGAACCCGCGCTGCGCGGATGCGATCGCCGCGTCGATCTCGGCCTGGTCCGCGAGGGCCACGTTCGTGGTCGGGACGCCGAGGGCCGGGTTGAAGACCGGCGCGGTGCGGCCGCTGCGCGACGGGTACTCCGCTCCGTCGATCCAGTGCGGGATGGTGGGCAACTCGCCTGCTGCGGCGCCGACGGTGGTGGTTTCGGTGGTGGTCATGGCCTTCCTTACCGGGATGGGAGCGTCTGAGTGATGGAGCGTCGGCCGGATCAGCGGCCGTGAACGAGGGAGGAGGCGATGTCGACCGCGTGGCCGACGTCGCCGTCTTTCGGGTAGAGAAGGGTGCGTCCGACGACGAGCCCGTGCACGCCGGGAAGCGCGAGCGCGGATTCCCAGGACGCGAACGTCTCCTCAGGCGCGGCCTCGGAGTCGCCGCCGAGCAGCAGCGTCGGCAGGGTGGTCGCCGCCATCACGCGCTCCATCTCGGGTACGACCGGCAGCTTGAGCCAGGTGTACGCCGACGACGCGCCGAGACCGGAAGCGATCGCGACCGACTGGATGACGGCGTCCGGCGTCAGATCGTTGAGGATCCGGCCGTCGTTCCAGCGGCTGAGGAACGGCTCCAGGAGGATCGGGAGGCGCGCCAGCGCTGCGGCGGTCACGGCGTTGGCCGTGGCCTCCAACGTGCGGGCGGTGCCGACGTCGTCGAGGTTGACGCGCAGGAGCAGCTTGGCGGCGTCGACGCCGTCGCGCACCATGGCGTCGACGTCGTAGCCGGTATAGCGGTCGTCCATCTCGAACACGGCGCCGCGCAGCCCGCCGCGGTTCATCGAGCCGACCGCGATCTTGTCGTCGAGCACGCCCAGCAGGGCCAGGTCGTCGATGATGTCGGGAGTGCCGAGCACCCCGTCGACGCCCGGGCGTGAGAGCGCGAGAGCGAGGCGCTGCAGGAGGTCGTACCGGTCGGCCATCGCGATCGGGTCGCCGCCGACGCCGAGCGCGCCGCGGGCCGGGTGATCGGCGGCCACGATGAACAGCCGGCCGTCGCCGCGCACGAGCGGGCGGCGGATGCGCGCGGCGAGCGCCATCTCGACGTCGCCCGGGCTGGAGTGCCGGCGGGCGCGAAGGCGGGCGAAGGCGTCCGCGTCGATGAGCGGTGTCGAACCTGCGATGAGATCAGCTGCGGACATTCTGGAGCTCCTTCAGCACGGCTTCGACCTCGTCGGTCGTCGGCATGGCGGTGGAGCACTCGCGGCGGGTGGCCACGATCGCTCCGGCGATGTTCGCGAAGCGGATGACCCGCTCGAGCGACCACTCTTGCAGCAGGCCGTAGCAGAGCGCCCCGCCGAAGCCGTCGCCGGCTCCGAGGCCATTGACGACCTCCACGAAGTACGGCGGCACCTCCACCGTCTCGTCTCGGGTCTTGGCGAGCACGCCGCGAGGTCCCTGCTTGACGATCGCGAGCTCGACGCCGCGCTCGAGCAGGGCATCGGCGGCGCGCAGCGGCTCGGTCTCACCGACCGCGATCTGGCACTCCTCACGGTTGCCGACCGCCACGGTGACTTGACCGAGCGCCTTCTCGACCTCTGCGGTGGCCGCGGCGCCGCTCGACCAGAACATGGGCCGGTAGTCGAGGTCGAGGACGGTCAGCGGCTGGCGGCCTCTGGCCTCCCACGCCACGTGGTGCGCGGTACGGCTGGGGTCGCGGGAGAGGCCGGTGACCGTCGACCAGTAGATGCGCGCGCGGCTGATCGCGTCGAGGTCGAGGTCTCCTCGCGTGATCGCGAGGTCGGGCGCGATCGGGTCGCGGTAGAAGTACAGCGGGAAGTCGTCCGGCGGGAAGATCTCGCAGAACGTCACCGGCGTCTTGAGGGTGCCGACGGTGCCGACGAAGCGGTCGTCGACGCCGAGCCGGCGCAGCTCGCGGTGGGCGTAGCGGCCGAAGGGGTCGTCGCCGGTCGCGGTGATCACCGCCGAACGGAGTCCGTGCCGAGCGGCGGCGATCGACACGTTGGTGGCGCTGCCGCCGAGGAATTTGCCGAACGTCTCGACGTCCTCCAGGCCCACGCCGTCTTGCAGCGGGTAGAGGTCGACCCCGATCCGCCCGATGGTGATCAGGTCGAACGGCGCCCCCTGCTCGAACTGCCGCAGAGCGGGGCTCTCGCTCGTCATGTCGTGGAACTCCTTCGTCGCGGTCGTCATGTTGTCGCTGCTCAAGCCTACACCTTATGTTCTATCAAACTGACAAGTCGCTTCGGCCGACATGAACAAACTTCATTCCACACGCCCTCTTGACAGGACAAACTATCAATCTGCCACAATCAGGGCAACCCCTTTCCATTCCGACCTTCGGAGGTCCCCATGCCGCTCGTTCGCATCGAACTCCAGGAGGGCCGCCCGTCGGCGGCCGTCCGTGCCATCGCCGACGCCGTCCACGAGGCGATCGTCTCGCAGTACGGCATTCCCGCACGCGACCGCTTCCAGATCGTCACAGAGCGCCCGGCCGGCTCGATCATCGCGGAGGACGCCGGGCTCGGCTTCGACCGCACCGACGGCGTCGTGGTCATCCAGATCTTCACGCAGCGCGGCAGGCAGACCGCCGCCAAGCAGAGCCTGTTCGCCGAGATCGCCCGGCAGCTCGGCGAGGTCGGGGTCGTCGGCGAGGACATCTTCATCGGCTACGTCGAGAACGGGCCGGAGGACTGGTCGTTCGGCTTCGGGAGGTCGCAGTACCTCACAGGCGAGCTCGCCGTTCCGAGCGCGGCGGTCGCCTGACACGTCCATCCCGCCGGGTCAGCGGCCGGCGACCAGCCAGTCGGCAAAGCTGAGCACCTGCGGATCGAGGGCCTTGGTCGCCGCGAAGTCGGCCTGGTAGGCCGGCAGCGTGGAGAACCAGCGGAACATCGACCCGCGGTCGTCGTCGAGCGCGTCGACCGGCAGCTCCGCGAAACGCGTCGGCACACCGGTCGCCGCACTGATCTGGGCGACGATCTGCTCGAACGTGAGCTCGTCGCCCGCGATCTCGACGGCCGTGCCCGCCGCTCCTTCGGGATCCGTCACAAGCGCGGCCACGACGCGGCCGATGTCGACGACGGCGACCAACTGCAGCGGCACCGTACCCGGCATCGGCATCCGCACGACCGCCTTGTCGGCACCGCTGGCAGGAAGCTGATACGCGAGGTTCTCCATGAAGAACACCGGCCGGACGAACGCGTGCGCGACGCCGCTCGCCTCCAAGGCCTCCTCGACCCGGCGCTTGCTCTCGAAGTGCGGGATGCCGGTCTCGCGCTCCGCACCGCCGACCGACGACTGCACGACGAACGGCACGCCCGCGTCGCGGGCGGCTTCCACGAGCGTGATGCCACGGCGGGTCTCTCCTCGCGGGCCGTCGGCTCCCGCGAACGTCGTCATCAGCGACAGCGCAGAGACGTCGTCGAGGGCGGCGCGGGTGGCGACCGGATCGTCGACGTCGGCCACCACGACCTCGACACCGCGCTCGGCGAGCGCCAGCGCCCGGTCGGAGCCTGCGTCGCGGGTGAGCGCGCGCACGGGCGCACCCCGCTCGAGCAGCGCGTTGACGACCGCGCCGCCCTGCTTGCCGGTCGCACCGACCACGGCGATCAGGTCTGACATCGTGGAGGACTCTGGAAATCGAACCAGACAGGTCGCCCCGATAGGCGAGTCCCCTCGGGACGCCATCAGCATACGCCGGTGAGCGCGCGGGCTCAGGGCAGGGCCGGGTAGCGATCTCGGTCCGCCGAGGGGCGACGTCAAGTGTCAGCGAGGAGGTCGGCGTAAACGCGCTGGGTCTCGGCGGTGGGGGAGACTCCGAGTTCGTCGCGCAGGGCCGACCGGAGGTCTCCGTAGACCGCGAGCGCTGCGCCGACATCCCCCTGCCGCTGCAGTGCACGCATGAGCACCTGGTGCCCGATCTCGCGCAGCGGTGCGAGCCCGACCAGCCGGCGGGCGGCGCGCACCGCCGCCGGAAGCTCCGTGCCGCCCATCTCCAGGGCCGCGACCGCGTACGCCTCCAGGGCGCGCACCAGGATGTCGGCGAGCTCCCGGCGGGCGTCGTCGATCCAGCCGGCGTCCTCCCCGGTCAGGAACTCCCGCTGGGCCACCAGCATCGCCCCGGTCGCCGGCCCCCAGGCAGCCGCCCAGTTCTGCAGTGCGACCTGCGACTCCGCCCGGTGCACGGCGCTCTCGGCCCACTCGGTGTCGACGTAGGCGTCGTCGCCGAGCACGATGCGCAGCGACGCCCTGCCCTCCAGCGCCGCCCCGCCCAGCAGGTGCCGGAGCTTGGAGACGAGCGGGTTCAATCCCGCCGCGTGCGGGTCGGCTGCTCCCGGCCAGACGGCCTCCCCGAGCTCCTCCCTGGTGCACGGACGATCCCGGTTGCGCACCAGATAGGCGAACAGCAGACGCCCTTGGCGACCGGGGAGGCCGTGCTCCAGCCGCACGCCGCCCCGTTCGATGCGCAGTGCACCGCAGAGCTGCACCCGCAACGGTGCACCGGACGCCAACGTCATGCCAACATTCTGCCAACGGGCTCCACGTAGAACTATGAGGGAGGACGAGATGACCAGGATCATCCGCTGCGAGTGCGGTTACGTCGCTCGCGGAGAGACCGACGCCGAGGTCGTCGACGACATCAGCGCTCACATGCGATCCGACCATCCTGCCCTCTTCCAGGCAGTCGCGCAGGAGGACCTGTTCGGCTGGATCCAGTTGGAGTGAGCCGCAAGGAGGCTGTCATGATCTCCACCACCATCCGGGCCGACGCGCCCGACCTCCGGGTCGCCGCCCCGCTCGTCGAGCCGGACTGGCTCGAATCCCACCTCGCCGATCCCGCCGTGCGGGTGATCGAGGTGGACGTGAACCGCACCGCGTACGACGCGGGGCACCTCCCGGGTGCGGTGCTCTGGAACCCCTACGCCGATCTCAAAGGCCCGGACTACCGGCCGGTCGGCGCCGCCGCCATCCGGACGCTGTTCGAACGGTCGGGGATCACGCCCGACCAGACCGTCGTGTTCTACGGGTACGCGCCGTCCCTCGGGTTCTGGCTGATGTCGCTCTACCGGCACCGGGACGTCCGCATCCTCGACGGCTCGCGCACCGTCTGGCACGAGGAGGGCCGCCCGTGGACGACGGACACGACGGCGGTCCCGCCGAGCAGCTATCCGCTTCCTACGCCCGACGACTCGCTTCGGGCGAGCGCGGAGGACGTGGGCGCCGCGATCGGGAGGCCCGGTACGACGATCGTCGATGCCCGCAGCGCCGGTGAGTACTCCGGCGAGCGCTTCTGGCCCTCGGGCACTCCCGAACCCACGGGTCGGGCCGGCCACGTGCCGTCGGCCGTCAACGTGGATGCCGTCGCGGTGTTCGACGAGCGCGGCCGGTTCGCCGACGCCGAGACCCTGGGGCGGATGTTCGGGCCGGCGGTCGCCCCGGACGCCGACGCGATCACCTACTGCACCATCGGCAACCGAGCCTCCGCCGAGTGGTTCGCGCTGCGCTATCTGCTCGGCCACGAACGCGTGCGCGTCTACGACGGCTCGTGGGCGGAGTGGGGTCACCTCCCGGCGGCGCCGATCTCGTGACGCGCGACGCCGAGGGACACGGTCAGCGGCCGTCCTTGCGGATCCAGCGGAAGGTCAGGCGGCACGCGATCAGGCCGGCGACGAGCCAGATCAGCAGTGCCACGGCGATCCAGCCGAGCTGCCAGCTGCCGCTCGGCTCCGCCGCCTCGAAGCTCGGCGGCAGGAAGACGCTGCGCATGCCCTGCGCTATCCACTTGAGCGGGAACAGGCTCGCGATGTTCTGCAGCCAGGTCGGCAGCAGGTTGAACGCGAGGTACACGCCGGAGATGAACTGCAGCACGAGCACGATCGGGATGATGACCGCCGTGGCGCTCTTGCCCGTGCGCGGCACGGCCGACAGTGCGATGCCGAGCACAGCGGAGGTGACGATGCCGAGCGCGTAGATCCACGCGAACCGCAGCCACAGCGCCGGGTCGGTCGGAAGCGCGACGCCGAACGCCACGCGGGCCATCAGCAGCAGCAAGCCGATCTGGAGGATGCTCGTCGAGATGACCTGGCCCATCTTGCCGAGAAAGTACGACACGACCGGCAGCGGGGTCCCGCCCAGCCGCTTCAACGTCCCGTCGCTCTTCTCCACCGCGATGTCGACGGCGAGGTTCTGCACACCGCTGAGGAGGATTCCCGCGGCGATCATCCCGGGCAGGTAGTACGCGGCCTGGGTGATCCCGCCGCTGCCGTCGGGCGCCGCACCGACCTTTCCGAGTCCCTGGAACGCGACGGAGAAGATCCCGAGCATGACGACCGGGAACAGGAAGGTGAAGAAGATCGTGTCCGACTGCCGGAAGTAGACGAGCACTTCGTAGCGGATGCGGGACCACCCCAGCGCGACGGCGGTCATGCCGCGACCTCCGCGGTGCCGACGCGCTCGTCGGCCGCCCGCACCAGCTCGAGGTAGATGTCCTCCAGGCTCGGCCGGATCACCTCCAGGTCACGCGGCTCGCCGCCCAGCTCGGCTGTGATCCGGGCGACCAGGGTGCCCGGCGCGTCGGTGCGCTCCTCGTGCGGCTCGCCCGGCGCGTCGCGCCAGCGGACGATGGGGACCCGTGCGGCCGATCCGCCGATCTCGTCGACGGCGCCGATGTCGAGCAGCGAGCCGTGGGCGATGACCGCCGCCCGATCGCTCAGCTGCGCCGCCTCGTCGAGGTAGTGGGTGGTGAGCAGGATGGTGGTCCCCTCCCGTTTGAGCGAGCGCACCAGCTCCCAGAACCGGTGCCGCGCCTCCGGGTCGAAGCCGGTGGTCGGCTCGTCGAGGAAGAGCAGCTCGGGCCGCCCGATCACGCCGAGCGCGACGTCCAGCCGGCGACGCTGGCCGCCGGAGAGGTTGCGGATGCGCGTCTTCGCCTTCTCCTCCAGCCCGACGGAGAGGATGACCTCCTCCACGTCGCGGCTGTGCGGGTAGTAGCGGGCGAACTGGGTGAGCTGCTCGCGCACGGTGACGTTCGCCGCCTCCGCCCCGGTCTGCAGCACGATCCCGAGCCGGGCCTTCCACGTGGTGCCCGCCTTGCCGGGGTCTTCGCCGAGAACGCTCACCTCGCCGCCGTCGCGGTCTCGGTACCCCTCGAGGATCTCGATCGTCGTGCTCTTGCCCGCGCCGTTCGGCCCGAGCAGGGCGAACGTCTCCCCGTCGGCGATCTCGAAGTCGACCCCACGCACCGCCTCGAACGACCCGTAGGACTTGCGGAGGCCGCGGACGACCACGGCCGGAGCACGCACACTCATCCCCATGCCCACATCATCCCGCGTGCGCCCGCCGAGGGGCACGTCAATGCCCCTATTCCGCGCGCTTGAGGGGCATTTACGTGCCCCTGGGCGGTCTGGGGAGGGTGAAATCTGAGGAAGTTCACATGAGAGCCCTCTCAGGTTAAGGCGGGGTTCACGCTGGGCCGCTGGGCTGTTGCGGGTCTCGAACGAAAGGACACCCTCCATGCCCTTGCTCACCCCACGACTCAGAACCGGCCTCGCGCTGACCGCGACCGCCGGCGTGCTCGCCGCAGCACTCGTGCCCGCGTCGGCGCTCGCGGCGACCTCCGACAACGGCGGCGCCGCCCGCAACCCCGACGACTCGACGACCGCGCTGCGGCAGTCGATCGTCTCCGGCCCGGCGAAGAACGTCATCCTCCTGATCGGCGACGGGATGGGCGACAGCGAGATCACCGTCGCCCGCAACTACCAGTACGGCGCAGCGGGCATGCTCCCGGGCATCGACGCCCTCCCGCTGACCGGGCAGTACACGACCTACTCGCTCCACAAGGACGGCCCGAACAAGGGCAAGCCGGACTACGTGCCCGACTCGGCCGCCACCGGCTCCGCGTGGGCCACCGGCACCAAGACGTACGACAACGGGGTCTCCGTCGACATCGACGGCACCCCGCACGCCACACTGCTCGAGCTCGCGCGCGCCAATGGGCTGCGCACCGGCAACGTGAGCACGGCCGAGATCCAGGATGCGACGCCCGCCGTCGAGGTCGCCCACGTCGGCGCCCGCTCCTGCTACGGGCCGGACAGCGCCTCCTGCGGCTTGGACGCCCTCGTGAACGGCGGCCTCGGCTCGATCAGCGAGCAACTGCTCGACGCGCGCGCCGACGTCACGCTCGGCGGCGGCTCCGCCTCCTTCGGCCAGACGGCCAAGGCGGGCGCGTGGAAGGACAAGACCCTCTTCGAGCAGGCGCAGGAGCGCGGCTACCAGCTCGTCGGCGACGCCGCCGGACTGGCGGGCGTCACCGGGGCGAACCAGCAGAAGCCGCTCCTCGGCCTGTTCACGCCAGGCAACTTCCCCACCCGGTACTCCTCCACGACGGCGACCGTGGGCGGCGCCGACGCGGCGCCGGTCACCTGCACGCCCAACCCCGGCCGGCTGTCGACGGACCTCTCGCTGGCCTCCCTCACCGACAAGGCGATCTCGCTGCTCGACAAGCCGGGAGGCTCCGGCTTCTTCCTGCAGGTGGAGGGCGCGAGCATCGACAAGCGCGACCACTCCGCCGACGCGTGCGGCCAGATCGGCGAGACCGTCGACCTCGACGAGGCCGTGCAGGCCGCCCTCGCCTTCGCGAAGAAGGACGGCAACACCCTGGTCATCGTCACCGCCGACCACGCGCACACCAGCCAGATCGTCGACAGCACGCCGCCCGCGACGCTCAGCACCGCGCTGACCACCGCGGACGGAACCGTCATGAAGGTCGCCTACGGCACCGGGGCGGCCGGAGGCTCGCAGCAGCACACCGGCGCCCAGCTGCGCATCGCCGGCTACGGCCCGGGAGCGGCCGACGTGGTCGGGCTGACCGACCAGACCGACACGTTCTTCACGATCGCTCGCGCCCTCCAGCTCGAGCGCAGCTACGCCGCGCTCAGCGCCCGCGCCTCCGTCAGCCTCAGCGCCACCTCCGTGAAGCCCGGCGACCCGATCTCGGTGGCCCTCGGGGGCTTCAACGGCGACCGTCAGGCCACGGGTGTGGTGAAGTCCGACCCGGTCGACCTCCCGCGCACCGACGTGATCTCGGGGGCGGCCACCATCGCGGCCGTCGCGCCGACCGACCTGGGCAGCCACACGATCACCATCACGGGCACCCAGAGCGGTGCGACCGCGACGGTGGCGTTCGAGGTCACCGCGGACGGCAAGCCGTCGGGCAACCTCACCGGGGCCGGCGGCTCGGGCTCGGGCTCCGGCTCCGGCTCCGCGGCGGGCGGCTCGCTCGCCTCGACCGGCTCCGTCATCGCACCGATCATCGTGATCGTCGCCCTGGCGCTGATCCTCGCCGGCTACCTCCTGCTGGGGCGGCGCCGTCGCCTGGGCGGCCTGGCCCAGTAGCGCTTCACGCGAGACGCGCCCACCCGGACCGGGTGGGCGCGCCTTCGCGCTATCGAAGGGTGACAACGTGTCACCTCTCGGCGCGAGAGGCGACAACTTGTCACGTTTCGGAGGGGGTCGGCGGTCGCGCAGCCGCTCGGTCGGGAGCGGCGGGCGGTGGACCTACCGAAGATACGACGCGTCCGGTCCGGTCTCCCCGGTGTTCTCGCGCGGCACGTCGCGCAGCTCGCTGAGCTCGGCCACCGCGCTCTCGATCGCGTCGAGCGCGAGCCGCAACGGCTCCACCCAGGCATCGGCCGCGACGGCGGTCGCTCCGGCCGCCGCGGCCAGCTTCGCGCGTGCCGTGCGGATGGCCTCCTCAACCGTCTCCAGATTGTCCATGTCCGTATTCTCGCCCCGCCGATGTCGACCGTCGAGGGGCACGTCATTGCCCCTATTCGCGCGTTTTGAGGGCGTTAACGTGCCCCTCGGCGAGCTGGGCGGGGCTGTGGCGCGCCAGGAAGAGCCAGAGGGTGTCGCGTGTGAAGGACTCAAGGAGGAGGGCGAGGGCCACACCGACCAGCACGCCGTCGATGCCGGGCTGGAGGCCGCTCGCCGCGACCGCCAGCGCGATGCCCGCGTACGCGGTCACCACCTTGCGCCAGTAGCGGTACGGCAGCGTCGCCCGCATCCACGGCAGCACCCAGCCGGCCACGACGAACAGATAGCGCAGCGCGCCGATCGCGATCACCCAGAACCCCAGCGCGGGCGCGACGTACACGCTCAGCACAATCAGCAGGAACGCGTCCACCTCCATGTCGAACCGCGCGCCGAGCTCGCTCGTTGATCCAGTACGGCGGGCGACCCACCCGTCCACGGCGTCGAGGGCGAGTGCAGGGACCACCAGGCCCACCAGCAGCACGACGGGGATCGGATCGGTGAACGATGCCACCACGAGCCCGGCGATCACCCCGACCAGGGCGGAGCGCATCGACGTCACCATGTTCGCCGGCCCGAACCGCTCCGAGCGCCGGCGCTGGAGGCCGAGCACGAGCAGCGCGTTCGAGACGGCCAGATAGGCCATGACGGCGAGCCAGCCGGAGGCCGGCAGCGGCGTCATCCACCACACCAGTTCGAGCACGCAGGCGAGCAGCACGACCATGGCGCCCGCACCGGCCCAGCCGATGGCCGCGAGTTGAACCCTTTTCACGTGCGCCTCGTGTCTCGTCTGTAAAGGCCGCCACTGTCAACCCTTGTGTCGACCGGCCTTGTGTTAACACGCTGCACGTGGACGGATGGTTCAGGAAGGGGTGATGACGTGCTCGAAGCCTCCGCATTCTGGGTCGAGGAACCCGGGGTCGGCGCCCTGCGACGCCAGCCCGTGCCCGACCCCGGCGACGGGGAGGTGCTGGTTCGCACCGTGTACTCGGGCGTCAGTCGCGGTACCGAGTCGACGGTGTTCGGCGGCCGCGTGCCCGAAAGCCAGCGCGACCGGATGCGGGCGCCGTTCCAGGAGGGCGACTTCCCCGGCCCGGTGAAGTACGGGTACCTGAGCGTGGGCGTCGTCGAGCAGGGGCCTCCCGACCTGGTCGGCCGTACCGTGTTCGCGCTGTTCCCGCATCAGTCGGCGTTCGTCGTCCCGGCCTCCGCCGTCGTGCCGGTGCCGGAGGGGGTTCCGCCGCGCCGCGCGGTGCTCGCGGGAGCGGTGGAGACCGCGGTGAACATCCTCTGGGACGCGGCCCCGCTCGTCGGCGACCGGATCACCGTCATCGGCGCGGGCATGGTCGGCTGCTGCGTCGCCCGGCTCGCGCAGGGCATCCCGGGCGTCGAGGTGACGCTGGTCGACATCGAGCCGTCGCGACAGCGGATCGCCGACGACCTCGGCGTGCGCTTCAGCGAGCCGGAGGCTGCACCGCGCGAGCGCGACCTCGTCGTCAACACGAGCGGGTCGCAGGCGGGGCTGCGGCTCGCGCTCGAGACAGTCGTGACCGAGGGCGCGATCATCGAGGCGAGCTGGTACGGCGACCGCGAAGTGACCCTCCCGCTCGGCGAGGACTTCCACGCGCGCCGCCTCACCATCCGCTCGAGCCAGGTCGGCACGGTGCCTCCGGCCCGTCGCGACCGCCGCAGCACCGCAGACCGGCTCACGCTGGCGCTCGAGCTGCTGCACGACGCGGCGTTCGACCGGCTGCTGACCGGTGAGTCGTCGTGGCGCGCGCTGCCGGACGTGCTCGCCCGGCTGTCCACTGGCTCGGCCGACGAACTCTGCCACACGATCGACTGGAGGGATGCCTGATGCCGTTCGCGGTCACCGTGCGCGACCACCTCATGGTGGCGCACAGCTTCACCGGGGAGGTCTTCGGGCCGGCCCAGCGTCTCCATGGCGCGACGTTCGTCGTGGATGCCACCTTCGGCGCCGATGCGCTCGACACCGACGGGGTCGTCGTCGACATCGGCCGGGCCACCGCCGTGCTGGCGGAGATCACCGGGTCGCTGACGTACCGCAACCTCGACGACGAGCCGGAGTTCGCCGGGACGAACACGACGACGGAGGTGCTCTGCCGGGTGATCGCCGACCGGCTCGCGACCCGCGCTGCGGCCGGTGACCTCGGGCGGGCGACGGGGCTGACCTCCATCGCCGTCACCCTGCACGAGTCGCACATCGCGTGGGCGAGCTACTCGAGGCCGCTGTGAACGGGGGACGGTCAGTGTTCTTCGTGGTGCCGGACGCGATCGACGACGACCAGCGCGTCAGCGGCGGGAACGTCTACGACCAGCGCGTACGCGATGGCCTGCGGGCCGACGGGTGGGAGGTGCGGATGGTGCTCGTCACCGACCGCGGCGAGGGCTGGACCGCCCGCGCGCTCGCACAGCTGCCCGAGGGCGCGCTCGTGCTCGTCGACGGTCTGCTCGCCACGCGCGAGCCGGAGGCGCTGATCGCGCACCGAGCGCGCCTGTGTCTGGTCGTGCTCGTGCACATGGTCACCGGCGAGCTCGGCGGCGATCAGGCCGCGGCCCTCCGTGCCGCACGCCTCATCATCGCAACCAGTGGCTGGACGCGGTCCGAGCTGCTGGAGCAGGACGCCGCCGATCCGCATCGCATCGTCGTCGCCCACCCTGGAGCCGGCCCGGCGCCCGTGACGGCGGCCTCCGCCTCGGGAGGCCGGCTGCTCTGCGTCGCGGCAGTCGCGCCGCACAAGGGCCAGGACCTCCTCGTGCGCGCGCTGATCGGCTTCGCCGACCGCGACGACTGGACGTGCACGATCGTGGGGTCGCTGCACGTCGACCCCGATTTCGTGGAGGCGCTGACGACCCAGGTCGACGCCGTCGGGCTGAGCGACCGGATCCGGTTCGCCGGGGTGCTCTCGGGTCGAGACCTGGAGGCCGCCTACGCCGGAGCCGATCTGATGGTCCTGCCCTCGCGCACGGAGAGCTACGGCATGGCGGTCGCGGAAGCGCTCGCGCACGGCGTCCCCGTTCTCGCGACCGCGGTCGGCGGCCTCCCCGAGGCCATCGCCGTGCCGGAGGCGGCGGTGCTCGTGCCGCCCGACGACGTGTGGGCGCTGCACGTCGTGCTGCAGCAGTGGTGGGCCGACCCGGAGCGGCGGCGGGCGCGCAGGGCCGCCGCGCTCGAGGCGCGCGCGACCGGGAGGTCGTGGCGCACGACGACATCAATCGTCGCGGCTGCGCTCGAGGCGGCGGGCGCGCAGGCCGGAGGACCAGGATTCGGGCGACCAGAGCCCGGCTGCTTTCAGGCCGGGGGGACCCAGACCGGACGAACAGAGGCCGTGCCATCGTGAGCGAGATGTGGGAGGTCAGCGTCGACTGGCTCGCGTTGCGCGAGGCGGAGGACGCTCGCGCGCGGTCGACTGCGCTCGCGGCCGCAGTTCCCGGTCTGCTCGGCGACGGCCCCCTCACCATGCACGACCTCGGCAGCGGCACGGGCTCGATGATGCGCTGGCTCGCGCCGCGCCTCCCCGGTCCGCAGACCTGGATCCTGCACGACTGGAACGCGAGTCTGACCGCGCGCGCCTCCGAGGGGCGGCCCCCGCGCGACGCGTGGGGGCAGCCGGTGGCGCTCCGCTCGCGCATCGGCGAGCTCGACCGGCTCGACGCATCCGCGTTGCGCGGTGCCTCGCTCGTGACCGCCTCCGCACTGCTCGATGTGCTGACGGCGGCCGAGGCGCACGCGATCGTCGACGCGTGCCTGGCGGCGGGCGCTCCTGTCCTCGTGTCGCTCAGCGTCACCGGCGACGTCGCGCTGACGCCGTGGGACCCGCGCGACATCCGGTTCGCTCGGGCGTTCGACGCTCACCAGCGACGGGAGGTCGCTGGGCGCCGCCTCATCGGCCGATACGGCGCCGCCCTGGTGGGCGGCCTGTTCCGGCAGGCGGGCTGGCACGTCCGCACGGCGCTCACGACCTGGCGGCTCGACCGGCGGGACCCCCTGCTTCTCGCGGAGTGGTTCGACGGCTGGGCAGAGGCCGCCATCGAACAGGACCCGCGACTGCTGCGCGAGACAGTGGGGTACCGCGAGCTGCGTTGGGCGCAACAGGCCCGCGGGGAGCTGCGTGCCTGCGTGTACCACCTCGACCTTCTGGGGTGGTCGCGATGACGCTCCGGACGGTCGAGGCGGCCGTGACGGCCGAGACGGCCGTGAGTCCAGGCGTGGCCATGGAGCCGGGCGTATCCGCGGAGCCGGGCGTATCCGAGAATCCAGGCGTGGCCATGGAGCCGGGCGTATCCGCGGAGCCGGGCGCACTCGCGATCCCGAGTGCGCCCGCGAGCACCCGGCGGGCGGCGGCCCCCACCCGCCGGGTGCTCGCCTCCCGCCGGCTGCGCGTCGGCGCGCGGACGTTCGTGGGCGTCGCGGTGCTCGTCGCGATCGTCGCGCGGGTCGGCGCCGCACCGTTCCTGCACGGCCTCCTGAGTCTCGACGTCACCGCCGTCGCCGTCTCGCTGGTGCTCTTCGCCGCCGCGACAGCAGCCGCCTCGTGGCGTTGGACGCTCATCGCCCGCCGGCTCGGCGCCTCCCTGCGCTGGCGGACGGCGGTCGGCATGTACTACCGATCGCAGCTGGTCAACACAGTGCTGCCGGGCGGGGTGATCGGGGATGTGCAGCGCGCGGTCGACCACGGCCGCGCCTCCGCGCGGGTCGGGGGGGCCGGGGTCGGGGCGGCCGCGCGCGCCGTCGCGATCGAGCGCGTGCTCGGCCAAGGGGTGCAGGTGGCGCTCTCGATCGCTGTGCTCGCGGTGATCGGGGCCGAGTTCGAGAGCGTGCTGCTTCCCGCTCTCGGCGCAGCGCTGGCCGGTGTCGTCGTCGCGGGCGTCACCGCCACGCTCGGCAGCCGCCGGGTGCGGAACGCGCTGCGCAGGGAGGTCGGCGAGCTCCGCGCCGGCCTCGGCTCGGTGCGCGTGGGCGCACAGGCCGTCGTCGCGTCCGTCGTCGTCTTCGGCTGCCACCTCGCGCTCTTCGCCGTCGCTGCGACCGCCGTCGGCGCCTCCGTGCCGCCCGACCGCCTGCTCGCACTCGCGATGGTCGTGCTGCTCGCGGCCTCCATCCCGTTCAATGTCGGCGGCTGGGGACCGCGCGAGGGCGCGGCCGGCTGGGCGTTCGCGGTGGCCGGGTTCGGTGCGGCGGCCGGAGTCTCGGCGGCCACGCTGTACGGAGTGCTCGCGTTCGTCGCGATCGTGCCGGGGGCGGTCGCCGCGTGGCTGGCGCCGCTCGTCGCCAGGAGGCGGAGCCGATGAGTGGAACACGCCCCTCCCCCGCCGATCTCCCGGTCGCCTTCGCCGCACGCGCGGAGGAGACTCGCCGTATGAGCGACCTGCCGTACGTCACCCTCAGCTGCTGCATCTCCCTCGACGGCTACCTCGACACAGCCCGGCCACCCAAACTCGCGCTGTCGAACGCCGCGGACTTCGATCGAGTGGACGAGGTGCGCGCCCGCAACGACGTCATCCTCGTCGGCGCGCGGACGGTTCGGCGCGACGACCCGCGCCTCCTGATCCGCAGCAGCGAGCGGCAGGACCGCAGGGAGGCCTCCGGGCTGTGTCGCACGCCGTGGAAGGCGACCGTGACGCTGTCGGGCGAACTCGATCCCGCGGCCCGGTTCTTCACGCTCGGCGACACCACGAAGCTCGTGTACTGCCCGCGCGGCGTCGCCGACGGCCTCCGCCGACGGCTCGGTGACCGTGCGACCGTCGTCGCCCTGGGCGAGGAGCCGACGATAGCCGCGATCCTCGCCGACTTGGGCGAGCGCGGCATCCGGCGAGTGATGGTGGAGGGCGGAGGGACGACGTTGACCGAGTTCCTCGCCGCCGACCTCGCCGACGAGTTGCAGCTCGCGATCGCGCCGTTCTTCGTCGGTGAACCCGCCGCGCCTCGGTTCGTCGGCGACGCGGACTTCCCCTGGACGACCGACCGGCGCGCCCGGCTGGTGGAGGCGCGACCGATCGAAGACGTGGTGCTGCTGCGCTACGCGCTCTCCGAGCGGTTCGTCGGTGCGCCATGACACGTCGCCCGAGGTCCAGGCTCTGGTCCGCCGTGGTGACGGCCCTGTCCGCCGTCACGGTGTTCGTCGCCGCCGCCGCACCGGGCCTCATCGACTCCGGCTCGCCGCTCGCGCTCGCCCGCCTGCCGATCGAGTGCGTCCTCGCGCTCGTGGTCCTGATCCTGCTGCCGTGGCGCTGGGCACGCCGCACCGTCGCGATCCTGCTGGCCGTGCTGCTCGTCACGGTGACGATCCTCGCCACGCTCGACCGCGTCTTCCTCGCGACGGTGGGACGGCCGTTCGACGTCGTGTCCGGCTGGTCGGAGCTCGTGAACGGCTACGGCGTCGTCCGCGACTCCGCCGGCACGGCCGCGGCACTGGCCCTCCTGGTGCTGAGCGCCCTCCTGGCGGCTGGAGCCGTCGTCGCGGTCGCGGCCTCCCTGCTCCACCTGGCGCACGTGCTCGGCCGTTGGCGACGCGCCAGCCTGATCGGGGCCTCGGCGCTCACCGCCGGCTGGCTGGTGCTGGCGCTGGTGGGCGCGCGGCTCGTCGCAGGGGAGCCCGTCGCCGCGGCGGACTCCGTCTCGGCCGCGACCTCCACCGTCGCCCAGATGGAGGTCGCCGCCCGCGACCAGGCCGTCTTCGAGCGGTCGGCCGCGAGCGACCCGTACGCTCGGCTTCCCTCCTCCGACCTCCTCACCGGCCTGAAGGGCAAGGACGTGCTCGTGGTGTTCGTCGAGAGCTACGGGCAGGTCGCCGTGCAGGGCACCGGCTTCTCTCCCGGGGTGGATGCCGTCCTCCGCCGCGGGGGCACCGAGCTCGCTGCACACGGTTTCTCGGAGCGCAGCGCCTTCCTCACCTCGTCGACGTTCGGCGGGATCAGCTGGCTGGCGCACTCCACACTGCAGACCGGTCTCTGGATCGACTCACAGCAGAAGTACGACCAGGTCACCGCGACGACGCGCTTCACCCTGAGTGACGCCTTCCGCAAAGCGGGCTGGCAGACGTTCAGCGATGTGCCGTCCGACACCCAGCGGTGGTCGATCGGGAGCTCGTTCTACCACTACGGAAAGCAGTTGAACGCCGTGAACGTCGGCTACCGTGGCCCGATCTTCAGCTACGCGCGCGTGCCCGACCAGTTCACGTTCTCGTACCTCCAGCAGCACGAACTGGCCGCACCGCACAAGCCGCTGATGGCCGAGGTCGACCTCGTGTCGTCGCACACCCCGTGGACCCCGCTGCCGCGCCTGCTGCCGTGGGACGCCATCGGCGACGGCTCGGTCTACGACCCGCAGCCCGCCGAGGGCCTCCCGCCGAGCGTGGTCTGGCAGGACCCGAAGCACGTGCAGCAGCTCTACGCGCAGTCGATCGAGTACACGTTGGGCGCACTGTTCTCCTTCTTGACCACGTTCGCCGACCCCAACCTCGTGCTCGTCGTGCTGGGCGACCACCAGCCGGCCACCGTCGTCAGCGGTGCCGGCGCGAACCACCAGGTGCCGATCAGCATCATCGCGAAGGATCCGACCGTGATCGACCGGATCGGCTCCTGGAAGTGGCAGCCCGGGATGCTGCCCTCGTCTGCCGCGCCCGTGTGGAAGATGGACGCCTTCCGTGACCGCTTCCTGGCGGCCTACGGCCCGTGAACGGCTGCCGAGGGGCACGCTCAGGCCCCTAAAACGTCCGGATACGGGCATCTACGTGCCCCTCGGCGACCGTCGGCTACGGCTCCGCAGGGAAGGAGCGGCGCGCGACGAGCACGACGACCAGGCCGGCGAGCACGAGCGCCGCACCGGCGAACGGCAGCCAGCCGAGCCCGGGGCCGGCGAGCACGGCGGCTCCCACCGCCGCTCCTGCGCCGATGCCGATGTTCGCCGTGGAGTTGACGAGCGCGCCGATCACCTCCGGAGTCGCCCCTCTGGTGCGGATCGCAGCCGTCTGGAACACGGACGCCACGCCACCGAAGCCCGCGCCCCACAGCACGGCGGCGACCAGGACGCCGGCCAGAGCGGGGAAGGTGACGCCGACCCCGATCAGGCCGAGGGTCACGGAGGAGAGCAGGATCAGCACGGTGGCGCGCGGCCGGAGGTCGAGAGTCGCGGCGGCGAACCAGGTACCGACCAGGCCCACCGCGCCCATCCCGAGCAGCACGGGGCCGACGGCCTCCGGCGCCAGACCGGTCGCCAGCAGCATCACCGACACGAACGTGTACACGGTGAACTGCCCGAGGTAGACCACGGTGTTGGTGGCGGACACGATCGCGAGTCGTGTGCGGCGCGCACCCGCACCGGCCCCCAGGTGCGCGGTTCCGCCTCCCGGGACCGACGGCAGCAGCACGGTGACGATCGCGACGGCGAAAGCGCACACCCCGGCGAGGACGCCGAACGCGGCACGCCAGCCCAAGGCGGTCCCGAGGGAGGTCGACAGCGGCACGCCCAGTACGAAGCCCGCGGAAGCGCCGGCCGTGACCAGCGCCAGTGCGCGGCCCGTGAACTCCACCCGTACCAACCGCGAGGCGTAGCCGATGCTCACCGAGAAGAACAGGGCGTGCGCGATCCCGCCGAACGCGCGACCGGCCGCCAGCACGGCGAAGTCCGGCGCGACGGCGACGACGGCGTTGCCCACGGTGTACGCGACGAGGGTGGCGACCAGCAGCCCCTTGCGCGAGAACCGCGCCGTCGAGAGCGTCAGCGGAACCGCCAGCACCGCCACCATGAACGCGTACACCGTGAGGAGCAGTCCGGCGATCGTGTCGGACACCCCGACGTCGTGACCGATGGCCGGCAGCAGCCCGACCGGCAGCATCTCGGTCGTCACGGCGAGGAACGTCGCCAGCGTCAGGGGTGGCGTCGCGCACGGTTGCGGGGGTCCAGGCCGACGCGGGAGGCATGGTTGCGATGCTAGTCCCGCCTGGCGCACTCGCCTCCGCGGCGCGATTGAACCTAACCTGGCGTTCGTTCGTGTTCCCGATGAGGCCTTCACGCTGGAGGCCCGGACCGGAAGCGGGTAGCACCATGACCGAAAGCCGACAGGGTCCCCTGTGGCTCCTGCGCATCCTCAGCGCGATCGTCCTCGCCGCCATAGGCGGCATCCACCTGTTCCTCATCTTCCACGGCGTCGGCGGTCTGCTGGGCACGCTGTTCGCGCTCAACAGCATCGCGGCAATCGTCCTGGCGGTCGGGATGCTGGTGCTGCGCGGCCCCTGGCTGCGCATCGCCACCGTCCTCTCGCTGCTCTTCCTGATCGCGAGCCTCGCCGCCCTGCTGCTCGCCCTGACGGTGGGTCTGTTCGGCATCACCGAGGTATGGAGCTTCACCCTCGTGCCCGAGACCGTCATCATCGAGGCGATCGGGATCGTGGTGCTGGGGATCACCTCGGGCGCGACGATGCGGCGGGCGCGGGTGGCGTAACGCTACTCGAGAAGTCTCAGAGTCTGCAGGCCGTGGCCCGTCACACTGACGATGTACGGGCCGCTCAAGGAGTCGGCGCGTCGGAAGATCGCCCTCTCATGGTCAAGCAGTCTGCGCGCCTTCCCCTCCCCGGTGAGCTGGCTGCTCGCGAGCGCGAAGACGCGCGCACCAGCCGCCGCGACCGCCCTCGCCTCGATCGGCCTCTTCGCGATCGCCTTGTCACCGGTGAGCAGAATCTCGCCCCCGTCGCCCACTGGCTGAACGTCGAGCGCGGCATTCCGAGCGTGTCGGCCGCCTCGCCCTGCGAGTAGAGCGGGATCGAGAGCAGTTCGTCCACGTTCGTCTCTTCTCGAATCGGCTCAATGAGAAACGCTGCTGGCCGCCGCCACCCCCGCCACCTGCGTGTTGAACGGCACGAACGGCGTGTGCAGCCGGTACCGCTCCACCTCCACGCTCGCGAAACCCGCGGCGCGCACCGCGGCCTCCAGGTCGCGTTCGCACGAGCAGCCCTCGAGGGTCCACCCCCACGGACGGCGGAGGGCGCGCTGGACGATCCGGCCCGGCGATGCCGCCTTCCGCGGCCACGCCTCACAGGGCGTCGAGGGGCACGTTGTGGCCCTTAAAACGCCCCGGAAAGGGCGTCCACGTGCCCTTCGGCGGCCTGGGGAGGGTGGCGCGGAACGGGTGACGCGCCTCCGCCCGCGAGGTGAGCCGGCAAATGACATTCGAGCATCACGCCAGCGGACTGACGCACCTCCGCTGCCCAGCGTCTCGTCGGTCTGGCGCACAATGAGCCCGGATCGGTTCTCTCCGTGTGAGGAGGCGGGGCCCGGATGAGTGGCAAGCACAGTGCGGTGCGGCGCAAGCGCACGGGCGCGCGCCCGCCGTCGTGGATCGGACGCAAGGCCCTCTCATCGATGGCCGCCGTGCTCATGACGACGAGCGCCAGCGGGACGGCGTCGCAACCCGCACTCGCCGACGCGATCGTGCCCGAACTGCACGTCCGCTCCGCGTTCTCTTCCGGGCAGGCCCTCTCGGTCCCCACCGCGATCGCCTCGACTCCGATCGCCAGGGACGCCGTGGCAGCGACATCTCAGGCGCAGCTGGACGCGGCACGCGCGCTGGCCGCGGCAGCCGCAGCGCAGGCAGCCGCAGCCCAGGCCGCCGCAGCCCAGGCCGCCGCAGCCCAGGCCGCCGCCGCGCAGGCCGCCGCGTCCGCCGCTGCGGCGACGGCGCGGCACCGCGCCGTCGCCTTCGCAGCCCCCGCGCCAGCCAGGTCTGGAGCCGCGATCGTCGCGTTCGCCGAACAGTACGTGGGTGTCGTCCCCTACTCGACGGGCGCGTCTCCGTCGGCCGGATTCGAGTGCGATGGGCTCGTCCAGTGGGTCTACGCAGCGTTCGGAGTGGCGCTGCCTCGCGGAGTGAATGAGCAAGCGTCCCGCGGGGTGGACATCTCCCGTGACCAGGTACAGGACGGGGATCTGATCGTCTACCCCGGCGCTCACATCGGGCTGGCCCATGTTCTGCCGGACGGAATCATCGACATCATCGACGCCCCCGACTGGGGCCGCACGGTCGCCGAACGCCCCTACTGGGGAGACCCCGCTTTCGTACGGATTCCGTAAGCCCCAACGGCGCCTCCGACCGCGAACCCCTCGTTCGGGCGCCCAAGTGGACAGTGGTCGCGAACGCGGGATCGACCGGTCCGTCGCCGCATCCTGGGTTGGTCCGGTTCGTCGGCGTAGCGTGGGCTCGGGCCGGTTCCCGTCGGTGTCGGCCCGGTCATCGCTTGGAGGTCCCGCATGCGCAAGATCGTGGTGTACGAGCTGCTCTCGCTCGACGGGGTGGCCGAGGACCCCGACGAGTTCATCGCCGACTGGGACGACGCAATGGATGCCGAGCTCGGCGCCGTGATCGCGTCGCAGGACGCCGTGATCCTGGGCCGGCGCAGCTACGACGAGTGGTCGCGGTTCTGGCCGGAGAGCACGATCGAGCCGTTCGCGACGTTCATCAACGGGGTCGCGAAGCACGTCGTGACGTCGTCGCCGCTCGACCGGCCGTGGGCGAACTCGCAGCCCATCGACGGCGACCCGGTCGCCTTCGCGCGGCGGCTCAAGGACGGCGATGGAGGCGACATCGGCGTGCACGCCAGCATCACGGTCGCGCGGGCGCTGCTGACCGCGGGGGTGGTCGACGAGCTGCGGCTCGTGATCGCGCCGCGGATCGTCGGCGCCGGTCGCCGGCTGCTCGACGACCTCCCGTTGAAGCGCCTGGAGACGATCCGCAACCTCACCTCCGCCTCCGGCTACCTGCTGGTTGACTACCGCATCCTCCACTGAACTTCGCCGAGGGGTCGGCGCGAGTGCGTCAGGCGGCGAGGTGGAAGGTGCTCGCGAAGCGCGACAGGAGGTCGCCTGGGCCGCGGAGCACCTCCACGACGCCCGTCTCGATGGCGCGCTCGGCGGGCAGCTCGCCCGAGATGAGCCGTCGGATGTCCGGACCCGCCGCGAATGCGAAGTCGACCGGGCCCTCGCCGCGCGTCACCGCGAGCGTCGGGCCGTCCACCCGGATGAGGAGGCCGCCCTCGCCGAAGCGGGCGCCGTACGCCGTCGACGGCAAGGCAACGGCGACCTGCGGCTGGAACGCGGTGCGGAGCGAAATCGCCATCGCATCCGGGGTGACGATCTGCTCCTCCCGCGGCTTCCCCATCGCCTTGAACCCCCACGCCCCGAGTGCGAGCACGATCGGCTCGAGCTCCCGCCCGTAGGGCGTCAGCTCGTAGAGGATGATGCGGGAGCGCGGCGCACGCCGGATTATGCCGGCCGCCTGCAACTCCTTCAGCCGCGCCGCCAGGATGTTGCTCGGGATGCGGGGAAGTCCTGCCGCGAGCTCGCCGTAGCGGCGCGGCCCGACGAGCAAGTCACGGACGATGAGCAGGGCCCAGCGCTCCCCCACCAGCTCGAGGCCGCGCGTGATGCCGTCGTACTGGCCGTAGTCTCGCGCGACCATCGGCCTCAGGCCTGCTGGTTCATATAGGCCTCGGGGCCCTGCTGCGCGGCGACCGGGTCCATCCAGCCGAACTCGAGGATGTTGCCGTCCGGGTCGGTCAGCTGACGCTGGTACATGAAGCCGTAGTCCGCCGGCTCCTTCGTCTCGGTGCCGCCCGCTGCCAGACCGTCTGCGACGGTCGAATCGACCGTTTCGCGGCTGTCGAGCATGACGGAAGTGGAGGCGGACACGTTCTTCGCCGGCTCGCCGACCGGGAGGTCGGTGAACGTCTGGAAGAACTCGCGCGTGACGATCATGAAGTAGTTGTGGTCCTCCTCGACCACGACGCAGGCGGCGTTGTGGTCGGTGAAGAGCGGGTTGATGGTGAAGCCGACCGCCGAGTAGAACGCCTTGGCGCGCTCCAGATCGGTCACCGGCAGGTTGACGAACATCGCGGTCATCGTGATTCCCCTCATGGGTTTGTCGTGTGGATGATGCCCATACTTGCAAAAAACAAGTGAGTCGTCAAGGCCATCGTCGGCTGATCCGGAGAACGCAGTCGACGCGCCGAACGCAGGTCCGCAGATCCGGAGTGTCTGGACGGGGAGGAGCCGATGTCCGGAGTTGTGTTCGCTACTCCGTCAGCCGCCGCACCGTGAGCGCCTGCTCGGCGAAGCCGACGGCACCCGCGCGGTCGTGGAGGACCGACCGGGTGACGCCGAGGCCGGTCGCGCCGAACACGACCTCCGTGTCGAGCCCGAGCCAGCCCCCGCTCGGCGCACGGTGCAGGTGGATGGTCAGGTCGACGTTCGGGAACATCCACCGGGTCGGGTGCTCGCGCACGGCGACGCCGTTGGCGGTGTCGACGAGAGTGATCCAGGCGGCCACAGGGTCGACCTCCTCACCGCGGACGAGCACGCAGCGCGACGACAGCCACGCGGTCCCGCGGCCGGCCAGCGGCGGGCGGACGGCACGCGAGTCGAGCGAGGCGACGTAGCCGCCGATCCAGTCGTCCTGCATCGACCACAGCGTCGCGGTCTCCGGCGCGGGCAGCCGCGCCGGGGCGCCGCCGGCGACTTCGACCGTCTCGAACGCCGAGAGCAGCCAGGCCCGCGCCCGTACCGCAGTGCGCCCATGGATGACGACCGTCGCTTCGACGAGCTCGATGGTGCGACCCGGCCGGATGGTCTCGACGGAGACCTCCACCTCGGAGAGGGCGAGGAACCCGAGAATGTCGAAACTGATCCGGGCGAGTTGCAGCGCCGGCCCGTCGGGGTTCGCGGCGTAGCGCAGGATCTCGTGCGTGATGAGCCCGCCCAGCGGGCTGAAGTGCATCTCGTCGTCGGCCCAAGCCCCTCCCGCGTGCGGAGTGGGGACGTACCTCCCGTCGCCGAGGGGAACGAAGTACGCGTCGGGGGTCGTCTCTGCATCCACGACTCCAACCTAGGCGTAGTCGGCGGGGAGAGACTGGGAGCATGAGCAGAGAGAAGCGGGAGCGGAAGACCAGAGCCGAAGCGCAAGCGCAAGCGCAGGCGCAAGCGCAGGCGCAGGCGCAGGCCGCGGATGCGGAGAAGGCGACCGAGAGGGACGACGGCTTCATCGACGCGAACGAGACGCTGGAGGCGGAAGAGGAGCCGGGTTAGTCGATCCAGGAGGCGACATGTTGCCCGAGAGGGTGCTCACTTCGGCGAGTATGGACCTATGGCCGACCTCGATTCCGACCCAGCCGCGCTGCTTGCTCGCGTGAACGAGGTCATGACGCCCCGACGACGCTCCTCTGACTACTGGCAGGCGAACGACTACGCGGATGACTGCAGCGACACTGTCGAACTGCTCGCCGACCGCGCGACCCGGGCAAGCCCGCAACTGATCCGGGTGATCGAACGGGCCATCACCTTGACCACACGCGCCATCATGCGGTCCGACGACTCCTCGGGCGCGCAGGGCGATGAGATCCGCACACTCCTCGACGCGCACGCCACCGCCGTGCGCACCTCCACTCCGTCGCTCACGCAGGCTGAGCAGACCCGCGTCGTGAAGTGGATCGTTGACTATCGATACGGCGGGTCCCAGGATGCGTTCGACCCGGACATCGTCGGCTACGCGGAATCGCTCAGCCCGAAGAGCCTCCACCGGTATCGGGAGGCCATCGCCGCCCTCGATCTCGGCCCCTACGGTCGGTACCCGTTGAGGCGCCTGGCCGTTCTCGATCGCGATCGGGATGCGATCGTCGGCGCCTATGGAGGTGAGCCCGCCAATGCATTCGCCGCGGAATACATCTCACGAGACCTCGACGAGGCCGGTCTTCACGACGACGCCCTGGAGTATGCCGGCATCGCCATCGCGCTCGATACGCGCGGCTGGGACCAGGGGATGGTGACGTACATCGTCGAGGACGCCTTCGCCAGGGGCGACGTAGAAACAGCGGTCACAGCGCGTCGCGACCGGTTCACACGCTTTCCCACGTCGGCGACGTTCGCGCCCCTGCGCGAGACCGCGGAACGCGCCGGAGTCTGGGGGCACGAGCGACCTGCGGCAGAGTCCCTGTTGGCCGATGGCGACGCGCCCGGCTTCGCCGCGTATCTGTTGGACGAGGGTCGAATCGATGAGGCCTGGCAATTCGCGACCGCGAAGGTCCCGATCAGCGGTAAGCACCGGCTCTGGCTCGATCTCTGCAAGCGCCGGGCGCAGACGCACCCCTCGGAGGCCCTCGCGGTCTACCGTGCGATCGTCGACGAAACACTCATCACAGCCGACCAGAAGAACTACCGCACCGCCGCGAAGCTCCTGAAGACGATGCGCTCGGTCTCTGCACGGGCCGGCTCGAACGCCGTCGCCGAGTTCGACACCTTCCTGGGCGAGACCGTCGAACGCAACCGCCGCCGGCCCACCTGCATCGACGCTTTCGTGCGCGCAGATCTCATCTCGCGGCGCTGACATCCGCGCTGCTTCGCCCGCGCGATACCCATTCCGAACGGCGTCTTTACAAGGCCCGAACATTCGCGGGCGACGCTGAAGGAGGTCGGAAGAACCTCCGACGCTCACCTCTGAACGGGAGAATCATGCCCACACGCATCACCGGCCTCGTCGTCGCCGCGGCCGCGGGAATCACCGGCCTCGCCCTGATCGGGACGCCCGCGTTCGCGGACGCCGCTTCCACGGCGACACCGACACCGACCCCGACCCCGAGCTCGACCGCTCACGCCACCCGCACGCTCGCCGAGATCCAGGCCTCCGGGGCCAAGGCGATCAGCGACCGCGAGACCAAGCTCACCGCCGCCATCGCGAAGGTCACCAGCGACACGTACCTCACGTCGAGCGACCGCTCCACGATCCTCGGCACACTGAACGCCGACCTCGTGGCGATGAAGTCGTCGGCGTCGACGATCGCCGCCGACACCACCACGACGCAGGCCACAAGCGACCTCAAGACGGTCTTGAGGAAGTACCGCGTCTACGCCGTCGCCCTCCCCCAGGCCAGGCTCGCCTCAGACGCCGACCGACTGACGGGCACGACTCTCCCCAAGCTCACGAAGGAGCAGTCCACGCTGGCCGGGCTGCTCTCCGGGAAGGACAAGGCCAAGTCGACCACGGCGCTGCAATCCGACCTGAGCGACATGAGCGCGCAGCTCTCGACAGCCTCCCACGACGCGAGCGGCCAGGCGTCGGCGGCACTCGGCGTGACGCCCAGCACCTACGACTCGAACCGTTCGGCGCTGTCGTCGGTGAAGTCGTCGCTGGAGTCCGCACGAACCGCCGCCCACAAGGCTCAGACGGACGCGAAGGCGATCAGGCAGGCACTGAAGTAGCCGGGCGGCCTCCATCCCCCGGGGTAGGGGCCTCGCCGCTGCCCCTCGGCAGGCCAGCCGGAACGATGGAGGGCGCTGGCAGCGAGGCACTGCGGACGCTCGCTGCCAGCGCCGCTGCCCACAGTAGGTGCGATGCTCCCAGGAGCACCTCAGAATCGGCGGGGCGCCCGGAGGTGAGATACCGGCACGGGATCGTCACCGACCACCCGATCGTCTCGCGGAAGTTGACGAACGCCAGCTCGTCGTCGCGCCGGCATTGCTCGGCCGCCGCCGCGAGCTGAGGCACCCATTCCGGCCCGTCCGACCTCCTGGTCCACTGCGGGCCGGCCTGGCCGACGCTACGTCGAAGGTCGGGGCGACGACCGGGACGCTCTCCAGGAAGGTGCCTTCGTCGATCTCACGCAGCGCCATTTCCGAGCCCCTCCCTCCCTCGAGGCGACGGAGGCGCGCCCGGAACGCGATAGTGCGTCTGACGGCCTGAGCGTGGCGTAGGGCCGACCACCGTCACCGCGCTCGGCGGGTAGACGCGGCGCCGGATCCGCCGCATCCGATCGGTCGTAGAGTCGAGGGATGACCAGCACCGCTGCCCTCCCCCGCCCCGTCGCCCTCGTCACTGGAGCCTCGCGCGGCATCGGCCGCGCCATCGCGGAGGAGCTCGGCCGCACTCACCACGTGCTGGTCGGCGGACGGGATGCCGGCGCCGTCGCCGAGGTGGTCGCCGCCCTGCCGTCCGCCGAGGCGTTCGTCGCCGACCTGACCGCGGAGGTGCTCCCGCCGCTGCCCGACCGCCTCGACACGCTGGTGCTGTCGGCCGGGGTGGAGGACGGCGGCACGGTCGCCGACACCGACGACGCCACCTGGCGCCATGTGTTCGAGGTGAACGTGTTCTCGGTGGCGGCGCTCCTGCGCCGAGCCCTCCCGGCTCTGCGGTCGGCGCACGGGCTCGTCGTCGCCATCAACAGCGGGTCGGGGCTGACCAGCGCGGCGGGCGGCGGCGTGTACTCGGGCTCGAAGTTCGCGCTGCGTGCGCTCACCGACGCACTCCGCGAGGAGGAACGACCCAACGGCGTCCGCGTCACCAGCATCCACCCGGGCCGGGTCGACACCGACATGCAGCGCGCACTGGTCGCCCGCGAGGGCCACGACTACGACACGTCGTACACGATCACCCCGGAGATGGTCGCCGCGACCGTGCGCGTCGCCGTCGACCTCCCGAGCACGGGCACCGTGGAGTCGCTCACCGTGCGGCCGATGCGGCGGCGGTGAGGAGGGCGGCCTCGCCTGGTCAACCCTGCGTGCTGGAGTCGATGCGGGTCTGAAGTCCGAGCGGCCCGGCGGCGTCGACCGCTGCCCTCTTCCCTGCGAGAAGATTGCGCGCCTGAGCGCGGATGAAGCCGGGCACGGTCGCGGCGATGGCCTCGTCGGCGGCGATCTCTTGCGTAGCGACGACGAGCCGCTCGAGCGTGTCGTGGATGATCTCACGAGCACGCCCCTCTGGTAGCAGCCATCGGGCCGCTTCGCCGGTCAGGTGTTCGACAGAGACGTTCGGCAACCATTGCTCGTCGTCGACGAACAGCGCCAGACGCTGACTGCCGCCATACGCCAGCATGAGCGGCGCCGCATCGTAGAGCGGTGCGAGTCGGGGCTCTTGGCCTTCCGGCCGGAGGATGGAGTAGTTCTTCGCATGGGCGTCGGTGTTTCCGACGGCGACGTTGAACACGACGAAGCGAAGCAGAAGCTCGCGCTGGCTCGGACCGGTGTCGAAGATACTCCGGCCCTGGTCGAGGGTGGCGGCGACCGCCGCCAGATTCGCACCGGGGTCGTCCCACTGGAACTTGGCGTTGCCGCCCCAGGGCAGGGAGAGCGCCTGGGCCATGTCCTCTTGGTGGATCCGCGACGAGGTGTCGTCCGTCGTGACGCGGTCGTATCGTTCGACGACCAGGACTGGCTGGTCTCCGATGGTCTCGACCCAGGACTGGAAGGACGACAGTCCGAGTGCCCGTGCGAGATCGAGCGTGTATTGCTCGCGTAAGGCCACGCTACGGTCGTCGGCGCCTACGGGCTTGAGGATATGCGTCGATGGCGTGTCATCGTTTCCGATGGCCCACTCTTCGCCGATGTGGGTGAGCGCGAGTTTACGCTGCACGCCGGCGACCGCCGACCCACCGCCTCCGACGACGAAGCCGTGAGCCGTGCGGACCGCGGCACGGAGCTCGTCATGGCTGAGAATTCGAGGCGGTTCCGATCGCGTGCCCCGGCGGCCGACGGTGAGCGCGCCGGCGAGGTCCGCTCCAACGCTCTGGAAGATGCCGACGAGATCGTTGCTGGCAGCACCCGATCGGCGTGCCAGCTCGTCGAGCGCTATTCCTTCGGGAAGCAGGGCACCGAAGAACGCCTCGGTGGCGTCGATGCTGGAAAGCCCGACCCGGAGGCCGTTGGAGAGCGCCGACGAGTTGACTCCCCAGGTCTCCTCGGCCTCCGAGCTCCAGCGCAAGAAGGCTCTGCCGTCGCGTCGCACGAGTTCACCCAGGTCGCGGCCGTAGAGGGTGACGGCGAGCTCACGATCAGCCATGATCTTTCGTCTCCAGGGTAATGGTGATGCCGAGCCGTCGGAGCAGATCGATGTACCGTTGGTCGATCCGTTTGGGCAATCCGTTCTCGAGTTCGGTGATGTAGCGCTGCGACGTGCCGAGAGCCGCGGCGAGTTCACGCTGCGACATCCCGTTGGTCTCGCGGATTCGTCGGACGAAATGCCCGATCGACTCCGGGCTGTCGATGAGTGCGCGCACGGCTTCCTCCTGTCGGCCGGCCCTGGCGACTACCGATCGGTAGTAAACGGCACAGCGACTACGTTTCGGTAGTCAGGGTAGCATCGACTACCCATCGGTAGTCGCGAGCGACCCTCGCCTACCCGTCGCCCGCCCAGGTAACTGCGCACTGAGCGTGCCGTCGAACAGGCCGCTCGCAATCAGCCCGTCGGACGCCGCGCGCTCACGTCTCCGCGCTCGTCGAGTTCACTGGCACGGCCGTGCTCGGCCGCCCAGGAGGCGAGGAGCCCGAGCCGCTCAGCCGAGGGCGACCCCGGCTCCGCCGTGTAGACGAGGAGGATGTGGCCGGGCTCCGCGGTCACGGCGAACTCCTCGTAGGCCAGGGTCAGCTCACCGACGACCGGATGGACGAACCGTTTCGTCCCGGCGCCGTGGGTCCGAACGTTGTGCGCTCCCCACAGCCGCCGGAAGGTGTCGCTCTGCGTCGAGAGCTCGCCCACCAGGTCCTGCAGCGCCCGGTTGTGCGGGTCGCGGCCGGCCTCCGCACGCATGACCGCGACGCACATGTCGGCGAACAGGTCCCAGTCCGGATAGAAGTCGCGCGACACCGGGTCGAGGAACTGGAACCGCGCGAAGTTCGGCGTGCGTCCGCCGTCGCCGATCATCGGCGAATAGAAGGCGCGGCCCAGAGCGTTGAACGCGATGACGTCCGACTGGGCGTTGCGCACCACGGCGACGCCCTCGGTGAAGGCCTCCAGCGCCCAGTGCAGGCTCGGCCGCGTGGCGGGGTCGCGGGTCGTGCGGCGCCGCGGTCGGCCGGAGGCGGGGATCCCGTCGGAGGCGCGGGCGAGGTCGAACAGGTGCGCGCGCTCGGTGTCGTCCAGCTGCAGCGCCCGCGCGACGGAATCGAGGACCGCAGCGGAGACTCCCGAGATCGCGCCGCGCTCCAGCTTCGAGTAGTACTCGACGCTCACGTCGGCGAGCATGGCGACCTCCGACCGTCGCAGCCCGGCGACACGGCGACCGGCCCCGGAGGTCAGGCCGGCCTGCTCGGGCGTGAGCCGGGCACGGCGCGACATGAGGAACTCGCGGACCTCTGCACGGTTGTCCATGCGACGAGCGTAGGTCGTGTCGCCGGCCTGTGGGGTGCCCTGTCAGTACACGTCTCGTCACGGACTCCCTCGATTATGCGTAAGCGCGGTGTGATGGATGCCGTGACAGCCACCCGCCCCATCGCCTCCCCCGACGCAGCGCTCCCTATCCGCGCCGGCCGCCTACTGGCGACTCTGCTGCTCGTGCTGACGGTCTTCGGCCCGATATCGATGGACCTGTACCTTCCCGCGCTGCCGTCGCTCACGACCGAGCTCGGCGCGACCACGTCGATGGCGCAGCTGACGGTGACGGCCTGCCTGCTCGGCCTCGCCGCCGGTCAGCTGATCGCCGGGCCGCTCTCCGACCGGTTCGGCCGCCGCAGACCCGCGCTGATCGGGGTGACGGCGTACGTCGCCGTCTCCGCGCTGTGCGCGATCAGCCCGACAGTGGAGGCGCTGATCGGCGCCCGCTTCGCTCAAGGACTCGCCGGCGGGGTGGGAATCGTCATCGCGCAAGCCGCGGGCCGCGACCTCTACGAGGGCGGCCGCCTCATCCGCTTCTACGGCCGGCTGACGGTCACGGGCGGGTTCGCCGCGATCGTCGGGCCGCTCGTCGGGGGCGCGCTCACCGCCGTCCTCGACTGGCGAGGACTGTTCGTCGTCCTCGCCATGATCGGTGCCGGCATCCTGCTCTGGCTCGCACTCGGGTTCCCGGAGACGCTGTCGGTGGAGGCCCGCACCGGCGCGGGCTTCGCGGTGATCGCCGGCGACCTCCGGCTGCTGTTCTCCGACCGGCGCTTCGTGGGCGCGGTGCTCGCCCAGGGCTTCGTCTACGCCGCCCTGTTCGCCTATCTCAGCGGAGCCACTTAGAGCTTCCGCCGATAGGTCAGGGTTGTCGGGCGCTCCTGCCGTGCCAGCGGTGGCGTTTCCATCCTTCGCGAAGTAGTCGGCGGACGATGATGATGGCGTTGGCGAGGGCGATGAACGCGTCGATCACGCGGACGCGGCGTTCGGTGCAGATGTGGAGCTTCTTGAAGCCGCGGTTGTGCCAGGAGTTCGTGCGTTCCACGACCCAGCGGGCGCCGGCCTGGAGCGGGGTGCCCTTCTTGCTGATGACCCAGTCGCAGCCGAGGCTGCTTAGCAGGTTGCGGGTCTTGCCCGAGTCGTAGCCGGCGTCCAGGTGCACGGTGATCTGCTCGGGCAGGTCGAACCCGAACCGGGCCAGCTTCTCCAGGGTCGGGGCGAGCAGGGGCGAGTCGTGCCGGTTCGCTGGCGCTGCGACGACGCCGAGCGGGATCCCGCCGCCATCGACCAGGACCGAGCGTTTCGTGCCCTGCTTTCCCCGGTCTACCGGGGATCTGCCCGCGGCCTCACCTCCGCAGGGTGCTTTCACGATGCACCCGTCCACGGACAGGTTCGCCAGATCCAGGCCGATCATCTTCTCGTACCCGTTTAGGCAGAGCCGTTCCAGTTCGGTGAAGAGTCCCGCGGTGATCCATTCGTCGCGGCGGCGGCGGATCGTGGTGGCCGAGCAGGTGTGGTCGGCGATTTTCTCGTACGCGGCACCGAGGACGAGTACCTGGATCAGCTTGTCGAACACGATCCGGTCCGGGATCCTCGGCCGGTGGCCACCCCACGGGTGCTCGTCCACGACGGGTGGGATCAACGCTTCGAACTGCGCCCAAATGGGCTCGATGATGGAAGATGGAACAGCAGGCACGAGCACTCCTGGGCAACGACGGAATCTTGGTCGAAACCGTGTTTAACAGGGCTCGTGCCTGCCCGACGCCAACGCCACACCCCTACCTATCGGCGCGACCTCTTACGTGCTCCAGGGGATCTATGGGCTGTCTCCTCAGCAGTACGCCCTCGCGTTCGGGCTCAACTCGGCCGGATTCATGGTGTTCGGCTACCTGTCCGGGCGCAGCAGCGAGCGCTGGAGCGTGAAGGGCACGCTGGCCGTCGGTCTCGTACTGGCCGGGCTCGGCGGCGTCGGCCTCCTGATCGCCGGACTGACGCACGTGCCGCTCGTGGTGGTGATCGTGTCTCTCTTCCTGCTGGCAGGCGGCACCGCGGTCACGAGCCCGCCGTCGACGACGATCGCGCTGGCGGACTATCCGCAGATCGCCGGGACCGCGTCCTCCGTGCTCGGCGCCGCACGGTTCGCGTTCGGAGGCGTCGCCGCACCACTCGTCGGAATCGCCGGCGCCCTGAACATCCTCCCCCTCGGGCTCGTCACCACGATCGCCGTCGCGCTGGCCGCGGTGACGGTCTGCGCCCTCCTCGGTCGTCCGGCCGAGATCGCCACCCCCATCCCCGCAACGGAAGGAACACGCACATGCGTGGAGTAGTCATGTACGCCCCTCGGGATGTCCGCGTCGAAGAGCGCGACGACCCGACCATCGAGCAGCCCACCGACGCGATCATCCGCGTCGCCGCCGCCTGCATCTGCGGCTCCGACCTGTGGCCGTACCGCGGCGCGGACGCGGTCACCCGGCCGACCCCGATGGGTCACGAGTACGTCGGCGTCGTCGAGCAAGTCGGCCACGAGGTGACCAACGTGAAGGTCGGCGACTTCGTCGTCGGCTCGTTCTTCGCCTCCGACAACACGTGCGAGGTCTGCCGTGCCGGCTATCAGTCGCACTGCATCCACCGGGTGCCCCTGGGCGCCCTCGGGACGCAGGCCGAGCGCCTGCGCGTCCCGCTCGCCGACGGCACGCTCGTCGCAACCCCGACCGCCCCGACCCCGAAGCAGGTCCGCGGCCTGCTGGCCGCCTCCGACGTGCTCGGCACCGGCTGGTTCGCGGCCGTCGCTGCGGAGGTCGGCCCCGGCAAGACCGTCGCGGTGGTCGGTGACGGCGCTGTCGGCCTCTTCGGTGTCCTCGCCGCGAAGCACCTCGGCGCCGAGCGGATCATCGCCATGAGCCGCCACGCCGACCGGCAGGCGCTCGCCCGCCGCTTCGGCGCGACCGACGTCGTCGAGGAGCGCGGGGACGCGGGCGTCGCCGCGATCAAGGAGCTCACCGACGGACTCGGCGCGCACTCGGTCATCGAGGCGGTCGGCACGCAGGAGTCGATGATGCAGGCGATCCGGGCGACCCGGGCGGGAGGCCACGTCGGCTACGTCGGCGTCTCGCACGGCGTCGAGCTGCCCGGCGAGGAGCTGTTCTTCTCGGGCGTGCACCTGCACGGCGGACCGGCTCCCGTCCGCCGCTTCCTTCCCGAGCTGATCGAGCTGATCATGAACGATGAGATCGACCCGGGCGCGGTGTTCGACCTCACCCTCCCCCTGTCGGAGGCGGCGGAGGGATACAAGGCTATGGACGAGCGCCGCGCCATCAAGGTCCTGCTGGAGACGGAGAACGCATGAACATCGAACCCACCACCCCCACTGTCAAGAACCCGCCGGAGCAGTTCGTCGGCGACGTCTGGGTCGACCGCATCGCGGCACCCCACGAGGCCGATCAGCGGATGACAGCCGCCCTCGTGCGCTTCGCCCCCGGCGCGCGCACCGCCTGGCACAGCCACGCGCGCGGGCAGTACCTCCGGGTCACCGCCGGCGTCGCCCGCTTCGGCGACCGCGACGGCAACGTCATCGAGGTGCACCCGGGCGAGACGCTGTACACGCCTCCTGGCCAGGACCACTGGCACGCCGCGGCGCCCGGCTGGTTCATGGAGCACATCGCGCTCCTGGAGGGCGCGGACGACCCGGCGGAGACCACGATCTGGAAAGAGCACATCACCGACGACGAGTACGAAGGGCGACGCGCATGAGCGACGCGCAGGAGACCGGGACTGGTTCTGAGACGGGCATTGGCTGGACCGGCGGCCAGCGCGCCTTCGGCGACTTCGCCCCCGGCCTGGTCCACTACACCGATCGCGTGCTGTTCGACGAGGTCTGGGAACGGCCGGAGCTCGCCAAGCGCGACCGCAGCCTGATCACGGTCGCCGCCCTCCTCGCGGGCGGCAACGTCGAACAACTTCGCTTCCACCTCGCCTTCGCGCGCGACAACGGCGCGACCGAGCGGGAGCTGATCGAGGCGATCACGCATCTCGCGTTCTACGCGGGCTGGCCGAAGGCCATGTCGGCGATGGCGATCGCGAAGGAGGTGTTCGGAGGGTGAGACGCCCCGCACTTCGCCGCGAATGTCGCGTCTCGCTACGCCAGAAGCGATATTCGCGGCGAATGTGCGCGGGCTCCGGCGTCCCTGCGCGCCATCCCCCGCTACCGCGCCGCGTTCACGGCGGTAGGGTGTCGCGGCGCTCCGACGGTCAGGCCCGCGCCGCTTGCCACTCCCCCGCCAGCAGAGACCACACCTGCTTGTCGTGGAACACGCCGCCGACCGGCCAGGCCTCCCGGAGCACGCCGTCGAGCGACATCCCCAGGCGCCGGGCGACGGCGGAGCTGCGCTCGTTGTCGCTGCGGCACCTCCACTCGGCGCGGTGCATGCCGCGCTCGTCGAACGCGTAGGCGAGCAGCTCGCGCACGGCGCTCGTGATGTGGCCGTGGCCCTCGGCACCGGGCTCGAGCCAGCAGCCGACCTCGAACGAGCCGGTCGCCGGCGAGAAGTCGACGAACATGACGCCGCCGACGAGGACGCCCTCCGCCCAGATCCCGTAGATGCCCGCACCCTCCCGCGCCGCCCGCTCGGCATAGCGGCCGAGCGTCGCACGCGCGCCGTCGACATCGGTGGTGACGAAGGACGGCCCGACCCACGGCCGGATGTGCTCCCTGGCCCGGTCGAGATGCGCTGCGAACTCCTCCGCCCGCCACGGCTCCAGGGGCTGGAAGATCGCGCGTGAGAGGAGGGTCTTCGAGAACATGAGGACAGTCTATTTTCGGGCGCCGACGGGCAACCCCGAAACCACTCCGATTCCGAGGTCGGCTGATGTCGAGTCCCGCGGGCTCAGGTCGGCCAGGAGAGACCGATCATGGCTGTCAGCGGAGGGCGGTCAGGCCTCCCTGGCAGAGATATCGTCTTCGGACAAGGGCCTGGTTCGCTCCGGGTCGAGAAGGTCCTGACCGATAATGTTCCACGCTCGGGATCGGTTCTGAAGCACCAGTGTGAGAACGGTAGCTGCCAACAGCGGCACGGCGAAGACGATGCCGACTGTGACCAGGCCCGCACCTGTCGCGATGAGGGCACCGCCGATGATCGGTGAGGCGACTCCGACGACGCGGCCGATGGAGAGTATGAGTCCGAACGCCAATGCTCGGGTTTCCACAGGAAACATTGCCGGAACCATTGCGTAGTAACCGGCCACGCCCGCGGAGATGAACAACGAGGCCACGGCGGCGATCGCCACCGTCACTCCTGGGGTCCCGGTGGTGACACCCATCACCAGCATCGCGATCCCGCCAAGCCCGAGGGCGATCGCCGCGAGCGTTCCAATGGGTACCCATCGCGAGAGGCCGGCGAAGGACAGGCTCCCGACGACTCCGCCGAGGCTGACCGCGAGACCGGCGGACACGGAAAGTTCCGGCGCCCCTACGTTTGCGAGGAGTTGCGGCGTCCACAAGATGAGGAACGGGTACGACACCAGGGTCAGTGCAAAACCAGCGCCTGCGATCAATGCCAGACCGCGGGCCCGGCCGACGAGCTTCGAGCGTTCGGCGGGCACAGCTGCACCTGGTGCCGGGGTCGCCCCGAAGGTCTCGCTGCGCCCCATGCGCCTCAAGATCCGCGCGACGCGCTCCTGATTCCTGGGGGTGTTCTTCTCGACGAGGAACTCCAGGGATTCGGGGATTGCCACCAGGGCGATGACCGCGATGATGAATGTGACGATCCCGCAGAGCAGAAACGCCGCTCGCCAACCCTGGGCCGCCAAGATCGGGGCGGTGATGACGCCGCCGATCACAGCGCCGATGGTGATGCTCGAGAACATGAGGCCCATGATCAGGCCATAGCGGCGGCGGTTGGAGTACTCGTTGAGGATGGTTCCGACCGATGGGATAAGCCCGCCGGCGCCGAAGCCGGTCACGAGTCGGGCGGCTATCAGCGTGGTCGGACCTGGTGCTGCCGCAGAGAGCAGCATTCCTCCCGACACGACGACGAGGCCGACGATGATCATCGGTCGGCGTCCGGCTCGGTCGGCGATCCAGCCGCTGATGACCCCACCCAAAACTTGCCCGGCACCTGCCGCCGCCAGCACGAGTCCGAGAATAGACGGATTGAGGTTGAACTCCTTGGAGATTTGCGGCGCAGCGAACGAGACGACGATCACGTCATAGCCGTCCACGAACATTGCGGTCAAGCTCGCGACGATGATGAGGATCTGGTAGCCGCTCAGGCGAGAGTTCTTGATCGCCTGACGCACATCGAGCGAAGCTTCGAGCATTGCTGTCCTCCTGTCCACGGGTTATCCGTCGACCGGATTCTTTATGAGCTTCGGGATGCGTGAGGTGGGGCGCGGCACGGCGCCTGAGCGAACTCTCATCAGAGAGAGGCGGTGCCGTAAATCGGGATCTGCACCTTGTGGGTTCAGAATCCCCATCCTCGATGGCCTAGCGCAGATACAGAAGCGAGTCGAAGACCCGATCACGGTACGGGCGAAGTCTACGCTTTCGAAGAAGGAATCGGCCAGCCATTTTTTCCCTATCGGGGGACTTGTCTGGCGGGTGCTCTTTCCCGGCGGCTTCGGTCTGGTCTCCCCGCTGCTGATGGAGATCATCGCCACCGCGATCCTCGTCTACGTCATTCTCGGCGGCGCCAGCAGCCGTCAACCCGGCCCGCTCGCGAGGAGGACGCCCTCCCCGAGGTACCCACCACTTTCGGGCGGCTGTTGGGCTGTCCGACCTCAGCGCAGTGTTCGGAGGTCGAACGCCCACGCGTTCACCGTGATCGGCACCCCTGCGGGTACTCGACGTCCTCCACTCCGGTGTTCACGAATCCCGCGGAGCGCGCGAGCGCGTTCGACCCCGGCTTTGTCGACGCGCGGGAACGGTGCCCTCGGCCTGGCCGCACAGGAACCGCTCATGGCGCCGCCGCACCGTGTCCTCCCCGAGCGGGCCGCCCAGGAACACCGTCATGTCCGGAGCGTCGTTGCGCAGTTCACCGCCAGATCGTCGTCGGTCCACGTCCGGAGTCGTACGTCGTCGTCGCCCATGCGGCGACACTACGCGCACCGACCGACGAAAAGCGTTCCCTCCGAGACGCCGGTGATCGGGCCTTACAGTTTGCCTCCCTTGGTCTTCGTCGGCGTCGCCCTCGGGCTGGTGATCACGCCCGTCTACACAACGGCGCTGGCTGGCGTGCCCGAGCGCCGGCAGTCGCAAGCGAACGCGATCCTCCGCATCACGCAGCAGCTGCGGAGAACTCCACCTACACGGATGCTGCGGTGCCGATGATCGACGCGTCCTCCCCCAGGCTCGCACGGAGAACCGTCACGCGCGGGTCCGTCAGCGCGCCCAGGAGCGGGCCCTCGATGAGGTCCCAAGAGCCCGCGATCGAACCGCCCACGACGACCGCCTCGGCCTCGAAGCGCTCGATCCACGGCGCGAGCGCGCGACCGAGCACGGTCATCGTCCGACCGAAGACCTCCGACGCGCCCCTATCCCCTGCTCGCGCTCGATCTGCGATCTCGTGGATGTCGATCAGCTCGCCCGAGTCGCGACGATAGGCGGCCCGCATCGCGCGTCGCGAGACGACCTCCTCGAGCGGAGCGCCGTCGTACTCCACCAGATGCATCCACCCGCGCGGCGGCACGAAGTCGCCCGACTCGACCGGGATCCCGTCCGCGACGAAGGCCGACCCGATTCCGGTGCCGATCGTGATGCCCACGACCCGTCGGCGACCCTGTCCGGCACCGACGGCGCATTCGCCGAGCGCGAAGGCTGTGGCGTCGTTGACGAACACGACTCCGCTCATCACGCCTACCAGGTCCGCCCGCAGCGCCGCTCCCACGTCGACGCCGTCGAGGCTCTCGAACTTCGCGACTCCGTCGAAGCGGCCGACTCCGGTGGCGTAGTCGAAGGGGCCGGGGATGGCGACGCCCCACGTCACGGGCCCCGCGACGCCGAGGCGCGCGCCTGCCGCCGCGATGCCAGCGAGGATCGACGCAGCGTCCCCGGCCGAATCGAGGTGGGCACGGTGTCGTTCGATCACGCGCGCACGTTCGCCGTCTCCCCTCGAGACGAGAGCAGCGGTGACGTGCGTCCCGCCGACCTCCAGAACAGGCGTCGGCCGGGCGGCGTCGGTCACGAGGCGCCGCCGGTCTGGGTGCCGCGGACGGAGGCTGTGACGGTTCCGAGCCGGCGGCCGACGCCTTCACCGTGCGGACGGATCGTGTAGGGGCCGACCACGGCGGGCACGATGAAGGTCTCGGCGTAGTGGACCACGAACGGGTCGAACGCGCCGGACGGGCTCTCGACGATCGCCTCCGGACCCTCCACCAGATTCAGCACGTTCACAGTGCCGCGGGTGTCGTGCGGCACGGGCGCGGTGAACCAATGGCGGCGCACCTCGATGAACTCGAGCTCGTGCAGCCCCGTGCTCTCCTCGACCCAGCCGTCGCCCGATGCGACCTCGGTCACCCTGTCGACCAGGTTCGCCCGGGTCCACTCGCTGTCCCGATCCCACTGGATGTTCTTGGCGGCGTGCTCAAGGTGGATCGGGCGCGGCTTGCCGTCGAGGCCGACCCGATCCCAGTCCCACATCTTGAAGGTGAAGATGAATGGAGTCGCCGAGATCTCGAGCACCATCGAATCCGCTCCGCTGCAGTGGACGGTGCCGGCCGGGATGAGGAAGTGGTCGTGCTTCTTCGCGGGATAGGTGTTCACGTACTCCGTCGCCGAAAAGGCGATCTCGCCGGCAGACGCGCGCTTCAAGTCGTTCAGCATCCGCCGGCGGTCCACCCCCGTCTTGAGTCCCAGGTAGACTACGGCGTTCTCGGCGGCGTCGAGCAGGTAGTAGCTCTCGTCCTGCGTGTAGTGCATCCCGAACGTGTTCTGGATGTAGTCGGTGAGCGGGTGCACCTGGAGGGAGAGGTTACCGCCCTCCATCGTGTCCAGGAAGTCGAAGCGGATCGGGAACTCAGCCCCGAACCGGGCGAAGTTCAGCGAGCCGAGCAGCTCTTCAGGGTAGGCGAAGACCAGGTCGATCGCGGGCAGCTCGACGACGTGGTCGCCGACGGCCAACAGCAGGCTGTTCTCCTCCGGCACGCAGTCGAAACACCACGCGTAGTTGGCGGCGTCGTCGTCGAGGCCGCAGACCTCCTTCATCCACTGGCCACCCCACACGCCGGGGTCGAAGAACGGCACCACGCGGAACGGCTGGGCCGCCGTCTTCCGCAGGCCCTCCCAGAACGTGGTACCGGTGATCAGCTTCGCGCCGGCGACCGAGCCATTGCTGTCGAGGAGGTAGTCGATGCGGTCGAGGAAGCGGCGCTTGTGGCGGTCGGCGACGCGCCACTCGACGAAGAAGCCGCGCTTGTACTTGCGGAGGGTGTCCTCCTCCCCGTTCGCCGACCGCCAGTTCGGGGCTCCCGCGCGCTGTCGCCGCTGGATCTCCCATCGGGCCAGGTCGGCGAGCACGAGGACATCGGCCTCCGGCGCGGCGAGCTGCGCTCCCCAGCCGGCGACGAGGACCGGCGCGTTCCGGTCCGCGATCCGGCCGCGGAGGGCGTCGAGCCGAGCGCGGTCGTAGAAGGCGTCGAGGTCGAGGTGGCTGAGCACGCCGAAGACGCGGTCGTCCGTGAGCGAGTCGGCGATCATCGTGTCGATCTCGGCGATCGGGTGCGCCGCCTCCTCCTCGGCATCGATGATCCGGAAGCCCTCGAACGCGGGGCCGAGCTCTGCGAGCAGCGCCGGAAGGTCCACGCCCGGGTATGTGTCGATCGCGACCACGGGGGTGTCGGAGGCGGCGTATGCGGCGCGACGGAGCTCTTCCCACGCGGCGGAGCCCGCCCACGCGCTGTGCGTCTCGTCCAGCCTCGTGGCGGGGTTCCTGTCGTATCGGCTCGGAGAGTTCAGAGGGGTCTCGATGGCCACTTCTGCGGTTCCTTTGTGGATTGTGATCGTTACCAAAAGCCCACTCCGCCTACCCACGCCCTGCTTCCGCGTCGTGCAGACCGGCGGAGGTCCGGTGATACGACTGGGTGATGTGGTCCAGCATGGCTTTCTCTGCGCGGGCCGGATCGGCCGTGCGAAGGCCGAGCTCCGTCTCGGCTCTCATGGCAGCGGTCCGTCCGCTTCCAGTTCGGCCCACAGCTCGTCGGGCGCCGCGGGTGCGGCCAGAGCGGCGTTGCGGACGATCTGATCCGGGGTGTCGGCGCCGAGCACGACGGTGGAGACCGCGGGATGCCGCAGCGGGAACTGCACCGCCAGCTGGGGCAGAGTGACCCCGAACGAGGCCGCGACGTCCGCGATCCTGCCCGCCCGCTCGATCAGCGCGGCGGGGGCCGCTCCGTAGTCGAACGTCGCCCCGGCGGTCGGGCGGTCGGTGGCGAGGATGCCTGAGTTGAACACGGCGGCGACCACCACCTCCACCCCGCGCTCCTGGGCGGCGGGCAGCAGATCGGAGGCGGCCGTGCCGTCCACCAGCGTGTACCTGCCCGCGCACATCACGATGTCGAGGTCGGTCTCCTGGACGAACCGGGTCAGCATCGCCGACTGGTTCATCCCGGCGCCATACGACCGGATCACGCCCTGCGAGCGCAGCTCCTCCAGCGCGGGGAACGCGCCGTCCAGCGCCTCCCGCTCGTGCTCGTCGGGGTCGTGGACGAACAGGATGTCGATCCGGTCCAGTCCGAGCCGGGTCAGGGAGTCCTCCACCGACCGCAGCACCCCGTCGCGCGAGAAGTCGAACCGGCGGCGCAGCACCGACGGGACGTCGAACAGGTTGGCGAGGTCGGTGTCGCCCGGCCGGTAGCCCGGGTTCGGCTCCAGGAGGCGGCCGACCTTGCTCGACACCACGTACTCGTCGCGCGGGAGGCCGCGCAGACCTTCGCCGAGGCGCGTCTCAGCGAGGCCGAGCCCGTAGTGCGGCGCGACATCGAAGTACCGGATGCCGGCCTCCCACGCGGCGGGGACGATCGCGGGCCAGACGTCGTCGGGCCGCACGGCGTAGAGGTTGCCGAGCGCCGCTCCGCCGTAGCCGATCGGACCGCGCTCCGCACCAGTCAACGGTTCGCCTCGACTTCTCTAGAGGACTTGAGGAGTCGCTCGGTCCGCGGCGCGAGCATCCGGTCGAGGACGAGGCACGCCGCTCCGATGGCGGCGGCGTCATCACCGATCGTGGAGGTCTCGACCGAGACGCTCGACGACAGCCCTTTGGTCAGGAGCGCGGATCTCAGCGCCGGGAGGAGAGTCTCTCCGAGCACCGTCCAGGCCGGACCGCCGAGCCGCACAGCGGACACCGAGACGAGGGCGTCCGTGGAGACGACGGCGCTGGCGATCGCGTTCGCCGCTCGGCGGAGGATCACCGCCGCCCCCTCATCGCCCGCACGCGCCGCCCGTGCGAGCGGCCGCAACTCGTGTTCGAAACCCGACGGGCCGGTGGGCACGGGGCCGGTGAGCACTCCGCTCCGGTGAGCCTGACGGCTGAGCTCCCCCGGAGTCACGATGTGACCGAGGAGGTCCGCCGTCCGCTCGCCATCGGGGGGCTGGAGCTCGACGAGCAGTGTTCCGCCGTTTCCCGCATTGCCGTCGGGTCCTCGTCGAGGAACCCCGTCCAGCGCCAGGCCGATGCCGACACCGGTTCCGAGGTACACGAACGCGAAATCCGGCGGCGGGTCCGCCACCCAGAGCTCAGCGATAACCGACGCGCTCACGTCCTTCTCCAGGATCGCATCGAAGCCGGTCGCTTCGGAGATCGAGTCCCGGAGCGTGACGGTCCGCCACCCTTCGAGATGCGGTGGGTCGACGACCATGCCGCGCTCCTGGTCGATGGGGCCAGGAGCAGCGATGCCCACACCGAGCACCCGCTCCCGCGCGAACGGCGCCCGGTCGAGGAGGACCGCGATCGAACCGACGATCTCGTCGACGACGCCTTCCGGCGACGGTATCCCAGTGGTCTCCACGGTGATCTCGTCGACGACGTCGCCCCGGAGGTCCGCCACCACGACGGTCACTGCGGCCGGGTCGAGCTGGACCCCGATGGCGAACCGGGCGCCCGCGTTCAGATCCAGGAGCACGCTGGGCTTGCCCCGGGACTTGCTCTGCTTCCCCACTTCGCGCAGATAGCCATCGCTCAACAGCCTTTGGACGGCATTGAGGACGGTCTGGTAGGCGAGCCCGGTTCGGGCAGCGAGGTCCGGACGGGTCAGCCCGCCGTCGGATCGACGGATCGCATCCAGCACGACCGACTGGTTGTACTCACCGAGCGCAGGGAGATTGGCACCTGTTGTGACCATGGTGTGACGTCCTCTCTTCCGCTACGACGCGCTCGCGCTCGCCCGTTCGACCGCCTCGATGCCGACGGGCCGACGCAGGTCGAAGCCGACTGCGCGAACGTTGCGGAGGGTCCCGGCCGACGACTTCGCGGCTCCCGCCGGGTGCGCCAGGCTACCGAAGTCGCCCTCGATCCCGAAGAGGCCCCCGATCACGGCTTCCGTCATCGCGACGGCGGCATTCGACTCGCGATTCGAGATGCCGCGCTCGGCCACGCGGTAGCCTCCGTCCTCCGTCACCTCCATCGCCTGTCCCCACAGCGCGCCAGACGTCGCCCGATGGGCGCGCTGCAGTATGCCCAGGGCGATCTCGGGTCGTCCCAGACGGCAGAGGCCGTAAGCGGTCGCACCCGGCCACGCGGCGAAGGCGCCGGCAGCGCCGTGATCCGGCCGGTCCGAGAGCGGCGCGATCGAGTCGCTCGGATCGAGGGCGCGCATCCAGTCGCCGTCGATCAGCTTCGTCGAGACGAAATCGACCAACTCGCTGCGCTGCTCGCCCGACAGGGACTCGCTCATCTCCGCCGCGACCAACGCGAAGTCGAGGCAGTGTCCGATGACATCGCCACCGTGCGGGGTCATGATCGACCAGCGGCCGTGGCCGGCATACCGGTCGACGACGGCGGCGGCCAACCGGTCGGCGTCGGCTTCGGCCTGCGCGGCCTCCTCCTCATCGCCGAGCAGACGGAGGAGGTCGCCGAAGCCGCGGAGCATCCCCACGTAGCCGGCGTTGAACGACACGACGGCGTGCCGGTAGTTCGGCACGCACTCGAGCAGCTCCCACGCGTCGTCGCCGAAATCGACCAGCACACGGTCCCCGAACCGAGCGCTCGTGATCCGCGGACGGTAGGCGAGCTTCCGAAGATGGTCGATAACGGTCATCCGACCCGCGTACTCGTCGAGGACGGCCAGATCCCCCGTGATTCCGACGTAAGCCTCGGCGATCCGGAAGAGGGAGTGGTCGTTCGACGCGTAGTGGTTGCCGATGGGCAGGAGGTTGTAGGTGTCGAACGAATGGCTGGAGTCGTACGGCTGGCTCAGCGCCGCGACGATCCACGCGCGCATGCCCGCCGGCTCGAGGAGGGCGGCCGTGCGCGCCCACTCCGCTTGGTCCCAGAAGAAGGTGGTCGTCGCCCCCAGGCGCGGGCCTCCCGTCAGGAAGACGGGACCGAGCGAGCTGATCTCGGTGTTCCTCATGTAGACCGCGAGCAACGCGCCGAGATAGTAGGTCCGCGCCAGGTCCCGGTCGGGCGTCACCAGTGTCGGCAGGTACCCCGAGAACTCCGTATTCCCTGGCCTGAACGCGTCGTGCCAGAGCCGCTCCCACGAGGCTCGGACGCCGTCGAAGACCCGATCGAAGCTCCCGGCGTTGTCGAGCGCCGTGTCCGTCGCACTGGTCGCGTCGCGACCGATGGCGAGCGTGAACCCGATGGTGGTCGATGTGCCGGGCTCCAGTTCGACGGTCCACGTGGCGAGCCCGCGTGCTCCGTCGACGCTGAGCCCGTCCGGCCGCGTGGTGAAGGCGAACGCCGACACGGCCGCGCTCTCCCCGTCCCGCACCGTGAAGACGCCCCCCCTCCGCGTATCCGGCCCAGCGGGCGTCGGACCACCAGGGTGCCGTGCGCGCCACGACAGCATCGTCGACGAAGAGTTCGACGCCGTCCCCTCCGATTCGGGCGGCCAGCGTGTTCCAGCGACCGGTCGGGAGTGGTTCCTCCGCTCGGATGCGCTCACCGGCGATGCTGAGGTACACGTGTCCGTCGTCCAGTCCGAGCTGCAGCGAGTCCGGGTGGTTGCCGTGGGTCACGATCACGCCCGACTGCGATCCGGACTCGACGCGCACCTGCAGTTCGAAGGTCGATCCGTCGCCGAGGCGGACACGTTCCAGCCGCAGGTCCGTGTCCGCGGCGATCTCGAAGACGGGCCCGCTCCCCCGGATCAGCGTCTCGCCGCCGCCGATCCTCCGCACGTGGATGCCCCGGACCGCGCCGACGACGCCGGGCGCGCGGACGCGTCCGGAGTCCGGTGTCGAGTGGTCGGGGAGCTCCGTCTCCAGGAGCATCGGGGCGTCGTCCTCGTCGCGCTGGATGCCGGGGATGCGCGGACTGCCGAGCCGCACCCAGCGCTCGTCCTCTGCGAGGAACTGCACCTGTCGCGGCGTCGCCGACGTGACCTCGGACCTGATGCGCTCGATCGTGTAGTAGTCGTGATGGTGCCCGTGGTTCCATGGCAGTCCGTAGGTCCAGCCCCAGTCGACCTCCGAGACCGCGATCATCGCCTGGAGCTCCTGCTCGACCGCGACGGCCCTCCGCGCGTCGCCGGTGTTCGTCAGCTCGACGCGCCAGTGCACCTCGCTTCGGCGAAACCCCAGCCGGACATCGCTGGTCACGGTCAGGCCCGGCGCCGTGTGCTGCCGCTCGACACCCCACGCCTGCCACCGCAGCCGCTGCGCGGCGAGGGGCTCGCCGTCGACGCGGAGGACCCCGGTGTGATACCCGCCGCTGTACGGCGGGAGGGCCAGCCACGAAAGCGAAGCGAGGTCGTCGTCGACGTGCGCCTGCCCCCACTGGTTGCGCAGCGACGGCAGATGCTCGAGCTCGGCCCGGTCCATCCAGCCGCCGCTGAGGTCGGCGAGCGCGGGTACGGATTCGGTCACTTGGAGGCTCCTGACATGAGGCCGTGGATGAACTCGCGCTGCGTCACCAGGTAGCCGACGACAGGCACGATCGCCGCCAGCAGCATGATCCCGAAGAGCTGTCCGTAGTCGGCCGAGTAGCCGCCGAGCGCGATGTAGATGCCGGTGGTGATCGTCTGGCCCTGTAGCGGGCCGAGGATGAAGAGCGGGTTGAGGAAGTCGTTCCAGACCCACAGTCCGAGGAAGATCCCGACAGTCGCCGTCGCGGGCCGGACGAGCGGCAACACGATCCGCCACCAGATCCGGAGGTCGCCGGCCCCGTCCACCCGAGCCGCCTCGATGACCTCGCGAGGGATGGTGCGGAGGAAGCCGACGTAGACGAAGACGGCGAACGAGAGATAGCCGCCACCGATGTTGGAGAGGATCAGGCCCACATACGTGTGCCCCAGCCCGATCGCCTGTAACAGCTGCACGATCGGGAGCAGCACGACCTGCGGCGGCACCATCAGCCCCAGCGCGAATGCCGCCAGGAGGAACCCACGAAACAGTCGCTTCCTCTCCGAGATGAAGAAGCTCAGCGCCGACGCCAGGGGGATGACTATGGCCACGGTCAACGCCGTGACCAGCACCGAGTTGAGCAGGCCGCCCTGCACCAGGTGGTCGGGCCGCGACAGGGCGGTCAGGAGGTTGTCGAAGGTGAACGGCGCCGGCAGTGCCAGCGGGTTTTCGAGGATCTGCTTCTGTGACTTGAACGCGCCGGAGAGCGCGATGTAGATCGGCAGCACGAACGCGAGGGTCACGAGCCAGCCGATGAGGAGGTGCCCGGCGTGATGCCAGAGGATGTGCCTGTTGGCGGCGATGGCGGTCATCGGTCTGGTCCGGGTCGCGCGGTTCTCGACGGCGAGGCGGCTCACAGTGCGGCCTCCCGTCGGCGGAGGAGAGCGGTCACGCCGTAGGCGACGATCGCGGTGAGCGCGAGCAGCAGGATGGCTATGGCCGACGAGTAGCCGAACTTGTTGTCGGTGAACGCGACCTGCACGAGGTAGAACGCGGTCGAGCGGGTCGAGTCGGCCGGTCCGCCGCCGGTGAGAACGGCGATCACGTCGTACAGCTTGAAGGTGGTGATCATGCAGAGGACTACGCTGATCGTCATCCCCGGCGCGATCATCGGGAACGTGACGTTGGTGAATCGGCGCCACGCCCCCGCGCCGTCGACGCGTGCGGCCTCGTAGAGCTCGGCCGGGACGGACTGCAGCGACGCGGTGTAGACGACCGTGGCGAACGCGATGGTCATCCAGCTGACGACGGCGATGATCGACATCGTCGCCAGCGCGGGCGTGCCGATCCACGAGATCGGCTTCTGGATGATCCCGAGGTTGAGTAGCGAGGCGTTCAGCAGGCCGTCCTGGGTGAGGATGCTGCGCCAGATGAACGCGACGATGACTCCGGACAGGACCTGCGGGATGAAGATGAGCGTCCGCATGACTCGGAAACCGAATGTGTTCCGGTTGAGCAGCAGGGCGAAGCCGAGGCCGATCGAGTTGGCGAGCACGGTGACGGCGACGACGACGATCAGAGTGAACGCCAGGCTCGCGATCAGCGCGGGGTCGTTCGCCATCTGCACGTAGTTGTCGGCCCCGACGAACGACGACGAGCCCTGGAGGGGGTTCTGATCGGTGAGGCTGGACAAGAAGCTCTGTGTGACCGGCCAGATCAGGAAGGCCGCGTAGAGCACCATCGCAACGATCGCGATCGGTGCCAGCCCCAGAGAGCGGCGCCAGGTCGCTGAACGACCAGTCATCGTGTGGGTCCTTTCGATTGCTGTGGATGGGATGCCGCGAAGACCTCCGCGAGTCCTTCGCGGCATCCCGGCTTCGTGAGGCTCGCCTACTTCTTGGTGGCGGCGTCCCACTCGCTGTCGAGCTTCTGCAGCTGCGACTGCACGTCGGAATTCGAGAACAACGCCTGCGAGAGCGCGTAGAAGTCATCGTTGATCCCGGGTGCGAGCGCGTTGTCGTTGTTGACCCAGCCGAACGCGGCGACCTTCTCGTTGTCATCGGTGACGTATTTGTAGGTGGCCGTGTAGAGGTCGCTCACCGACGCCCCGAAGTCCGAGAGCTTCACGTTCTTCATGTTCGGGTACGCGCCGTCGGTCTCGATCAGCACCTTGAGGTTCTCCGGCGCCAGCGACCATGCCTGGGCGAACTTCGCGGCGTCGCCCACGTTTGCCGACTTCGCGCTCACGGAGGTGGTGCCGCCCATGTTGAAGGGGATGACGACTTTGCCGCTGTCGGTCGGGAACGGGAACGCTCCATACTGCTTCGCCTGGTCGGCCGTCATGTAGCTGGAGCCGGTGAACCAGCTGCCCATGATGTACATGGCGGCCTTGCCCGCGAGGAAGTTCTTGTTCGCGGTCGCGAAGTCGGTGCTCAGAGCGGCCGGGTCGTAGGCGCCCTGCTTGATCAGGTCGACCTGCTTCTGCATCGCCGCGACGAACTCGGGGTCGGCGAACGTGACCTTTCCCGCGTAGCGCTTCTGGATCCAGTCAGGGTCGCTGCCCAGGACGTCGGCGCTCGCCAGCGCGACCAGGGGCATGCTCGCAGCCCAGGTGTCCGACCCGGCGAGCTCGATCGGCGTCACCCCGGAGGCCTTCAGCTTCGCGACCGCGTCGGTGAACTCGGCGTAATTCGTGGGGACCTTCACGCCGGCCTTCTCGAAGAGCGCCTTGTTGTAGAACACGAGCGGGAGCACCTGCGAGTTCGTCGGGGGGATGTAGGTCTTCCCGCCGATCGCATTGGCGTCCGGCTGCAGGAAGTTGTCCTTCAGCCAGGACTCATCGAAGGGCTTCAGGAGCCCGGCGGAGGTGAAGTCCTTGGGGTTGATCGACGACAGGACGTCGGGGAACTGCCCACTCGCCTGCAGCTGCTTGGCGTAGGCGTTGCGGTCGGCGTCCGGGCTGACGATCTTCTTGACGGAGACATTCGGAACCTCCTTCTGGGCGGCCTTGATCGAGCTGTCCCAGAAGCTCGCCGTCAGTGCCGGCGTCTCGAACGTCATGAAGGTCAGGTTGGCCTTGCTGGTGTCGGTCTGCGCGCTGGTCGAGCACGCCGACAGCGCCAGCGCCGCGACCGCACTGACGGCGGCCACGACGATGCGGTGATTGCGTTTCACTTCATCCTCCTTGATGAGGGCGGCGTCTTCGCCGGCCCACGCTGTGCTTCCGCGGTGACGTTGTGTCACTCCGGGTCGATCGGGTCTCGGGTAGCCTCTCGACTAATAATCCTAAACGATGGGATTATTCGAGTGAGAGAATAGGCAGGCCAAACATCCGATGTCAAGCGGAAAGAGGAAAGAGCCTTACTCAGCGATCAGGAGGCTGTCGGCTTTGGGCGCGAGCGCGTTGTCAAGGATGAGCGTCGCCGCCCCGACGGCAGCCACCTCCTCGCCGAGGACCGTGCGCCTCAGCCGCACCGGGTGGCGAGTCTTGCGGTACGGCGAGTCCTGAAGGCTCGCCGCGATGCGGTCCTCCATCCACGGCGCGAGCCGGTCCCAATACGGGCCGCCCACGACGATGTCGGCGACGTCGAGCAAATTCACGACCGACAGCAGCGCGGTGGCGATGACGTCCGCCGCGCGCGCAAACAGATCACGCACGGGTCGCTCTCCCCCGCGCTCGCGATCGAGCAGCGCGTCGAAGGCGGCCTCGATGGCGGAGAGGTCCTGCTGAGCGGGAGCCGCGGGGATGATTCCATCGTCCGCTGCCTGGCGGAGGATGTAGTCCGGTGTCGCCAGCCAGCCCAGCATGCTGGCCCGTCCCGGCTCGACGGAACCGGAGACCGGAACGAAGAGAGTTCCGCCCTCGCCCGCGTTGCCGCTGGCCCCGCGGACGAGCTCGCCGCGCAGGGCCAGCCCCATGCCAATGCCCGTCCCGAGGTAGAAGAACACGAAGTCCTCCCGCGTCTCGCGGCGCAGCCAGAGCTCGCCGACGACGGCCGCGTTGACGTCCTTCTCCAGGACCACGGGCTGCCCGGTCGCCGCCGCCAGCGCGTCGCGGAGGGGCACCTCCTTCCAGCCTTCGAGGAGCGGCGGGTCGACGACGACGCCGCGGTCGACGTCGATGGGGCCGGGACTGGCGATCCCGATGCCCAGGACGAGCGAGCGGTCGACGCCGGCCTCCGCGACGAGCCGATCGACCGAGGCTGCCAGTGCTCCGATCACCTCTTCGGGGCGGATCGGCTCAGGGGTACGCGTCTGCTCGCGCGCGATGATCGAGCCGCTCAGATCGATCAGCACGCACGTGGTGACGGCGGGGTCGATGTGGATGCCCACGGCATACCGCCCGCGGTCCGCCACGTGCAGGAGCAGGCCGGGCTTACCCGGTCCCGTGCCCTTCTTGGCCCCCTCGCGGATGTAGCCGTCCTCGAGGAGGCGCTTCGCGCCATTGGCGACGGTCTGGTATGCGAGGCCCGTGCGTTCCTGGAGCTCCACCCTGCTGACGCCGTCGGGCGACCGCCGGATGGCGTCCAGGATCACCGCCTGATTGAATCCTCCGACCGCGGGAAGGTTGGTACCACGCCGCATGCCTCCTCCTTCGGGCGAGCCGGCGCACGAATGTGCGACCTCACTAGGTATATCGTTTCGCGACCCGCGCCGGGTGGCGCCCGGTGACCAAACGTCGGATGTATACGCTGGTGCGTCATGAGCGTCACCGATGAAGCGATCGGCAAGATCCGGACCATGATCATCGCTGGCGAGTTGCTGCCGGGCGACCGACTGCCTCCTGAACAGGAGCTGAGCGACAGCCTGGGACTCTCGCGCAACTCGCTGCGAGAAGCCGTCAAGGCGCTGGAACTCGTCCGCGTCCTCGAAGTCCGGCGCGGCGATGGGACCTACGTCACCAGTCTGGAACCTCGGCTGCTTCTGGACGCTGTATCGTTCGTGATCGATCTGCACAACGACCGGTCGATACTCGACGTCTTCGCTGTGCGCAGGATCCTCGAACCGGCCGCTGCCGCGATGGCGACCCCGCTGCTCACCGACGACCGGCTCGTCGAGCTCCGGCAGTCCGTTGCGCGGGCCGACGCGACCCGGGACGTCGAGGCCCTCGTCGACCACGACCTCGACTTCCACCACGCCATCGTCGCCGCCGTCGGCAACGACTACTTGACGAGCCTCATCGACGGCCTCGCGAGCAGCACCGTCCGAGCGCGGATCTGGCGCGGGCTGACCCAGACGGACGCCTTCCGCCGGACTCTTGACGAGCACGCCTCGATCGTGGGGGCGATGGAGGCCCGGGACACCGAGCTCGTGCGGTCGCTGATGACCTCGCACATCGCCGGCATCGAGGCATGGCTGAGGCAGGCGAGCTGACGCGATCGTCCGGATGGGCGCGACTACTCCGACGGCCGGCTGAACAGGTTCACCAGGTTCCCGTCCGGATCGCGGAACAGCACAGAAGGGTTCCCCCAGGGCATCCACACCTCGGTTCGAGTGCTCGGCCAACGTGCGCATGCGTCCGCCGCCGGCGTACGTCGGTTTCGACGTGGAGGCGGCCCGCCAGCACCGGATCGACGCGCTGCGAGAGCACGTGGACACGTGGACACGTTCTGCGCCGGGTGATCGCGACCTAGAAGGTCACGCCGGCCGCGGCGACGATCCCGTCGTCAGCGCAGCCGCGGCTTGCGCGGAGGGCGGTCGTCGCGCGGCGGACGGTCGTCGCGCTGCGAGAAGGTACGACGCGTGCCTGCGGCGCGATCGGGACGCATCTCGATCAGCTTGCCGCTGATCCGGGTGCCCGAGAGGCGGGAAAGAGTGTCGCCCGGCAGGTCGGAAGGAAGCTCGACGATGGAGAAATCGGGCATGATGCGGATGTGCCCGAAGTCCTCGCGGCTCAGACCTCCCTCGTTCGCGAGCGCGCCGACGATCTGGCGGGGCTCGACCTTCTGGCGCTTGCCCACCTCGATGCGGTACGGCGCCATCGGCTTGTCACTCCGCTCGCGTCGCGACGCCCGGTCGGTTCGGCCGCCGCGGCCGCCCTCCCGGTCGCCGCGATCCCCGCGACCGCGATCGTCGCGCGACTCGCGATCGACGCGCTGCGTGAGCGCGTCGTCGGCACTCAGCAGCAGGGGCTCCTCGCCCTGCGCCACGACGGCCAGCGCCGCCGCGACATCCACCTCCGGCACGTCGTGGTGCTCGACGTAGTGACCGATGATGTCGCGGAACCGCGAGATGCGCTCCTCCTGCGCCAGGGCTTCGGTGATCGCGTCGTCGAACCGCGCCAACCGGGTCACGTTGACATCGTCGACGCTCGGCAGCTGCATCGGGGTGAGCGGCTGGCGCGTCGCCTTCTCGATGGCCGTGAGCAGGCGGCGCTCGCGCGGCGTGACGAAGCTGATCGCCGCGCCGCTGCGTCCCGCTCGGCCGGTGCGGCCGATCCGGTGCACGTACGACTCGGTGTCGATCGGGATGTCGAAGTTGATCACGTGACTGATGCGCTCGACGTCGAGACCGCGCGCCGCCACGTCCGTCGCCACGAGAATGTCGAGCTTGCCCGACTTGAGCTGGTCGACGGTGCGCTCGCGCTGGACCTGGGCGACGTCTCCGTTGATCGCCGCGGCGGAGTACCCCCGGGCCCTGAGCCGTTCCGCGAGCGACTCGGTCTCGTTCTTGGTGCGGACGAAGATGATCATCCCTTCGAAGTTCTCGACCTCCAGGATGCGAGTGAGGGCGTCGACCTTCTGCGAGTACGACACGACGAGGTAGCGCTGCGTGGTGTTGGCCGACGTGGTGGTCTTGGTCTTGACCGTGATCTCTTCGGGATCGTGCAGGTACTTCTTCGAGATGCGACGGATCTGCGCAGGCATCGTCGCGGAGAACAGCGCGACCTGCTTGTCGTCCGGGGTGTCGGCGAGGATGGTCTCCACATCCTCCGCGAACCCCATCTTGAGCATCTCGTCGGCTTCGTCGAGCACCAGGTACTTGAGCTCGGAGAGGTCGAGCGTCCCCTTGTCGAGGTGGTCCATGATGCGGCCGGGGGTGCCCACCACGATGTGCACACCCCGCCGGAGGGCCGAGAGCTGCACGCCGTAGCCCTGACCGCCGTAGACCGGCAGGAGGTGGACGCCCTTCAGGTGCGCGGCATAGCTTTCGAAGGCCTCCGCCACCTGCAGCGCCAGCTCACGGGTGGGCGCGAGCACGAGCGCCTGAGGGCTCTTCTGCGACAAGTCGAGCCGGGACAGGATGGGCAGCGCGAACGCGGCCGTCTTGCCCGTGCCGGTCTGGGCGAGGCCGACGACGTCGCGCCCCTGCAGCAGCAGCGGGATCGTCGCCTCCTGGATGGCGGACGGGGTCTCGTAGCCGACGTCTTTGAGAGCCTTGAGCACGGCGGCGTCGAGCCCGAGGTCGGAAAACGTCGTCGCGGGTTCGGTGGGCTCTGTCTCGCTGGGCGTGGTCATCGTCTCACGCTATCCCCTTCTGGGTCTCTCCGGCGGCGGACTACCGCAGATGGCGGCAGGCCGCCACGGCTGAGAGCCTGCTTCGAATCGTGCATCTAGGCAGATTTGCGTGAATATAACTTTGCATTCATGCAATAATTAAGGACATGGGCAACGAATCCCTCGGCCTCCGGGAGCGCAAGCGTCTCGAGACGCGCGCGCAGCTGGAGCGCGCCGCGGTGCTGCTCGCGAGCGACGTCGGCCTGGAGAACGCGACGGTCGAGGCCATCTGCGCGACCGTTCCGGTCTCCGTCCGGACCTTCTTCAACTACTTCGAGAGCAAAGAAGACGCGATCCTCGGCGTCCGCGAATTCGAGCTCGACGAGCAGTCCGTCGAACGACACGTTCGCGAGAGCGAAGGTCGGCCGCTCGCAGAGCGGGTCATCGCGCTGCTGCTCGAGTCGCTGGCGCCGGCCATCGCCGACACCCGGCTCCACGAGGCCCGCATGGCCATCATCAAGCAGCATCCCGAGCTGCTCGGCCGACAGGTGGCCCAGATGAGTCGCGCCGGCGAAAGGCTCGTCGCCGCCACCGCGGCCATTCTCGCCCACGACAGCCGGTTCGCCCCGTTGGGCGCCGACGAGCAGAACACCACCGCCGAACTCATCCTCCCGCTGTGCGGAGGCGCCGTGCGCCTCGCCGTCAAGGAATGGGTCTCCGCAGGCGGCGAGCGTTCGCTTCCCCAGCTACAAAGACGAGCCGTCGAGCTCGTCGGAAAGGTGATCAGCACACTCTCATGAGTTCAACCATCGAAGCGGCGCCCGAGAAGACTTCCGGCACGTCCCCGCAGAAGCGCAACATCATCCTGCTCTTCGCAGGACTCATGGTCACGATGCTCCTCGCATCGCTCGACCAGACCATCTTCAGCACCGCCCTGCCGACCATCGTCGGCGAGCTCAACGGCGTCGACCACATGCTCTGGGTCACGACGGCGTACATCCTCGCGTCCACCATCATGCTGCCGGTCTACGGCAAGCTGGGCGACCTGATCGGCCGCAAGGGGCTCTTCATCGGCGCGATCATGCTGTTCATCGCCGGCTCGGTGGTCGGCGGCCTGGCCGGCGACATGACCTGGCTCATCGTCGGGCGCGCCATCCAGGGCCTCGGCGGCGGCGGCCTCTTGATCCTGTCGAACGCGATCATCGCCGATGTCGTCCCCGCCCGCGAGCGCGGCAAGTACATGGGCATCATGGGCGGCGTGTTCGCCCTCTCGTCCGTCGCCGGCCCGCTGCTCGGCGGCTGGTTCACCGAGAGCATCGGCTGGCGCTGGGCCTTCTGGATGAACATCCCGCTCGGACTCCTCGCGATCGCCTCCGCCCTCGTCTTCCTCCGCCTTCCCAAGGGCGCTTCGGGCAAGCCCCGGCTCGACTGGGCCGGCATGGGCCTGCTCGCCATCGCCTCCACCTGCCTGGTGCTCGTCACCACCTGGGGCGGCACGACCTACGACTGGGATTCGGGCGTGATCATCTCGCTCATCGCCGGAACCGTCGTCGCAGCGGTCGCGTTCGTCCTCGTCGAGCGCCGTGCAGCGGAGCCGATCATGCCGCTGAAGCTGTTCACGGACCGCAACTTCAACCTGACCACCATCGCCGGCCTCATCATCGGCATCGCGATGTTCGGCGCCCTCGCCTACCTGCCGACCTACCTGCAGATGGTCACCGGCTCGAACGCCACCCAGGCGGGCCTGCTGATGATCCCGATGATGGCCGCGCTGCTGTTGACGTCGATCGTCTCCGGCCAGCTGGTGAGCAAGACCGGTCGCTACAAGTGGCTGCCGATCGTCGGCACCGTGATCGTCGCCGTCGCCCTGGTGCTGCTGTCGACCATGACCCCGGCTCTGCCGGTGTGGGTCATCTGCACCTACCTCGCGGTGATGGGCATCGGACTGGGCATGAGCATGCAGATCCTCATCCTCGTCGTGCAGAACTCGTTCCCGGTCTCGCAGGTCGGCACCGCGACCGCGTCGAACAACTACTTCCGTCAGATCGGCGCCTCCCTCGGCTCCGCCATCGTCGGCAGCCTCTTCGTCGCCCGCCTCACCGACCTCCTCGCCGAGCGGATGCCCATCGGCGGCGCTGCGGCCAGCGGCTCCAGCAACTCGTTCACCCCGGCCCTCGTCAAGGCGCTGCCGGCGCCGTTGCGCGACGTGATCGTCGGCGCCTACAACGACGCGCTCACCCCGGTCTTCCTCTACATGGTGCCATTGCTGCTCATCGCCGTCGTGCTGCTCTGCTTCGTGAAGGAGAAGCCGCTCGCCACCACCATCGAGCGCGACTCCGTCGCCACCTCGCTCGAGATCGACGGCGCGACGCACCCGGCGCTCGACCAGGCCGACACGACGGCCGCCGCGACGGCCGACGGCGTCGACGCAGCCGACGAGTTCGCGCCCGACACGTCGGACGACCCCGACGGCAACGGTCGCGACCACGTGCTCGTCACGAGCTAGGTCGACCGGCCGACCGACCAACGTCCCGTCCTCCACAGGCTTCCGGAGGGCGGGGCGGTGTCGGCTCAGAGTGATCGGAATAGCCCCCGCCTCACGGCCCGTCGGTGCCGACCGCACGTAACTCCGGAGTCTCGGGCCGAGTGGCGCCGAGACTCCGGAGTTACGTGCGGATTTGGCGGAGACGCGCGCAGGTCTCCGGAGTTACGCGCGCACGCCGGTGATCTCCGCCGCGAGCAGGAGGGTCGCACGGGTGCGACCGTCGGAGAGATCGGCCTGGATGAGTTGTTCGATCCTCTGCAGCCGGTAGGTGAGGGTATTGCGGTGGATGAACAGCCGATCACACACCGCACGTGTCGATCCGTTGAGCTCCAGGTAGGTCACGAGAGTGCAAAGCAGAGTGTCCTCGCCGTCGAGGAGTGGCGCGAGGCTGCGTCGAGCCAACCCGGTGAGCCCCTGTGTCGGTAGCGCTCCCACCAGGGCCCCGAGGTCGAGCGTCTGCAGCTGGTGTACTCCCGCTTCGAGTTCGGCGCGACGAGCCACCTGGATGGTGATCCCCAGTTCCTCCAGCGCGAAGCCCGATGCGTACCCGGCATCCAACGTGGTCGCGCGGCCGATCGCCTCTTTGACCATGGATGGCACCCGCTCGGCATCCACCCTCCCCTGCATCACCAAGGTCGCTTGATACGACTCGTCGTAGAACCGCACACAGCGATAGTGCTGCTCGAACAGAACTCGCATCCTCCAGGTGATGAGTCGAAGAAGGGCGCTCGACATCCGCTCGGGGCGACGAAGGATGATCAGGTCGAATGGGTCGCCCGGATCGAACCCGGCATCGACGGCGAGCAGACGTACTGTTTCCGCGCTCGCCGTCCGCCCATCGAGGAGGGCCTCGACGAAGCGCGCAGCCGTATGGGAATGCAGCGGAGAGCGTGCGAAGAGCGTATATGAGAGCTGCATCGCGATCACCGCCAGTGTCGGTCCGAGGAGCGGCTGGAGCAGGAGCGCGTCGCTCTCGGTCTCGACTCGGAGTTGGAATCCGGGCTGATCGCCGCCCGGCAGTGGAAGTGCAGTTCGCGTTCCCGAGCCGGGCGCAAATGCGAACTGTCCAGCGCGAGCGAGCGTGAAACCACTTTCGTCGACCAGCCGCACATTTGCCTCGATCGACGCACTCACGCGTTCCAGGACGAGAGCGGGTGTCGCGCCCTCGGCTGCCAGCTGGGTGCATTCGTTAGCGAGGTCCCAGCCGCGTCGGGCTGTCAGATAGCGGTCCGCCGCGAGCTCCTGCCAGATGTGCCGGCTGAGCTTCACCAGTGGAAAGTCGGGGCCGAGCTCGATGAGCGGCAGGCCACGATCGGCGCAGGACCGGACGAGACCGGTCGGTAGGGTCGAATGGATGGCGCCGAGGCCGAAGCCGAGGCCGCTCGCTCCGGCGCGCACCAGACGCTCGACGTACGCGTCCCACGTCCGGAGGTCTTCGAAGTGGAGTCCCATGCCCAGGGTGAGAACGAACTCGCCCCTGGTGAGGAAGGCACTGGGGTCCATGAGCTCGGACTGCGCACACCCGGTGATGGATCGCTCGAGGCAAGAAGCGGGCACAGGGGATCGCAATTCCAGCCTCAGCGCAGGGTTTTCGAGCAAGTCCATCACGCGCATGAAAGCCTTCCGAATTGTGTGGCAGTGCAAATTGCACAAAGGGTCGAGGCGATCTTGAGCATAGTCACGAGGAATCGGCCGCAATGCGGGAAATAGCGTGATCGGCATGCCCAGCCGACGACGACCAGTAACCCTGAACGCAGACATGGGCGAGGGGCTCGGTCTCCACGCGTTCGGCAGCGATGCAGCCTTGATGCCGCTCCTCGACTTCGCGAACGTCGCATGCGGATTCCATGCGGGCGACCCGCAGGTGATGGCTGCGACCGTCGAACTCGCCCGCTCCGCCGGAACGGCAGTCGGATCGCACCCGGGGCTGCCGGATCTCTCCGGGTTCGGGCGACGGCGGATGGCGTTGACCCCGGACGAGGTCGAGAACCTGATCGTCTATCAGACCGGCGCTCTGACCGGGTACCTTCGCCGTGCAGGTCTGCCGTTGAGCCACATCAAACCGCACGGCGCCCTGTGGGGGATGCTCGCGGAAGACGACGACCTCATGCGCGCGGCAGCCCGTGCCGTGCGTGTGTTCGATGTCCCGTTCTTCGGTCTGGCCGGTACCGCACATGAACGGATCTGCGCCGAAGCGGACATCGAGTTCGTCGCCGAACTGTATGTCGACATGGACTACAACCCCGACGGAACCCTCGCGCTGGTCCGCAGCGCGCACCTCACCGACCCGGCAGCCGCCGCACAGCGCGTCGCCTCAGCCCTGGCGGGAGAACCGATCGCCGCGATCGACGGCTCGCCGCTCACGCTTCGTTTCGACACCGTCTGCATTCACTCCGACGCCCCGAACTCGGTGGACGTCGCCCGATCCGTGCGCGCCGTCCTGGCGCGCTGACCTCACGAAGGACATCCCGCTATGGCTGACATCGTCTCCCCCCTGCCCGGTATCTTCTATCGAAAGCCGGCCCCCGACCGTGACCCGTTCGTGAGGGAGGGCGACAGGATCGACATCGGTCAGACAATCGGCATCGTCGAGATCATGAAGCAGTTCACGGAGGTGCAATCGACGGCCACCGGAGTCATCGAGACGTTCCGCGTCGACGACTTCGGAGCGGTGAACCCCGGAGACGTCATCGTCACGGTGCGGGAAGATCGTTGATGCGCAAACTGCTGATCGCCAATCGCGGTGAGATCGCCGTTCGCGTCATCCGTTCAGCGCACAAGCTTGGCATCGCCACGGTCGCCGTGGTGTCCGAAGCGGACCGGGAATCCCTGGCGGCGCGGCTGGCCGACGAGGCGGTCGTGATCGGGCCCGCACCTGTCGCCAGCTCGTACCTCGACGCGGAGGCCGTGCTCCGTGCCGCCGACGAGACGAACGCAGACGCCGTGCACCCGGGCTACGGGTTCCTGAGCGAGAATGCCGAATTCGCTCGTTCGGTCATCCGCTCCGGCCGGATCTGGGTCGGCCCCTCCCCAGAGACGATCGAGTTGATGGGCGACAAAGCCCGCGCGATCGCCGCCGCGCGCGCCGCCGGCGTCTCGGTCGTCCCGGGTACCGACGGCCCGCTGACCGACACCGACGAGGCCTGCGTCGAAGCCGCGAAGATCGGCTTCCCGCTTCTCATCAAGGCGAGCGCGGGAGGTGGAGGGCGAGGCATCCGCCTCGTCGAGAACGGCGACGAGCTCGCAGCGACACTCGCCACAGCACGCGCCGAAGCTCGGGCCTCGTTCGGCGACGACACCGTGTATCTCGAGGCCTATCTTCGCCGGGCCCGACACATCGAGGTGCAGATCCTCGGCGACGGTGCGCGGTGCATCCACCTCGGAGATCGCGACTGTTCGATGCAGCGCCGCTCGCAGAAGGTCCTCGAAGAGGCGCCGGCGCCCAATCTCCCGGAGGAGGTGCGTCGCGAGGTCCGCGCCGCCGCGATTCGACTTGCCGAGGCGACTCGGTACATCGGAGCGGGCACCGTCGAGTTCCTCTACGACCCGGACCGGTCGGCGGCATACTTCATCGAGATGAACACTCGGCTCCAAGTCGAACACCCCGTCACCGAGCAGATCACCGGGATCGACCTGGTGGAGCAGCAGCTTCGCGTCGCGCAAGGGGAGCCGCTGGCGTTCCGTCAGGAGGACATCCAGTTCAGCGGGCACGCAATCGAATGCCGCATTAACGCCGAAGACCCGGACCGTCAGTTCTTCCCCAGCCCTGGGCTCATCACCGTGATGCGGTGGCCGGACGAACCGGGTTCACGGGTCGACGCGGGCTACGACGAAGGTCTCGCCGTTCCGCCCTTCTACGATTCGCTGGTGGCCAAGGTCATCGTCCACGCGACAACACGCGCGCAGGCGATCGAGACGATGGAGCGGACGTTGGCAGACTCCCGTATCGAAGGGATCGCGACGACGATCCCCCTGCACCGGAGGCTTCTGGACGCGCCGGAGTTCATCGATTCGGAGCACACGACCACGTTCGTCGAGGCGTACCTGTCGCGAACCGCCCGATGAGCATGCGCGAACAGGCCCGGTACACGTGGGGCGGAGACGAGTTCCTCTTCGTGGAGATCGATGAGGCGATGAGCCTCGCAGCGAACTTCCGTGTGACGTCCATCGCCGCGCGCATCGAGCATGAGAGGCCGGCCGGCATCGTCGACATCTGTCCGGCCAACGCCTCGTTGCTCATCCGTTTCGATCCCGACCTTCTCGATTCCGGGGCGCTGGAACGGTTGGTGCGACGGATCGAGTCCGAGGTCACCGCGACGTCGACGAGCATCGAAACGCGGGTCATCGAGGTGCCGGTCTGGTATGACGACCCCTTCACCGCCGAGGTCGCGGCCCGGTTCCGCTCGGGATACCACCAGGATCCCGGCAGCACCGACCTCGAGTACGCGGCTGCCGTGAACGGACTCGCCGACAAGGACGAGTTCATCCGGCGCCACCACAGCGCGCCCTGGATCGTCTCGATGGTCGGATTCGTCGCCGGGCTCCCGTTCCTCTATCAACTCGTCGAGCAGGACGAGCAACTGCAGGTTCCGAAATACCTCAGCCCCAGAACAGACACGCCACCGTTGACGGTCGGTCACGGCGGCTGCTTCGGAGCGGTGTACTCGGTTCGCGGCGCCGGTGGATATCAGATGTTCGGCGTTGCCGCGGCTCCGATCTACGACCCCTCGCAGCGTCTCGCGGATTTCCGGGAGTCGTCAGTGCTCTTCCGCAGCGGCGACATCGTCCGGTTTCGGCCGATCGAGGCGACCGAATACGCACTCATCCAGGAGCAGCTGGAAGCGGGCACATTCCGTTACCGGCAGGCGCCGATCTCACTCGACACCGCGCTGGCTGCTTCCGAACCGACTGCGACGAACCAGATGATCTTGGAGGCTCTCGATGTCGCTTGACGTGCTCCAGCCCGGACTCTCGACGACCGTGCAAGACCGTGGACGAGTGGGCTTCTACAACCTGGGCTTCCCTCAGGGCGGCGCGATGGACATGGAGTCCGCTCGCCTCGCGAACGCCCTGGTCGGCAACGACGCGGACGACGCTGTGCTGGAGTGCACCTACATGGGTCCTGTTCTGCGGGCCCGTGCACCCGTGACGATCGCCGTGACCGGAGCTCCGGTCGTCGTGTTGGTCAATGGCGAGCCTGTCGAGCAGTGGTACCGGATCGACCTCGCGACCGAAGACGAGCTGAGCTTCGGCCTGATCCAGGGAGGCAGCCGCTTCTATATCGCCGTACGGGGAGGTATCGACGTTCCCGCTGCGCTCGGCAGTCGATCGACCTACGCGATCGGCTCGATCGGTGGAGTGGACGGTAGAGCGGTCCGCGCGGGCGATGTCCTCCCGATCGGACCGGCTACCGGCCACTGTCCACCCGCGAAGTCGATCCCGCCGGCTGAACGGCCGATCTTCTCGCGTGAGCAGGAAATCCGGGTGATGCCCGGTCTCTACGATCACCTCCTCACCGAGGAGGGGATGCGTCGGCTCGTGCACGAGGACTGGACACTCACCACCCAGGCGGATCGAATGGGACTGCGCTACAACGGACCTGGCGTGGAATGGCGACAGCGCCCGCGGCCGTTCGGCGCCGGCCAGGACCCGTCGAACATCGTCGACGCCGGGTATGCCGTCGGCTCGATCCAGATCCCCGGCGGAACCCAGCCCATCGTGCTCCACCGCGACGCTGTCTCCGGCGGCGGGTACGCGATGGTCGCGACGGTCATCAGCGCCGACCTGGACGTTCTCGCGCGCGCCACCGCGGGCACGGTCACTCGTTTCACACCCGTCGACATGGAGGCCGCCCTCACGGCTCGAAACAACCGCACCCGTCGGGTCGCGGAACTCATCGCCCGTCTCGAGCACCGCAGGTAGCGCCTGTCCCAGGAGACGGCCGCGTCGGCGCCCAGGGTCCGGCGAGAGACCCACACCAAGCGGGTACAACGTTGTAGGCTAGGTTCACCCGAGGGAGGAATCGATGCCTGCGACGCTGCACGACGTGAGCCGACTGGCCGGCGTGTCCATCAAAACGGTCTCCAACGTCATCAACGACTACCCGTACATTCGGGCAGAGACCAGAGAAAAGGTTCTCGCGGCCATCGCCGAGCTCGACTACACGCCGAACCTCTCGGCCCGGAGCCTGCGCTCCGGCAAGTCGAACGTCATCGGCCTTCTCATCCCCGAGCTGCGGAACGCCTACTTCGCCGAGCTGGCGGACTCCGTGATGCGGGCCGCTGCGGCGCGGGGGCAATCGGTCCTCATCCAGCAGTTCGGTAACGACAGGGAGAGCGAACTGGCCGTGCTCCGCGCCCGCAGGGCCGGGATGGTCGACGGCCTCCTCTACAGCATGCTCACCCTCGACGAGCGCGACAGGGCGACGATCGAGGAACTCCCACTGCCCACCGTCCTTCTGGGCGAACGGCTCTTCAACGGGCCCCGCGACCACGTGACCATGCAGAACGTCGAAGGCGCGCAGGCGGCGACGGAGCATCTGCTGCGGAGTGGTCGGCGTCGCCTGGTGGCGTTGGGCGCACACCCCGGCGAGGTCATCGGATCCGCGGGGCTGCGGCTCACGGGATACCGGCAGGCTCTGGCCGCTGCCAGGCTGCCGTTCGAGGAGGATCTGGTCGTCAGCGTCGGGCCGTGGCATCGTCGCGACGGCTCGCTGGCCATGCGGAGCTTCCTCGAGCGCGGCGTCGAGTTCGATGGAGTGGTGGCCTTCAACGACACGCTGGCGCTCGGCGCGATGCGTGCACTGCAAGATCACGGCCTCGGCGTTCCCGGCGATGTGGCCATCACGGGCTTCGACAACATCGACGAGACGCAGTTCTCCATGCCGGCCCTCACCACCATCGACCCTGGCCGCGAAGAGATCGCCGAGACGGCGATCGAACTACTCCTCGAGCGGATCGCGGGACGGGTGGAGGACGCCCCCCGCGAGATCGCCGTGCCGTTCCGACTGATCGCGCGCGAGTCCGCGCCACTGGGTGAGCGGGTCGCCGGCGTCTAGGAGTGTCCGACAACTCCGGCGTCCAGGCCGGTGGCGTGCCTCCGGCTCCGTTCCTCCGGAGTCCTGGCGGACTTCGCTGCGCGAATCCGGACGAACGGACTCTCGTGCGGCGTGTCGTCCGTGACCTCCGGAGTTGCCCGCACGGTCCGCGGAGTGTCCGTAACTCCGGAACCCGCGGGGACACGCCGGGGTCGGTACCGTTCCGCCGGAGATTCGCGGGCGTGTGGACCGCAGCCTCCGGAATTGCTCGCACTAGCTGTAGTTCCCCGTGAGGTTGTGAACGCGGGCTGAGGGGACGAGGCCGCCGATTCCGGTGTGGGGTCTGTGGTGATTGTAGTGATGGAGCCAGGTGTCGTAGGTTGCGGCTCTGGCTTCGTCGCTGAGGTAGGCGTGCGCGTAGGCCCACTCGGTGGCCAGGGTGCGGTTGAATCGTTCGACTTTCCCGTTGGTCTGCGGCCGGTAGGGGCGCGTGCGCCGGTGCTTGACTCTCGTGCCGAGAGCGTCGGCGAACAGTTTCGACCGGTAGCACGCACCGTTGTCGGTCATGACCGCGGTGACGGTGATCCCAGCGGCGGTGAAGAACGCGTTGGCGCGCAGCCAGAATCCGGCGGCGGTCTCTTTGCGCTCATCGTTCAGGATCTCCGAGTAGGCCAGCCTGGAGTGGTCATCGATAGCGTGATGCAGGAACGCATAGCCGCGGCCGCGGTGCCGGGACGGTGCTGCTGCCCGCCCCAGGACTCGGTGGCCACCACCATCGGGGATGCGGCCGAGCTTCTTGATATCGACATGGACCAGCTGGCCGGGGCGAGCGTGCTCATAACGGACAGCCCTCGGTTTGCGGATAGGGAGCCCGGTCGCTTGATCGAGGTGGTGCAGTAGCGGCATCCGATACCGGGCCAGCACCCTGCCCACGGTGGAACGGGGAACACCGAGGTGGTAGCTGATCCGATGCGGACCCCACCGCCACCTGAACCGCAACGCCACGATCCGGCGCTCCAACCGGGCCGGACACCGATTCGGGGACGAGTGCGGGCGGGAGGGTCGGTCGGTCATCGGCAAGCCTGCGCGTGCCCGATCGACCCACCGTTTCGCCGTCGCGGGCGAGCACTGGAACCGTTCCGCCACCCGCCGCAATGACCACCCGCGCTCCAGAACCAGCTCGACCAGCCGTCGACGCCCTTCCGGCGTCAACGGTGCATTAGCGTGAGTCACGAAGACCTCCGTTGGCTAGATGTGAGTGTGGTAACCCACATCCTCCACGGAGGTCTTCGCTCACCTCAACCGTTCACAACGTGTCGGGGAACTACAACTAGCCGCGTTGAGGACCGGGTCCCGGCACGCCATCTCGGGAATGCCCGTGGCGGCGTGTCGGGACCGGTCGACGAACTACTGGATGCCCTCCCGAATGAACTGCCACTGCTGGTTGTTCGCACCAGTAGACGGGTTCTGCTGCGCGGCGGCTCCGTTGGCCGTGGACGATCCGGCGATCTCCAGGACCTTGCCGCTGTTCGCGTTCGTCAGCGTCCAGTAGCCGTTGCTGGTCGTGAGATTCCAGTTCTGGGTGGCACTGCCCGTCGGGCCCCATTGACCGGCCTGGACGTTGTTCCCCGTCTGGGCGCCAGGGATCTCCAGCAGTTTGCCGCTGTTGTCGTTGAACAGCTGCGTGCTTCCGGTCACGGGATGGAAGTTCCAGATCTGAGTCGGATTGGCGGTGTCAGCCCACTGTCCGGCCAGTGCTCCGTCGGTGACGAGCGCGGAGGTGATCTCCAGGAGCTTCGCGCTGTTGCGGTTGACGATGCGGAACTGGGAGTCGAGTTGGGTGCTCGGCTGGTAGACCTGCAGCTGGTCGAGTTCGGCGAAGGAGGTGCCCTTCGTGAACGCGATAGTGTTCGCGCCGGCGTTCAGGGTGACGGTCTTCTGCGCCCACAGGAATCGGCCCCAGTCGACCGTCGCCGGATAGCTGATCGACGATGCCGCGCCTCCGTTGACGGACACATTGTGCGTGCTCGTCCCTCCGGTGCCGTTGTCGTACCGCACGTTGAGGGTGTACGAGCCCGCGCTCGGCACCCGCACCGTAAAGGTCACCGCGCTGGTGGAGAGGTTGATGTTGCCGACCTTGCTCCCGTTCGCCGCATTGACATCGGTCACCAGCGACGTGTCGGAGGTGCGGGTCGCCTTCTCGGCCTCGTACTGCTGAGCGTCCAGCGGGATCGAGCCGACGCGGATGTCGTTGTACGTCGTGCTGGCGTTCTCCACGTTGGTCGCCTGGTACAGCGTGCGACCGTCGACGCTGGTGTCGAAGCTCTGCGCGAAGCCCGAGAACGTGCCTCCTGCGCTGTCGGTGGAGTCGTAGGTCACCGCCATCGGCAACCGCTCCCACGGACCGGCGCCGAGGTTGTAGTTGACGTAGAAGTCCTGACCGCCGCTGATGTTGCCCGACGCGTCCAGCCCCCACTTCGACGCGACCACGACCATGCCCTTCGGACCGCCGGTGGGAACCCACTTGACGTAGGGGGAGGACCCGATGCCGCGGCCGTTGGCCAGGGCGATCTTCGTTCCGATGCTCGTCGTCGGCGACCAGGTGACTCCGTCCGGCGAGATCTTGAAGTAAACAGGCGCCGTGTTCGTCGTCCGGCTCGGACGGTTGACGACCTCGAAGGTGGCGAGATAACGACCGTCCGGGAGCTTGGTGACCGTGATCATGCCGGGCCGGTCGCTCTGGTTGTTCGGTGCGGAGACGTTGACCTCCGCACCCCAGGTGAGACCGCCGTCGCTGGATTCGCGATACGACACCGCCTGAAGGACGCCGCTCGCCTTCTGCCGCTCGTCGGAGAAGTAGGCGGCGAGCTTGCCGTTGCCGTCGACGATGAGCGACGGCTCCCACACCGTGGTGGTGGTGGAGGTCGGACTCGGGTCGTAGGTGGCGGGGCCGCCGGTGTCGATGGTGCTGAGGTACGACCAGGTGACGCCGTGGTCGCTGCTCTTGTAGACGACGAGGCGGCTGCTCGAGCGGTCGGTCGGCATGATCATGCCGGAGAGCAGGATCGTGCCTGCGGGGAGGCTTCCGACCTGCTGGGGCAGTTCGTAGAGGAACGGCTGCGCGGTACGCGTGAGTGTGGAGAAGTCGTTGTTCGGCACGACGTCGGTGAGGTGCGTCCACGTCGTGCCATTGTCGGTGCTCCGGTAGATGGGGTATACCTGCTTGCCGCCCACGAGGACGAGCTGGTCGTAGGTGACGAGCTGCGTCCCGTTGGCGGATCCGCTGTTCTTCAGAACGATGTTCTTGGCGTAGGTCGTTCCGGCCGCGCGGCCTCCCTCGGGGTTGAAGGAGGTGCCGGCCGCCGGCGAGTAGACCAGCGATCCATTCCCGGTCGTGACGGCGGCCGCGGGCGAGGCCACGAGGGCTGTCGCGATGAGAGCACTCGCAGCGGCCAGCGTCGCTGCGAGTGCTCGGAGGCGTCGCCGTGGCGACGATCCCGACGTGGTGCGTGATGGAAGCATCTTTGTTTCCTTTCTCACTGTCTCACCCGAGCGCGGGCGCGCACGGGCGTCACGACGTCGGATACGTCGTCACGGATTCGTCAGCAGGATCTCCGTCCAGGAGACCGCGGGCAGTTCCACGCGCAGGAGGTCGCCGTCGCGCGTGAACGGGAGGTCGGTGAGCGCGACCCGCTCCGGGTCCTCGCGGGTGTTGGCCGCGTCGATGTCCGGGTCGCTCAAGGTGCGCACTGTGACCTCCAGCTCGCCGGCACGGGCTCCGAGTGCGGTGAGGTCGACGACCAGCTCGGTCGGACCGTCGACGGCGCGGTTCACCGCGAACACCGCGTACGTGCCGGCCTCCTCGTCGTGGGTGGCGACCGCGTCGACGAGGGCGACCTCGCCGAACTTCTCCGTCCGGTAGGTGCCGGAGCTGACAGCCGCGTCGAGGGCGACGCCGCGGCCGTGGGCGGAGGTGGCGGCGAACGGGAAGAAGGTCGTCTGCCTCCACGCCGCACCGCCCGGCTCGGTCATGATGGGTGCGATCACGTTCACGAGCTGTGCGAGAGAGGCGCTGGTGACCCGGTCGGCGTGCTTCAGCATCGTGATCAGGAGGCTGCCGAACACGACGGCGTCGGCGACGCTGTAGGTGTCCTCCAGCAGCCGTGGGGCGATCGGCCAATTGTCGACGCCGGTGATGCGGTCGACGTTCTCGAACCGAGAGATGTACCAGATGTTCCACTCGTCGAACGAGATGTCGATGCTCTTGTCGCTGCCGCGCACGGCCTTGACGTGGTCCGCGGTGGCGATGACGCTCCTGATGAAGAAGTCCATGTCGACGCCCGATGCGAGGAAGCTGCCCAGGTCTCCGGTGTTCTCGTAGTAGGCGTGGCACGAGATGTACTCGACGTGCTCGTACGTCTCGGTCAGGGTGACGCGCTCCCACTCGCCGAAGGTCGGCATGGAGGAGCCCGAGGAGCCGCACACCACGAGTTCGAGGTCCGGGTCGTACGCCTTCATCGCGCCCGCGGTCTTGGCGGCCAGCCGGCCGTACTCCTCCGCCGTCGAGTGGCCCAGCTGCCACGGGCCGTCCATCTCGTTCCCCAGGCACCAGATGCGCACGTCGAACGGTTCGGTGCGCCCGTTGGCGATGCGCTGCTCCGACAGGGCAGTCCCGCCGCGGTGGTTCGCGTACTCCAGCAGGTCGAGGGCCTCCTGCACGCCGCGCGTGCCGAGATTGACCGCCAGCATCAGCTCGCTGCCGACCTTGTCGAGCCAGGCCTGGAACTCGTGCAGCCCGACCTCGTTCGTCTCGGTCGTGTGCCAGGCGAGGTCGAGGCGGCGGGGACGCTCACCGCGCGGACCGACCGAGTCCTCCCAGCGGAAGCCGGAGACGAAGTTGCCGCCGGGATAGCGGACCGCCGAGACGCCGAGCTCCTTGACCAGCTCGATGACGTCGGTGCGGAAGCCGTCCGCGTCGGCCGAGGGGTGTCCCGGCTCGTAGATGCCGTCGTACACCGCGCGGCCGAGGTGCTCGAGGAACGATCCGTAGAGCCGTGGGCTGATCGCCCCGATCGAGGCTGCGGGCTGGAGGGTGAGGCGGGCTGCGTGCATGTGATTCTTTCCGGTGAGTGGTGTAGGTGATGTGCAGTCAGTGAGCGGTCGGTGCGGAGGCCAGCCTGACGGCGTGCTCGCGGTAGCGGTCGGCGACGGGGTTCGGAACGCGGAGGAGGCCGTCTGGCGACTCCACGAGGTCGTGCAGCCCCATCGTGAGGAGGTGTTCGGAGCGTGGACGGTCGGTGTGCCGCCAGGTCCACTCGTACATGTCGAAGAGCGGCCACCAGGTGTAGCCGACGACGTCGACTCCGGCGGAGCGTGCCTGCTCGGTCACGGCCAGGGACGCGTCGAGCCACTCCACGCGTTCCGGCACCGTGCCGGTCACGCAGGTCTCGGTGACCATCACGGGTGCGCCGTACCGGGCGGCGAAGAGCTCCAGCGCCTCGCGCAGACCGTCTGCGCCGCGGTCGACGCTCGGTCGCGGGTCGGCGAAGCCGCCGCCGTGGTGCACTCCCGCCTCGAACAGCTCGGTCGAGTGGCGCGGGTAGTAGTTGACGCCCATCACATCGGGCTGCACCGCGTTGTCGCGGAACCACTGCAGTTCGACGTCTGGGAGGGAGGGCGAGAGTCGGTCGAGCAGCGGATGGGACGCGTCGACCCGTCCGGTGACGAGGTCCTCCACGAGGTGCACCTGGTGGCGGAGGCGCTCCGCCTCTTCGTGGTGCTCCGGAGCGACGTCGCCGCCGACGAAGCTCATCGCCGCGGCGACGTGCACGAAGGTCGCCTCCGGTCCGACCCGTTCCGCCAGCGCGCGTTGGCTGCGCACGAATCCGCGAGCGAGGTTGGCGGCGATGGTCGCGAATCCGGACGGCCCGGTGAGGTAGGGAGGCCAGTACCCGTACTCGCCCGAGAACAGCGCGTGGATGACCGGCTCGTTGACCGGCGTGAAGTCGAGGACGCGGTCGCCGTAGCGGTCGCCGAAGCGGGCGGCGTACTCCTCGACGTGGTGCGGGTAGTCGGCGTTCGCGAACTGGGCGTCGAGCCAGAGCGGTGTCCCGTAGTGCAGCAGGTCGACGATCGGGCGGAGTCCGGCCGCCAGCTGGGCGTCGACGGCACGGTCGGTCCAGTCCCACTCCCAGCGACCCGGCTCCGGCGTGACCCGGTACCACGGGACGCCCCAGCGCAGCAGCTCGGCGCCGACGCTGGCCGCGAGCGCGAAGTCGCCCTCGTACCGCTGGTAGTGCTCGGTGAGCTCGTACTCGTCGATCGCCCGTTCGCCGGGCCGCGACTGCGGCACGAACGTGTCCTCGATGCCGAGGCCCAGGTGCAGGCGGCCGTCCTCGAACCAGCGCGCGGCCGTCATTTCAGCCCCGTGGTCGCGACGCTCTCGATGAAGCGGCGCTGCATGACGAGGAACATGACGGCGAGCGGGAGGACCGCGATGAGGGAGCCGGCCATCATCGTGCCGTAGGGGATGATGCCGGTCGGGCCGGTGAGGAGCGTGAGGCCGGAGGTGATCGTCCCCATCTCGGGCGATGTCGTGAAGACCAGCGGCCAGAGCAGGTCGTTCCAGTTGTTGACGAAGGTGAAGATCGCGAGCGTGAGCAGCGCGGGCACCGCGTTGGGCAGCACGATGCTGCGGAAGATGCGGAACTCCCCCGCCCCGTCGATCCGCGCTGCGTTGTCGAGGTCGCGCGGGAGCGCGATGAAGAACTGCCGCAGGAAGAAGATGCCGAACGCGTCGGCGGCGCGCGGGATGATGAGTCCCGCGAACGTGTTCACCCAGCCCAGCTGGGCGACCAGCTGGTAGACGGGGATGAGCGTGGCCTGGAACGGGATCATCAGGCTGGCGACGATGACGATGAGCAGCACCCGGCTTCCGCGGAAGTCGATCCGCGCGAGAGCGTAGGCGGCGAGGGAGTCGAACACCAACGCGAAGACCGTGACCCCTCCGGCGAAGACCAGGCTGTTGACGAACAGCCGTCCGAACGGGAGGTCGTTGAAGATCTTCGCGAAGTTGTCGAGGGTCCAGGCGCCCGGCAGGAGGGTCGGCGGGAAGGCGTTGATCTCCGCGGCCGGCTTGAAGGCCGTCAGCACGATGACGATGACGGGCAGGAGAACGATCAGGGTCAGGAGGACGCCGGCGGCGAACAGGATCCAGCGCTCGGTCGAACGACGCAGTCGTGGCCGGGCCCGGGCGGCCTTGGCGCCGGGCGGGGCGGGCGGACGGAGTGCGGTGGTGGTCATGCGAGGTCCTTCTCCCGGCGCCCGAAGAAGCGGAACTGGACGAGGCTGAGGAGGAGCGTGGCCGCCAGCAGAACGTATGAGAGGGCGGTGGCCAGGCCGAGATCGAGCTTCTTGAAGCCCTCCTGGTAGATATCCATGACGACCGTCTGGGTCGAGCGGTACGGTCCGCCTCCGGTCATGACGTAGATCTGGTCGAAGGCTTGGAGCGCCGCGATCATCGCGAAGACGACGACGAACGCGAGCGTGTTGCTCAGTTGCGGGAGGGTGACGCTGACGAAGCGCCGCCAGGCTCCTGCGCCGTCGATCTTCGCCGCTTCGTAGAGCGATTCGGGGATCTCCTGCAGGCCAGCAATGAAGATCACCATGTAGAAGCCGAAGTTCTTCCAGATCGCCACCAGCACCACGGTGGGCATGGCGAGCACGGGATCCTGCAGCACGTTGCCGAGCTGGATGCCGACGGTGCGCAGCCAGTAGTTCAGGAGGCCGACCTGCGGATCGAGCAGGTAACTCCAGGCGAATGCCGCGACGGCGAGCGAGACGATGAACGGCAGGAAGAGTGCGGTGCGGAAGAAGCCGCGCGCGATCAGGCGCTTGTTCGTGAGCAGCAGGGCGAGGAGGAGGGCTGCGATCAGCGCCGTCGGCGTGAACATGACGGTGTAGACCGCGGTGTTCCCGAGTGTGGCCAGGATCTGCGGGTCGGTGAAGATCTGCACGTAGTTGTCGAAGCCGACCCAGCTCTCCACGCCGAACCCGCTGGCGTTCGTGAACGAGAGCCGGAGGGCCGAGAGCATCGGCCAGCCGACGAATGCGATGAGGATCACGAGGGCCGGCAGGAGGAACAGCAGCGCCATCCGCGCTCGGCCCCGGCCGGTGCTGCGGCGTCCGCCGAGCGGCGCGGGTGGCCGGTACGCACGCCGCGAACCGTCGCGCCTGGTGCGGGTGAGAGTTGTCATGGTGACTTCCGTCGAGGGGGCGGGCCGTCGCGGTGCGGCGGCCCGCCGTGCGTCACTTGCCGAGTGCCTGCTGGACCTTGGTGGAGGCGTCCTTCAGCAGTTGCTGCGGGTCGCCGCCGGCGAGAGCCTTCTGCGTGGCCTCGTCGACCGCGGCGAGGACGTCGGTGCTGTTGGCGATGCCGGGGAGCAGCGGCCGTGCGTCGCCCGCGATCTTCGTCAGCGACTCGACGACCGGGTTGGCCGAGACCGCGGAGGCCGGGATGTCGGTGCGCAGCGGAGGCCAGCCGGAGCCGAGCGACCACTTGGTAGCGACCTCCTTGGTGAAGAAGTAGTCGAAGAACTTCTTGGCCGCGGCCTGCTTGGCGGGGTCGGCCTGGGCCGTGATCGCCGCGGAGATGCCGATGGCGGACGACGCGGACGCCTTCGGGCCCGCGGGGATCGCGGCGATGCCGTAGTCGATCTTGTCGGCCGCGGCGACTCCCGCCATCCACGGTCCGCCGACCTCCATCGCGGCCTTGCCCGAGGAGAACAGCTTGTCGGATGCGACGCCGTCGAGGCCGGTCGGCGAGATCTTGTCCTGCGTGACCGCCTTCGCCCAGTAGCTCAGCGTCTCCTGGTTGGCGGATGAGTCGACGACCGACTTGCCGCCCGCGACGATGTCGCCGCCGTTGCCGTAGAACAGGCTCGCCCAGACGCCGTTGCCGACGGTCGCGTGGTCGGGCAGCGCCAGACCGTACTGTCCGGTGGAGGAGTCGGTGAGCTTCTTCGCGTCGGCGGCCCATTCGTCCCACGTGGTCGGGAAGGTGGTGATGCCGGCGTTCTGGAACAGCGTCTTGTTGTAGATTACTGAGAGCGGCACGAATCCGGTCGGGACGCCGTAGTAGGCGCCGTCGATCTTCTCCATCTCCACCGCCCGCGGGTTGAGGTTGGCGTTCTTGATGTCGCCGGAGTAGAAGTCGTCGAGCTTGGCGAACGCACCCTTGGACGCGTAGACGGGCAGCGTCTCAGCGGGCACGGCGACGATGTCCGGCCCCTTCTTCGCCGTCAGGGCGGGGAGCAGGGTGTCTCCGATGACCGCCCAGGTCTTGGTCGTGGTCTTGATGGTGATGTTCTTCTGCGACTTGTTGAAGTCGTCGACGATCGTGTCGAGGACCTTGCCGTCGGCCTCCGTGTAACCGTGCCAGTAGGTCAGCGTCACGGGGCCCGAGGTGTCGGAAGAACCCGATGTCGCGGAGCAGCCGGCCAGTGCCAGTGAGGCGCCGGCCACGACGGCGAACGTCGTGAGCAATTTCTTCATTGAATGCCTCTCGTGGGACCGATCCCCCATGCTGGATCGGATCGGGTTTACAACGATGCAATCTAACGTTGTAAATCGGATCATAGACGGCGGTCGGAGGTAATGCAAGGGCAGCGTCGGCGCATGTCCGCGGCAAAAGTTAGAAGAAGCACGTCAAGGACCGCTAATCGACGGAAACAGGAGGAATGTCAAAACTATGCCGAAACTGGTATAGTTTTGACATCCAAGGAGGCTCGGAGAATGACTGTGCGGACAGACCTTTGGGACGTTGCGACCGAACAATACGGATTTGTGACGACACGGGCTGCTCGCGAGCTCGGCGTACGCCCCGTCGAACTGGCGAAACTCGCCAACCGCCACCAGTTGCGTCACGTAACGCACGGTGTCTACCGTTTCGACCAGCTTCCCGTCACGGACCGTGACGAATACATGCTTGCCGTCCTTTGGACCGGCTCCGACCAAGCAGCGCTCAGCCATGAGACCACGCTTGCCGTGCATGAACTCTGCGAAGTCAACCCGGACCAAATCCATCTGACCGTGCCGCGGCAGAAGCGTATCCGTCGCGACGGAGGCGGAGGCTACATGCTCCACCAACAGGACCTGGAACCACGTCAGCTTGGATGGTGGGAAGGCATCCCGACCGTGACCCCTGCCACAGCCATCGACCAGTGCATCGACTACGGCACACCGAATTACCTGCTGACGACCGCTATCAAGACCGCCCGCAAACGAGGGGCAATCACTGAGATGGAAGCTGCGCGGTTGCGCCAGAAGCTCGGACGACGTCAATGAGCCGCATCGACCTGTCCACCCTCCCCGACAAAGACAGAACCCCCACGACGATCGCGGCCCTCAATGCATGGGTGAACCATGCTGCCAAAGCGCTTGGCATCGGCGACTCCGGCCGACTCTCCTGGCAGATCGCGTCAACAATCGTCGTCGCGGCAATGCAACGGGTGTCCGACCCGGAGCTTGGCGCGCTGTTCCTCCTCAAAGGTGGTGCGTTCCTCGAGCGCCGGCTGTCAGCGACCTCCCGATCCACTAAAGATGTGGACGCGATGTTCCGCGGCGAGGTGGACGCGTTCGTCCAGAAACTGGACGAAGCGTTCGCTGAACCGTGGGGACCTTTCACGTTGAGCCGATCCGAGATTGAGACCATCAACGTGCCGGTACGCCGGGTGAAACCGCGGCGCTTCGCTGTGCGCTTGGAGATCCGAGGCAGAGTCTGGCGGAAGATTCAAGTCGAAATCGCATTCGCAGACGGCGCAACACAACCCGACGTCGAATACGTCCCCGCAGACGACTTCGGCTTCTTCGGCCTCGAATCGGCCAACGAGTTGGTCACTATCTCGCTCGCGTATCAGGTAGCCCAGAAGCTGCACGCCTGCACCGACCCGCACGATCCGCCGACTCGGAGAAACGACAGCGTGCGAGACGTGCTCGACTTGCTGCTGATCAAGGAACAGCTTCTACTCGAAGGTGTCACCCTTGTTGAGGTGCGCAGCGCAGCTGAGACGGTGTTCGCGGGTCGGGCGGCGGAGGCGGAGTCGCTCGGGCTCGAGGGGCGGACGTGGCCGCCGGTGATCATCAGCAACGAGATTTGGGTCGCTGACTACCCACGCGCGGCAAGCCAGGCGGAGGTGACGTTGACACTCGACGAAGCGATCAAGGTGGTCAATGCCTGGATCGAGGAGATCGCCGCGGCTGCCTGAGCTGTCCGATCGCAGGTTCTTTGGGTCGGATCGACGTACCGCATCCTGACCCGGCGCATTAGCGGTTGCGAGTCTCGGCGGACCGAGTCCTCGAGGCTCATTGTCGCACCAGGAGCGCGATGACAATCGAGGCTGGCACCGAGGCTATCGCGAAAGCGCCGATGATGACGACGAGTCGGAGGGTAGATCCCCAGTCGCCTATCGCCGCGCGAATGGTGACCCACTTCTCTGCGCCCGATTTGTTCACTGGTGATCCCTCCTTTCTGTCTCGTCGTGGTGGGGGTCAGGCGCCTTCGCTTGCGGTGGCACGCGCGATGCGGCGTGCCTCGCCAGCAGTCTTGGCATTCTCTTGGGCTGCTTTGCGAGCTCCGTAGCCGTACTCCCCGGTGAGGGAGTACCAGTTCTTCTGAGTAATGCCCTTCGACACACAGGTACGGGAGAAATCGGACGTCCGCCCATTTGGGGGGCAGCGTGAAGGTTTTCACATGACTACGCTCGGGCCCAACCCGAGGAGCACCACTATGTCAGCTCACGAGAACCCCGAGCGGCCGACCGCCGAGACGGAATCAACAGGCGCGGGTGCGGTCGAAGCTGAAACTTCAGTTGATTCCGAGCAAAGTGGTGGTGAGGCACCCAATCCCCCAGACTCTGAGCTCAAGGACTCCGGTGACGAGGATGCCCGCTCAAGCGACGCGCACGCCGGAAAGACATAGATCTTCGCTCGAACGGTCGCGGTGCGGACCGCCGTGATCGCCGCGGCGGTAGTGCTGGTCGTCGGCGGCATCGCCGGGGCTGCCATTGGGTATGCCACACGGCCCGCGGTTGCAACCACGGTTGAATATAAGGCGATGCAGCACAAGCTGGCTCAACAGCTGTCGGACACGAAGTCCCAGCTTGCGATCTCGACGAACGACTTGGATACGGCGAACCAGCACATCTCCGACATCAAGGACCGCGAGGCCGCGCTGACTGCTGGGGAAGCGAAGCTCAAGGCAGATCAGGCGGCGCTCGACGCGCAAACGCAACAGGTGCAATCGACTCAGTTCAGCGATGGCATCCATGTGGTCGGATCGACGGTCACGCCCGGGGTGTACTCGATCAGCAGCGCTAGCGACTGCTACTACGCGTGGATGTCCGGCACCAGCTCCGACGCGAACATCATCGACAACAACATCGTCAACGGACCGGCCGTTGTCACGCTCAAGGCGGGGGACATCTTCGAAACCAGTAGCTGTGGCACGTGGACGAAGATCGGTTAACCCCGGTGCTGTGCGCTCACGACCGAGGGGTCTGCTGCACGGTTAGGTGACATCTGATCTGGCTTGCCCGTGGGGTGGGCCTGGAAGGATGTTGCTGTGCCCAAGCCTTACCCGACGGAGTTTCGTGACGATGTTGTCCGCGTCGCGAGGAACCGCGAGCCCGGAGTCACGATTGAGCAGATCGCGAAAGACTTCGGTGTCCACCCGATGACGTTGCAGAAATGGTTGCGCCGTGCGGACATCGACGAGGGGACCAAGCCCGGCCAGACCCGGCCCGAGGGTGGCGAACTCCGTGAGGCGCGGAAACGGATCCGGCTGCTGGAGCAGGAGAACGAGGTCCTGCGCCGGGCGGCGGCGTATCTGTCGCAGGCGAACCTGCCGGGAAAAGGTGGTACCCGCTCGTGATGGAGCTCGCCGGATCGGGTGTCCCCGTGACGGTGACGTGCCGGGTCCGGGGGCTCTCCCGCCAGCCCTACTACCGGTGGCTGGCAGACCCGATCACCACCAGCGAGGTCGTGGAGGCATATCGCGCGAACGCACTGTTCGACGCGCACCGTGATGACCCCGAGTTCGGGCACCGACTCCTCGCCGACGAAGCCCGCGACGCTGGGCAGGCGATGGCGGACCGGACCGCGTGGCGGATCGCGTCAGCCAACGGGTGGTGGAGTGCGTTCGGGAAGAAACGGGGGGCGCAACGGCAAGAAACCTGGCCCCGCCGTCCACGACGATCTCTGCACCGTCATCCACGAGGACGGACGCACACGACACGTGTTCACCGCCGACGGGCCGAACCAGCTCTGGCTGACCGACATCACCGAGCACAACACCGGTGAGGGCAAGCTCTACCTCTGCGCGATCAAAAACGTATTCGGCAACAAGATCGTCGGCTACTCCATCGACTCCAGAATGAAGTCGATCCTGGCCGTGAACGCCCTGAACAACGCCACCCAGATGCGGGGCGATGTCGCCGTCTGCGTGGTCCACAGCGATCGAGGATCCCTATTTCGGAGCAGGAAGTTCCTGCGGGCTCTGGCCCGACACCGCCTGGTCGGATCAATGGGCAGAGTCGCCTCCTGCGGCGATAACGCCGCAATGTAGAGCTTCTTCAGCCTCCTGCAAAAGAACGTCCTCAACCGCCGCTCTTGGACCACCCGCGACCAACTGCGGATCGCGATCGTGACCTGGATCGAACGGACCTACCACCGACGCCGACGCCAAGCCGCCCTCGGCCGTTTGACCCCCATCGAATTCGAGGCCATCATGAACATCCCAGCCGCACTGGCTGCGTGACTACAACAACCTGTCACCTAACCGTGCAGCAGACCCCTAGGTGTAGTTCCCCGTGAGGTTGTGAACGCGGGCTGAGGGGGACTATCTCAGTAACGGTGTTTCCGGCGGTTTTCATTTAGTAGGTCTCCGCGGCCGGCCAGCGGTCTGCGAAGGTGATGGCGAACGCGTTGAGAGCAGGTTTCCATCGCATCGTCCATCGGACTCGTCCCGCACCGGTCGGGTCGAGTGATCTGGTGACAAGATACAGGCACTTGAGCGCCGCCTGCTCTGTCGGGAAGTGTCCTCTGGCGCGCACCGCACGCCGGTATCGGGCGTTGAGGGACTCAATCGCGTTCGTCGAGCAGATCACCCGGCGAATCTCGATGTCGTAGTCCAGGAAGGGGATGAACTCCTCCCACGCGGACTCCCAGAGCCGGATAATCGCCGCGTATTTCTTGCCCCACTTCTGGTCGAGCTCTTCCAACGCGGCCCGAGCGGCGTTCGGGCTCGGAGCGGTATAGATCGGCTTCACATCGCGTTTGAGCGCATCCCAGTCCTTCTTCGACGCCAACCGGAACGTGTTCCGGATCAGGTGGATGATGCACGTCTGCACCGTCGTGAGTGGCCAGACGTTGCCGACAACCTCGGGCAACCCTTCAGACCATCGCAGACGAGGAAGAACGTGTCACGCACCCCACGATTCTTGATGTCGGTGAGGACACTCATCCAGAACTTCGCACCCTCACCGCCGGTCCCAGCCCAGAGTCCGAGGACGTCCTTCTCGCCAGCGAGGGTGACTCCGATCGCGGCATAGATCGGCCGGTTCGCGACCTGCCCGTCGCGGATCTTCACCACGATCGCATCGATGAAGATCGCCGCATAGACCTCCTCGAGCGGCCTGGCGGACCATTCGTTCATCTCGTCGATCACCTTGTCCGTGATCCTGGAGATCGTCTCCTTCGAGACCGAGGCACCATAGATCTGAGCGAAGTGCGCCGAGATCTCACCAGTGGTGAGCCCGTTTGCATACAACGACAGGACGATTTCCTCGACCCCGTTCAACCGACGTTGGCGCTTCTTCACGATCTTCGGCTCGAACGACCCATCGCGATCCCGCGGCACATCGATCGTGACCTGCCCGGTCGCTTCGGTCAGCACGGTCTTCGGCCGAGTCCCGTTGCGCACGTTTCCGCTCTCACGGTCGAGGTCAGCCCGGTTCTTCTCATGGCCGAGGTGCTCGGTCAGCTCCTCGTTCAGCGCGGTCTCGAGCACGTTCTTCGTGAACAGCTTCAGCAACCCGTCCGGGCCCGTCAGAGCCAGACCCTGCTCTTTGGCCAGCCGCACCAGCTCGGCCGCCGCAGCGGCCTCCGCGGAACGGTCATCATCATGGTGTTTCTTCGGACTCACAACATCCAGTGTCGTCGTCATCACGGCACCTTCCCCGCCACACATCACACGCAGCGCGTCAGGCCGGAAACACCGTTAAATCCACAGTCCCGGCTGAGGGGACGAGGCCGCCGATTCCGGTGTGGGGTCTGTGGTGATTGTAGTGATGGAGCCAGGTGTCGTAGGTTGCGGCTCTGGCTTCGTCGCTGAGGTAGGCGTGCGCGTAGGCCCACTCGGTGGCCAGGGTGCGGTTGAATCGTTCGACTTTCCCGTTGGTCTGCGGCCGGTAGGGGCGCGTGCGCCGGTGCTTGACTCTCGTGCCGAGAGCGTCGGCGAACAGTTTCGACCGGTAGCACGCACCGTTGTCGGTCATGACCGCGGTGACGGTGATCCCAGCGGCGGTGAAGAACGCGTTGGCGCGCAGCCAGAATCCGGCGGCGGTCTCTTTGCGCTCATCGTTCAGGATCTCCGAGTAGGCCAGCCTGGAGTGGTCATCGATAGCGGGATGCAGGAACGCATAGCCGCGGCCGCGGTGCCGGGACGGTGCTGCTGCCCGCCCCAGGACTCGGTGGCCACCACCATCGGGGATGCGGCCGAGCTTCTTGATATCGACATGGACCAGCTGGCCGGGGCGAGCGTGCTCATAACGGACAGCCCTCGGTTTGCGGATAGGGAGCCCGGTCGCTTGATCGAGGTGGTGCAGTAGCGGCATCCGATACCGGGCCAGCACCCTGCCCACGGTGGAACGGGGAACACCGAGGTGGTAGCTGATCCGATGCGGACCCCACCGCCACCTGAACCGCAACGCCACGATCCGGCGCTCCAACCGGGCCGGACACCGATTCGGGGACGAGTGCGGGCGGGAGGGTCGGTCGGTCATCGGCAAGCCTGCGCGTGCCCGATCGACCCACCGTTTCGCCGTCGCGGGCGAGCACTGGAACCGTTCCGCCACCCGCCGCAATGACCACCCGCGCTCCAGAACCAGCTCGACCAGCCGTCGACGCCCTTCCGGCGTCAACGGTGCATTAGCGTGAGTCACGAAGACCTCCGTTGGCTAGATGTGAGTGTGGTAACCCACATCCTCCACGGAGGCCTTCGCTCACCTCAACCGTTCACAACGTGTCGAGGAACTACACCTAGGACCACCAGCTTGGGCGCTATTTCGTCGGTGCTCGCCCGTGTCCGCTCCCTCCGACCCTTGTGCACAGAGCGTGTATCTCGACCCGCTTGCCATCGGGCCTCTGCCTCTCCCGCGATCAGCTCCTTCAGCGCGGTGATGGAGTACGAGGCGCTGGGCTTCTCAATCTCGTTTCGCCAAAGCAAAGAAGGTTGCCCTCTAGCCATCTCAGTCGACCTGCGATGCGACGCTAGCCATCGACGTCGTGTCGGGATCGCTTGATATTCCCACTGTCGGCGCTCGTGAGGAACTGGTCAGTTTCGCTCTTTGAGATCTGAACAGTTGTGTGTGGTTAGTTTGCCGCGTTTTCGGCGCGGACGGAGGGTAGCGTCTCGATCTCGGTGTTTCTGAGTCGATAGCTGGAGCCCTTCAAGGTGACGACTTCGGCGTGATGGACGATGCGGTCGATCATGGCCGCGGCGACGACCTGGTCGGAGAAGACGTCGCCCCAGCGGGCGAAGGGCATGTTGCTGGTTAGGATCAGCGACGCGTGTTCGTAACGGGATGAGACGAGTTGGAAGAACAGGTTCGCGGCGTCTTGCTCGATCGGGATGTAGCCGACCTCGTCGACGATGATCAGCCCGTAGCGGCGCAGCTTGGCCAGTTCGGCGCCGAGCTTGCCGACCGCGTGGGCCGCTTGCAGGCGGGTGACCCATTCGGTCGCGGTGCCGAACAGGACCCGGTGACCTTGGTGGGCGGCTCTGATGCCGAGCGCGATCGCCAGGTGCGTCTTCCCGGTTCCGGGCGGGCCGATCAGGACGACGTTCTGCCCGCCTGCGAGGAAGGCCCCGCCGGCCAGGTGAAGGATGGTGTCGCGTTTGAGCGCGGGTTGGTGATCGAGCACGTAGTCCTCGATCGTCTTGCGGGCGGGGAACCCGGCCGCTCGGATCCGTAGTTCGCTGCCGGAGGAGTCCCGGGCGGAGACTTCCCGGTCCAGGACGGCGGCTAGGTATTCTTCGTGGGACCAACCGGCGTCGCGGGCATGCTCGGCCAGCCGGGCGGCGTGCTCCTGGATGCGCGGCGCTTTCAGCGCCCGGGCGAGGTGGTCGATCTGCTTGATAGCGGTGGCGGTCATGCGGTGTGCTCCTCCTGGTCGAGGGTGATGCCGAAGAAGGCGTCGTAGTCGGCCAGATCCCGCAGGATCCCGGCATCCTCGATCGTCTTCGGGCGCGGTTGCTGGAACGCGGTTCGCAGCCGGCCGGCGTTGCTGACGTGTTCGGGGTCGGTGATGCGTCCGGCGCGTCCCCAGCTGCGGGGATGGTCGGCGACCAGCCGACCGGCGAGGCGGGCTTGGACCCGTTCCAGGTCGGCGCTGATATCGACCATCCGATCGATCACTGCCGGGTCGACGGAGTAGTCGTTGCCGAGGACGGGCGTGTAGTAGTCCCGGCCGACTCGGATCCGGTTGCGGAACCCGGCCTGCGGATCAACCGGCGGCAGGACAAGCATTGCCTTCCGGTCCAGCTCAATCAGCTGAGTCGGCCTGGCCTGCAGCGACCGAACCATCCGCTCGTTCGCTCTGACCAGCCAGGCCGCCAGCTGGGCGTTGAAGTCGTCGGGGTGCTCGAACTGCCGTCCGGGCATGAACGAGGTCTCCAAGTACTGGTTCGCGCGTTCGACGATGCCCTTGGACTCTGGGTCGAAGGGTTTGAGCTGAACGACCCGGGTGGCCAGAGTCCCGCAGAACCCAGCGACGCCTTCCGCGAGATGGTTCCGGCGGCCGATGCCGGCCTCGTTGTCCCAAACGAGCCGACGCGGAACCGCGCCCAACTGCTGGCTCAGCAGGAACCACATGCCCGCCAGCAGATCCGGTGTCCTGCGGGTCGGCAGCATCCGGGCGGTGATGAACCGTGAATACGAGGCCACCATCACCAACACCGGGAACGACGCCCACTGCCCCGTCCCGGTCGGAATCCGAACCGGCGGGAACCAGAGATCGCACTGGACCTGATCGCCCGGCGAGTAGTCCAACCGGTCGGCTGGGTCCTTCGGCGCATACTCCGGCCGCAGCAGCGCGACCCGCTTCCGGAACCACGACGGCGACCCCGCCCAACCGACCCGTTCAGCGATCACCGTCGCCGGCATCGTCGGGAACTCGGCCAGCAGCGACCGCACCCGCGGCTCGAACCCGTCGAAAGCGGACTGCCGGTCCGGTGTCTGGAACGTCGGCGGCGACTCCGACGCCAACGCCTTCAACACCGTCGTGCGCGAGATCCCGAGCTGTCTTGCGATCTGCGCCTTCGGAAACCCTTCCGCCAGATGCAACTGCCGAATCAACGCCCAATGTTCCAAGGAGATCACCCGTCCAATCGTGGAGTAGGTGTCCAGTTCTCAAAGAGCGAATGTGTTCAGTTCCTCACGAGCGCTGACACCCACTACGGCAGCCAGTCAACGTTTGGCTGCCCTGATCCCGGCCTTCCACTTCCGCTGGTGGGGTTCCCGCACAGTTAGGAGATCTGGCGCCACACTGTCCTCCTCGGCGACGAGTGCTCTAGCGCGGACGATCGCGCCCAGTGAGGCGGCGCCACACTCGTCTGAGGAATTCGAGGGATCGGCGCCCGCGACGAGCCTCGTAGTAGTCGCGGACCGCCTGTGCATCGCGCCGCTGAACGGCGGATTTCTCCTCCTCGGTGAAGGAGTACGACCAGACGACGCGGTTGTCGCGGATCCAGTAGTGGGACTGGCAGGGCAATTGCCACCGTCCGATCGACGGCGAGAGTGAGACTCGGCCATCGCGATTGGTGAGTTGCCATTTTGCCGGCTTCAGTGACGTAACCACGTGAGCGCCGCAGCCGCACGCGCAGAGGTGCGAAGCGGTGCGAAATCGCTCCGAAATGTAGAGGCGGCCTTCCTCGAGTTCTTCCGGGACGGTGGTGACGAACTCGGGTGTGAACTCGGACTGCCTCAAGGCAGGTCCCCGCTGAACAGATGGTTGCTCGCACTGACGTACGAGGAGTTGAGCTCCTGCTTTCGATCGACGTAGTACCCCACGAGCTTCTTCCATTTCAGGACGGCGAGCACTGCGTTGAGCATGTTCAGGTCGGCAGTTTGGATGTTCCAGTCGTACTCGTTGGCGTTCACGTCCGTGTAGGAGATGCGGCTGCCGAGGTGGTCGTACTTGCCCGGCAATGCTGTGGTTACTCGCATCGTTCCGGCGAGCGAATCGTCTTGTCGCCGGACCCCCATGCCGCAGTCGATGAAGCTTTTTCCCCACGCCTGCAGCTGGTCGACGATCTGCTTCTTGGCTGGTCCGGCGTCCATCGAGAGGAACACGAAGTCCATTTCTGACAGCTCGTCGATGTTCGTTGCGTCGAGTCGGACCGGATGCGGGGTCACGTCGCGTCGGATCGCGTCGTAGCGGCCGGCGAAGTAGTCGACCTTCTTCGGCATCGTCACGAGCTCCTCGAGAGTCGCCGCGCCGGGAGCCCGAAATGCGTTGTGGGCATAGAGCACGTCGTCGTCGAAGAGGTGGATCTCGCGTACAGGGGTCTTCGCGACGAGATCGAGGATGTACGAACCGGTGCCTCCGAGACCCACGATCGCCACCTTGCCGAGTTCGAGCTTGCTGGTGATGGCGCTCAGCCCTGAGCGGCTTGTGGCGGAGTCGTGATAGCGGAACACCGATTCCGTGGCGGTTGACTCCCGCGGCGGATAGTCCTTGTATGTCGCATCCGGCGAGATCGCTCGCGCGTACCTGCCGAGAATGTCGACGTAGTTCGCGAGCTTGTGGTGGTAGTCCCGTGGCATCTGGTTGTTCGGCTTGCCCGACAGCCTGCACGCAGCGGTCAGCCCCCCACCGAAACTCGTCGCTACTTCGTCGGCGATGATCGAGATCTTCCGGCCCTGATGGTCATATGGAATCCCACCGACAACCCACACCTCGTGACGACCGGGGGCGATCGCCTGCTCCCCGTTCGTCGACAAATCCGACACCAAGATGCAATAGTCGACGGTTCCGGCGCTCGTGACGTAGGGAACGTGATGCACGAGGAGGTCCGCACCGCGGATCTCGATGTCGTACCCCTCCTCCACGAGCCTCGCGAGGTCCGGGCTACGACCGACCAGTGTCATCGACGTCAAACTCGGTGTTCTGCTTGATTGTGACGGACTGCCCAGCGACGAGCTCACCCTCCTTGGGCTCCTTGCCGTGCTCGAAGCTCACGGCGTAGATGGTGCCTTCGACCGGCTGCGCGATGAAGAGGCGCACGACCTCTTCATAGGTGAGTACCTCGTGATCAACGACCTTTTCAACACCGTTGACGAACACCTTGTATGTCTTCACGTGATCTTCGTGAGCCACAGCGAATCTCCTTGCTGCTCCAGCTCTCTCGCCCTCAGCTCGAGTAACCGAGGATCTAACTGAAGCACCATCAAGCTACGCCCGACTACCGACGTTCGAGAGCCATCCCCAATCAAGGGCCTCGCTTCGGCCCCCTCGTCCACGTACATGGTCGGGGGCTTACAGCTGCAGATGAGAGGGCCGATTTGCAGGCGAGAGCCCCGTATCCTGGCCGGCCTTAGTGAGGCACGACCAAGTACGTGCACGCCGCACGCTGGCAGGCCGAGCGCTCGCTGAACAGGCCGGCACCACATTCGCTGCGGATGCGTTCTACGGTGGTTCGATCTCATTGGCACTGTTTCGATGACGACAGCGTCACGCCAATTGTGGTGCTCGACTATGCCAGCGGGTCTCCGTGGTGAACCGTAGGGCTTTTGTGGGGTTTTGGGCCAACTCTTGCAACCAGAAATAGCCTCTGACCGGCACATTTAATGGCGGAGACGGAGGGATTTGAACCCTCGGTCCCCTTACGGGGACTCCACCTTAGCAGGGTGGTGCACTAGGCCGAACTATGCGACGTCTCCTAAGCGCCCGCGAGCGGACGCACGACAGCCATCATAACGGACGTTCCGCACCCGTCCGGACACGGGTTTCTCAGGCTCCGACGCCCGTCGGGGTCGGGATGCTCTGGAGGACCACCGCCGTGATCAGGATGGCGAGCGCGACGCTCGCTAGCACCGCGATGACGGCCACGGCGATGCTCGCCCAGATCGGGGCGCTGCCGCGGCCTCCCGCCACCCGTCGCACGATCACCGAGCGGCCGATCGAGTAGACCTGCGGGAGGAGGAACGCCCAGGCCCAGTGGAACGGGCGCTCGACGCCGCGGCCTACCAGCTCGCGGTAGTCGAGCCAGGCCGAGACGATGATGGCGGCGTAGGTGATGCAGCCGAGGAGGATGCTGACCAGGTACGCGGGCGTGTAGAGGGGCCACCAGGTTCATCGTCGGGTGTTGCGGGTCCGAGAGGAGGCCGTGCATGAACTCGGACGTCACGCCGATCGGGTTCCAGGCGAAGGTCAGCACCACGCTCACCAGCGGCAGCAACACCACCAGCCAGATCCACACCGTGTACACCGGAATCTCCGGCGGGAGCGGGCGTCGGGTCGGGATGGGATGGCCGGTCCGGCCTCCGCCGACCTGCGCTGTCCACTGCGCCCCGTCCCACCAGCGCAGCGGCGCCTGCCGATACGGGTCGGGGTACCAGCCGGGAACAGCGCGCGTATTCGGGTCTGTCAGGACGCTGCCTCCACCATCAGAAGTACCCCAGTATCTCGTCGACCGCCTGCCGGGCGTCGCCGAAGAGCATCCGCGCGTTCTCCCGGTAGAACAGCGGGTTCGGCACGCCCGCGTACCCGGCTGCCATCGAGCGCTTGAACACCACGACCTGGCTGGCCTCCCACACGCGCAGCACCGGCATGCCCGCGATCGGGCTCGCCGGGTCCTCGGCGGCCGCCGGGTTGACGGTGTCGTTCGCGCCGATGACGAGCACGACGTCGGTTCTCGACAGGTCGTCGTTGATCTCGTCCATCTCGAGCACGATGTCGTAGGGCACGCGCGCCTCGGCGAGCAGCACGTTCATGTGCCCGGGGAGGCGGCCGGCGACCGGGTGGATGCCGAACCGCACCTCCACGCCGCTCTCGCGCAGCTTCTTCACGAGCTCGGCGACCGGGTACTGGGCTTGCGCGACGGCCATCCCATAGCCGGGGGTGATCACCACCGAGGTGGCGTTCTTCAGCAGTTCCGCGGTCTGTTCGGCGGAGACCTCCTGGTACTCGCCCTGCTCCTCGGCTCCGGAGGCCGCGGGCGCCTCGATGCCGAAGCCTCCCGCGATCACCGACAGGAACGACCGGTTCATCGCCTTGCACATGATGTACGACAGGTAGGCACCGGACGAGCCCACGAGCGCGCCCGTGACGATCAGGAGGTCGTTGTCGAGCAGGAACCCGGAGGCGGCGGCCGCCCAGCCCGAGTAACTGTTGAGCATGGAGACGACGACGGGCATGTCGCCTCCTCCGATCGACGCCACCAGGTGCACACCGAGCGCGAGGGCGACCAGCGTCACCGCGGCCAGCAGCCACAGTTCGGGCGTGACGACGTACCAGACGGCGAGCGCCGCGAACACGACCAGAGCGCCGACATTGAGCACGTTCTTGCCCGGCAGCATGAGGGGTTTCGACGAGATGCGAGCCGACAGCTTCAGGTAGGCGACGATCGAGCCGGTGAACGTCACAGCGCCGATGAAGATGCCGATGACCACCTCGGCGCTGTGCACTCCGGCGAGCGCGCCGGGAAGATGCGGATGCGACAGATAGCCGTTCCAGCCGACGATCACCGCGGCCAGGCCGACGAAACTGTGCAGCAGGGCGATCAGCTGCGGCATCCCGGTCATCTGCACGACACGTGCCCGCCACAGCCCGATGGTCGCGCCGATCAGCACAGCGATGGCCATCAGCACCAGTCCGGACGGCGCGGGCGCGTTCTCCGCAGTTAGCCAGATCGTCGCCGCGAGCGCGATGACCATGCCGGCGATCCCGTAGAGCACGCCGCCCCGGGAGGTCTCGTGCCGGGAAAGCCCGGCGAGGCTGAGGATGAAGAGGACGGCGGCGACCAGGTAGGCGGCGTTCGCCACGGCGACCGCGGTCACCGGCCGGCCCCGCCCCGCCCGACCCTGCCCCCGCCGCCCGGCTTCGGCTCGGCCCTGAGCGGCCCGACGCTGTCGCTGCGTGAGAACATCGCGAGCATCCGCCGGGTCACCGCGAAGCCTCCGAAGACGTTGATGGAGGCCACGAGCACCGCGACCGCAGCGAGCACCTGCACGGTCAGGTCGGGCGTGGTGATCTGCACGATCGCGCCGACCAGAATGATGCCCGAGATGGCGTTGGTGACGCTCATCAGTGGCGTGTGCAGGGCGTGGTGCACGTTGCCGATCACGTAGAACCCGATGACGGTCGCGAGCACGAGCACAGTCACGTGCCGCGGGAGCGGGTCGGGCGAGAAGGCGGTCAGCAGGAACAGCACGGCCAGCCCGACCGCGGTGAGCACGGCCCGCCGCACGGGCGTCAGCCACGGTTCCTTCGGCGCCGGCGCAGCGACAGGGGCGGGCGCTGCGGGCGCCAGTGCCGTCGAGACCTGCACGGGAGGCGGCGGCCACGTCGTCACTCCGTCGCGCACCACGGTGACCGAGCGCTGCACGACGTCGTCGAAGTCGAGCGTCAGCAGGCCGTCCTTGTGCGGTGTCAACAGGGTCAGGAGGCTGACCAGGTTGTTCCCGTACAGCTGCGACGACTGGGTCGGCAGCCGCGACGGGAGGTCCGTGTAGCCGAGGATAATCACGCCGCCGTCGGTCACGACCCGCTCCCCCGCGACCGACCCGGCGACGTTGCCGCCCTGGGCCGCGGCCATGTCGACGATGACCGATCCGGGCCGCATGCTCGCGACGTCCTCTGCGGTCAGCAGCTTGGGCGCCGGGCGGCCGGGGATGAGGGCGGTCGTGATCACGATGTCGACCTCCCGCGCCTGCTCGGAGTAGATCTCGGCGGCGCGACGATCGTAGGCCTCGCTGGTCTGCGTGGCGTAGCCGTCGGCGGACTGCAGCTGGCTGTTCGCGTCCCCGGCGACCTCCACAGCCAAGTACTCGCCGCCGATCGAGCGCACCTGGTCGGCGACCTCCGGGCGGGGGTCGGTGGCGCGAACGATCGCGCCCATGCTGGAGGCGGCGCCGATCGCGGCGAGACCGGCCACCCCGGCGCCGACGACGAGCACCGTCGCCGGCGGCACCTTGCCGGCGGCGGTGACCTGACCGGTGAAGAAGCGGCCGAACTCGTGGGCGGCCTCCACGACCGCGCGGTAGCCGGAGATGTTCGCCATCGAGCTGAGCACGTCCATCGACTGCGCCCGTGAGATGCGTGGCACGGCGTCGAGTGCGAGCGCAGTGATCCCCCGCTGCGAGAGGGCGGCCAGGAGGTCGGGGCGGAGCGCGGGGCTGAGCAGCGCGATGAGCGTGGCGCCGTCGGCGAGCAGGGCGATCTCGTCGTCAACGGGAGGTGCGACCCTGAGCACGATGTCGGCGCCCCACGCGTCGTCGCGCGTGACGATGCGGGCACCTGCTGCGGCGAAGGCCTCGTCGGTGAAGGCGGCGCGCACGCCGGCGCCGCGCTCCACGACGACGTCGTAGCCCAGGGAGACGAGCTTCTTCACAGAACTCGGGCTGGACGAGACGCGGGCTTCGCCCGGACGTTCAGCGACGATGCCGACTGTCGACACCTGGCCTCCCTGCCTTTTGATCTGGACCCTACCAGCCCCTCTCGGTGCGGAGGGGATCCGGCGACGACACGCGTCGACCCGCGTCGACCCGCGTCGACCCGCGTCGACCCGCTAGCGTGGCGGCATGGAGAGCACGACGATCGAGGTGCTCGTCTGGAGTTCCGACTACGGCTGCTGCGGTGCGCCCTTCGCCGTCGGCGACGACCTCCGGTTCACACTCGTGCGGATGGTGGACGAGACCGGCGATCGGTATTGGGACGATCGGCACCCGATGGACGACGACACTCCGCGCGCTGACGTCGGCGGCCGCGTCGAGGCGATCGTGGCGACTTACGAGCGCATGGTGCCGGTGGCCGGCGCACACTACCTGACCAACGACCCGAGCGACACGCTCGAGCGGGTCGTGGAGGCCGTGCCCGCCGCAAGAGAACCCGAGGGTTATGGCGGGGCGACGTACCGAGTGACGTTCCGCATCCCCGTCGACGCCGCGCTCCCCGACCCGCGCCCGCCTTCGCCGCCACCCGAGCGGTACGCGTCGCCCGAGCCCGAACGCACGCTGCTGCTCAAGCGGCTCGTGGAGGAGGTCGAGGAGCGGTTCGCCGATGCTGTGGAGGTCCTCCGCGAGCGCGACGACACCTCCGTCACCCTCGCATCGCCCCGGAAAGACGCAGCGGCCGTCCGCTGGAACCTCTCCGACAGCGAGCTGTTCGTAGAGGTGGAGCGCGCCGAGTGGAGGCTGCCGTGGACCGCGGACGCCCTCCCCACGCTGCGTCACCTCATCGACGCGGCAGCGAGCGGAGGGTTCTCGGAGACCGTCGAAGACGACGTCTTCGTGTCGATCGCGCGCGCACCGAGCGGGGCCACATTGACCGCGTCGGCGCAGGCGCCGTCTCTTTCGGTGGGCGGCGGCCTCATCATGGTCCCTGGCCCTGTCAGGGATCGCCTCGTGCGCACCCGCTCGGGCCGCCCCTACCCGCCGTGGTGAGCCCGTCCCGAGTTTCGGGCCGAGGGGATGCGCCCGACAGAATGGTGGACATGATCACGCACACCGTCACGTTCCGGCTCGCCCACGACTGCGGCTCGGCCGCCGAAAGGGACTTCCTCGACACCGCCCACCGCGAGCTGTCCGCGATCGACGGCGTGCACGACTTCACGATCAACGACCAGGTCGGCGCCAAGAGCGACCTCACGCTGCAGTTCTCGATGGTGTTCGCCGACCAGGCCGCCTACGACGCGTACAACGTGCATCCGGCGCACGTCGCGTTCGTGAGCGAGCGCTGGGTTCCGGAGGTCGCGGAGTTCCAGGAGTACGACTACGTGCTCCACAAGGGGTGATCGCCGCCTGGATCAGCGAGGCGGGCTCCGTGCTGCAGAGCGACGGGGTGAGCGCGTCGATCCTCCCGTATACATTAACCGCAGCAAACGGTAGAAATCGACCCAAAACTCCCCTGCTGTGTATCATTGTGTATACACAGGAGGGTCCGCCATGGAAGCGAAGGCGAGCGAGCGCGCGTACACCGCGCTGCGCGAGGACATCGTCGAGTGGCGCCTCCAGCCCGGCACAGTGCTGCAGGAGGTCGAGCAGTCCGAGCGGCTGGGCGTGTCGCGCACACCGGTTCGGGAGGCCCTGGCGCGCTTGACCACCGACGGTCTCGTCGCCGCCCAGGGCGGCCGCGGCCTCGTCGTCACGGCCGTCTCCGTCGAGTCCGTCGAGCAGCTGTTCGAGCTGCGGCGCGCGCTGGAGCAGGAGGCCGCACGGGCGGCAGCCCGGAACCGGGCACCCGAGGTCTTCCTCGACCTGCGCGATCGGTTCCGCGCGGCAGCCGACCTGCTCGTCGACGGCGACCCCTCCCACGCCCGGTACTACAGCCTCGTCGACCGGCTCGACAGCACCATCGACCACGCGGCCGCCAACCCGTACCTCGTGGCAGCGCTCCGCAACCTCCGACCGCATCTCGCGCGCCTCCGCCGGGTGTCGCGCGACGACCCCGACCGCCTGCGGGCCGCAGCCCAGGAGCACCTGCTCATCGTGGAGGCCATCGTCGAGGGCGACGCCGAGCTCGCCGCCTCCGCGACCCGCGTCCATCTCTACCGCAGCCTGCAGAGCGTGCTGGCGTCGGCGGAACGACTCATCTCGAACAAGGAGACCCCATGAGAACCCATACCGTCCGTGTGCATCGCAGCGACGAGAACCTCGCCCGTCGTGATCAGCTCGCGTGGAAGATCGCGGAGGTCGCCGTCGACCCCGTGGAGGTCGCACCGGAGGTCGTCGACATGGTGGTCAACCGGGTGATCGACAATGCGGCCGTCGCCGCGGCGTCCCTCACCAGGAAGCCGGTGGCCTCGGCGCGGTCGCAGGCTCTCGCTCATCCGTTGCCGACCGCACAGCTGGAGGAGATCGTCTCGGCCGCCGCGCGCCCGCAGGACGGCGCGACTGTCTTCGGGGAGCCGCAGCAGACCCGGGTGAGCCCGGAGTGGGCGGCGTGGGCGAACGGGGTGGCGGTGCGGGAGTTGGACTTCCATGACACGTTCCTCGCGGCGGAGTATTCGCATCCGGGGGACAACATCCCGCCGATCCTCGCGGTGGCCCAGCACGCAGCCCGGGCGTTCGGCCTGACCGGGCACGATCTGGTCCGGGGGATCGCGACGGGGTACGAGGTCCAGATCGATCTGGCTCGGGCGATCAGCCTGCACGCGCACAAGATCGACCATGTCGCCCATCTCGGGCCGTCGGCGGCAGCCGGGATCGGCACCCTGTTGGGTTTGGATGCGGAGGTGATCTTCCAGGCCATCGGGCAGGCCCTGCACACGACGACCGCGACGCGGCAGTCGCGTAAGGGTGAGATCTCCAGTTGGAAGGCGCACGCTCCGGCGTTCGCGGGGAAGATGGCGGTGGAGGCGATCGATCGGGCGATGCGCGGCCAGACCAGTCCGACGCCGATCTATGAGGGCGAGGACGGTGTGATCGCCTGGCTGCTGGATGGTCCGTCCGCGTCCTATGAGGTGCCGTTGCCGGAGGCGGGAGAGGCCAAGCGGGCGATCCTAGACTCGTACACGAAGGAGCACTCGGCCGAGTACCAGGCGCAGGCGTGGATCGATCTGGCCCGCAAGCTCCACACCGAGCATCCGGAGGTCGGCGACCCCGAACGGGTGGAGAGCATCGTGATCCACACCTCGCACCACACGCACAATGTGATCGGTTCGGGCGCGAACGATCCGCAGAAGTACGACCCGACCGCCTCCCGCGAGACCCTCGACCACAGCATTCCGTACATCTTCACCGTCGCGTTGCAGGACGGCGGCTGGCACCACGTCAAGTCGTACCTCCCCTCGCGTGCGGGCCGCCCCGACACGGTCGCGTTGTGGGCCAAGGTCACCACCACCGAGGACCCGGAGTGGACCCGCCGCTACCACTCCACCGACCCGGCCGAGAAGGCGTTCGGCGGACGCGTGGAGATCACCCTCGCCGATGGTCGCGTGATCACCGACGAGATCGCGGTCGCCGACGCCCACCCGCTCGGCGCCCGCCCGTTCGTCCGCGCCGACTACGTGGCCAAGTTCCGCACCCTGGCGGCGGAGGTGCTCGAGGAGGCCGAGATCGAGCGTTTCCTCGACCTCGCGCAGCGCCTCCCGGAGCTCGACGCCGCGGAACTCGGCGGGCTCACCATCACCGCGCGTCCCGGCCTGCTGGCCGAGGTGCGCGCGCCGAGAGGACTGTTCTGATGCTGTACTCCTCCGTTCCCGCCCACGAGAAGCGCGCCGCGTTCCGCGCCCGGCTCGCCTCCGGCGAACTGCTCCGGATGCCTGGCGCGTTCAACCCGCTCAGCGCACGTCTCATCCAGGAGAAGGGCTTCGAAGGCGTCTACATCTCCGGCGCCGTCATCGCGGCCGACCTCGGCCTCCCCGACATCGGGCTCACCACGCTCACCGAGGTGGCGGGCCGGTCCGCGCAAATCGTGCGGATGACCGACCTCCCCGCACTGGTCGACGCCGACACCGGCTTCGGCGAGCCGATGAACGTCGCCCGCACCGTGCAGACCCTCGAGGACGCCGGAGTCGCCGGCCTCCACATCGAGGACCAGGTGAACCCCAAACGCTGCGGCCACCTCGACGGCAAGCAGGTGGTCGACGAGGACACCGCGCTCAAGCGCATCCGTGCGGCGGTCGAGGCCCGCCGCGACCCGAACCTCCTCATTATGGCGCGCACCGACATTCGCGCGGTGGAAGGGCTGGAGGCCGCCATCGACCGGGCCAAAGCCCTCGTGGACGCAGGAGCCGACGCGATCTTCCCGGAGGCGATGGCCGACCTCGCCGAATTCGAGGCGGTGCGCAACGCCGTCGATGTGCCGATCCTGGCCAACATGACCGAGTTCGGCAAGAGCGACCTCTTCACGGCCGACCAACTGCGCGATGTCGGCGTCAACATCGTCATCCACCCGGTGTCGTTGCTGCGCATCGCGATGGGCGCCGCCGAACGCGGCCTCGACACGCTCGTCCGGGAGGGCTCCCTGAAGTCGGAGGTGCCCGGCATGCAGACGAGGGCGCGGCTGTACGAGCTGCTCGACTACGAGGGCTACACCGCCTTCGACACCGGCGTCTTCGACTTCGAGGTCCCCACCGGCCGCTGAAACGCTCCCGCACTCACCGCCGAAGGGCACGTACACGCCCCTAAAACGTGGTTTTAGGGGCGTGTACGTGCCCTTCGACACAGGCGCGGGAGGCGGGTCAGGCCTCGCGGGTCTTCGGCGAGCGCGTGGAGGTGTGGCTCGGGTCGCGCTCGATCGCGCCGCCCAGCACCTCGTCGACCCGGCCGAGCAGCTCCGCGGGGATCGTGACGCCGGAGGCCTTCACGTTCTCCACCACCTGCTCGGGCCGGGAAGCCCCGATGATCGCGGTCGCGACGTTGTCGTTCTGCAGCACCCAGGCCACCGCGAGCTGCGCCGGCGTGAGGCCGAGCTCCTCCGCGATGGGCGTCAGCTGCTGCACGCGCGTGAGCACATCGTCGGTCAGCCAGCGCTTCACGGCGCCCACTCCGCCCTTCTCGTCGGTGGCGCGGCTGCCCTCGGGCAGCGGAGCGCCGGGCTTGTACTTGCCGCTCAACACGCCCTGCGCGACCGGCGACCAGACGATCTGCGAGATGCCGAGTTCCTTGGAGGTCGGCACGACCTCCGCCTCGATGACCCGCCACAGCGCCGAGTATTCGGGCTGGTTCGAGATCAGCTGGAACTTGAGCTCCTTGGCGAGCGCCGCGCCGGCGCGCAGCTGGTCGGCGGTCCACTCGCTCACACCGATGTAGAGGGCCTTGCCCTGGCGCACGATGTCGGCGAACGCCTGCATCGTCTCCTCGAGCGGGGTCTCGTAGTCGAACCGGTGCGCCTGGTAGAGGTCGACGTAGTCGGTCTGCAGCCGCGAGAGCGAGCCGTCGATCGACTCCATGATGTGCTTGCGCGAGAGCCCGACGTCGTTGTGACCCTTCGGCCCGGTCGGCCCGAACACCTTGGTGAAGATCTCGAGCGACGGGCGGCGCTCGCCCTTCAGCGCCTCCCCGAGCACGGTCTCCGCCGCGGTGTTCGCGTAGACGTCGGCGGTGTCGAAAGTGGTGATCCCGGCATCGAGAGCAGCGCGGACGCAGGCGGCCGCGGTGTCGTTCTCGATCTGCGAGCCGTGGGTCAGCCAGTTTCCGTAGGTGATCTCGGAGATCTTGAAGCCGGAGTTTCCCAGGTACCTGAACTGCACTGTCGTTCCTTTCGTGACGGGTCGTCAGGGTCGATGCTAGGCATCCGCATTCAGCAAATCCAACAGTGGGCGGTTCTCGGATTCAGTGGTACCGATGATGAATGCACTGGGGGCCTGCAGCCGCGGGAGCGCCGCCCCGGCCTAGACTCCCGGTCATGACCGCACGGATCGCCAACGTCACCTTCCACGCCGACGACCCCGCGGCTCTCGCCCGGTTCTGGGCCGCCGTCATGGGCTACCCCGAGCCGGAGCGGCTGACCCCCGAGGAGGAGGCCGAGCTGCGCGCAGCCGGGCTGACCGACGACGACCTCGCCGCGCGGGCGGTCGCGTGGGACGAGGACCCGACCCACCAGCGGTTCTACTTCGCCCGCTACGACCACGAGAAGCGGCACCGCAACCGGATGCACCTCGACATCAGCCCGGCGGCCGACCGCCACGCCACCCGCGAGGAGGTGGAGGCCGAGCGCGACCGGCTGGTCGCGCTCGGCGCCACCGTCGAGAAGGTGCTCGACGGCGCGTGGGGCCCCTACGACGAGTTCGCGATCATGATGCGCGACCCGGAGGGCAACGAGTTCTGCCTGCAATGAAGCGCAGCTGCGCGCCTCCCAGCCGGCGGACACCGGGCAGGAGGCCAACGGCCTGCTGCGGGACGACCCCGTTCCCACGGTGGCGGGCGAGTCGCTCCGGGAGGCCTGGTCGGAGGTCGCGCGCGCGGCTAACGTGGCGGCATGACTCCGTCGTCGAAGTCCGAGACCTTCCTGGAGGTCGACGGTCACGAGGTGCGCATCTCGAATCCGGACAAGGTGGTGTTCCCCGACCCGGGGCTGACCAAGCTCGACCTCGCGCGCTACTACGTCGCCGTCGCCGACGGCGCGCTGCGCGGGGCAGGCGGGCGGCCGATGGTGCTCAAACGCTTCGTCAAGGGGCTCGCGCAGGAGCCGTTCTTCCAGAAGCGCGTGCCGGAGGGCCATCCCGACTACATCGACACGGCGACGCTGCACTACGCGCGCGGCACGTCCGCCGAGGAGGCCGTGCTGCGGGATGCCGCCGGCCTCGCCTGGGTCTCGAACCTCGGCTGCCTGGACCTCAACCCGCACGCCGTGCGCGCGGAGGACCTCGACCACCCCGACGAGCTGCGCGTGGACCTGGACCCGATGCCGGGCGTCGACTGGTCGCAGATCGTCGACGTCGCCTTCATCGCCCGGGAGGCCCTGGAGGACCATGGCCTTCTCGGCTGGCCGAAGACGAGCGGCTCGCGCGGCCTCCACATCCTCGTCCGCATCGAGCCGCGCTGGGGCTTCGCCGACGTGCGGCTCGCCGCGGAGACGCTCGCCCGGGAGGTCGAGAACCGCGCGCCGGGGCTGGCGACGGCGCGCTGGTGGAAGGAGGAGCGCGGCGAGAGCGTCTTCGTCGACTTCAACCAGAACGCCAAAGACCGCACGGTGGCCTCCGCATACTCGGTGCGGCCGCTGCCGGACGCCCGCGTCTCGACACCGCTCGACTGGGACGAGGTGCGCTCGCGCCGCCCGGAGGAGTTCACGGTAGGTTCGGTGCTCACGCGGTTCGCCGAACGGGGCGATCCACATTCCGGGATCGACGCGACCGCAGGCTCGCTCGACGCTCTCCTGACGCTGGCCGAGCGACTCGGTCCGGCCGAGAAGCCGCCGCGGGCCGGCGACGGCGAAGGCAGACGGGTCTCGCAGATGCCGCTCGTCGAGGTGGCACGCACCAAGACCAAGCCGGAGGCGACGGAGGCGCTGGCGCGCTGGCGGGACCTCCACCCGGAGGCTGCGGCGCGCCTCCACCCCGCCGACGAGCTCATCGACGGGATGCGCGGGTCCAGTTCGCTGTGGTACCGGGTGCGTGTCAACCTCCAGCACGTCCCGGAGGCCGAGCGCCCGGATCAGGGCGAGCTGCTGGCGGACTACGACCCGTGGGCAGGCCGGCGCTAGCGTCTCGCCGCGGAACCACGGCGATCCCGCAGCGCGACGGGCCACATTCGCCGCGAATGTCGCGAACGCGGCGGCAAGCGCTGCCCAGAGCGCCACGTTCGGCGCAAACGTCGCGAATCACGCGCCCACGCGCCACATTCACCGCGAATCGTCACAAGGGACGCGCCCCGACACAGCGACGACGTTCGCCGTGAATGTCGTTAAAAGCGCCCTCGAACGCCGCATTCGGCGCGAATCCCACTGAGGGATGCCGCACGTTCGGCGTAAATGTCGCGGCCTAGAACGGGTAGCGCTCGATGCTGCTCTGCACGGTCACCCATTGCGTTTCCGTGAAGGCCTCGATGTTGGGCTCGTGGCCGCCGAAGCGGCTGCCGGTTCCGGAGAAGCCGACACCGCCGAAAGGCGCGACCGCCTCGTCGTCGACCGTCTGGTCGTTGATGTGGACGATGCCGCTCGGGATGCGCTCGGCCAGCTCGTACGCCGCGAACGCGTCCTTCGCGAGGATGCCGAGCGAGAGCCCGTACTCGCTGCGGTTGACGATGTCCACGGCCTCGTCGAGGTCGGCGAACTTCAGCACGGGCGCCACCGGGCCGAAGATCTCCTCGGTGAACGCCGGCTGGTCGGGGCTCACCTCCGCGAGGACCGTCGGCTGGTAGAAGAGGTCGGTGTAGGTGCCGCCGGCCGCGAGCCGGGCGCCGGCGTCCACCGTGGAGGTGACGAACGCGTGCACCTTGTCGCGCTGTCCCGCGTCGATCAGCGGGCCGAGCGGGGTGCCGGTGGTCGGGTCTCCGGCTCGGAGGCCCTCCGCCGTGCGGGCGAGGCGCTCGACGTACTCGTCGTAAATCCGCTCGTGAACGAGGTGCCGCCCGGTGGTCATGCAGATCTGGCCCTGGTGCAGGAACGAGCCCCAGGCCCCCGCCGACACTGCGGCAGGGACGTCGACGTCGTCGAGCACGATGAGCGCGTTGTTGCCGCCCAGCTCCAAGTGCGCCCGCTTGAGCAGCCGGCCGGCCAACTCACCGACCGCCCTTCCGGCGGCCGTGGACCCGGTGAACGAGATCACCCGCACGCTCGGCTCCTCGATGAGGGCGACGCCGATCGGCGCTCCGCCGGGGAGCACCTGGAAGACGCCCTCCGGCAGCCCGGCCTCCTCGAGCACGGCCGCGAGGAGGAGGCCTCCGGACACCGCGGTGCGCGGGTCGGGCTTGAGGATGACCGCGTTGCCCAGCGCGAGCGCCGGTGCGATCGACCGTGCGGAGAGGATGCCCGGGAAATTGAACGGCGAGATCACGCCCACCGTGCCCACGGGCCGGCGACGGGCCAAGCTGAGACGCGGCTTGGCGCTGCGCAGCAACTGTCCGTAGGGCGCGAGCGCGGTGCCGGCAGCCAGGAAGAACTCGGAGGAGACGAGCCCCGCTTCGAAGTGGGCTTTGCCCTGCCCGGACCCCGCCTCTCGCACGAGCCAGTCGACCAGCACGTCGGCGTGCTCGTCGATGAGCGAGCCGGCCCGGCGGAGGATGGCCGCCTTCTCGTCGGGAGGCACTTGTTCCCAGGAGCGCTGCGCCTGTTCGGCGATGGCGGCGGCCCGCGAGAGATCCTCGCGGGAGGCCTCCGCGTACGTCCCGATCGCCGAGCCGGTGGCCGGCTCTACGACAGTATGTTCCCCGCCGCGCCCGGTCACCCAGCCGCCGCTGTAGAGGCGACCGCCCCACGCTGAAGGGTCGAAAAACGTCATCGTTCCACTCCGTTCCGCAACGGTATCGGTGGTTCGAACATACAGCGGCAGGAGCACGCTGGGCCGACTCATCCAGGATCCAGCAGTCACGCCGACGCGTCACAGGCCTAGTCTGTGGACCATGAAGTCGAGCCTGCCGTTCGTCATCCCCGGCGTGATCCTCGCCGCCATCGGTCTGGTCTGGACGCTGCAGGGTATCGACGTGCTGGGCGGCTCGGCGATGAGCGGCTCGCCGCTCTGGGCGACAATCGGGCCGATCGTGCTGGTGCTGGGGGTCGCGCTGATCGTGATCGGAGTGGTGCGGAGGCGGCGTACGCGTCGGACGCGCTGAGCTCTGAACGCTGGGATGGCCGCGGCTGGCTCATGGGTCGAGGATCGTCCGTCGAATGCACGGACTATAGTGTGAGGCGATGACCGACGGAATCGACCCGAGCGTCCCGCCGAGCGGAGCCGGCTGCGTCGAGTGCGAGCGAGACGGCAGTTGGTGGGTGCACCTGCGCCGCTGCGCCGAATGCGGCCACGTCGGCTGCTGCGACGACTCGCTCGCGCGGCACGCTCGCGCGCACGCGGCAGCGACCGGTCACCGCTACATCCAGAGTTTCGAGCCGAGCGAAGACTGGTTCTGGGACTTCCGCACCGACCAGTACGTGGAGGGTCCCATGCTCGCGTCCCCGACGAGTCATCCGGACGACCAGAGCGTCCCCGGCCCGGCGAGCCGACTCCCCGACGGCTGGCGGGCCATCCTGATGCGACGAGCGAACGCCGAGACGGCGGGCTGACGAGCATGACCTCCTACCTGGACAAGTCCATGCCCGAGGTATGGCAAGCCGCCAGAGCCTGGTCGACCGTCGTGGCGGAGGCAGCACTCGAGAGCGGGCTGTCGGTCCAGGAGACGGAGTTCATCAAGGTGCGCGCCTCCCAGCTGAACGCGTGCGCCTACTGCCTCGACCTCCACTCGCGTGAGGCCAGGAAGGCGGGCATCCCCCAGCAGAAGCTCGACATGCTCTCTGACTGGCGGGACGCGGAGCTCTACGACGAGCGGGAACGTGCGGTGCTCGCCATCGCGGAGGCGGCGACGCGGTTGCCGCTGACGGAGGACTCGCGCGCCGACCTCGCCGGCGCCCGCGCGGTGCTCGGCGAGTCCGCCTACGTCGCCGCGGAATGGATGGCCGTGGCGATCAACACCTTCAACCGCATCTCGATCCTCAGCCAGCACCGGGTGAGCGCGCGCGACGCGGCCGGGCGGCTGGTCAACTGAGGCCCGACCCCAGGTACGACAGACCACGGCCACAATGCGATCGCAAGACACATCCAGGTGAAGTGCCACCGATGTCCTGAGACACGACAGGACATTTGGCGAAGCCCCGGACCCCGTAAACAGAAGGGATCAGCGGTTTCACCTCTCGCGGAGGGCGTGGGATTCGAAGTGGGAAAGTCTGGCTGTTGTTCTAAGAGCTTCCGCCGATAGGTCAGGGTTGTCGGGCGCTCCTGCCGTGCCAGCGGTGGCGTTTCCATCCTTCGCGAAGTAGTCGGCGGACGATGATGTTGGCGTTGGCGAGGGCGATGAACGCGTCGATCACGCGGACGCGGCGTTCGGTGCAGATGTGGAGCTTCTTGAAGCCGCGGTTGTGCCAGGAGTTCGTGCGTTCCACGACCCAGCGGGCGCCGGCCTGGAGCGGGGTGCCCTTCTTGCTGATGACCCAGTCGCAGCCGAGGCTGCTTAGCAGGTTGCGGGTCTTGCCCGAGTCGTAGCCGGCGTCCAGGTGCACGGTGATCTGCTCGGGCAGGTCGAACCCGAACCGGGCCAGCTTCTCCAGGGTCGGGGCGAGCAGGGGCGAGTCGTGCCGGTTCGCTGGCGCTGCGACGACGCCGAGCGGGATCCCGCCGCCATCGACCAGGACCGAGCGTTTCGTGCCCTGCTTTCCCCGGTCTACCGGGGATCTGCCCGCGGCCTCACCTCCGCAGGGTGCTTTCACGATGCACCCGTCCACGGACAGGTCGCCAGATCCAGGCCGATCATCTTCTCGTACCCGTTTAGGCAGAGCCGTTCCAGTTCGGTGAAGAGTCCCGCGGTGATCCATTCGTCGCGGCGGCGGCGGATCGTGGTGGCCGAGCAGGTGTGGTCGGCGATTTTCTCGTACGCGGCACCGAGGACGAGTACCTGGATCAGCTTGTCGAACACGATCCGGTCCGGGATCCTCGGCCGGTGGCCACCCCACGGGTGCTCGTCCACGACGGGTGGGATCAACGCTTCGAACTGCGCCCAAATGGGCTCGATGATGGAAGATGGAACAGCAGGCACGAGCACTCCTGGGCAACGACGGAATCTTGGTCGAAACCGTGTTTAACAGGGCTCGTGCCTGCCCTACGCCAACGCCACACCCCTACCTATCGGCGCGACCTCTAACGCGGTCCAATCGTAGAAGACGCCACTCGTCAGGTGCGACGCGGAAGTGACTTGCTGTTGGAGTCATTGAGCAATACCGCTGTTGCCGCACCTAGAGCGAGCACATAGTCGATGAGGATCCTAGTAGAAATCCTGACTGAGTTCTGCGTGATTGTAACCCTCCGACCGTCGATCAAAACGCCCAGCTTCCGTTCGAGGTTGCGGCGGAGCTCAATCGCCCGAGACCAATTGGCGGTCTGTAAGGACGTCAGTAAACCATCACCATGAGCAAGTACGTTTCTGATCTCGACCACCAACGTCAAGTGCTGCACAAGCTTCTGCGGCTCAATGACAATTCCAAACCCATCGCGCAGAACGTCCTGGCGCGATACCCAAGATTGTTTGAATCCGGCGGTCGATCTCTCGACCATGAACTTCCCGAAAAGCGACCGCTGAACCGACGCTTCATCGACCAACCGCTGAATGGTCGCATCAACGTACGCTTCAGTCGTAGCCACCGCACTCATAACAACAGACTCCGCATGCGTGACATCAACAAGCGCCGATGCAATACGCTGAACGGTTAACTCTGCGTCGGCGTCGATCAGTCCGTCAACTCTCATTCGCCACGCCCCACCTATATGCAGCCCTCACAAGCTGAGAATCTGCGCGCAACGCCTTGCCCAATCGGGAGGTAGTGTCCCCATCGAGCTTGCCTGCAGCCGCAGCCACACCACATTGCGTGATGCTGGTCGATTCCACGAATAATCGGGCAATCCGATCCGGCGTGACCCTCCCTACCAACGCCAGCGACCACGCCGCCTCTGCCCGAACCACCTCAGATTTATCATCGAGGCAGCTCTCAGCCCAGCTATCGAATTCAGATCGACCGGCTGAACTTGGAGTGACTAGGCTCTCCGCACTCCTCAATAGCCACACTCGGGCCCACGAGGAAGTCCTTGGAAGAGCGACGAGACGCGTAAGCGTCGCCCAGTTCTCGCGGTGCTCGGGACGCCCGTCTAGATAGAACAAGACATTACGCAGATAGGGAGGCTCGCGGGCCACGATCTCAAGGAGCCAATCGTCCGGAAGTCTCTCAGGTGCTCCTCGGAGCACACCGAGTGCCCGCGAGCCAAAGGACGAATGGAGAGTTCGCTGCTCACGGTCGCTCTTGACCCAGTCCTCTACGATGCTCTTCAACGCAGCAAAGTCGACCTGCTCATCTGGCGCATCGATTTCCTCCACGGTTAAGTCGTCATAGCCGTTGTGCACAAACTCAATCGAGCGTAAACCGTCGGCGGCACGCGCCCGGTACTGATCGAACAAGGTCTCCCGAGTCCGCTCACCTTCGCGCAGCTGCTGCACCGATTGAATTCGTGTCTTGCCATCAGCGAGAGTCAAACCGACCGCACGCGCTTCTTCAACAACCAGCTCGATAGCGCGATGCGCGGCAGCCCAGTCGGGCACCACAAGTCGGAAATCGTCGGCGAATCGATTCACTTCGTAGCCTGCTCGAAGAATGCCCCGCTCCAAACGGTCGAGGTACACATCGGCGAGAAGATGGCTGGCAGTCAGCGCTTGAGGAAGACCAACGCCTCTCGGGAACAGGTGGCCAAGAAACTCAACTAGAGCATACGTGGCAGCAGCGTCAAGGCTCTGCATCATGAGCTCATCAGCAAGAATGCCGTGATCGACATACTCGTAGCAGGCCGCAATATCCATATCAACAATACGCACTGCCTCAGACCCTGCGTCCGCAATACCAAATGCACGGTGCACCGCGATGCCCTGGTCTCGCGAGGGTATCGGTAGGTACGGCCCAAGCAGACCCACGATCGATTCATAGATCGCTCTCGCGACTGGCGACAATACACCGATCGGTCGCGGTCCGTATCCCTTCTTCGGCATCGCGATCACTTCCATCGCGGGGGTGTGACCTGCTACCAAAATCGATTCGGAGTAGGCCGCCAAGACGCCCGCGCTGTCAGCTAATGCGCGCTCGGAAATCAATAGAGGCATCTCAAAAAGCGGCCTTGACACAACCAAATCGGCCGACTCGCGAAATGGAAGACTCTTCGCGAATTCAGCTGAGAGTCGCATGGCACCTGTGTTCAATCCGCTGTACGAAGCCAGGTACACACGCGTTCCGGGCTGGTGTCGTTGAAGCGATTCGCGTGTCTGATTCGCTTTGCCACCTCGCCATGCGCTCAATCGTACTCAAACAATCGCAGCGTTAGCCAAGGGGGGACCTTCGGAGATAGCGGCGCTGACGACGGCCAGCGTCCGCGTGGATTGCCAACGCGAGGAGCTGTCGTCGGGATCCTTAGTTCTAGGGTTTTTGGAGCGGATTCCCCTCAGCGCCCTAAAAGACGACCGAGCCTCGAGCACTCCGCAACCCCAGTGTTCACCTGGCGGAGGGCGTGGGATTCGAACCCACGAGACATTTCTGCCCACCAGTTTTCAAGACTGGCTCCATCGGCCGCTCGGACAGCCCTCCCGGCGCCGGCGAACCGGCGTCGTTGCAGTCTAGCGAACGCCGCCGAACGCGACATCCGGCGTGAATGGCACGCACCGCGCTGCCGAACGCGACATTCGCCGCTAATCGCACGAGGTCGCAGCACTCAGAGCGCCCGCCGACCCGTCAGGAAGACGTTCGCGACGCCTGCGGCGAGCACGACCAACGCAGAGACGAGCGGGGCGAACATCGCCACGTGCGTGCCCGCGCTCTGCGCCAGGGCGCCGACCAGTGCCGACGACGCCGACTGGCCGAGGATGACCGCCGAACCGAGAATCGTCATCACGGTGGCCGAGCGGCCCACCGGGCTGCGCTCGGCGCCGAAGCTGTACTGCGTGACCAGCGTCGGTCCGACGCCGAAGCCGGCGATCAGGAGCACGAGGATCACACCGGGAACCGTCGTCGCGAACGGCAGCGCCAGCGTCGAGGCCGCGAGGAGGCCGGCGAAGGTCAGCCAGCGCCAGCGCAGCGCGAAGCGCAGCGGGAACCACGCCATGCCCAGCGCGAGGGCCGCGGAGCCGACACCCAGCACGCCGTAGACCAGACCGGCCTGCTCCGGGTGGCCGAAGTCGGACAAGAACGACGTCAGGGCGGTGAGCATCGACCCGAAGAACAGGCCCATCCCGAGCACCCCGACGGTGACGGCCACCAGCCCCGGCCGGAACAGCTCGTGCGCGGGAGCCTGCCGCACCGGGAGGCCGTCGTCGGCCGTCGGGCGCGCGGACCCGCTGCGGTGCAGCGCGAACGCGGAGACGAACACGACCGTCAACACGGCGGCGCCGATGATCGGGGCAGCCGGGTTCAGCGTCGTCGCGAGGAGGCCGACGATGAACGGCCCGAACACGAACACGACCTCGTCGGCGGCCGACTCGTACGCCATCGTGCCGTTGAGCACGGCGGCGTGACGGTCACCGGGGAGCCGGCTCGCGATGATGCCCACCAGCCGGCTGCGCGACATCGGCGACACCTGCGGAGCCGTCGCGCCGATGACGAAGGCGACGATCAGGACGACGAAGTCGGGCGACGCGCTGAACGCGACCCACGCCATCGCCAGAAGCGCGACGCTGTTGGCGATCCCGGCCGCCAGCACGACACCGCGCTGGCCGACCCGGTCGGCCGCCGCGCCGATCAGCGGGCCGAAGATCGCCGTTCCGACGCCGACCATCGCCGAGGTCAGCCCGCCGAGCGACAGCGCGCCGCGTGCCGAGACCACGAGGGTCAGCACACCGACCACCATCATGGCGTATGGGAGGCGCGCCAACAGGGCGACGGGGAAGTACGAGAATCCGGCGGCGTGCAACAGCGTGGCCGGCTGCTGCTGCGCATCCCGGGAGGGGGTCGTTCGCGTCATGCGTGTCTTCAGGCCTTCTGTCATCCGCGGCGGACCGCGGGCTTCAAGTGCCGCCTTGGTCCGCCGGGCGAGCCGGCGCGAGGTAGATACACGATGGAACAACGTCGGAGGACGAACCTCCACTCACGTCAAGTCTGCACCACCGCGAGCCATTCCCGCCGTGCGCAGTCGAGCGCTCCCGTCAGTCTTGGTAGGGCTTCGAGCAGGTGACCTCCGCGGCCGTCTGACCGTGAACGTCGGACGGGAGCTCCACAGACGAGCCGTCGGTCGGTGCCGTCGTCGCCCCATCGGCAGGCGCCTGTGTCGCCCCAGCATCCGGAGCAGGCGTCGCCGGCGCGTTCGGGTCGGCCTCCGACCCCACTCCGGTGTCGCCGGTCAGCGTGACCGACTTGTCGTCCTTGAGCGCCTGCATCAGCGTGTCGGCGGCGTCCTTGGTGGGTGCCACACCGTCGTCCTCGTAGTGGTTCGGGTACTGCACGAACACGACCTTCGACACGTCGATGTTCTTCAGCGCCATGGCCATGGAGGCGATGGTCGTCGGGTTGTTGAGGCTCTCGGACAGGGCGATGTTGCTGGTCGCCGCCTTCGCGAGCCCGTAGACCTTGACCGGGTTGGCCAGCGTGTCCGCACTCTTGATGGTGCGCACGAGCGCGGACAGGAACACCTGCTGGTTGCTGATGCGGCCGAGGTCGGAGCCGTCGCCGACGCCATGGCGCGTGCGGAGGAACGCAAGCGCCTGCTGACCCTGGAGGGTGTTCTCGCCCGCCTTCACGTCGAGACCGGTGTACGGGTCGAAGATGTCGCCGGCGACGCAGACGGAGACGCCGCCCACGGCGTTCGACATCTCGATCACGCCGTCGAACTCGATGACGCCTGCGTACGGGATCTCGAGGCCGGTCAGCTTCTCGACCGTGAGAACGGTGCACGCCAGGCCGCCGTAGCTGAGGCTGTTGTTGATCTTCTGGCGGCTCATCGAGTCGAAGCTGCCGCCCTGGGGGTCGGGGCAGGACGGGATGGCGACGTACATGTCGCGGGGGAAGCTGATGACGGTGGCGTTCTTGTGGTCGGCCGAGACGTGCAGCAGCATCGTCACGTCGTTGAGGCTCTCACCGCGCTCGCCATATGCCGCGTTGCCGCCGCCGGAGTCGCTGCCGGCGAGGAGGACGTTGAAGGCGCCGCCCATCGCGCCGACGCCCGGAGTCACGACCTTGCCCTTGGAGTCGACGAGCTTGACGGCCGGCTTGAGGCTGGTCAGGACGTCGTATGCCGCGTAGGCCGCTACGCCGGCCGTGCTGATGCCGGCGACGGCGAGAACGCCCGCGAGGAGGGCGGCGACGGTCTTGAACGGGTGGTGCCGCTTGAGGCGTCCGTGCCGGGCGACGGATGGACCGGCGGACTTCTCGTGAGCTCGCGCCTGAGCGCGGGTGGGCATCTCGTCCATTCACTCCCTCTCGTCGGACGACGGCGAAAAGCGGCGCCTGCGAAAGCGCACACCACCTGTAATTCTGGCACAGCCTCCTGGAAATGCTCTGGGCGATGGAGGTCCTGGTCAGCGTACGAATCGGGAGGTGCGTTGCCGTGACCGGGCGGCCGGCGCGACGTCAGAGGGTCCGTAGAACGGCGGCCAGACCGTCGTCGGCGACCGGGCCCGTGACCTCCGTCGCTACCGCCTTGACCTCGTCCGGAGCCTGCCCCATCGCGGCGCTCCGCCCCTGGGCGCCTGCCCATTGGAGCAGCTCGAGGTCGTTGCGGCCGTCGCCGACGGCCACCAGGCGCGAGAGAGGGATGTCGAGCGCGTGCCGTACGCGTTCCATCGCCGTGGCCTTGCTGACGCCGTCCGGCGAGATGTCGAGCCAGGCGGTCCAGCCGATCGAGTAGCTCACCCGCTGCAGACCCATGCGGTCGACGATCGCGAGGAACTCCTCCTCGTCGTGCTGCGGCGAGATGACGACGACACGGGTCGCCGGATGCTCGCTGAGCTCGTCGAACCCGACCTGTTCCGCGTTGACCAGCTCCCAGTCGGTCATTCCCTCGGTATAGCGGCGGAAGCCAGTCGGGTCCTCCACCATGAAGCTGCCGGACGGCAGGTGCGGGCGAATGGTGCGCAACACCTCCGTCGGGTCGAACGTCTCGATGAACTCTCGCCTGTAACCACCTTCGACGGTTTCGTCGCGCATCATCGTGAGGGCGCCGTTTGCGCAGACCACGAACCGGCTGGTCAGACCGAACTTCTCGTGGATCGGTCGCGCCGTCTCCCAGCTGCGGCCTGTGGCCAGCATGACCTCGTGGCCCGCCTCCCGTACACGGGTCACCGCCTCGAGCACGGCGTCGCCGACGGATTCGTCCTCGTGGATGAGGGTGCCATCGACGTCGATCGCGATCAGCAGGCGGTCGCTCTCGGACACGGTGCTCACGACGCGATCGGCTCCAGCACGTCGAGACCGCCCAGGTACGGGCGCAACGACTCGGGAACCAGGACCGATCCATCGGCCCGCTGGTGGGTCTCGAGGATGGCGACCAGCCACCGCGTGGTCGCGAGCGTGCCGTTGAGGGTCGCGACCGGGGCCGTCTTGCCGCTCTCGGTGCGGTACCGGATCTCGAGCCGGCGCGCTTGGAACGTCGTGCAGTTGGAGGTGGAGGTCAGCTCGCGGTAGCGGCCCTGCGTCGGGATCCACGCCTCCACGTCGTACTTGCGCGCGGCGCTCGACCCGAGGTCGCCCGCCGCGGTGTCGATGACGCGATAGCTGAGCCCGAGGGCCTGCATCATCTCCTCCTGCCACGCGAGCAGGCGGGCGTGCTCTGCCTCCGCGTTCTCAGGCAGAGTGAAGACGAACATCTCCAGCTTGGTGAACTGATGCACGCGGATGATGCCGCGCGTGTCCTTGCCCGCCGAGCCGGCCTCCCGCCGGTAGCAGGTGGACCAGCCTGCGTAGCGCAGCGGCTCGGCGACGTCGAGGATCTCGTCGGCGTGATAGCCGGCGAGCGCGACCTCGCTCGTCCCGGTGAGGTAGAGATCGTCGTTGCCCAGGTGGTAGACCTCGTCGGCGTGCGAGCCGAGGAAGCCGGTGCCCTGCATGACTTCGGGCTTGACCAGGGTCGGAGTGATCATCGGCACGAAGCCGTTCGCGACGGCCTTGTCGAGCGCCATGTTCATCAGCGCGATCTCGAGGCGCGCGCCGACGCCGCGCAGGAACGAGAACCGGGCGCCGGACACCTTGGCGCCGCGGGCCATGTCGATCGCGCCGAGCAGTTCGCCGAGCTCGAGGTGGTCGCGCGGCTCGAAGTCGAACTCCGGGATTGCGCCGACCTCCTTCAGCACCACGAAATCGTCCTCGCCGCCGCTGGGGACGCCGTCGACGATTGGATTGCCGATGTTCCGCAGTATCGCAGCGAAGTGCGCTTCGGCGGTGTTGGCCGCTCGCTGGGCCTCCTTCACGCGGCCGGCGAGCCGCTGGGCCTGCGCGACGAGCGCCTGCTTCTGGTCTTTGGGCGCCTGAGCGACCTGCTTGCCGAACGCGTTCTGCTCCGCGCGGAGCTCCTCGAAAGCGGTGATCGCGGCGCGGCGCTCGACGTCGGCCTGCAGCGCTTCGTCCACCAACTGCACGGAGCCACCGCGCGCCTCCTGGGATCGTCGGACGACATCGGGGCGCTCGCGCAGGAGGACGGGATCGATCACCGCCCCAGCTTATCGCCGTCGGGTAACGTGATCCCGTGAGCGATCGGGAGGGGCCACAGGTCACCACGGTGGCGGTCGTCTACAACCCGGTCCGTGTCGACGTGCCCCGGGTTCGGGCGGCCGTGGAGGCCCGCGCGGCCGACATCGGCGACATCGAACTGATCTGGCTGGAGACCACGGCGGACGACGGCGGCCAGGGACAAGCACGCCAGGCCCTCGAGAACGGAGCCGAGCTCGTGCTCGCCGCTGGAGGCGACGGCACGGTGCGCGCGGTCTCGGAGGCGCTGCGCAACCAGGAGGCTACGCTCGGCATCCTGCCCGGCGGCACCGGCAACCTCCTGGCCCGCAACATCGGCATCCCGTACGGCAACATCGAGGACGCCTGCGCGGTAGCGTTCGACGGCGTCACCCGCCGCATCGACATCGGCGTGGCCACGGCGGAGCGCGTCGACGGCGAGCGCACGGAGCACGCGTTCCTAGTGATGGCGGGCATGGGCATCGACGCCCGCTTGATCGCGACCGCCCGGCCCGAACTCAAGAAGCGGCTCGGCTGGGTCGCCTACGTCGAGTCGGCCTTCCGCGCCCTGCCGCGGTCGAAGAAGGTGCGCGTGCGATTCCGGATCGACGACGATCGCGAGCGCACCGCGCACGTCAGCACGATCCTCTTCGCCAACTGCGGAACACTGCCCGGCAACCTGGAGCTGATCCCCGACAGCGAGGTCGACGACGGCCTCCTCGACCTCGCGGTGCTGCAGCCGGCGACGGTGTTCGGCTGGCTGGCGATCTGGCGCAAGGTCACCTGGGAGAACCGGGTGCTGCGCAAGAGCGCGCTCGGCCGCAGGATCATTCGTTTCACGAACCGGGCGGGCCGCGCGCAGCTGAGCTACCTGCGCGGCCGCTCCGTCACGGTACGCCTGGACGAGCCGGAGCCGTTCCAGCTCGATGGCGACGGCTTCGGTGACGTGGTCGGCCTCGATCTGACCGTCGATCCGCAGGGGTTGCGCGTGCGGGTGCCGCGGTAAGCAGCCCGCCGGCCCGCTGCGATCGGCGCTCTCACTCCAGCTTCACCCCCTTCATTCTCAATCGTGGGATCACATGCTGCGCCGATCTGGAGGGGGACCGAACGGTGTGCGCTCCCACCGCGCAGACGACGGGCTGCGTCGAACGGGCCACGCCCGGAGAGGATGAGCAGTTCCTGGCCGAGACGGCCGAGGACGCAGAAGGTCCCATGGTCTCGCTGCCGGTGGATGACGCAGGCACCCCTGCCGATGGTGCGGCGGACGACGGTGTGGCGGATGAAGGGGAACAAGCGGACGGCACGACCTCCGACTCCGGACCGAGCAGCGAAGAGGGAGATGAGCAGGTCGCGGCGGACACCGCCGAAGCCGGGGCGACGGCGGATGCGTCGGAGGCGCCCGTCGTCGGACGGGCCGCGCCCGCTCCCGTCATCACATCGCCCGCTGCCGGATCCTTCGTGTCGGCGGAGCCGATCCTCATCGGCACGGGGACCCCTGGAAACACTGTGACCCTGACCGTCGACGGTACGCCGGTGTGCACAGTCGTCGTGCCGGCGGGCGGTTACTGGCTGTGCACGGTCTCGCCTCCGCTTGCCGAGGGCGATCACACGTTCGTCGCCGTCGCTGACGGACGACCCATCCAGTGCGTCTCCGGTCTATACGGACTCGGCTCCGCTCATCGTGACGGTGGACACGGTTCCGCCTGCAGCGCCGGGCGACGTCGTCTGCTTCGCCGACCCCACCACAGGCGTCGTCTGCGGAGGATCCGGCGAGGCACACGCGGAGGTGTCGGTCAGGGACGGCAACGGCGTGCCGATCTGTTCGGCGACCGTCCAGGCCGATGGTTCGTGGGCGTGCCGCTCTGCGGGCGGCGCGCTGCCGGCGACGGTCACGCAGACCGATCCCAGCGGCAAGGTGTCGCCGACCGTGCTTCTGCCCACGCAGCCCGCTCAGATCACCTGCGTGAAGGGAGACAACGACACCGTCACCCGCAACGGCATCAGCACTGCCAGCGCGGTGATCACGGTCTTCGACGCCTCCGGAGCCGCCGTATGCTCGGCGAGAGCCAACGGCGACGGCGCCTGGTCATGCGAGTCCGAGACACCAGTCACGGACACGCCGCTCACGGTCCTGCACATGGCCGACGGCCACACCATCGGGCGTCACGGCGTCGAGCTGTCCGATGCTCCGATCCTGACGCCGGACCCTGCTCCGGCGCCGGTCCCGAGCACCCTGCCGACCGCGACGCATCCCGTCGCAGACCTGGCCGCGGCGGGCAGAAGCACCGACACCACCGGTGCGGCGTGGGCCGGTGCGGCGGTCATCGCCCTCGGGAGCGTGCTGCTCTGCATCCGGCTGCGCCGGCGCGTGGAGTCCTGAGCTCCGCCGACCGGTTCCGCTTCCGCTGAGAGGACGTCCGCAACTGATGCGGGCGTCCTCGCCGCGTCGGAACTCGGCGAAGTCCACACGCCCGGAGTCGATGCTTCAGCGCATCCGCTCCGGCTCGTCGCCCCCTCGCTCGCTGCCTTCACCACCTTCTCCCCTTGTCACACCCTCCCCCTCGGGTCGAGGATAGTGATCGGCGAGACTGCCAACGGACGAACGGAGTATTCGATGACGAGCACACGAACGTGGACGCTGAGCGATCCCGGCGGGCAACGTACAGGCCCCGCAGGGTCCGGCTGGAGAGCGGGAGCGGCGCTCGGCATCATCGCGGGAGTGACCATGATCGCGGGAGGGCTGAGCCCGGCCAGCGCGGCCACGTCGGCGTGCACGCCGACGGCACCCGCGACGAACTGCGTCGAATACACCTCCACCGGCGGAGACCAGACGTTCCGGGTTCCCGCGGGCGTCACCAGCATCAGTGCGACCCTGGCCGGCGCGGGCGGCGCTGACGGAACCGATGCGACCTCCAACGGCGGCCCGGGCGGCGGAGCCACCGGGGTCATTCCCGTCACGGGCGGTCAGACTCTGACCGTGATGGTGGGTGACGATTCCGGATACGGCGGCGGCGGCGCGGGCGGCACGGGCGGCCGCGGCACCGGCGGCACCGGCGGAGGGATGTCGGCCATCTGGTCGGGCGCGGCCCTCACCTCGCCGCCCCTCCTCGTGGCCGGCGGCGGAGGCGGCGCCGATGGCAGCGGCGGCCCAGTTCCCGCGGGCGGAGCAGGAGGCGGAACCGACGGCGCGAACGGCACGTCCGGAAACGGAACAGGCGGCGGAGGCGGAGGCACGCAGACCTCCGGAGGGGCTGCAGGCAGCCCCGCCGCGACGGCCGGGACACAGTTCGTTGGAGGCAACGGCGGCAATGCCGGCGCCGGGACCGCGGCCGACGGCGGCGGTGGAGGCGGAGGCGGGTTCTTCGGAGGAGGCGGCGGACAGGAGCAGCCAGACGGCGCACCGGCCAATATGGACGCCGGCGGCGGCGGCGGATCGGGCTTCATCGGCGCGACGGTGACCGGCGGAGTACTGACATTAGGAGGCGGAAGCCCGGCGAAGACCGCGGGGATCGTAACGCTCGAATGGACCGCGCCCGCACCGGTGATCACCTCGCCCGTGAACGGCGCCACGCTGACCTCCGGCACTCCTACCTTGTCCGGCACCGCAGGCGCGGGGAACACAGTGACGGTCACCGCCGACGGCGCGACAGTGTGCACGACGACGGCGCTCGCTGACGGCACCTGGTCGTGCACGGTCTCGCCTGCGTTGAGCATCGGCAGCCACACGTTCGTCGCGGCTCAGGCCGATCCGGCTGCACCCGACTTCGGCTACCCGGACTCCGCGCCGGTCACGGCCACCCTCGCCGCCGTGGTTCCGCCCGCGCCGTCACCGGAGCCGCCAGCACCGACGCCGGCCGCGCCCACGGCGGTGCTGGCCAACACTGGAAGCACTCTCGAGGCGACGGGGCTCGCTGCGGCGGCAGCCCTCTCTACGGGGCTCGGCGCGGCCCTGCTCCTGCTGCTCCGCAGACGAGGGAGGAGCGTCTAAGTGTTCTGACCGGATCGTTGTAGACCAGGGGAGAGACCTCCGGGGTCGAGTTGGAGCTGTCTAGGTTCCCTCGAGACCACGGAGGTCTCTCTTGTCTTGCCGCTAATGCCCGTTGATTCCGGCGGGTCGATCGGCGAGCACGACCACCCAGGGGCGCGTCTCCGCGGTCGGCACGAGGATCCGCTGGGCTCAGAAGCCGCGGGGGTTCTCGTGGTCGGCGCTCATCGCCTCGTCCTCACCCGACCGGCCGGCCGGCCGGCTCCGTCCCGCGAGCGCCGTGAGGAAAAGCAAACCGACAAGGGTGGCGAGCCCGATCGTGATCATCGGCCCGGCGAGCATCCAGCCCAGCTGGGAGATCACGAGCGACCCGACGTCGGTCGACGGGGTCGAGCCGGTGTACGAGAGGCTCACCGACACCGAATAGAGCACGATTCCCAGCACCACGAGCCCGCCGCCGACCAGCCAGAGGGCGAGGACGAGCGGGTTGCGCCGCGGGGAGAGTTCGAGCCGGTCGAGGAGGCTCGGCGCCGGCACGGCGTAGGCGCGGACGAGCTCGGCGCGCTCGGCCACTGGGGCGACGGCTGCGGGAGCGTCCGGCGCCGTGTCACCAGCGCCCGGGGTGACGCGCGGGAGGGCGCCCGGGTTCATCGACATCGCCGCGGCCTCCGCCGGTGGCACCACGTCGTCGTCCCGCGACCGCGAGCGGGCCTCCTCGGGCCCGACCGCTGTCGTCGGCGCTGTCGAAGGTGCTGTGGTCGGTGCAGGCGCCGTGCGCATGCGGGTGCGCGGCCGTTCGCCGGGCTGCGGCCGGTAGCCGCGCTGGAACTGCGGGTCGTAGCGGGGATCGAAGCCGCGTGCTGCGTCCTTCTGCTCGTCGTCCACGATCATCCCGACCTCCTGCAGCGCAGCTTACCCGCGAGAGGTCCAACCGGCACCGGGTTCGTCGACGAGCGTCTCCAGCCACGCACGCGCCTCGGTGAACACCTCGTCGCGGTAGCGCTGGTCGAACTCGACGCGCGCGCCGTCGGCGCGCGGGTACGACCCCAGAAAGACCACCGACGGGCTGAACCGCCGCAGGCCGAGCAGGGCGTCTCCGACGCGCTCGTCGTGGATGTGGCCGTCGGCGTCGATGACGAACCGGTACCGGCCGAGGGCGTCCCCGATCGGGCGGGACTCGATGAGGCTGAGGTTGATGCCGCGCGTGGAGAACTCCTCCAGGAGGTCGAGCAGCGATCCGGGGCGGTCGTCGGGCAGCTCGGCGATCAGGCTGGTCTTGTCGGCGCCCGTCGGCGCGGGCACGCTGCGGGAGGTGCTCACCAGCACGAAGCGGGTCACGGCGTTCGGGTTGTCGCCGATGTTCTCGGCGAGCACGGTCACGTCGTGATGGTCGACGATCCCCGGCGGGGCGATGGCGGCGTCGGCGGTGCTGCCCTCGAACAGCGAGGCGGCGGCGGCCACGTTGCTCGACGCCGGGAGGTGCCCATGGGCGGGGAGGTGCGCGTCCAGCCACTGATGGCACTGCGCGTAGGCGACAGGGTGCGCGTTGACCGTTCGCACGTCGTCGAGGGTGGTGCCAGGCCGGGCCACCAGCACGAAGTTCACGGGCACCAGATACTCGCCGACGATCCGCAGGCCCGGGATGGTGGCCAGGGCGTCCTGAGCGACGGAGACCCCGCCCTCGATGGAGTTCTCGATGGCGATCATCGCCGCGACGCTCCGGCCGGCGACCACGTCGGCGAGCGCCTCCCCCACGTTGTTGACCGCGCGCCAACTCTTGCCACGGGCCTCGGGCACCTGGGCGAGCGCCGCCTCGGTGAAGGTGCCGGACGGCCCCAGGAAGCTGTAGACCTCATCGACGGAGGCGGGCAGCTCGGCGGTGGGGTCGGCGGGGGCGCTGGACATGGCGATCAGCTTACCGAGGCAGCAGGGTGCGCACTCTCGCTCGTGACCCGCCGCCGTGGAAGAGTAGTCGCATGGACGAACGAGCAGGCACCCCCGCGCAGCCCTCCGACCTCATCGACGTCGACGCCCTGCGGCGCGCATACTACGAGCTCAAACCCGACGTGAGCATCCCGGAGCAGCGGGTGGTGTTCGGCACCTCCGGCCACCGCGGCTCGTCGCTGAACACCGCCTTCAACGAGGACCACATCGCGGCGACCACTCAGGCGATCGTGGAGTACCGCAACTCGCAGGGCATCACCGGGCCGCTGTTCATCGGAGCCGACACCCACCTGCTCAGCGAGTTCGCGACGACGACGGCTCTCGCGGTTCTCGTCGCCAACGAGGTGCGCGTGCTCGTCGACGAGTTCGACGACTGGGTGCCCACACCGGCCGTGTCGCACGCGATCATCGCCTACAACACGGCCGGTCACCCCGACCAGGCCGACGGCATCGTCGTGACGCCCAGCCACAACCCGCCGGCCGACGGCGGCTTCAAGTACAACCCGCCGCACGGCGGCCCGGCCGACACCGACGCCACCAGCTGGATCGCGAAGCGCGCCAACGAGATCATCGCCGACGGGATGGCCGACGTGCGGATGTCCGAGCCGAGCGGCGTCGAGACCTACGACTTCCGAGGCAACTACGTCGCCGATCTGAAGAACATCATCGATGTGGAGGCCATCAGGAAAAGCGGCATCCGCATCGGCGCCGACCCGCTGGGCGGCGCGAGCGTCAGCTACTGGCAGGCCATCGCCGACACCTACGCGCTCGACCTCACGGTCGTGAACCCGGAGGTCGACCCCACGTGGGGCTTCATGACACTCGACTGGGACGGCAAGATCCGCATGGACCCGTCGAGCCCATCGGCGATGGCGTCGGTCGTCGCCCGCAGCGGCGAGTTCGACATCCTCACCGGCAACGACGCCGACGCCGACCGGCACGGCATCGTCACGCCCGACGGCGGCCTCATGAACCCCAACCACTACCTCGCGGTGGCGATCGACTACCTGTTCCGCACGCGCACGGGCTGGCGGGAGGACGCAGCGGTCGGCAAGACGCTGGTGTCGTCCTCCATCATCGACCGCGTCGCCGAGTCGATCGGGCGCCGGCTGTGGGAGGTCCCGGTCGGGTTCAAGTGGTTCGTCCCCGGCCTCATCGACGGCTCGGTCGGCTTCGGCGGCGAGGAGAGCGCGGGGGCGAGCTTCCTGCGCTTCGACGGATCGGCGTGGACGACCGACAAAGACGGCATCCTCCTGGCGCTGCTCGCGAGCGAGATCCGCGCCGTCACGGGCAAGTCACCGTCCGAGCTGTACCGCGAGCTGACCGCGCGCTTCGGCGACCCGGTCTACCAGCGGGTGGACGCCCCGGCGAGCCCCGAGCAGAAAGCGCGGCTAAGCAAGCTGGACGGCGCCGCTATCACCGCGACCGAGCTCGCCGGCGAGCCGATCACGGCGAAGCTGAGCCGCGCGCCCGGCAACGACGCCGCACTCGGCGGGGTGAAGGTCGAGACGGCGGACGCCTGGTTCGCGGCCCGCCCGAGCGGCACCGAAGACGTCTACAAGATCTACGCGGAGTCCTTCGTGGGCGAGGAGAACCTCCGCGAAGTGCAGGAGGAGGCCAAGCGCATCGTGGGCGGCGCCCTCGGCGCCTGACCTCGCGCCTCCCCCACCGCCGCCGCCACCGCCGAGGGGCACGCTAACGTCCTTATCCGCGCGTTTTAGGGGGCGTTAACGTGCCCCTCGGCGGGGCGGGCGACTAGTTGTAGTTCCCCGACACGTTGTGAACGGTTGAGGTGAGCGAAGGCCTCCGTGGAGGATGTGGGTTACCACACTCACATCTAGCCAACGGAGGTCTTCGTGACTCACGCTAATGCACCGTTGACGCCGGAAGGGCGTCGACGGCTGGTCGAGCTGGTTCTGGAGCGCGGGTGGTCATTGCGGCGGGTGGCGGAACGGTTCCAGTGCTCGCCCGCGACGGCGAAACGGTGGGTCGATCGGGCACGCGCAGGCTTGCCGATGACCGACCGACCCTCCCGCCCGCACTCGTCCCCGAATCGGTGTCCGGCCCGGTTGGAGCGCCGGATCGTGGCGTTGCGGTTCAGGTGGCGGTGGGGTCCGCATCGGATCAGCTACCACCTCGGTGTTCCCCGTTCCACCGTGGGCAGGGTGCTGGCCCGGTATCGGATGCCGCTACTGCACCACCTCGATCAAGCGACCGGGCTCCCTATCCGCAAACCGAGGGCTGTCCGTTATGAGCACGCTCGCCCCGGCCAGCTGGTCCATGTCGATATCAAGAAGCTCGGCCGCATCCCCGATGGTGGTGGCCACCGAGTCCTGGGGCGGGCAGCAGCACCGTCCCGGCACCGCGGCCGCGGCTATGCGTTCCTGCATCACGCTATCGATGACCACTCCAGGCTGGCCTACTCGGAGATCCTGAACGATGAGCGCAAAGAGACCGCCGCCGGATTCTGGCTGCGCGCCAACGCGTTCTTCACCGCCGCTGGGATCACCGTCACCGCGGTCATGACCGACAACGGTGCGTGCTACCGGTCGAAACTGTTCGCCGACGCTCTCGGCACGAGAGTCAAGCACCGGCGCACGCGCCCCTACCGGCCGCAGACCAACGGGAAAGTCGAACGATTCAACCGCACCCTGGCCACCGAGTGGGCCTACGCGCACGCCTACCTCAGCGACGAAGCCAGAGCCGCAACCTACGACACCTGGCTCCATCACTACAATCACCACAGACCCCACACCGGAATCGGCGGCCTCGTCCCCTCAGCCCGCGTTCACAACCTCACGGGGAACTACAACTAGTGGTACTCAGTCCCGCCCGGGACGCTGAAGAACTCTTCGAGGGTCGAGACCCCGGCGGCCCGCAGCTGCGTCGCCAGCGGCACACCGATGAACCGGAAGTGCCAGGGCTCGAACGTGAAGCCCGTCACAACGACCTTGTCGGCCGGATAGCGCAACAGGAAGCCGAACCTCCAGGCGTTGGCGGCCAGCCACTCGCCCTGCGGGGTCTGCGCGAAGCACGCGTCGAGCGAGCACTTTGCCGGCACGGCGCTGATGTCGACGGCGAGACCGGTCTGGTGCTCGCTGTGGCCGGGGCGCGCGGTCTCGCTGTCGGCGTGGGCCTGGCCGTGGCGGGCGACGTCGTCGTCGTAGACGCGCGTCTGCGACTCGAACGAGCGGTAGGCACTCTGCACGGAGAAGTCCAGGTCGGCCTCCGTCTTGCCCGCGTGGAACATCGCGACGAGCGCGTCGGCGACCTCCGGACGCATCGGTTGCCGATTCACGTAGGTGACGTCCGGGTAGACGAGGGAGGGCGGGGTGAAGTCGATCGGGTTCAGCGGCCGGGCCTTGTTGACCACGACCCAGGTGCTGTTCGGGTCGTCGGTCGACTGGGCCGTGCGGTCGAAGCCCACGGAGGTCGGCGGCGGGCTCTCCGTCGGCACCGCCCGGGGAACGTGGGTTGAGTCCGGTTTCGGGGAATGCGGTGGGCGCTGCTGCGCAGCGGGCATCCCCGCCATGCAGCCCGTGAGGGTCAGCAGCACGACGAGCGCGGCCGTCGCGAGCGCGCCGCGTCTGTGCGCGCGCGTCCATCCATCCCGTCGCGCGCCACGGGAACCCCCCAGATTCACGCGATGAGCATAGCTCCTTCGTGCAGCGGTCCCGCTCGGGCGACTCGCAGCTATGCGTGTTGCCGCGGGCTACTTCGACAGGCTCCAGAAGTGGCCGGTCGCACCCGGGTGCTCGACCGTGATGGTGTGGTCGAGGTCGCGATAGTCGGTGTCCTCGTTGTGGCCGGCCATCTGGATGGTGATCGTGCCCTTCACGTTCTGCACGCCGGAGACGATCTGTACGTGGTCGAGCGAATCGTTGTTGTTCCAGTCGAACATCACGATGTCGCCGATCTTGATCTTGTCGCGCTGGTCGAACGAGTACTCGGTGAGCCCGAGCTTCGCTGCATTCCCGCGGAAATAGTCGTCCATCGCGGGCACGTAGCCCCATGCCGGGCTCCATTTCGCGGCGGCGTTGCGGTTGTACCAGTCGGAGTTCATCTGCCAGCCGCGGGCGATCAGCGTCTGGCTGACGAAGTTCGCGCAGTCTCCGCCGACGGGGTTGAGGTCGCCATACTGGGCGGTGTTGTAGTTGTTCCAGTGCTCCATCGCGTACGCGAGCTGCCGATCGACGGGCGTGACCACCTGGTACGTGTACGGTTTGCCATCGGTCGCCACGGCGTGGCCCGCGGAGTCGGTGACGGCGACCGGCACGGCTCCTGCCGCGAAGCTCCGGGCCGCGGGCACCGTGACGACGACGTTGTCGGAGGTCGCCTGCGTGATCGCGGCGGCCTGGCCGCCGACCTGGACCGACGCGACCTTCTCGAGGTTGGCGCCGGTGATCGTCACCGTCCCTCCGGACACGCTGCCCGAGGAGGGCTCGATGCCGGACACCGTCGCGTTCTTCGGCTCGGCAGCAGGGGCGGCGCCCGCCATGGCCTTGATGATTGGGGATGGCTCGCCCGCACATCCGGTGAAGAGGAGCGCGGCGGCAGCAGCGACTGCGGCGACGGAGAGCAGGCGGCGGGAACGGGTGAGAGAACTCATACGACCTTCGGGATGATTCGGAGGATGTTCGGGTCGGCGTGGTCAACGCTACGCCAAGCACCTTTGCGACACCCGCAGGGGGGCCAATCCGGGGGTGAAAAACCTGCGGGACCCTGCGCCGAACCGCGTGATCTCGGGAGATTCACCCGAACGTTCGCCTGTGGCGAACGCGATAGCGGGGGCGTAGTCCCACGTTGCCGAATGACTCGCACTGGGTGTAACTTTGCACTCTCCGCAAAATTCTTTGCCCCCACACCGGTGTGACGTTCCAAGTGACGGGCGTCCCCTCATACGACTCTCGACACGGAAGACAGATGTCCAGTCAGACCAGCGCGGCAGTGGCCGCACCCAAACCGATCATGACGCATCGCCAGATCCTCCTGGTGATCTTCGGCCTCATGGCCGGTATGTTCCTCTCCGCCCTCGATCAGACCATCGTCGGTACCGCCATCCGAACCATCGGCGACGACCTTCACGGGCTCAGCCAGCAGGCGTGGGTCACGACGGCGTACCTCATCGTCTCGACGATCTCAACGCCGATCTACGGCAAGCTCTCCGACATCTTCGGGCGCCGGCCACTGTTCATGATCGCCATCGTCATCTTCATCGTCGGTTCGATCCTGGCGTCGTTCTCGACCTCCATGCTCGAGCTCGCGGCGTTCCGTGCCATCCAGGGCCTCGGCGCCGGCGGCCTGATGTCGATGCCGCTCGCGATCATGGGCGACATGCTCGCCCCGCGCGAGCGAGCCAAATACCAGGGCTACTTCCTCGCCGTCTTCGGTGTCTCCAGCCTGATCGGCCCGCTGATCGGCGGCCTCTTCGCCGGCGCGGACGAGATCCTCTGGATCGCCGGCTGGCGCTGGGTGTTCCTCGTCAACGTGCCGATCGGCATCGCTGCGCTCTTCATGGTCATGCGCTTCCTGCACTTGCCGAAGCACGACAGGGGCTCCGCGCGGATCGACTGGTGGGGCGCCGCGGGCGTCATCGTCGCCCTCGTCCCGCTGCTGCTGGTCGCCGAGCAGGGCCGCGAGTGGGGCTGGAGCAGCGCCGGCTCGATCGCCTGCTACGTGATCGGCGCGATCGGAATCATCGCCTTCATCCTCATCGAGCGCGCGATGAAGGACGACGCGCTCATCCCGCTCAAGCTCTTCCGCTCCAGCACCTTCTCGATGGCAACCGTCATCGGTGTTCTCGTGGGCTTCGGCATGTTCGGCGCGATGCTGACCCTGCCGCTCTACCTCCAGATCGTGCTCGGCGCGACCCCGACCGAATCGGGCCTGCAGTTGCTGCCGATGATCCTCGGTCTGATGATCTCGTCGATCGCCTCCGGCCAGATCATCGCCCGCACCGGCCACTACCGCCAGTTCCCGATCATCGGAACCGCGATGCTGGCGGGCGGCTTCTTCTACCTGACGTTCCTCAAGTTCGGCGACTCGTACTGGTTCATCGCCGGCGCGATGCTCCTCATCGGTCTCGGCCTCGGCCAGCTGATGCAGACGCTGACGATCGCCAGCCAGAACTCGGTCGGCCTGCGCGATATGGGTGTGGCCACCAGCGCCTCCACGTTCTTCCGTCAGATCGGCGGAACGCTCGGCACCGCTGTGCTGCTCTCGCTGCTGTTCACGGTCTTCCCGACGAACATCCAGACAGCGCTCACCGACAAGCCCACGCTGAGCAGCGCACTGGACGCCGCCCTCACTCCGTCGGTCGCCTCGGCGCCCGAGAACAAGGAGATCATGGCGAAGGTCTACACGCCGATCACCAGCAAGGCCACCAGTGCCACGCAGCAGGCACTCCAGAAGGCCGTCGACGGCGCGAAGGCCGCCGCCACGCAGGCCGTGGACGCGCAGGTGGCCGCCGGTCACATCCCGGCGCAGGCTCAAGCCCAAGCGGAGGCGGCAGCCCAGCAGCAGGCCATCCAGGCGGCGGCGACCAAGATCGAAGCGCAGGCGCCGTACGCGAAGGTGGCGAGCGACGGCACGGTCATGCTGGACTTCTCCGACGCCTCCGCCCGCTCGGACTACGTCGACACGCTCGTTCCGGTGATGCAGACCCAGCTCAAGAAGGGCAACGGCGCGAACAGCAGTTCGGACATCAACGACACCTCGTTCCTGAACACCGCCGACCCGCGGCTCTCCAAGCCGTTCCTGGTCGCGTTCAACTCCTCGGCAGTGCAGGTCTACTGGGTGGCCATGATCGTGGTCCTGGTCGCGTTCGTGCTCTCGCTGTTCTTCAAGACCCCGCCGCTGCGTGCCAAGTCGGCGCTGCAGGAGGCCGCGGACGCGAAGTCCGAGGCCGAGGCCGAGGCGGCAGCCGCCGGCGAACGCGAGCCGGTGCCGGCTGGCGCGATGGCGTCGACCGCATCGGACACCGCCGAGCGCGAGGAGCTCGGGGAGACCGACCTGGGGCTCATCGCGAGCCGCGTGGCCGGCGAGACCGGCGCACTCATGGAGCCGGTCGTCGACACCGCCTCCGTCGCAGCACAGCGACCGCGGCCGGTCACCGACTGATCAGTCCACCTCACCGACGGAACGGCCGTTGCCCAGCGGGGCGGCGGCCGTTCCGTCGTCCCAGGCCGCCACGCGCCGCAACACGAGCGGCGTGGCCACGCCGTGCAGCAGGATGCTGCCGACGACCGTGAGAACCGTCACGCTCAGCACGTCGGCGCTGTCGCTGTCCGGAAGGTGGTTGAACGCCAGCAAGCCGAAGACGATCGTCGCGGTGCCGCGCGGGCCGACGAGCCCGATGTAGGTGCGCTCCCTCCACGTCACCGGCGAGCCGAGCATGGAGACGTAGACCGGCAGCGCCCGGAAGAGCGTGAGCGCCAGAGCGGCGAGCACGAGGATGCGCCAGTCGATGCCGTCGACGATGACAGCCGTGGTCACCCCGCCGAGGATGAACCAGACGAAGTTCGCAGCGACCGTGCTCGCCTCCTCGACGAGCAGGAGCTCGTCGTGAGGGACCGCCCGCTCGACACTGCGCCGCGTGCGAAGGATCCGGAACATGACGCCCGCGACGAAAGCGGCCACGAAGCCGTTCGCGGCGACGTCGTGCAGCGTGGCGATCCCGTAGGTCAGCAGCGGCGCTAGGAGCATGACGAAGCGGATCCCGGAGGCGTCGGCCCAGCCGCCAGCGGTGGCCCAGCGGGTCAGGAGCCCGAGGAGCGCCCCGACCGCCACGCCGATGGCGATTGCGAACAGGGTCGCAGGCACCGCGCCGAAGAAGGCGTATACGGCCTCCGAGAGGTTCTTCTCGAGCTCCTTCTCGGTGGCGCCCGTGACCTGCTCGCCGGAGTTCGCGACTGTGAGCAGCGTGGGCAGCGCGACCGCGATCGCGAGCGACATGCTGAACAGCGGCGAGATGAGACCGTCGTTGTAGCCGCTCTCCACGTTGAGGATCTGGCGCACGCGTGCCGGGATGCGACCGGAGCGCAGCAGGGCCGTCGCGGGTGCGAAGTCGGTCGGCATGAGGATGCAGGCGACCACGATGAGCACGAAGACGTTCAGCTCAGGCAGCAGCCAGCTGGTCGCGACTACGACGAGCAGCAGGGACAGCGGAAGGGCGATCAGGACGAGCCGCGCGAGTGCGCGGCCCTGACCTCCGAAGATGCCGCCGCGCACCTCGCACGCGTCGACGAACAGCAGCACGGCAAGGATGAGCTCGACGACGTGCTGCGCGGCATCGCTGTCGATGGCGTCGGTGAAGCCCCGCACGTCGATTAGCACCACGATGCCGCCCAGCACGGCGAGCGCCGCCGGTCCGGCGATCCCGAAGCGTTCGAACCGGCGGGAGACGAGCGACCACAGGGCCACGGCGGCGAGGCCGACGAGGATGATGACCGGCATCCGCCTCGCCTCCCGCGCTGCCGCGCACCGACGGCCCCAGTCTGTCCCCGCAATTCCCCGCGCACCAGGCCGAGGAAGGGATCGAGGGGCACGTAAGCGCCCTTACGCGCGCGTTTTAGGGACGTTTACGTGCCCCTCGGGCGCCCTTTAGAGGCTCAGAGCGCGGTGAGGAGGTCGGTCGCCAGAATGCGGGCGTCGCGAAGGCGGCGGCGATCGGCTTCGAGGCCCGAGCGCACCAGCGCGCCATGGAGGACGTACGAGAGGTGCTGGGCCACCCGTTCGGCACGTACGCTGTCGGTGAGCTCACGGAGACCGGCGGCGAGGATGCCGTCGACCTCCGCGCTGTGCCGGCGGACGATCTCGCGGCCGGGATCGCCGAGCGGCAGTTCCGCTGCGGCGTTCAGCAGAGCGCTTCCGCGGTACCCGGGCTCTGGCGCGACCGCCGCCTGGTCGAGGTAGGCGTCGAAGACGGCGAGGACCCGCGTGACCGCGTCGGGCGCCCGCCGCACACGGCGGACGTAGAGCGCGAGCCACTCCGCGTGGCCCGCATCGAGGGAGGCCGAGACGAGCGCCGACTTGGAGGCGAAGTTGTTGTACAGACTCATCTTGGCGACGCCCGCGTCGGCTGTGATCGCACCGATGCCGGTGGCCGCGATGCCGTCGGCGTAGAACCGGCGCGTGGCCGATTCGAGGATGCGTCGGCGTGCTGCGCCGGTGCGCGCACCTGTGTTGCGCGGTCGCTCCGCCACGGCGCCTCCCAGTTATCTAGGTAGGTCAGTCTACCCAAAAGACGACCGTTGAAGGTCACGGTTCGGTCACAACAAGGTGCGATTGCCCGCGAGATACCGCGAACGCGGCCCGCAATCTCGCGATTCCCGATTTTTCAACGATGAGAGCGCGATCATTTCGAGGCTTGACAGGTTCGACGCGCCCGATCTACATTCAGTCACGATTCGTGAGAGCGCTCTCACCACACCCGAAAGAGAGCGCTCTCACAGAGTCACCAGACCCGACAACTCACATGCACAAGGGAGTGATCCGTGAAGCTTTCACGTCGCACCAAGGTCGCGGCGGCAATCGCCGGCGCGGCCTCGTTCGCCCTCCTCGCGGCCGGCTGCTCATCGAGCGGCGGCGATGCGGGAACCAGCTCGAACCCGATCACGCTGACCGTCACGACGTTCGGCACCATGGGCTTCGACAAGCTCTACTCGCAGTACGAGAAAGAGCACCCGGGCATCACGATCAAGGCGACCAACATCGACACCGGTGACAACGCCCTGACCGACTGGCAGACCAAGGAGGCCGCCGGCAGCGGGCTCCCCGACGTCCAGGCCGTCGAGGAGGGCTGGCTGTCCAAGGTCATGCAGGTCTCCGACCAGTTCAACGACCTCAAGGACTACGGCGCCAACGACATCAAGAGTCGCTGGGTCGAATGGAAGCTGAAGCAGGCCACCGACAAGAACGGCCGCATCATCGGCTATGGCACGGACATCGGACCGGAGGGCCTCTGCTACAACGGCAAGCTCTTCGCCGCGGCCGGGCTGCCGAGCGACCGCGAGTCCGTCGCCAAGCTGTTCGGCGGCGACAACGCCACCTGGGACGACTTCTTCAAGGTCGGCGAGCAGTACAAGGCGGCCACCGGCAAGCCCTTCTACGACCAGTCCGGCTTCATCTGGAACGCGATGGTGAACCAGCAGCCCGAGGGTTACTACACCAAGGACGGCAAGCTCAACATCGAGAACAACAGCGACCTCAAGGCGCTGTGGAGCAAGCTGGCCGGCGGCGCGGCAGCGGGCCTCTCGTCCAACCAGACCCAGTGGGACTGGGGCAAGGGCAAGGCGTTCACCGACGGCTCGTTCGCCACGTTCGTCTGCCCCGGCTGGATGCTCGGCGTCGTGCAGGGCCAGGTCAAGGCCGGCGGTGGCGACGCCTCCACCGGCTGGGACTTCGCGAACGTCTTCCCGGGCGGCGCAGCCAACTGGGGCGGCTCGTTCCTGACGGTCCCGAAGCAGTCCAAGCACCCGAAGGAGGCCGCGGCCCTCGCGGCGTGGCTGACCTCCGCCAAGTCGCAGGTCGCCACCTTCCAGGCGGCCGGCACCTTCCCCTCGGTCACCGAGGCGCAGTCCGACCCCGGCGTGACCGGTTCGAGCGACCTGACGAAGTTCTTCAACAACGCCCCCGTCGGGCAGATCCTGGCGCAGCGCGCGAAGGGCGTCGTCGCCCAGTACAAAGGTCCGGACGACTCGGTCATCCAGTCGCAGGTGTTCGGCCCGTCGGTGCAGCAGCTCGACTCCGGCAAGGCGAACGGAGACCAGGGCTGGGCCAACGCGATGACCCTGCTGAACCAGTTGGTCGTCAACAAGTAGCACACCTCACCATTCGGGCCCCGCTGCCGCAGGCGGCGGGGCCCGAGCCCCGAATGCAGAGTCTCAGCCTCGGGCTCGACCCAGAGCCCTTTCGTCCCACCCCTCCCGACCCCCACCGGAGAACCGCATGACCACCGTCACCCGCACCCCGGACGCCGCACCAGCGGCCACCCGGCGCGATCGCGACGACCGCCGGGCGCTCACCTTCAAGCAGAAGCTCAGCCGCTTCGACGTCAAAGCCTCCCCGTACTTCTACGTCGCGCCGTTCTTCGTGCTCTTCGCCCTCGTCGGCCTGTTCCCGCTCGTCTACACGTTCGTCGTGTCGCTCAACAACTGGAACCTCCTTACCGGCCCGGGCGAATGGGTCGGCTTCGCCAACTACGTCGCCGAGCTGAAGGACCCGTTCTTCTGGAACTCGCTCTTCAACACGGTCAGCATCTTCCTGCTCTCCGCCATCCCGCAGCTGATCGGCGCCGTGTTCATCGCGGCCATGCTCGACCAGAACATCCGGGCCAAGACCTTCTGGCGGATGAGCGTCCTCCTCCCCTACGTCGTGACCCCGGTCGCGGTCACCCTGATCTTCTCGAGCGCGTTCGACGAGAAGTACGGGCTCATCAACAACATTCTCCAGGCCATCGGCCTCGACCCGGTGATGTGGAAGACCGAGGTGTTCCCGTCACACCTCGCGATCGCGACGATGGTCAACTGGCGCTGGACCGGCTACAACGCGCTGATCCTGCTGGCCGCCATGCAGGCCGTACCGCGCGACATCCACGAGTCCGCCGCGCTGGACGGAGCCGGCTCGTTCCGCCGCTTCTTCTCGATCACGCTGCCAACCATCCGCCCGACCATGATCTTCGTCATCATCACGGCGACGATCGGCGGCCTGCAGATCTTCACAGAGCCCAAGCTGTTCAACCCGTCCAGCGCGGTGCCAGGAGGCCCGCAGCGGCAATACCAGACGACCGTGCTCTACCTGTGGGACATGGCGTTCAACCGCCAGAACTTCGGAAAGGCCTCCGCGATCGCGTGGATGCTGTTCCTCATCATCGTGGCGTTCGGCGTGCTCAACTTCCTCATCTCGCGCCGCATCGCCTCCACGGAGGCCCGCGTGCACCGGTCGACGACCGCCCGCCGCCTGGCACGCAGCCGCGCAGCCGGAGCCACCGCCGCCTCAGCAACCGACTTCACAACGACCGACGCGAATGGGGCGAGCGCCGAAGGCGCCCTGACCCTGGTCTCGGCGAGCGAGGAGAAGAACGCATGACCACCGCGACCCGCCCTGCGACCGACCGCTCCTCGCAGCGCGAGCCCCGCCGCCGTGCCCTCGGCATCGACCGTCGACCCGGCTTCCTGACCTACGGGATCCTGCTCGCGATCTTCATCGGCGGCGCCTACCCGTTGTGGTGGTCGTTCGTCGCCGGCTCCAGCGAAAGCACCGTGCTCACCGCCACGTGGCCTCCGCTGCTGCCGGGCGGCCAGTTCTGGACGAACATCGCGGCCGTCCTCGACACCGTCCCGTTCTGGCAGGCGCTGGCCAACTCGATAATCGTCGCGACAGTCATCACACTCTCGGTCGTCGCCTTCTCGACCCTGGCCGGCTACGCGTTCGCCAAGCTGCGGTTCCGCGGCCGGGAAGGCCTGATGGTGTTCGTCGTGGGGACCCTCGCCGTGCCCACCCAGCTCGGCATCATCCCGCTGTTCATGGTGATGAAGCAGTTCGGCTGGACCGGCACCCTCGGCGCGGTGATCGTGCCGACCCTGGTGACCGCGTTCGGCGTCTTCTTCATGCGGCAGTACCTGGTCGACGTGATCCCGGACGAGCTGATCGAGGCCGCCCGCGTGGACGGCGCGAACATGATCCGCACGTTCTGGCACGTCGGCGTCCCCGCCGCCCGGCCGGCCATGGCGATCCTCGGCCTGTTCACCTTCATGACCGCGTGGACGGACTACCTGTGGCCGCTGCTCGTGGCGCCGCAGAACCCGACACTGCAGGTCGCCCTGAGCCAGCTGCAGTCGGCCAAGTACGTCGACTACTCGATCGTGCTCGCCGGAGCGGTGCTCGCAACCATCCCCCTGCTCATCCTCTTCGTGCTCGCCGGCCGGCAGCTGGTCTCCGGCATAATGGCCGGCGCGGTGAAAGGCTGAGGATGGCCGACGACGGCACCCCCCGAAGCTCCACCGCGGGCTCCGGGCTCCACTGGTCAGCGCGCGATGAAAGGCTAAGAATGACCGACTCGCCCCTCGCCCCCGACACTCGCTGGCCGGACGGCTTTCTCTGGGGCTCCGCGACGGCTGCCGCCCAGATCGAGGGCGCTGCCCATGAGGATGGCAAAGAGGACTCGATCTGGGATGCCTTCGCCCGTGTCCCGAACGCCATCGCTGGCGGCGACACCCCGGAGCGCGCGGTGGACCATTACCACCGGATGCCCGAGGACGTCGCGCTGATGAGAGAGCTCGGCCTGCAGTCGTACCGCTTCTCCACGTCGTGGGCTCGCATCAAGCCGGGCGACCGGGAGGTCAACCCGGCCGGCCTGGCCTTCTACAGCCGCCTGGTCGACGAGCTGCTGGGCGCGGACATCCTGCCGTGGCTGACGCTGTACCACTGGGATCTCCCCCAAGCCCTCGAAGAGCGCGGCGGCTGGGCGAACCGTGACACGGCGTACCGGTTCCGCGACTATGCCGTTGCCGTCTACGAGAAGCTGGGAGACCGGGTCTCGCACTGGACGACGTTCAACGAGCCACTGTGTTCGTCGCTCATCGGCTACGCCGGCGGCGAGCACGCCCCGGGGCGCCGCGAGCCACGCGCGGGACTCGCTGCGCTGCACCACCAGCACCTCGGACACGGGCTCGCCGTGTCAGCACTGCGTGAGCTCGCGGCAGGCGCGGGCACAGCATCCGGCGACCTCCGTCTTGGCATCACACTGAACCTCACCACCGCCGTCCCGAACGACCCCGCAGATCCCGTCGACCTCGACGCCGCACGCCGCGTCGACGGCCTCTGGAACCGGATGTACCTCGAGCCGCTCCTGCTGGGCACCTACCCCGCCGACGTGCTCGAGGACCTGCGCGAGCACCGCTTCGAGGAGTTGGTGCGCGATGGCGACATGCAGACCATCGCGCAGCCGCTCGACTTCTTGGGCGTGAACCACTACCACGACGACAACGTGAGCGGCCATCCGCTCCCCGCCGACGCCGTGCCCGCGCCGCAGCCTACCGACCGGCCGAAGTCCTCGCCGTTCGTTGGCAGCGAGTTCGTCACGTTCCCGTCACGTCACCTGCCGACGACGGCAATGGGCTGGGAGGTCAATCCGAACGGCCTCCGAGACCTGCTCGTGCGGCTCTCCGCCGAGTACCCGACGCTCCCGCCGCTCTACATCACCGAGAACGGCGCCGCCTATGACGACGTGACAGCACCCGACGGTCGCATCCACGACGAGGAACGGACGGCGTACATCTTGGCGCACATCGATGCCGTGCGCGAGGCGATCGCGGCGGGGGCGGACGTGCGCGGCTACTTCGTGTGGTCATTGCTCGACAATTTTGAATGGGCGTGGGGGTACGAGAAGCGCTTCGGCATCATTTCCGTGGATTACTCGACGCAGGTGAGAACGGTGAAGGACTCCGGATTCGCGTTCGCAGACATCATCGCCGCGGCGCGTGAGAGCGAGCGAGCAGTCCCGACTGGATCAGCGTCCGGAGGCGTCTAGCATGTGAGACGGACGACGAAGGGACACCTATGACCACGGAAAAGGTGGACGGCCGTACCGTCCCCACCCTCGAGGCGGTCGCCGCGCGCGCGGGCGTCTCGCGGGCCACGGTCTCCCGCGTCGTCAACGGCTCCACCAAGGTGACGCCGGAGGTGGTGGAGGCGGTGAACCGCGCCATCGCCGACCTCAACTACGTGCCGAACCGCGCGGCCCGCTCCCTGGCCTCCCGGCGCACCCAGGTGATCGCGCTGGTGGTGCCCGAGTCGACGGCAAAGGTTTTCGCCGACCCGTTCTTCGCCTCCATCGTGCAAGGCGTCGCCCTGAGCCTCGCCGACACCGAGTACACACTCAACATGGTGATCTCGTCGGAGACCAACCCCGACAAGACCCGCCGGTACCTCATGGGCGGCAACGTGGACGGCGCACTGGTGGTCTCGCACCACTCGGGCGACCACTCGTACGCGCAGCTGGGCTCCACCCTCCCGATCGTGTTCGGTGGTCGGCCGGTGAGCGAGTCGCAGCACGAGTCGTACTTCGTGGACGTGGACAACGTCGCCGGCTCGGCCGGGGCCGCCGAGCACTTGATCGCGCGAGGACGCAGGAACATCGCGCTCATCACCGGCCCCCAGGACATGCCGGCCGGGCTCGACCGCTTCACCGGCTGGCGCGACGCGCTGCAGGCCCAGGGCCTGGACACCTCCCTCGTCGAGTACGGCGACTTCTCGCCCTACTCGGGCCTGGAGGCCATGCGGAGGCTGCTCGCGACCGGCCGCCCGATCGACGGCCTGTTCGCCGCGAACGACCAGATGGCCGCCGGCGCCTACTCGGCCATCCACGAGGCGGGGCTCAACATCCCGGGAGACATCGCGGTGGTCGGCTTCGACGACGACAACTTCGGCCTCACCGCCACCCCGCCGCTGACCACCGTGCACCAGCCGTCCATCGGGCTGGGCGAGACCATGGCCCGAGTGCTCGTGCGCCGCCTCGCCGGCGAGTCCGTCGACCGCGTGACGCTCCTCCCGACCGAACTGGTCGTACGGCAGAGCTCCTGAGGTGCCGGCCCGCCGGACCCGCCATCCGCAATTCCGGAGATCCACTCGATTCGCCGCCTGACCTCCGTAGGAACGGTCATTTCCGGTCCTCCCGCGTCAGATTTCCGGAGTTGGCCGCGCCGTCGCGGGGAGGGCGGCAACTCCGGAGATCCGGCGCGGCAGCGCCCCTATGTCCGGTTCATCCGGAGATTTCGGGCGGCGGGCGAGGGGTTTCCGGAGTTGGCCGCGCCGTCGCGGGGAGGGCGGCAACTCCGGAGATCCGGCGCGGCAGCGCCCCTATGTCCGGTTCATCCGGAGATTTCGGGCGGCGGGCGAGGGGTTTCCGGAGTTGCGGACTCGGACGCGCGAGCGGCTCAGGCCAGCCGGCGGTACAGCCGGTTGCCCACCACCGCGAGCGCGAACCCGGCTGTCGCGATCGCGGAGACACCTCCCGCGTAGGCGATGAACAGGTGCTCGGTGCCGTTCTGCGTCGAGTTGTACGTGACCACGAGGGCGACAGCGGCGACGATCCCGCACGCGGCCGCGATCCAGACCAGCGCCCAGAGCTTCGACCGCACCGGCGGGTCGGCCGGCCGCAGCCTCAGGGCGGCGAGCACGATCCCCGCGATGCACCCCCAGAACGCCACCACGAGCATCCCGGCGATGACATCGCTTGGTCGATGCCACTGCTCCACCAGCGTGGAGGCTCCAGCCGCGATCGTGAAGACCGAGCCGATCACCGCAGCGAGCGGGCGGTACCGCGGCGTCGTCACCAGGAACACGAGCAGCGCTGCAGAGGCCGCGACGGCCGTGTGGCCGGACGGCAGCGAGTTCGCGAGCCCCGTGTCCACACCTTTCGCCGGCCGCGACAGCACCGAGTACTTGAGAATCTGGGTGCTCACGTTCGCCGCGACCGCGGCCCCCACGGCGATGGCGAACACGAGCCAGTTGCGCCGCACGATCACGATGATCACCGCCACGATCGCTCCGATGATCACGGCCGCGACGGGGAGGGCGTTGAGGAACGAGTGGGCGAACTCGATGAGGTCGCCCTTCCACGCGTCGGCGCCGGCGAACGACCGCTCGTCGATGACCTGGCCGATGTAGCTGCGCACGAAGAAGAGGTACACGCCGACGAACAGGGCAACCGTGCCGAGCGCACCCCAGACGAACGGGAGTGCTCGGAGCGCGGCGGGTCGCATAGTCACCAACCCTTCCACACCGTCCCGGGAAGTCCCGGAAAGCCAGATACGAGAACACGCAAAGCAACTCACTGGTGCGCAGCCCGCGCGCACGGTGTAGGACGAACGGCATGAGGAGCATCACCAACACCATCGACATCGACGCGCCGGCGCACGACGTCTATCTGGCTCTGCGGTCGGTCGACGACTACGCCGCGTGGCTCGGGCACTCCATGGTCTACCGGGGCACCAGCGCGCCGACGCCGCGACCCGAGCCCTCGCCGGCGACCTACGAGGACTCCACCATGATCGGGAGGATGCGCGGCGAACTGATCGAGGAGGTCCCCGACCGCGAGCTGCGCTTCCACCAGGCGAAGCGGTCCGGGCGGGTCGACGCGCTCATCGTCTACAACGTCGAGAGCTCGGGAGGCCGCACCCGGGTCACCCGCGTCGGCGAGCTGACCACGCACGGGGTCTACCGGATGGTGGAGCCGATGTTCGTGCGGATGGCTTCCGCCGAGAGCGCCCGCACGATGAAGGCGCTGAAGGCGCACGTCGAGCATGTGCCGAAGGGCACATAGACGCCTCTAGGACCGCGGCGAGTTCAGGGCGTTTACGTGCCCCTCGGCAACGGGTGAAGGCGGGCACGCGTCAGCCGACGAAGCGCACGCCCTCGACCGCCTCCGCGAACCGGGCACGCATCACCGCGACCGCGTCCGCGCTGCTGTCAACCAGCAGGAACCGGCGGTCCAGAGCCGCCGCGACAGCACCGGTCGTCCCGCTGCCCGCGAAGAAGTCGAGCACCCAGTCGCCCTCGCGGCTCGACGCCTGCACGATCCGTCGGAGGACGCCCTCCGGCTTCTGCGTCGGATAGCCGGTCTTCTCGCGGCCGGTCGGCGACACGATGGTGTGCCACCACACATCGGTGGGCAGCTTGCCGAGTTCGGCCTTCTCGGGCGTGACGAGCCCGGGGGCCATGTATGGCTCGCGGTCGACGGCCGCGGAGTCGAAGTAGTAGCCTCCCGGGTCCTTCACGTACACGAGGATGGTGTCGTGCTTGGCCGGCCACCGGTTCTTCGCCTTGGCGCCGTAGTCGTAGGCCCAGACGATCTCGTTGAGGAACGACTCCCGCCCGAAGAGCGCGTCAAGGAGCACCTTCGCGTAATGCGACTCGCGGTAGTCGAGATGCAGGTACAGCGTCCCGCTGTCGGCGAGCAGCCTCCAAGCCTCGATCAGCCGCGGCTCCAGGAAGCCCCAGTAGTCCTCGAACCGATCGTCGTAGCTCAGGAGGTCGCCCTTGATGCGCTCGTAGCTGCGGCCCTGGAACCCGATCACGGTGCCGGCGCCGGCCTCCACGCGCACGGCCTTGGTGCGCTGGCGCGCCTGCGGGCGCCCGGTGTTGAAGGGCGGGTCGAGGTAGATCAGCTGGAAGGCACCGGACGGGAGGTCAGTGACGACCTCCAGATTGTCGGCGTGCACCACGGTGCTCGGGCCGTTCGGCTGCCACAGCGACCCCGGGGATGCGGCGGCAGCGGGCTCGGACATGCGTCCATTCTCGCGCATGGGCGGTCAGCGCGCGGGCGAAGCGTAGCCTGGCAGCATGACGATGACCGTCGAGAAGCAGCCCGACCGCTCCCGCTACGCTCTGCTGAAGGACGGCGAGGTGATCGGCGTCGCCGAATACGAGCTCCGCGACGACGCGATCGTGTTCACCCACACGGAGGTCGACCCCGAGAAGCGGGAGCGCGGCATGGCCTCCGAGCTGGTGCAGACGGCTCTGGACGATGTGCGCGACCGAACCTCCCTGCGGGTCGTCGCGACCTGCCCGTACGTGCGGCGCTGGCTGCAGGACCACCCCGAATACCAGGCGCTGCAGCGCCGCTGACCCGCGACGAAGGGCACGTTGTCGCCCTTATCCCTCGGTTTTAGGGGCGTTTGCGTGCCCCTCGGCGGAGGACGGCCGGCGTCAGGCGCGGTGGGAGTCGGACGTGCGCGTGGTGGCGCGGCCCTCCTCAGAGGGCACACGGCCCTCGGCGCGCTGGCCGCGACCGGCCGAGCCGACGTCGATCGTGACCTTGCCGGCCTCCCAGAGGCCTTTGTCGCCGTCGCCGGGAAGCGGTGCAGGCGCGGGGAGGAAGGACTGGCGGTCGCGCTCCTGCTGGGCCTCATGCCGGGTCGGCGCGAAGATCTCGTCGAACGAGCCGCCGATCGCGCCGCTCATCGTTCCCGAGCCCCGGTTGGCCTTGTTGGAGAGATCGATCCAACCGAGCTTCACGCCGGTCACGATCGTCGCGACGAGCGCGCACACGACGACCACGACCCACCAGTTCACCCGTCAAGGGTACCGGAGACTCCCCGGTGACTCGGCGGACGCACAGGAAGAACCAAGGGTACGCGGGTGGTCGGGCGCGGCACGGCGTCCAGAGCGTGTCTCTCGATGTCGTCGATCAGGGAGGCCGTGAGCACCGCCTCCGGACGGCCCGGGCATCACGCGGCCGGCGTTCGGCAGCACCATCCGGTCGACATACACACGCCTGCGAAAAGCCAATATGCCGGTCGCGGCATACCGGTCTCGATTACGGTTCGTGCCTAAGTGCCGCACTCACGGAACGCGGTAGAGCCACTCGTCCGTCGCGAACTTCTCGGCGACCAGTCGCTCGGCCTGCGCGTATTCCGCCTCGGTGATGTCGCCATCGATGGCGCCGTACAGGTTGCGGAAGGTCAGCTTGAGCTGCTCGATGATCTCCGCACGGCTCAGACCGGTCTGGCTGCGCAGCGGGTCCACCCGCTTGGCGGCGCTCGTGATGCCCTTGTCGCTGATCTTCTCGCGGCCGATGCGGAGCACCTCCGTCATCTTCTGGCCGTCCATGTCGTAGCTCATCGTCACGTGGTGGAGCACGGCGCCGGAGCCCAGGCGCTTCTGCGCGGCGCCGCCGATCTTGCCCTTCGGACTGGTGATGTCGTTGAGCGGAACGTAACTCGCATCAATGCCGAGCGACTTGAGCGCGATGATGGCCCACTCGTCGAGGAAGGCGTAGCTGTCGGCGAAGCTCATCCCCTGCACCAGGTCGGCGGGAGCGTAGATCGAGTAGGTGACGACCGAGCCGGCCTCCATGAACATCGCGCCGCCGCCGGTGATGCGGCGGACCACCTGCACACCGTACTTCTCAGCATTGACGGGGTCGACCTCGTTCTTCACCGACTGGAAGCTGCCGATCACCACCGCGGGCTCGCCCCACTCCCAGATGCGGAGGGTCGGGCCGCGGCGCCCCTCCCCGACCTCCGTCGTGAGCACCTCGTCGAGCGCCAGGTGCAGCTGAGGGGAGACGGCCTTGGCGTGCACGATCTGCCAGTCGTAGTCGCGCCAGCTGGTGGCGCGCGCGAGGGCGCGGCGCACGGCGACCGCGACGGCCTCGGGCGAGAAGCCGAGCAGAAGGGCCCCCTCCGGGAGGGCGTCCTTCACCGCGGCGGCGATCGCCTTGGCGTCGCTCTCGGCCGGGAGGCCGTTGACCGCGGCATCGATGGCCTCCAGCGCCGTGTCGGGTTCGAGGAAGAAGTCACCCGACAGCCGGAATCCGGCGATCAGGCCGTCCACGACCTCCAGGTCGACGACGACGAGCTTGCCGCCCGGGACCTTGTACTCACCATGCATGCCCCCAGCCTAGATCCGCCGCCACGCACCCCGCCCGCTCGCCGAATACGCACGAATTCCGCCAGAAACCGTCGAGTCCGCGAATAGTCTGCGTACTCGGCGGTTTCTGGCGGAATTCGGGCGTACTGGCGGGTCGTCAGTCGCGGGCGGTCAGGCGCGGGCGGTCAGGCGCGGGCGGTCAGGCGCGGGTCGAGCCAGGCGGTGAGGTCGGCGTAGACCTCCTCGCGGTTGGTCTCGTTGAAGATCTCGTGGCGCGCGCCCGGGTACACGATCGTCGTCACGTCGGTCAGGCCCGAACGGGTGCGGTACGAATGCTCGAGCTTGCGCGCGGAGGGCGCCCCGCCCAGCGGATCGTCGTCGCCCACCTGGATGAGCAGCGGGAGGTCGCGGGCCAGGTGCCGCGCCGGCCGGCCGAGCAGGCGGGCAGCGTCGGCCATTCCGAACAGCTTCTGCAACGGCACGAGCGTGCAGAGCGGATCGTCGATGAACGCCTGCGCGACGGCGGGGTCGCGGCTGAGCCACTCGGCGCCGGTGGTGCCGAGGTGCGCGTACCGCTTGTTGAGGTCCCCGCTGTTCATCGAGCCGGCCACCCGGTAGGCGGTGCCGGAGAGCACGGCCGCGTCGTAGTCGGCCGAGTGATGGTTCAGCGTCATCTGCCCCATCAGCGATCCCCAACTGTGCCCGACGAACACCAGCGGCAGGTCGCGGTTCTCGTCGCGGATGAGCCGCGTGAACGCACTCAGGTCGCGCAGCGCCGCCCGCAGGCCGCCCGGACCGAGCCGGCCGAGCTGGGAGGCGTCGCCGTGCCACTGCTCCATGCCGGTGCGCCCGTGACCGCGATGGTCGTCGGCGTACACCAGGTATCCCTCGGCCACCAGGTGCTCGGCGAGCTCGCGGTAACGGCCGGCGTGCTCGCCCACACCGTGCGCGAGCTGCACCGCCGCGCGCGGCCGGTCGACCGGATACACGTCGAAGAAGATACGGAGGCCGTCGTCGGCGCTGAACTCTCGCTGCACGCGCTCATTCTGGCGCACGCGCGGCGCTCTCCGCACGACCCGGGCGAACGAACTTTATTTAGCCAGCCTAATTTGTTAGGCTAACTATCTATGGGACGGCTCTCGACACACGACCTCAGCAGCGCTCTGCGCGTCGCCGTCGCACGTCTCTCGCGCCGGCTGCGCGCCGAGAAGGAGGACGACGAGCTGAGCGACACCCAGACCTCCACGCTGGCCTTCCTCGTCCGGGAGGGGTCCGGCACCATCGGGAGGCTGAGCGAGCACGAGCGCGTCACTCCGCCCTCCATGAACCGCACGGTCAACCACCTCGAGGGGGCCGGCTATGTGCGTCGCACCGCCGACGCCGTCGATGGGCGCAAGGTGGTCGTCGTCCCCACCGAGGCCGGCCTCCGGCTCGTCGCCGAGACCCGGCGCCGCCGCGACGCCTGGCTGCACCAGCGGCTGCGCACGCTGACGCCCGAGCAGCGGGAGACGCTCGCCGAGGCCGCCACGATCCTCCGAGAGCTCGCCGACTCGTGAGCGCGATGTTCCGGTCGCTCGCCGGCGTCAACTACCGAATCTGGGCGGCGGGGGCGCTGGTCTCCAACGTCGGCACGTGGATGCAGCGCACGGCGCAGGACTGGATCGTCCTCACCGAGCTCACCCACAACAACGCCTCCGCCGTCGGCATCGTGATGGCGCTCCAGTTCGCGCCGCAGCTGCTCCTGCTCCCGGTGACGGGCTGGGCGGCCGACCACCTGGACCGGCGTCGCCTGATGATGTTGACGCAGGGGCTGATGGGACTGCTCGGCCTCGGGCTCGGCCTCCTCACCATCAGCGGAGCCGTGCAGCTGTGGCACGTCTACCTGTTCGCCCTCGCTCTCGGTGTCGTGGCGGCGTTCGACGCTCCTGCACGTCAGACCTTCGTCTCCGAACTGGTCGCCGGACCCAACCTCTCGAACGCCGTCGCCCTCAACTCGGCGTCCTTCAACGCCGCCCGGCTTCTCGGGCCGGCCGTCGCCGGCCTCCTGGTCGCCGCCGTCGGCGCCGGGTGGGTCTTCCTCATCAACGCCGCGACCTTCGGCGCCGTGCTGCTGTCGCTGATGACGCTGCGCAAGGAGAAGCTGTACCGATCCGAGCGCGCCAAGCGCACCCGCGGCGGCTTGGTCGACGGCTTCCGGTATGTGCGGCGCCGGCCCGACATCATGGTCATCCTGGTCATGGTGTTCCTGATCGGAACCTTCGGCCTCAACTTCCCGATCTTCATCTCGACCATGTCGGTGAGCGTCTTCCACCAGGGCGCGGGCGAGTATGGCCTCCTGTCGTCGATTATGGCGATCGGCTCGGTGATCGGCGCGCTGCTCTCCGCACGCCGCGAGCGGCCGCGGGTCTCGATGCTGTTCGCGGGCGCGGCCTTCTTCGGAGCGGGCTGCGCGATAGCCGCGGTCATGCCGACCTACTGGCTCTTCGCGATCGCGCTCATCATCATCGGCGTCTCGTCGCAGACGCTCATGACCACGGCCAATGGCACGGTGCAGATGACGACCGACCCGATGCTGCGTGGACGGGTCATGGCGATCTACATGGCGATCTTCATGGGCGGCACGCCGATCGGCGCGCCGATCGTCGGCTGGGTGGCCGACGCTTTCGGTCCCCGCTGGGCGCTGGGCGTCGGTGCGGCGAGCGGATTCGCGGCGGCCCTCGTCGGCGTCTTCTACCTCGTGAAGTACCGCGGCATGCGCGTGCGGTTCACGGGTCTGCGGCCCCGCGTGGTGCTGAACCCGCGCGAGGAGGCCCGCGAAGAGCTGGAGGAGACGGAGGCGACGGCGACGCGCGCGAGCTGACGGCGCGCGCCCGCGACGATTCGCGCCACGGACTTCGCAGATGACGATTCACGCCGAATGTTGCGCCTGAACGTGTCAGAGACGGCCTTCAGCGCGAATGCGCCGCCGCGACCGTCGTGCGCATGACGCAGTTGACCGTGCCCTTCGGGCGGTCGTACTCGAACCCGGCGTCCTCGAACACCTGGCGGGTCATGCTGTAGAGGAACGACGGCGAGATGCGCGTGTCCGTCTCCCGCGGGTAGCTCTCGACCACCCCTCCGCCGGCCTCCGCGATGAGCTCGAGCGCGCCTGCGATGGCGATGCGCGCGACACCCCTCCCGCGGTACGCGCGGTCGACGAAGATGCAGGTGATGCGGTAGTCCGGGAGGACCTTCGCGGTCTCCAGGTACTGCTTGCGATGGTAGATGCCGGGCAGTTCCTCCGGGCTGCCGTACTGCGCCCAGCCCACCGCACGGTCGCCGTCGAAGACGAGGGCCGCGTGCGCGCTGCCGCGTCGCACCAGATCGTGCTTGAACTCCTTGGCGAAGTCGGCCGGTCGCTCTGCTGCGTCAGAGGGAGCCGAGTGGGTCTCGCGGTGGAACCACGTGCAGTAACAGCCGCCGAACCCGCCGCCGCCGTGCCGGTCGCACAGCGCGACGAACGCCTCCCACGTGGAGGTGTCGAGCGGGCGCACCTCGAAGGTGGCGGTGGTGTCTGCGGCTGCCTCGGGCATCGTCACGCTCCCCTCCCGCGCCGCGAACCTACTCCGCGCGTCGGTCGTCTGCAATGGTTGTTCCTGACACGCCGCTCCGCGCATGGGCGCGACGGCGTATCGGGACGAACGGATCCCGACTACCCGAACGTGCGCGGAAAGAGGCGCGTGTCCAGGCGGTCGGCGGGGACGCGGAAGTGGCTGCCAGGGAACCCGAGCAGCACCTTCTCTGTGGAGGCGAACGCGTCGAACAGCTCGAGCTGGGAGGCCCGCGTGATCTCCGGGTCGTCAAGCGGGAACAGGAACTCGAGCGGGATGGCGACCTCGCGGGCCGCCTCCAGCATGAACCGGTGCGCACCGATCCCGCCGAAGCTCGCAGCCCGGATGCGCGGCTCGGCGGCGGCGAGCGGTATGCCGATGGCCGACGCCAACGTCATCCCGGTGTAGCCGACCGGACCGGCACCGAGTTCGTCGAGCTGCTGCAGCGCGTCGAGCGTCGCCCGCCACTCGGGAACGGAACGCTCGGCGAGCGACCCGTTGTACTCGGCGATCACGGGATCGAGCGGTTCGCCCCGGTCTCGTGCGCCGAGCAGCGCGTCGACCCACTGCTGATCACGGGCTGACCGGGGGCGGTCGCCGTGGCCCGGCGCGTCGATCGCCGCGACCGTGTAGCCGAGGTCGAGCACGAAGCGGTGCGCGCGAGCGACGAGCCCCGGCGCCTCCTTGTGGAGGCCGCCACCGTGACCCGAAAGGATCAGCGGAGCGCCCGGGACGGGTGTGGGGGTGGTCCAAAGGACGCCGGGGACGTCATCCACGAGGAAGCCGCGGCGGCGCACGCCGTCGGCGGTGGAATCGTCGGAGAAGAAGTTCATGATGGTCGCCTTTCAGAAGAAGCCTGTGTGGCGCTCCCGGCGGCCGGTCGGTCAGTCGCGCGATAGTTCGGAAGACGGGGAGCACCCGTGCGTGTGTGCGTTCACCGTGCTCACCTCCCCGACTGGTCTCGAACCGTGGGTCAGCATAGCGCCGGCCACGATTCCGCGCGAGTGTGGTGAAACAGCGCCGCAGACGCAACTTTCCGCGTGAATGTCCTGAAGCCACCTCCCGCAAACGCGACATTCCGCGCGAACGTGGAGGCCGGAGGATCCGACCCTGCCGGCGCATTCGGCGCGACTGTCGCGAAACAGCGCCGCAGACACCACATTCGCGGGGAAAGCGCGGCGGCGGCCTACGAGTACTCCGGCGGCGCCGTGCGGTACCGCCACGCCAGCTCGTTGTCGAGCACGAAGCGCGACAGCGTCTCGTCGCGCGGCAGCGCGTCACCGACGGATTCCTCCACCGCCGCGAGCAGCGCACCGGCCGTCGTCGGCGACGGCGACGCGATCACCGCATCCAGGAGATCGCTGAACCCCGGAGGCGCCGAGGAGAGTCCCTCCACCCGCGCGCGAAGGTACTTCGGCCCGGGGAAGAACACGCCGTTGTGTGCGAGCAGAGCCCGCGCCGCCGACGTCACCAGATGCACCGACGCGTGTGCGAGCAGCAGCGGGTCGCCGTGCTCGTACGCCTGCGGAAGGAAGTAGCCGCCGTGCAGCCGGCACTGCGCGACGAAGCCGGCGACGCGATCGCGCCAGTCCCCGGCCGACAGCTCCACGACCCGCGCGAGTCGCGCGTCCAGGTCGGCCACCCGGCTGAAGGCCACGCGCGCCGATGCGAACGAGTCGCGCACCGGGTCGTCGCCGCGCTCGGCGGCATCGTCGAGGTACGACAGCGTCGCCAACTTGATGTCGAAATAGCCCTCGTCGTAGCCGATGCCGTCGGTGCTCGTGTACATCAGCCGGCGCGCCTGATAGGCCTCGTCCCAGCGCCGCTCGCTGACCACCAGATACAGGTCGACGTCCGAGTCGGCCCGCTCCGCCCCGCGCGCGACCGAGCCGCTCACGAGGACGGCGAGCACCTCCGGGTCGGCCGACACATCGGCGACGTAGCGTGAGATCGCCCGCTCGTGGTGCTCCATCAGCGATGCCCTCTCAGGCTGCAGCGACGCGCGAGGGCTCGTATCGCACGGGTGCGTAGTTGCGCGCGACCAGCGCCCGGAGCGTCTCCAGATCGCCGGAGACCAGCCCTGCCGAACGCGCCTGGACGAGCGCGTTGCCGAGGGCGGTCGCCTCGACGGGTCCCGCCAGCACGGGCAGCCCGCTGCGATCGGCCGTCGCCTGGCAGAGCAGCGCGTTGCGCGCCCCCCCGCCGACGATGTGCACCGTCTCCACCGGCACGCCGGACAGTGCGGATGCGGTGCGCACCGAGCCGGCGAACGCCTCCGCCAGGCTCTCGATGATGACGCGCACCATCCCGGCCGGGCTAGCGGGGGCGCGGAGGCCGCGCTCGGCGAACCAGTCGGCGATGCGCGACGGGAGGTCGCCCGGCGCCAGGAACCGCGGGTCGTCGGCGTCGAACAGCTCCGACGGGCGTGGCAGCTCGGCCGCCTCGGCGAGCAGGCTCTCCAGGCTCACGTGGAGGCCACGCCGCTGCCACTCGCGGATGGATTCGCTCAGCAGCCACAGTCCCATCACATTGTGGAGGTAGCGGATGCGGTCGTCCACGCCGCCCTCGTTCGTGAAGTTGGCAGCGCGGCCCTCGTCGCTGACGACCCGATCCTCCAGCTCGACGCCGACCAGACCCCAGGTTCCGCACGAGATGTAAGCGGCCCCGGCGGCGTCCATGGGCACCGCGACGACCGCCGACGCGGTGTCGTGCGACCCGACTGCGGTGACGGCGGGCCCGGTTCCGGCGAACGGGAGGTCGAGCGACGGCAGCAGTGAGCCGACGGTGGCGCCGGCGTCCACGAGCGGCGCGAAGAGCGACCGCCGCAGCCCCAGCCGCGCGATGAGCGCGTCGTTCCACGACCCCTCCGCGGTGAGCAGCCCGGTCGTGGAGGCGTTGGTGCGCTCGGCGATCGCCTGCCCGCTCAGCCAGTACGTGATGAGGTCGGGGACGAGCAGGAACCCGTCAGCGGCCTCCAGCACCCCGGTCTCCTGGTCGTGCGCGAGCTGGTAGAGCGAGTTGAACGGGAGGAACTGGAGGCCGCCCTCGCGGTACAGCTTCTCCGGCGACACCCGTGCGTGCACCAGCGAGACGCCCTCAGCGGTGCGCTCGTCACGGTAGTGGTACGGCTCGCCGAGCAGCCGGCCCGCGCGCAGCAGCCCGTAGTCGACCGCCCAGGCGTCGACGCCGACGCTCGCGAGACCCGGCTCCGACCGCGCGAGGGATCCCAGCCCCTCCAGCACGCTGGAGAACAGCCCGGTCAGGTCCCAATGCAGCGCCGAGCGGCTCCCCTCCCACAGCCGCACGGGCGTGTTCGGGAAGCGCGCCGCCTCGGTGAGCTCGAGCGTGTTCGCCCCGACCCGTGCGTGCATGACGCGCCCGCTGGTCGCGCCGAGGTCGACGGCGGCGACCGCACCCGTCGACGAGGCTGAGGCGGAGCCCGTGGCGCTCATCGCACGGCCCCGTTCATCGGAGGAAGGCCGCCGCGACGCCCGCGTCGACGGGGATGTGGAGTCCGGTGGTGTGGTCGAGGTCGCTGGAGGTGAGCACGGCGACCGCGTTCGCGACGTTCTCGGGCAGCACCTCCCGCTTGAGGAGGGTGCGCTGCGCGTAGTACTTGCCCAGCTCCTCCTCCGGAACCCCGTAGACCGCGGCGCGCTTGGCGCCCCAGCCGCCGGCGAAGATGCCGGAGCCGCGCACGACGCCGTCCGGGTTGATGCCGTTGACCTTCACCCCGTAGTCGCCGAGCTCGGCCGCGAGCAGCCGCACCTGGTGCGCCTGGTCGGCCTTCGTCGCCGAGTACGCGATGTTGTTCGGGCCGGCGAACACCGAGTTCTTGGAGGAGATGTAGACGATATCGCCGCCGAGCCCCTGCTCGATGAGGACCTTTGCGGCCGCCTTGGAGACCAGGAACGAACCCTTGGCCATGACGTCGTGCTGGAGGTCCCAGTCCGCCTCGGTGGTCTCCAGCAGCGGCTTGGAGATCGAAAGGCCGGCGTTGTTGACGATCAGGTCGAGGCCGCCGAACTGCAGCAGCGCCTCCTGAATGCCGGCGCGGATGTCGGCCTCGCTGGTGACGTTCGCCGCCACCCCGATCGCGACGTCCGTGCCGCCGAGCTCGGCGGCCGCGGCCTGTGCCTTCTCGAGGTCGAGGTCCGCGATGACCACGCACGCGCCCTCGGCCGCCAGCCGGGTGGCGATGGCCTTGCCGATTCCGGAGGCCGCACCCGTGACGAGCGCGATGCGTCCAGCGTGCGACTTCGGCTTCGGCATCCGCTGCAGCTTCGCCTCCTCGAGCGACCAATACTCGATGTCGAACTTCTCGGCGTCGGAGATCGGCGTGTACGTGGAGAGCGCCTCGGCGCCGCGCATCACGTTGATGGCGTTGATGTAGAACTCGCCGGCCACTCGCGCGGTCTGCTTGTCCTTGCCGTACGAGAACATCCCGACGCCCGGGACGAGCACGATCGCCGGGTCCGCGCCGCGCATCGCGGGCGATTCGGGCGTCGCGTAATGGTCGTAGTAGGCGGTGTACTCGGCCCGGTACTGCTCGTGCAGCTCCGTCAGGCGCGCGATCGAGTCCTCGACGGAGGCGTCGGCCGGGAGGTCGAGGATGAGCGGCTTGACCTTGGTGCGCAGGAAGTGATCCGGGCAGGACGTGCCCAGCGCCCCCAGCCGCGGGTGCTCCTCCGACGCCAGGAAGTCGAGGACCACGTCGTCGTCGGTGAACGAACCGACCTGCGGCTTGTCCGTCGACGCCAGTCCGCGGATCGTGGGCGCCAGGGCGGCTGCCTTGGCCTTCCGCTCGGCCGGGGCCAGCGGCTCGTTCGCGTCGATGCGAGGCCCGAACGGCTCGGGCCGGCCGTGCGTCTCGATGTAGTCGGCGGCGGTCTGGATGATCCAGAGCGAGTTGGCCTCGGCCTCCTCGCTGGTGTCGCCCCAGGCCGTGATGCCGTGACCGCCGAGCACGGTGCCGATCGCGTCGGGGTTGGCCGCCTTGATGGCCGCGATGTCCAGGCCGAGCTGGAAGCCGGGCCGGCGCCACGGCACCCAGACGACCTTGCCGCCGAAGATCTTCTCGGTCAGCGCCTCCCCGTCAGCAGCGGTCGCGATCGCGATGCCGGAGTCGGGGTGGAGGTGGTCGACGTGGGCCGCATCCACCAGGCCGTGCATGGCCGTGTCGATGGAAGGTGCCGCGCCGCCCTTGCCGTGAAGGGTGTAGTCGAATGCGGCGACCATCTCGTCCTCGCGCTCCACGCCCGGGTAGACGTGCTGCAGTGCGCGCAGGCGGTCCAGGCGCAACACGGCCAGGCCGGCCTCCTTCAGCGTGCCCAGGTCTCCGCCGGAGCCTTTCACCCATAACAGCTCGACCGGTTCCCCCGTGACGGGGTCGGTCTCGGTGCCCTTGGCGGAGGTGTTCCCGCCGGCGTAGTTCGTGTTCTTCGGGTCGGCGCCGAGGCGGTTCGACCGGGCCAGGAGGGCCGCGACGGTCTCATTCGTCATTGTGCGTGTGTCCTTCTGCGAGTGTCGTCTGCGTGTGGTTTTGCGAGTGTATGGCTGCAAGCGGTCAGGCGCCCCAGCCGGCCTGGGCGCCGCCGACGCGCTCGGCCTCGATCTTCTGCTGGTAGCCGGAGGCTTTGTAGGCGGCCATGGGGTCCGCGGGGAGGCCGCGCGACTCGCGGAAGTCCGCCAGGTCGGCGCGCACGTCCGTGTTGAACGCGTCCATGAACACCGTGTTGGCGGCGAGCACGTCGCCGGCGGTCTGGGCGGCGGCGAGGGCCTCCGTGTCGACCAGCAGCGCCTTGGCGGTGGCCTCCTGAACGTTGAGCACCGAACGGATCTGACCCGGGATCTTCGCCTCCAGGTTGTGGCACTGGTCGAGCATGAACGCGACGTCCGGGTTGGCGTAGCCGCCGCCACGGATGACCTCGAACACGATCCGGAACAGCTGGAACGGGTCGGCGGCGCCGACGATCAGGTCGTCGTCGGCGTAAAACCGGCTGTTGAAGTCGAACGAGCCGAGCTTGCCCAGGCGCAGCAGCTGCATGACGATGAACTCGATGTTGGTGCCGGGCGCGTGGTGGCCGGTGTCGAGGCACACCAGCGCGCGGTCGCCGAGCGCGGCGGTCTGCACGTAACTGGTGCCCCAGTCCGGAACATCGGTGTGGTAGAACGACGGCTCGAAGAACTTGTACTCGAGAACCAGGCGTTGGCCCTCACCGATGCGCTCATAGATCTTCGCCAGCGAGTCGGCGAGGCGGTCCTGCCGGGCACGCAGCGAGTCCTGACCCGGGTAGTTCGTGCCGTCGGCCAGCCAGATCTTCAGGTCGCGCGACCCGGTCTCGTTCATGATGTCGATGCACTCGAAGTGGTGGTCGATCGCCTTCTGGCGGATCCGGTCGTCCCAGTGCGTGACCGACCCGAACTTGTAGTCGTCGTCCTGGAACGTGTTCGAGTTGACCGTGCCGAGCTCCACGCCGTTGTCCTGGGCGTGTTTGCGGAGGTCGGAGTAGGAGGAGACCTTGTCCCACGGGATGTGCAGCGCCACCGTCGGCGCCAGCCCGGTGTGCTTGTGCACCTGCGCGGCGTCCGAGATCTTCTCGAACGGGTCGCGTGCCGTGCCGGGGGTTCCGAACACGCGGAAACGCGTGCCCGAGTTGCCGAACGCCCACGAGGGCAGCTCGATCGCCTGCAGCGCGAGCTGCGAGCGGATGTCGTCGGTGAGGGTCATGGTTTGTCCCTTTCTTTGAGTCGTCATCTTTGTGTCTGGGTGACCTCGGTCGCAGGCTCCCTCGGCGCTGGGGTCGCGGCATCGCTTCGCGCTGCCTCTGAGCTCCACCGCGCGTATCGCTCCCCTTCGATCTGCCGCAACGACTTGCCCTGCGTTGCGGGAGTCCAGATCACTCCGATGAGGAGCGCGACGGCGAGGAATCCGATGAGGAGGAGGCCGACGGTGGGCACGCCGCTGCTGGCGAGCAGGAGTGGGAACACCGAGCTCAGCAGACCGACCGCGATGCGCGCGGCGAAGAAGAGCACTCCCTGCGCGCTCGCGCGGTACGACGTCGCGAACAGCTCCGCCGTCCACACGCCGTAGAACGCTTGCGCGCCGATGCCGGAGGCGATTCCCCAGGTGACCGCGAATGTCAGCAGTGTCGCGAGGCCGGGAGGGGCGAAGACGAGCACGACCCAGGCCAGGATGCCGAGCAGCGCGCCGATCGCGTAGAGGATCCGCCGCGACATCCGGTCGGCCAGGCGCATGAAGCCGAAGTACGTGGCGGCTACGGTGCAGCCCCAGACCAGCACCTGCAGGAGGTCCTGCTCGACAGCGCTGTGCACGCCGGCGGCCTCGTACACGCGCGGCATGAAGATGCCGGCCTGCCCGGCGACCAGGTTCCAGAACCCGTAGACGCCGAAGAGGAACAGCAGCGCGGTGATGTTCACGCGCTTGGAGAACAGGGCGCGCATCCCGCGACCGGAGGCGGCGGTGGAGACGGCGCCGGTCTTGACGTCCGTCCACAGCTTCGACTCTGGCAGGCCCTGCCGCACCCACCACACGATCGCGGCGACGACGAACAGGTGGAAGAAGATGATCCGGCTGCCGAACAGCCCGAGCGGCGCGAGCGCTGCGGCCAGGGCGAAGCCGATGAGCGGGCCGATGGACCAGGCGAGCTGCGCCATGCCGACGTGCTTCGCGCGGGCGTGGTCGGGCGCCTGTTCGGCGATGTAGGTCCAGGAGGCCGGCACTCCGGCGCCGACGGCGATGCCGGTGATGAGGAACGCCGCGAACAGCATCCCGGAGTTCACGGCGAACACCGCGAGGAGGACGCCGAGCATGTAGAGCAACAAGTCGTACGTGTAGATGAACTTGCGGCCGAGGCGGTCGGTCAGCGGGCCGCCCAGGATGGCGCCGATCGCCGCGCCGAAGGCGTTCGCGCTGAAGGCGGCGAGGATGCCGACGAATCCGTCGCTCAAGTGGAACTCGGCCTGCCAGAAACCGAGGCTGGTGGCGATCGCGATGATCGACCCCGACTCGATGTAGTTGCTCATGGCGACCGAGCTGGTAGCCCGCCAGCCCGTGGTGTTGCTGCTTCCGACTCTCACGTCTTCGTGTTCCCTTGCTGCTCGTTAAAGGTGGAAGTATTCGGCCAACGGCTTCATCGTGCTGTCCGGCGCAGTCCCCTCGGCGAAGAAGCCGGCCATGGTGGCCTGCCAGCGCGCATTGACTTCGCGCTCGTTCATCGCCGCGAGCGCGCCCTCGAAGTCGTCCGTCTCCAGATAGCCGACGACGAGCGCTTCCTCTCGGTCGACGAAGAGGGAGTAGTTGTTCCAGCCGGAAGCCTTCAGCGCGTCGAGCATCTCCGGCCAGACCGTCTCGTGAGCGGTCAGGTAATCGTTCACGCGCTCCGGCTTCAGCCGCATTGTGAAGCACACCCGCTGCATGTTCACCCCTTCGTCGCGGTTCTCGTGGTGTGAATCGATTCAACATGAATCGATTCAAAGCATAACACATGACCCTCGGTGGCAAACTCCAACCGGTCGCAGGTCCAACCTCGGTCGCAGGCTCCCTCGGCGCTGGGGTCGCGGACTCCTCGGTCGCCGGCTCCCTCGGCGCTGGGGTCGCGGCATCGCTCCGCGCTGCCCCTGAGCTCCACCGCGCGCTCCGCGCTGCCCCCTAGCTCCACCGCGCATGCGGCGCGGAGTCGAGCAGAGACATCCGCGCCGCATGCCGATCACTCCCCCATCGTTCTCGCGCTCAGCGGACGGCGCCGACGGAGGCAGGAATCTCCGCGGTGACCGAGATGGGTCCGCCGCTCAGGTGCTGGTCGTCGCGGCCCGGCAACCGCAGGATGCCGTCCACACCCTCCGGAAGCTCAGCGTCGACCGTCAGGAGGTCACCGTCCAGACTCCAACGCACCGACACCCGACCTTGCGGAGTCTCCAGCGACGTCGCCGCCTCGGTCAACCCTCCACCGGGCTGCGGGGCGACCAGCACCGACGCGTACCCCGGCTTCAACGGCGCCAGGCCGCCGACGACGCGGTGCATCCAGTCGGCGACGGCGCCCAGCGCGTAGTGGTTGAACGAGGTCATCTCCCCCGGATTGATCGTGCCATCCGGCAGCATCGAATCCCACCGCTCCCACACCGTCGTTGCCCCCATCGTCACCGGGTACAACCACGACGGGCACTCCTTCTCCAACAGGAGCCGATACGCCACCTCCGTATGCCCCGTCTTCGTCAATGCGTCCGCGATGAACGGCGTACCCGCGAAACCCGTCGAGATCCGATAGCCAGCCTCCGCCGCCAACTCCGCCAGCCGCTCCCCCGCAACCTCCTCATCGCCCGCGTCGAGCAACCCGAACTGGATCGCCAACGCATACACCGTCGTGCAATCACTCTTCACAACACCGTCACGCACATACTCACGATCGAACGCCGCCCGCAAGTCCTCCGCGATCGCGCGGAACTCCGCCTCCTCCTCCGCACGGCCGAGCAACGCGGCCGTGTCCGCCACGATGCGTGCCGAGTGGTACGCGCACGCGGTGGCCACGACACCCTTGTCGGCCTTCGCCGCCGCCGGGTTCTCCGGCGGAGCATCCGGGTCGAGCCAATCGCCGAACTGGAAGTTCGCGTCCCACACCCCCGTCGGCGAGAGCAGCGCCTTCACGCGACGGACGTGCGACGTCATCGACCCGAACTGTCGGGCCAGCACCTCCTCGTCGCCGTACGCCTGGTACAGCGTCCAGGGCACCCACACCGCAGCATCCGACCAGATGGCCGTCGAGTCGGGCTCGCCGAACTCCGACGAGCGGTCGCGGTCGTGGAACTTGAGCACATCCGGGATGACGAAGCCGACGATCCCGTCGTGGTGCTGCTGCTCGAGGTCGAGGTCGACCAGCCAGTCGGAGAGGAACGCATCCACGTCGTAGAGGTATGCGGCGGTCGGCGCGAACGCCGCGATGTCACCGGTCCAGCCCAGGCGCTCGTCGCGCTGCGGGCAGTCGGTCGGCACATCGAGGAAGTTGCCGCGCATCCCCCACACCACGTTCTCGTGGAACTGATTGAGCAGCGGGTCGGAGCTGCTGAACTCGCCGATGCGGGTCAGCTCCGAGCCGACCGCGATCGCCGTCAGATCCTCCGCCTTCAGCTCGCCCGGCCAGCCCGAGACCTCCGCATAACGGAAGCCGTGGAACGTGAACGTCGGCTCGAACTCGTCCGCTCCTCCGCTGAGGATGTAGCGGTCGGTCGCCTCGGCAGTGCGCAGCGGGCGCACCCCCAACTCGCCGTGCTCCAGCACCTCCGCGTGACGGATGGTCACCTCGGCGCCGGCAGGGCCCTGCACGCGCACCTTGATCCAGCCGACCAGGTTCTGCCCGAAGTCCACGAGGGTCTTACCCGACGAGGAGGTGCTGATCTCATGCACAGGGAGGCTCGCCCAGCGCTTTACCGACGGGCCGATGTAGGGCTTCAGTTTGGCGGTGTCGAACTCGAGCGCGTGCACACCGGTCCAGCCCTCGCCGGAGAAGCCGGGCAGCTTCCACGAGTCGTCGCGCAGCCGCGCGTCGATCGTCTCGCCGTCGTACAGGTCGTTGGCGAGCACCGCGCTCGGGCCGCTCGCCCACGCGTCGTCGGTGACGACCAGCTGCGTGCTGCCGTCCTCGAACTCGACCTCCAGCTGAGCGAACGCGCCGAGCGTGTCGCCGTACCAGGAGCCCTTGCCCGACCAGCCGAGACGGCCGCCGAACCAGCCCTTGCCGAGCGCGACGCCGAGAACGCTCGTGTCCTCCAGCAGCGCGGTGACGTCGTACGTCGCGTAGCGCAGGCGCCACTCGTAGCTGCTCCAGCCGGGGGTGAGGACGTCGTCGGAGACGGCGCGGCCGTTGAGCCAGGCCTCCGCCACCCCCTGGGCAGTGAGGGTCAGAGTGGCGCGGGTGACGGCGCCGTGGCCCACCTCCAGCGAGAACTCCCTGCGCAGCAGCGGAGCCCCGGCGAAGTCTTCGTCCGCGGCGATCATCTGGGCGTGCCAAGTCATAGTTCCGTCTCTCCGGTTTCGTTTCGTTCGGTTTTCAGTGTCGGTGTAGATGTGTTCGGTGCGGCTTCTCCGGCCATCAGCCTTTGACGGCGCCGGAGGTGATGCCGGCGATGATCTGGCGGTTGAAGAAGATGTAAGCGACCAGCGGCGGGATGGTGATGAGCAGGATGTCCATGAAGAGCAGGTTGTAGAAGCTCAGGTTCTGTCCCGCGAAGGTGTAGAGCGTGGTCTGCACGGTCGCGTTGTCGGAGCCGGGGAGGAAGTACAACGGACCGGCGAAGTCGTTGAAGACGAACACCGACTGCACGACGATCACCGTCACGATCACCGGCCGCAGCAAAGGTAGGATCACCTGGAAGAACAGCCGCACCCGGCCCGCGCCGTCGAGCACCGCGGCCTCGTCGAGCTCCCGAGGAACGGTGTTGAAGAACGCCCGGAACAGCAGGATGCAGAAGGACAGCCCGAACGTGGTCTCGATCAGGATCATGCCCGGCATCGTCTTATACAGGCCGATGCCTTGCAGCACCCAGATGGTGGGGACTACGGCGGGCGGCACGATCAGGCCCGCGAGCACGAAGAAGTTGACCACCGGACCCCACTTGCTGCGCTTGCGGGCCAACACGTAACCCGCCATCGCCGACAGGATCACCATCAAGGCCACGGAGCCGACCGTGAGGACGAACGAGTTCAGGAACGCCCGCCAGATCAGGCCATCGTTGCTCTCCAGCACCGCGACCAGGTTCGGGAAGAACGTCCACTCCTTCGGCCAGGTGAAGGCCAGGCTGGAGGCGTCGTCCGGCGTCTTGGAGGCCTGCAGCACGACGAACGCGAAGGGCACGAGGAAGACGACGATGGAGACGAGGATCGCGATGATCCCGACGATCCAGGCACGGGTTCTGGCGCGGGTCACAGCTCCACCTGCTTTCTGTTCAGGAAATACGACAGCGGCACCATGATCAGCGTCACCACGAGGAAGAGGATCACGTTGCCCGCCGTCGAGAGGCCGTAGAACCCCGCCTGGTACTGCTTGTAGATCACCGAGGCGATCACGTCGCTGGTGAAGCCGGGGCCGCCTCCGGTGGTCGCCCAGATGATCTCGAACGACCGGAGGCCGCCGATCAACGAGAGGATGATCACCGTCGCCGTCGCACCCCGCGTCAGGGGGATGGTGATCCTCTTCAGGATGTTCCACGACCCGGCGCCGTCGATGCGGGCTGCCTCGTAGTACTCGTTCGGGATGGCCACGATGCCCGCCATGAAGATCAGGGTCGCGATGCCGACGCCCTTCCAGATATCGACGCCGGCGATCGTATACAGCGCCAGGTTCGGGTCGGTGAACCAGCCCGGCTGCGGCAGGCCGAAGAAGCCGAGCACCGCATTCACCATGCCGTGGAACGGATCCAGCAACGACTTCCACAGGATGCCGACACCGATCGTCGACAGCAGCACCGGGAAGAACACGACCGCCCGCAGATAGCCACGCCCCACCACCGGACCCGTCAGCAGCAGCGCCAACAGGAACCCGATCACGACCTTCGTCGCCGAGGTGAGGAAGGCGTAGATCAGGGTGTGGATGAAGCTGGTGTACAGCTGCGGGTCCTGAAAGAACTGCACATAGTTCTGAAAACCGATGAAGGTCGAGTCGAACAGCGACCACCGCGTCAACGAGAAGTAGAACGACGAGACCGTCGGGATCGCGAAGAAGATCAGATAGAGGACGATCGCCGGGATGAAGAACCACGTCGGGTAGTGCGACCGCATCCGCGTTCTCTTGGGTTTGTTGCGCGAGGCCCCCACCTCGCTGATGATGTCGGCCGCTTGGGCTGCGGTCGCGGGACTGGCCGTCGACATAGTCTGCTCCTCGTCGAGTCTTCTGGGGGTGTGTTGCCGTCCGGGCCGGCGCTCGGACGCCGGCCCGGACGTGGGCTCACCAGCCCTTGATGCCGAGCTGCTGGGCCTGGGCCTTCACATCCTGGTCGTACAGGGCGGCGCCCTGCTGAGCGTTGGAGATTCCCGAGCCCACCTGGATCAGGATCTTCTCCAGGTTCGGGCCCTTGATCGGGGACAGGAACTCGAGCGCGAGGCCCGTCTTCTTGTCGTCCTGGTACTTCAGCTCGTCCTTGACCAGCGCGGGAGCGTTGTCCGGGACCTTGCAGGTGCTGATCGCGAACGGGCCGGCGGGGGTGCCTGCGCTGTTCTGGATGTCGCAGCCCGTGGGCGAGTTGATGTATGCGACGAGCTTCTTGGCCGCGGCCAGCTTGTCTCCGCTCGTCGTCTTCGGGATGTACGCACCGCCCGGCTCCCAGACGGTCGCGTGCGGCTCACCCGAGTCCGTCGGCATCGCGAAGTAGCCGATGTCGTTGATCTGGCTGGGGTTGGACTGCAGGACGTTGCTGATCACGGTGGTGATCATCGGGTACTGCGCGCCTTCGCCGGTGGCCAGCACCTTGAGGGCGTTGACGTTGGTCAGCGACGCGTAGTCCTTGTTCATCAGACCCTTGTCGAAGACCTCCTGCGTGTGCGTGAAGCCCGCCAGTGCCGGCTCCTTCGAGTACTTCGCGTTGGACTTGTTCGCCGTGTAGTCGTCGGCCCACTTGGGGTCGGTGGCGTTCACGTTGGCGAAGTCGCCGAGCACGAAGAGCTGGCTCGTCCAGGTGTCGCCGTAGGACTGGATCACCGGGACGACGCCGGCGGCCTTGATCTTCTCGCTGTTGGAGATGAACTCGGCCCACGTCTTCGGCACAGATAGGCCGAGCTTCTCGTAGACCTTCTTGTTGTACATGATGCCGCCGTCGAACGTCGTGCCGGTCGGGGCGCCGTAGGTGCCCTTGGAGGTGCTGACGGTCTTCTTGAAGTCGTCGGTGATGTCCTTCACCCACGACTCGTCGGTGAGCGGCTGGAGCTGCGTGTCCGGGTGCAGCGCCTGGAAGAGCGATCCCGAGTTGTAGAGGAACACGTCGTTCATCTCGCCGGTGGACAGGCGGGTTTTGATGAGGTTGTCGCCGTCGGTGCCCGTGGGGCGCGTCTCGACCTTGACGGTGATCTTCGGGTTGGCCTTGTGGAAGGCCGTCGAGAGGTCGTTCGCGAACTTGGTGGCGGCGGGGTCGTTGCCGGCAGCGAGCAGCGAGATGGTGACCGGGCCGTTCGAATTTCCGCCCGACGAACTGCAGCCGGCGAGCGCGAGAGCCGCGAGCGCGATGCCGCCGAGCGTGGCGACGACCTTCGTCGTCGTCCTGTGAGAGAACATCAAATACCTCCTTGTATTCGGGACGTTTCCGCCCCCGGTGCTACGGGTGGTTTGAAACGCTTCACATGAAGATAAGTCCTCCAGGGGATTACGTCAAGGATGAATTGTGTCGATTCAGTAACGAGACGTAGAGGGGCCACTGAATCGCGCGTTCAATTCGACCATTGCATCTCGGCTATCCCAAAAAATTCCCTTGACCTGGATATTTTTCTTTGTCCGGCTTCCGAAGAAGCCCACATCGCTCGACCACTATTGAAAATTGTTTCGTTTCAACACGCGCATCCATTACGATGTCCCGCGGGAGGGAATGACTTCATGGCTTCTGCAAGCGTCAAAGACGTCGCCGCGCTGGCTCAGGTGTCCGTCGGGACGGTGTCGAACGTGCTCAACCGGCCCGACATCGTCTCCCCCGAGACCGTCGAGCGGGTCCATCTGGCGATGGAGAAGCTCTCGTACGTGCGCAACGAGGCGGCTCGTCAGCTGCGCCTCGGCCACAGCCAGGCCATCGGCCTCATCTCGCTCAGCGGCGCCAACCCGTTCTTCACCGACGTCGCGACCGCGGCCGAGAACGCGGCGTCCGACGCGGGCTACGAAGTCATCGTCGGCAACAGCAACGAGCGCAGCGAGCGCGAGGCCGGCTACCTCAACCTGTTCGAGGAGCTCCGGGTGCGCGGGGTGCTCCTGTCCCCGGTCGGCGACGTGGCTCCCCGCCTCCGCCGGATGCGCGACCGCAACATCCCGATCGTCCTGGTCGACCGCGAGAGCAGCGACAGCACCTTCAGTTCGGTGTCGGTCGACGACCTCGCCGGCGGCGCCCTCGCTGCGCGGCATCTCATCGACACCGGCCGCACGCGCCTCCTGTTCGTGGGAGGGCCGGTCGCGATCCAGCAGGTGAGCGACCGCCTCGCTGGCGCGCGGTCGGTCGTCGACCAGCACCCCGGTGTCTCGCTGGAGGTCGTGTTCGGCGACTCGCTCACCGTGCTCGAGGGTCGCCGCATCGGTCAGACCGTCGCCGACCGCGCTCCCGCGGATCGCCCCGACGCGGTCTTCGCCGCCAACGACCTGCTGGCCATCGGCCTCCTGCAGTCGCTGTTCATCGGCGGCAAGCTTGCCGTTCCTGACGAGATCGCTCTCATCGGCTACGACGACATCCTCTTCGCCGGAGCCTCCGTCGTGCCGCTCACGTCGGTGCGGCAGCCGAGCCACCTCATCGGCGAGACCGCCGTCCAGATCCTCCTCGATGAGGCCGACGACCGCTCAGTGGAGCCCCGGCACATCCGCTACCAGCCCGAGCTCGTCGTACGGGCGAGCACGTCGCCGCACTGAGCGGCTCGCGCCGGTCGCGACATTCACCGTGAATGTCGCGACCGGAGCAGGCGAACACGACATTCACGGCGAATGTCGCGCCTCACACCCCGCCGCGCAGCGTGTCCGCCGGCTCGATCCGCGCCGCGCGGTGCGCCGGGTAGGTCCCGGCGATCACGCCTATCACCGTTCCGAGCACGGGTGCGGCTACGGCGACCCATCCGTCGACCACGGGCGTCCACCCCTGGGTCGCCGAGATGACGACGATCGTGGCGACCCCGATCGCGGTCCCGGCCAGCCCGCCGATGACGCCGATGACACCCGTCTCGACCATGAACTGCGACCGGATGTCGCGCGAGGTGGCGCCGATCGCGCGACGAAGGCCGATTTCGCCCGACCGCTCCTTGACCGAGAGGATGGTCACGTTGATGATCCCGAGCGCACCGGCGAGCAGCGAGATGACACCGAGCAGGAGGAACGCGAGGTTCGCGTCCGCCTGTGCCTGGGCCGCGCGCTCGGAACCTCGTGCCGCTTGCGAATCGAAATCCTTCGGGGAGTTCGGCGAGAGCGCGATCGGGATCTGGCGCTCGATCAGGGGCCCGGAGCCACGAGCCACCCCCACATGCAGCTCATCGCCCGCAGGCGCCTGGAGGTCCTCCCGCGCGGTGCTGGCCGGGATGATGACGGAGTCGAGCAGATCCGTCCGCTGGTCGGTCTGGTCGAGCACGCCGATGACCGTGTAGGGCCGGGAGTCGATGAACACGGTGGGCTGGCGATCGAGCCGACCGATTCCGAGCGACGTGGCTGCTGCCTTCCCGAGCACCGCGACTCTGTCGTGACGGAGGTCGTGACCGTCGTCGAACGTCCGCCCGCTCTCGACGGTCGCCCCGATCGCGTCGAACAGGCCGGGCGTCGCCGAGAACACGACCGGCGCGAGCTTCTGGGCGACCGACGGGTCGTTCACGGGGACCGCCGTCACAGGGGCGTCACCCAACGGCACTTCGGTGAGAACGCCCGCTGCTGTCACACCCGAGAGCCGCAGCGCCCTGCTCTCCGCATCGGCAGGGAACGTCGCGACCGACCGCGATTCGCCCGAACTGTCCCGCGCCGTCGCCGGGGCGACGACGAAATGGGTCGCCTGAGACGGGTCGAGCTGCTTTCGCAGCTCAGCGTTCGTGGTCTGAGCCAGCCCGTACGTGACCACGAGCGACCCGATCCCGAGCACGGTGCCGATGGTGGTGAGAATGAGTCGCCCCGGGTGACCGTCGAGCCCGCGGACGGCTTCGAAGAACAAGTCCTGCGATGTGAACCGGTCGGGATCGCGGGAGGCCGAGCGCCTGAACGGCGCCGAAAGGGTTCCGAGCGCGGCACGAAGACGTCCCGCCATCAGCCGTGCACCGTTCCGTCGACGATACGGAGCACCCGCCGCGCGCGGTCGGCGACATGGGCGTCGTGGGTGATGATGACGAAGCCGATCCCCTCGCTGTTCAGCTCCTCGAACAGGTCCATCACCTGATCGGAGGTCTTCTCGTCCAGGTTCCCCGTCGGCTCGTCCGCGAGGATCAACTTGGGAGATGTCATGATGGCACGAGCCACCGCGACCCTCTGCCGCTCCCCTCCCGATAGCGTTGGCGGCCGGAACGCCACCCGGTGGCCGAGGCCGACCTTCTCGATCGCCGCCATCGCCCGCTCGATCCGCTCGCCTCGCGGAACTCCGCTATAGAGAGTCGCGAGCAGGACATTCTCGAGAACCGTGCGGTCCGCGAGCAGATGGAAGGACTGGAAGATGAAGCCGATGCTCCGTGCTCGCAGGTGCGCCCTCTCGTCTTCCGTCAGCGTGGAGGTCTCGGTTCCGTCGAGCACGTACTCTCCCGTCGTCGGGCGATCCAGGAGGCCCAACAGATTCAGGAAGGTGGACTTGCCCGAGCCGCTCGGACCGGTGATGGTCACGTATGCTCCCCGGTCGATCCGGAGCGACGTCGTCCGGAGTGCGGTGACCGCCGACGGGCCGTCGAAGGTCTTGGAGAGCTCGCGAAGCTCGATCAGCGCATCGCTCATCTGCCGACCACTACGAGGTCGTCCGCCTTGATCGCGCCGGTGATCTCGACGAGGCCGTCTGCGGCGAGCCCCGTCTGGACGGGCACGACACGCGTGCGGTCGCCTTCGGCGAGCTCTACGCGGGACTCCCCACCCGGTCCCGCGGTCAGGGCTGCTGCCGGAACGACCAGCACCTTGCCGTCCGTCGCCGTCACCGGGATCGTGACCCGGACGTTCTGGCCGCGCAGCTGCTGGACCTGCTTGTCCGTGAGGGAGGTGAGCGCGAGGTCGACCCGCCAGCGCTTCCCCGCCTTCGCGTCCTCCTTGCCCGAGGTCGCGTTCGGCTGCGAGATGGTCCGCACCACCGCGGGGAGCTCTGTGCCTCCAGACATCTCGACCACCGCGGGAGCGCCCTCGGAAAGGAGCTTCGCGTCGGCCGCATCGGCTGTCGCCGCGATCGACAGCGTCGCCCCCGAGACGACCATCGCCGCCCCCTCGAGGATCGTGCCACGAGCGGTGCTGACCTCGTCCACCCGCCGCGGCAGGGTCGGCAGGAACTGGATCTCGTTGGCGGGCAAGGGCGTCAGCACAGCAGCGTTGGCATCGGCCAGCGCAGCGCGCGCGGCGGCCAGTTGGGTGCGAGCGGCCTGCACGGCGCCGGATTGCGCTCTGGTGTCTGCCGGCGCGAGCCCGACATCGCGCTGCGCCTGCGCGAGTTGCACGTCGTCCTCGGCCCGGGCGATGGCTCGTGCGTCACCTGTCGCACGCGCGGCGGCCAGCTCGCGCGCTGCCTCCCGGACCCCGTTGTCGAGCTCCAGCCGGCGTGCCGCGTCCGGCCCTTTGGCCGCGATGGCGAGTTCGTTCTCGGCCGCGGAGAGCGACATCTCCGCACCCTGTACAGCCTCCTTCGCGCTGTCCAGAGACGACTTCGCCACTGCGCCCGGACTCGGCGCCGAGTACCCCACCCGCTGGTAGAGCGCGGTGATCGCGTTCGCCGTCGCGGCGTCGTATGAATCGGAGTCGCCCGGGTCGATTCCGACCGCGCGCAACGCTTCCTTCAGCTGCACGACGTCCGGTCCGGAGTGCCCTGCCCGCAGCGTCCGGTATGCCGGAAGCGCCCCAGGGAGGACGATCACCGGCCGTCCCGCCACTTCGAGCGCGACGCTCAGGGCGTCGAGGGTGGCGCCGACTTCGGGGACGTTCCCGGTGACGACGGCGGGACCCTCGAGGTCACCCGACGCGACTCTCACCTCTACGGCGTCGTCGAATGTCGCGTCGCCGCGTAGTTTCACCGTGTTCTCGAGCGCCCGGTGCTCCACGGGGACCGTGATCGGACCGGCTTTGGCCGACCCGGCGGTCGACGTCGCGGGGGACATCAGCGCTCCCGCGGCGTATCCCGCGGCCAAGCAGACGACGGAAGCGCCGGCCACCAGCCACATCAGCCGGTTGCCCTTGAGGATGCGCGACCACCCGGAGACCTGTGGGGCAGTGCTCACTTCTTGTCGCCGTAGGTGTCGAGCAGTTCGTCGAGCTCGGCTTTGTGCGCCGCGATGAACTTCTCTTCGAGGGCGAACGATACCTTCCGCTTGATGTCGGTGTGGCCGACCTTCGCGGAGCAGCGGAAGTCGGCGAGCGCGAGTTCGATCTCCTCTTTCTGCAATGCCTTCAGCTCTTTGGCGGTCGGCGCGGAGGTGCCGGTCGCTCCAGAGCCGTCCTCGTCCCCGATCAGTTTCTGGCGCTTGTCCATGAACTCGTCCATCGCGTCCTGCTGCTTCTTCATGCCCGAGTGGCCGGCGTCGGCCATGCAGTCCGCCCACGATGCGTCCGCAGCCTTCACCTCCGGCGAGCTGTCGGCCTTCGTCCACAGGGTGGACATGTCTTGGAACAGGCTGGCGAACTTCTGGTCTTGCCAGACGTTCGCCGGGCCTTGGACCTCGAGGTAGGCGTTGTACGCGCATCCCGCCGTCTCGGGATCACGCTCGCCTTCGGTCGGCTCCTCGTCGGGCTGCCGGCCGTCGAGTGCTTGGTGATAGGCCGCTTTCTCCGTCTCCGACAGCGAGGCGACGTACTCCTCGTTCGGGTCCGAGGGGGTATCGGAGGTCGTGGTGGACTCGCTGATGCCGTAGCCGTGCTCGGCGACCCACTTCTCCGTCTCGCGTTCCGCACTGTCATCGCTCGCGAACGTCGCGCCCGCGGTGTCGGTGGGGGTGTACTGGAAACCCTCGTCTTTCATGCACTGGGCGATCAACGTATCGACCTTCCGCATCTGCTCGCGCATGGCGTCCTCGCTCGAGGCTTCCTGCAGCGGGCCGAGCAACTTGAAGAGCGGGCTGTCCGCAGCGGTGAGCTTCGTCTCGGTTCCGCCGCTGGTGCACCCCGTCAGGGCGGTTCCAGCGAACGCCGCTATCGCGAGTGAGGCGGCGATTCCGATGCGTCGGGTCTGGTGGCGGGTAGTCATGACGTGCTGTCCTCTGCTCGATTCCGTGTGCGTGCTTTTTTCACACTACCGAAATTCCAGCAGGTGTGATGTAGAACATCATCCGCCGAACGTTGCCCGCCGCTACACCGGTGGAGGGATCCGAGGCCTCATTCACGACAAGGACGAGCCTGCTGACGTCGACTGCTCGCGCTGGGTCCTCAGGCGCCAGACCTCGCCGAGCACCATCCCTTCCGGTCCCTCGGCGCTGGTGACGAAGTGGTCGACGTGGTGTGTGATGAACGCCTGCCACCGCTGATTCGCAAGGTCGTCGTCCAAAGCGCGCATGGCCGCTGCGAAGTCGTCGCACTCGACCAGGTGGAAGAGGTCACGACCGCTTCGCCAGATCGACCAGTCGTGGATGCCCAGCCGTGCGAAAGAGGCGGCCAGGTCGGCCGGGATAGCGGTGTGCGCCTCCTCGTACGTCGACTCGTGGCCCTCGCGGAGGACGGAGTGCAGGGCGACGCGCATGGGGTCCTTCCGACGGGATGAGCTTGGATTCCTATAGGAAATAGTAATAGGCTGACTGTGCGCGGCGGAAGCCCAGGCGAACCCCCAAACGTAAGGACCCTCATGCGTTTCATGCGACTCGGCGCCGTCGGCGCGGAGATCCCGGTCGTCAGCGACGGCGAGACCTCCTGGAGCCTGCGCCCGCTGACCGCCGACCTCGACGGCGCCTTCCTCGCCTCCGACGGCCTGGCACGCGCGGAGGCCGCCGCGATCGCGGGCGAGCTGCCGCAGGTCGACACGGCGGGACTGCGAATCGGCGCCCCGATCGCCTGCCCGCAGGCGGTCATCTGCATCGGGATGAACTACGCCGCGCACGCGCGCGAGTCCGGCTCCGAACCGCCCAGCGACATCGTCGTGTTCTACAAGCACCCCAACACGGTCGTGGGGCCGAACGACGACATCCTTCTCCCTCCGGGCTCGACGACGACCGACTGGGAGGTCGAACTCGCCGCCGTCATCGGAAAGCGCGCCCGCTACCTCTCCTCCCCCGAGGAGGCGCTGGGGCACATCGCGGGTTTCGCGATCGCCAACGACGTCTCCGAGCGCGAGTATCAGCTTGAGCGCTCCCTCGGGCAATGGAGCAAGGGCAAGAGTTTCGAGACGTTCAACCCGCTGGGCCCGTGGCTGGTGCCGGCAGCGGAGGTCGGGGACGGGTCGGGGCTGCGGATCTGGTCGACGGTCAACGGCGAGCCCCGTCAGGAGTCGACGACCTCCGATCTCATCTTCGGCGTCGCCGAGATCGTCTACCGGCTCAGCCGGTTCACCGTCCTCGAGCCGGGTGATCTCATCAACACCGGCACCCCCGAGGGGGTCGGTCTCTCCGGCCGTTTCCCCTACCTCGGCGTCGGCGACCAGGTGCGGCTCGGGATCGACGGGCTCGGCGAGCAGGCCGGCACCATCCGCACAGCGCCCTGACCTCATCCGAGAACATCAGAAGGAGACGACGTTGTCCGAATTCGAAGGGCTCGTGGCCGCGGTCACGGGTGGAGCATCCGGCCTCGGCAAGGCCATCGCCGACGAGCTCGCGAGCCGAGGCGCCCGCGTCTACGCGCTCGACCTCGACGCGTCGGGCGTCGAGGCGCCGCATGTCGCCGTCCGCTGCGACATCGGCGACGACGAGAGCGTGCGCTCCGCGATCGAGCAGGTCGTCGCCGACGCCGGCCGCCTCGACATCGTGATCGCCAACGCCGGCATCGGCGCGCAGGGCGACGTGGAGGCCAACGGCGACGACGAGTGGGCGCGCGTTCTCAACGTCAACGTCATCGGGTCCGCCCGCACCATCCGCCACGCCCTGCCGCACCTGAAGGACTCACCCTCCCCCGCCGTCGTGCTCACGAGCTCCATCGCGGCGTGGGCCGGCCTCCCGCAACGCGTGCTCTACTCCGCCTCGAAGGGCGCGATCTCGGCTATGACGCTCGCGATCGCGGCCGACTGCCTGCCGTTCGGGATCCGCGTCAACGCCGTCGCGCCCGGCACGGCGAATACGCCCTGGGTGGGCCGGTTGCTCGAGCGCGCCGACGACCCCGACGCCGAGCGCGCCGCACTGGAGGCCCGCCAGCCCAGCGGCCGACTGGTGCAGCCGCAGGAGGTCGCGGACGCCGTAGCCTACTTGGCGTCCCCGCGGTCGACCTCCACGAACGGCGTCATCCTCGCCGTCGACGGCGGCATGTACTCCCTGCGCCCGCGCCGCTAGGTTGTCGTCCCCAGCCAGGTTGTCCGGGAGGGGCTGACGGGTGGAATCGCCGGATCCAGCGTTTGCTTACGGCCGGGTCCAACGCATTTCGTCGGTCAGGCCAGGTCGATTGCGACAACGTCCACGAGTGCACCGGATGCCCGCGGCGCCACGATCCGCAGCTCGCCGAAAGCCGCATCGCCGTTCTCGACCTTCTCGTGCACCTCGAGGTTCACGGCAAACGGAAGCTCGGGTCCGCCGAGCAGACGCACGCCGCGAACACGGCTGACCGGAACGCGACGCACGACGATCTCGTCCACCGGCAGCATCACGAGGTGTAGATAGATCGTGGATGCCGTTCGGGTGACCGGTCCGTAGAAGTCCACGTCTTGCGCGGAGCCGACGCCGATCACGCTCTCGCGGTGGGTCCGCATCCAGGAGCCGAGCTCGTGCATCCGCTCACGGTGTGGCGCGGGCACGTTGCCGTCGCCGTCTGGACCGATGTCGAGAAGCAGATTGCCGCCTCTGCTCACGACTTCGATCAGGGTCCGCGCGAGAGAGCGAGCGGACTTCAGGTTCACATCGGCGAGGCTGTACGACCAGAGGCGCCCCATCGTGAGGCACAGTTCCCACGGTCCCGTGGGAGGGTCTGTGGGAAAACCCTGCTCGGGGGTGGCGTAGTCACCCTGGCCGAGAAGCCTGCCGTTGATGAGGATATCGGGCTGGATGCCTTCGGCGTCGCCTACCGCCACCCTTCCGGGCCGCTACCGTGGCAGCAACGTCCTGACGCACACGGAACCGCGCCGGGAGGCGCGATATTGCCCGCGATGCCGCGCAGAGGAAGGCCCTGCGTGACGAGACGGCCTGAAATCAGGCATCCAGCCAGAATGACCGCGATGGCAGCTGTCGAACCGGAACGGCTCAGCTCAGCAGGGGTGCGGCGTCGGGCGTGGGGAGGTACTGGTTCGCGTCCAGCGACTCGGGCAGCATCTCCATGCCGATTCCTGGCGCGAGCGGCGCGCGGTAACGGCCGCCGGACAGCTCCACCGGCGTGACGAAGTGCTCGTGGAGGTGCTTGGTGTACTCGATCATCCGGCCCTCCTGGCTGCCGGAGACGGCGACGAAGTCGAACATCGAGAAGTGCTGCACCGCCTCGCAGAGGCCGACGCCGCCCGCGTGCGGGCACACCGGCACGCCGAACTTCGCGGCCAGCAGCAGGATGGCGATGTTCTCGTTCACGCCGGCGACGCGCGTCGAGTCGATCTGAACGATCGCGGCAGCGCCGGCCTGCAGGAGCTGCTTGAACAGCACCCGGCTCATCCCGTGCTCCCCCGTCGCGATGCGCACAGGCGCCACCGCGCGGGCGATGGCCGCGTGGGCGAGCACGTCGTCGGGGCTGGTCGGCTCCTCGACCCACGCGAGGTCGAAGGGCTCGAGCGCGCGGATCCACTCGATCGCCTGGTCGCGGTCCCAGCGCTGGTTGGCGTCGACGGCGATCCGGATGTCGGGACCGACCTCGTCGCGGGCGATCCGGAGGCGACGGAGGTCGTCCTCCAGCCGATCGCCGACCTTGAGCTTGATCTGCTGGAAGCCCTCGTCGACGGCCTCCCGCGCCAGCCTGCGCAGCTTGTCGTCGGAGTAGCCGAGCCAGCCCGGCGTGGTGGTGTAACCGGGATAGCCGGTCGCCATCAACTCGGCCTCGCGCGCAGCCCTTCCCGGCTCCGCGGCGCGGAGGATCGCCAGCGCATCCTCCGGCGTCAGGGCGTCGCTGAGGTAGCGGAAGTCAACCAGCTCGACGATCTCCTCGGGCGTCAGGCGCGCAAGCAGCTGCCAGAGCGGAAGGCCGGCGCGCTTGGCCTTGAGGTCCCAGAAGGCGTTGACGACGGCGCCGATCGCCATGTGCATCGCGCCCTTCTCCGGGCCGAGCCAGCGCAGCTGGGAGTCGTGCACAAACTCGCGCCAGAAACCTCCCAGATCGCCGAGGATCGCCTCCACATCGCGGCCGATCACACGGTGGGCGACGGACTCGATGGCCGCGACCTGCACGTCGTTGCCGCGCCCGATCGTGAACACGAAGGAATGACCCTCCAGCCCGTCCGGAGCGTCGGTGCTCACCCGGAGGTAGGCGGCGGAGTAGTCGGGGTCAGGATTCATCGCGTCCGAACCGTCGAGGAGGGCCGACGTCTCGAAGCGTACGTCCAGGGTCTCGAAGCCGATCACGGAACTCATAAAGCAACATCCTATTGGATATAGCCACTTCGACGCCAGTCCGGGCACTCTCCCGGAAACGCGAAGACGCCCACGTGGTCAGGCACGTGGGCGTCGTCCCGGTCGCGAGCTCGAACTCGGGGAGGGCTCACTGGGCTCCGGTCTCCTCCAGGCTCTCGGAGATCCGGTTGTAGGACTTGGTGATGTGGTCGAGCATCGCCTTCTCCGCCGCGGCGCCATCCCCGGCCCGCAGCGCCTCCAGCACGGCCTCGTGCTCGCCGGACGTCTCGTCGACGACACCGTGCGTGAAGTAGATGCGGTACTGGTGCAGGTGCGAGCGCAGCCGCACGATCGCGTCGGCCAGCAGCCCGTTGCCGGAGTGCACGGCGATCAGGCGATGGAACTCGGCGTCCTGGTTGGCGAAGTCCTTGTAGTCCTTGAACCGGTCGTCGCCGGTCCGCGACGCTGCACCGCTGCGGTGCATGTCATCGCACAGCTGCTCCAGCTGGTCCAGGGTCTCGGCGTCGATCACGCCGGCCGCGCTGCGTGAGGCGTACGGCTCCAGCAGGCGCCGCATCTCGAACAGCTCCCGGAGCCCCTCACTGTCGAGCAGTGGGGCCGCGGTGTAGCCCTTGAGCGCCTTCTTCACGACGAGGCCCTCGGACTCCAGGCGCGCGAGCGCCTCGCGCACCGGGGTAGGCGAGACGCCGAGCTGGCGCGCGATCCCGTCGATGCTGGCGCGGCTGCCCGGCTCGATCACCTGATCCATCAGCAGACCGAGCACCGCATCGTAGACGTCGTCGGCCAGCGCCCGCCGCGCGGGCAGGCGGTGTTCGCCGATGGGAGGTTCGATGCTCATGTGCACATCCTAGGCTCGGCAGGCCCGCTCACTAGGGGAAAGAGGATGCAGGATCGCCCGAGGCGTCAGGCTCTCCGCCTCCAGCTCTGCCCACAGCTCGTCGGGCGCCGCGGGTGTGGCCAGAGCGGCGTTGCGGACGATCTGGTCCGGGGTGTCGGCGCCGAGCACGACGGTGGAGACCGCGGGATGCCGCAGCGGGAACTGCACCGCCAGCTGGGGCAGAGTGACCCCGAACGAGGCCGCGACGTCCGCGATCCTGCCCGCCCGCTCGATCAGCGCGGCGGGGGCCGCTCCGTAGTCGAACGTCGCCCCGGCGGTCGGGCGGTCGGTGGCGAGGATGCCCGAGTTGAACACGGCAGCGACCACCACCTCCACCCCGCGCTCCTGGGCGGCGGGCAGCAGATCGGAGGCGGCCGTGCCGTCCAGCAGCGTGTACCTGCCCGCGCACATCACGATGTCGAGGTCGGTCTCCTGCACGAACCGGGTCAGCATCGCCGACTGGTTCATCCCGGCGCCATACGACCGGATCACGCCCTGCGAGCGCAGCTCCTCCAGCGCGGGGAACGCGCCGTCCAGCGCCTCCCGCTCGCGCTCGTCGGGGTCGTGGACGAACAGAATGTCGATCCGGTCCAGTCCGAGCCGGGTCAGGGAGTCCTCCACCGACCGCAGCACCCCATCACGCGAGAAGTCGAACCGGCGACGCAGCACCGACGGGACGTCGAACAGGTTGGCGAGGTCGGTGTCGCCCGGCCGGTAGCCCGGGTTCGGCTCCAGGAGGCGGCCGACCTTGCTCGACACCACGTACTCGTCGCGCGGGAGGCCGCGCAGACCTTCGCCGAGACGCGTCTCAGCGACGCCGAGCCCGTAGTGCGGCGCGACATCGAAGTACCGGATGCCGGCCTCCCACGCGGCCGGGACGATCGCGGGCCAGACGTCGTCCGGCCGCACGGCGTGGAGGTTGCCGAGCGCCGCTCCGCCGTAGCCGATCGGACCGCGCGAGGGGCTCGTCCCCGGGCCGTGCGCAGAGCCGGATTGCGGGGCCGCCATCAGGCCACCCTTTGGTCGTTGATCGCGTCGAGGTCCCCGTCGATCCCCCGCTTCGCCAGCGGGGCCTGACCGAAGCCTGCTCCGGTGAGCCATTCGCCGCCCGGCGGCCGGACGAGGTCGGTGCGCACGAACGAGTCGGGCGCAGTACTGAGTGTGGGGATCACGGAACGAACTCTCCTTCGAGCGGGTCTGGGTGGGTCCTCTAGGCGAATGCGTATTGCCTATAGGATATGCGGCGTCCGGTTGAGTCACAATCGACCCGGCGACCGCATCCGTTCAGCGACGAAGGAGAAGCTCAGCGTGGCCCTGTTCACTGACGACCGCTGCGGCCTGAGATGACGCTCGACGCCCACCTCCACCTCTGGGACCTGGAGCGGGTCGCGTACCCGTGGCTGACCGACGCCCTCGCGCCGATCAACCGAACGTTCGCGTTCGCGGAGGTGCAGCTCCAGCTGGAGCAGGCGGGCGTCGACCGGGTCGTGCTCGTGCAGGCCGCGAACTCGGTGGAGGACTCGGCGGCCATGTTCGCGGTGCGGTCTCCGCTGGTCGCCGGCGTCGTTGCGTGGGTCGACCTGCTCGACCCGGCCACGGCCTCCAGGCAGCTCGACGAGTGGTCGGAGCACCGGCAGTTCGTCGGAGTGCGGCATCTGATCCACGACGAACCCGACCCCGACTGGCTCGGCCGCGCCGCGGTGCGCTCGTCGCTCGAGCTGCTCGCCTCGCACGACCTGGCCTTCGACGTGATCGGGGTGCTCCCCCGGCACTTGGAGCACGCGGTGGCGCTGGCCGACGAACTCCCGTCGTTGCGGCTGGTGATCGACCACCTCGGCACACCGCCGGTCGGGATGACGGGCTCGCCGTGGCGGGGTCTGCTCACAGAGCTGTCGCGCCGCCCGAACGTCTTCGTCAAGCTTTCCGGCCTGACCACCCTCGGCGGCGGCTCGGATGCCGCCCGGCTGCGGCCGTTCGTCGACTACGCGCTCGACGCGTTCGGCGCCGCTCGCGTTCTCTATGGCGGCGACTGGCCGGTGTCGACCCTCGCGGGCTCGTACGCTCAGACGTGGGCGACCGTGGAGGAGCTGCTCGCCGGGGCCTCTACGGCCGAGCGCGCGAACGTGCTCACGCACTCCGCCGAGCGGGCGTATCGTCTCTCGGCGGGACGTAGCCGCCGAGCTTAGCTTGTCGATTGGCCTTGGCGACCTCCCCGATACATTCGCCGAGCACGCGGCCCTCGTCGGTCGGCGAGAGAAGCGTCTAAAGCTTGCTGCCCTTATGTTCGGGCCACTCTATGTAGAACTCTTCGACCGCGCGGTGGAATCGATCGTTCGCACCGAACCAGGCCTGAGCCTCCCGGCTGACGGTCTTCATCGTGCGATATATCGCACGCCGTCGTGCGTAGAGATCGCGGGAGAAGATCGGCTCGAAGTGAGCTACTCGATTCCGCAGGTCGTATGCCATAGACACCCAATCGGCGAGCGTTGTAACCGGGATTCCGTACAGGTTCGGAAACGCCTCCACCAGGGCCTCGTCCCATAGCACCCGCTTCATCGCGTCTCGCCGCGACGGGAGCAGGTAGCGCCACGTGCCTAACGTGAGTTGCGCCAGGACATCATCGTGCGTGACCGCACGCTTGTGCCTTCTGACTGCGCTTCGGGCGTTGGCTTCCGCGTCACCCAGCTTTCCTCGTGCGTCCAAGACTCCGCGCAACAAAGGGATAGGCTCGAGTGCCCAGTCTCGTGATCCGCCGCGCCGCGCATTCCAAGCGCGAAGCTGTGTGTCGATCGTGTTCCGAAGCACGACCTCGAACATGTGGAGCGATTCGTGCGCCGCACCGGAGAGCCTCATGTTCGCAACGTAAAGATCGGCTGCGCGGGTCTCGTCTCCCTGTGCTGCGCGCAGGTACGTCCGGAACCGAGGTTCGCTGAGCGTGATCGTAAGATCGTGTGCCATCGCAGTCCTCAGATCGAGGTCGTTCGTGCGGTTCGAGTGGACGGCGTCATATCGCGCTTGCTAAGCTGTTGGCTGAAAACATCGTGACCAACGCCGATGTTTACGTCCTTAGCATCCCGCCCGCTGGGCGGGATGCTTTGTTTCGACCGGGCCGTCAGTTCAACCCACCACGAAGCCTTCTCCCACCACAGCTCCGCGGCGAGATCTGAGTGCTCAATGGGCGCGGCATTCACGCGGCGATCCTGCCGGGCACCTGGGGTATCGCTGAGAACCCGTCGCCCAACTCGGTTGCACCCCTCAGAACGAGCGTGGTTCTTCACCATTACATCTCCTTGGCAGACGGCTCATCGCGCCACCCCTACCGAATGCGAGATGGCGGGGAAACGGTTGCGCGTGACGCGTGGCACCTTGTCCGATTGATGAGCCAAGTCGCGGTCGATGGCGCAACGGAGACGAGCTCAGCGCGAGTTCATCTAAAATCTAACAATGCGCTAAGCAGAGATCAAGCGTCTGCAATTTGCCGCTCCTGCGTCGTGGGGAAAGAAAGCCTCCTACCGCTCCCGCAACCCCGGCGTCATCGACAGCCCCGCGAACGCGTGGCGGGCGAACCGGGCGACGTAGCGCCGCAGGTTCTCGACCTCCTGCGGGTCCCAACCGAGCGTGACCTCGTCCACCTGGGCTTGGGCGACCTCCATGATGCGTTCGCCGAGCACGCGACCCTCGTCGGTCAACGTGACCAGCACGCTGCGCTCGTCCCGCGGAGCCGGCACCCGTGCCACCAGGCCGATCTCCTCCAGCCGCCGCACGATCTTCGAGATGTTGGCCTTGCCGGTGCCGAGGGTCGCCGCCAGGTCGGTCGGGCGCAGCGCCCCGCGGTAGGCGAGCTGGTTGACGACCACGAACATCGGGATGTCGTCGACCGGGAACCCGATCTTCTCCATCACGCGCACGCGCACCTCCCGGCTTTCGGCCCAGTGGACGATCGACGCGATCGACAGCCGCAGGTCGAGCGGATCCTGCTCGATGACCGGCGAGAGGTCGGGGTCGTCCGACACGCTGCCACCTCCTCTGTTCGGCGTGCTGCTCAGTATCTCAGCAGCGCGCCGCCTCCATCGCGTCGGGCCGCTCAGCGTTCGCTGACGATCGACACCGGGCCCAGGAGGCCGTGCGGCCGCACGACCGTGGTGTGCGACTCCTGGCGGCCGAGCAGCAGGGTGCCCATGTCGGGGATGCCGTCGTAGTAGCCGCGCGCGATGAGCCGGTTGTTCAGCGAGCTCGCGACCCGCACCACAATCGTGTTGCGACCGGCGCGGGCCACATCCGTGATGTCGACGACCGGTCGAGAGGTGTCGAAGCCGCGTGCCTCCCCGTCGCCTACGACAACGGCGCCGAGACCACCCGCCGGCGAGCCGAGGTCGAGCAGGAGGCGCTCCCCTGGCTCTGCTGGGCGGTCGAGCACGACCTCCGTGCGGTACTCCGCCACTCCCGACACCTCCGGCCCGACGCCCGCGAGCTCGGTCCAGGGCCGCAGCTCGGTGCCGTCGACGGCGATTGTCGTCACCGCGGTCGTCGGCCGCACCTCCCGGCTCTCGTAGCCGAGGCCGCGGTCTTCGACGATCAGCTCGTTCTCTCCGGCGTCCCAGCTTTCGACGGCGATGCTCCAGCCGCCGACCTCCTGCACCTTCTCGCGGGAGGCTGGGGCCGACTCCGCTGGACGCTTCGAGCGGTCCACGGTGAGCAGTGCGATCTCGCCCGGCGCGAGCGCGACGGACACGACCGTGCGGTCGCCGTCGAGCCGCACGCCGTGGTGCTCGACGATGCTGCCGCTCCACGGGTCGATCCGATAGGGCGTGCCTGCGCCGGGGAGGGCGACCTCCACCACGGTGTCCTCTCCGGTCTCGTAGAGGAAGTGGTACAGGTACACGTGCAGCAGGTCGCCCTCCTCGCGGAGGTAGCCGAGCACGTTGCGGTTCTCGGTCGCGAACTCGGCGCGGCCGGTCACGCCCAGCCCGCGCAGGGCCGACACGGTCTGGGCCGGGTCGTCGATCTCCGCCACCGTCGGCTGCGCGCGCAGCTCGGCCATCGTCGCCGCGAGCTCGTCGTCGCGGCCGTCGAGGCCGGGGGTGCGGGAGGCCGCGCGCTCGTTGAGGATGTGCTCGCCGGTCATCAGCAGCTTCAGCTCCCGGGCGCCGTTGACGATGAGCACCCGGAGGCCGGCCCGCGCCCAGTCGAGCAGCAGCCGCGCCACGTCGGCGTTCAGCGCCTCCTGGTACACGATCAGGGCCTGATAGCCCGGGCCGTCGGGCTGCACCAGGCCGTCGGCGAACGACACCTCGTCGCGCTGCAGCAGCGAGCCGTCGAAGAACTCGTAGCTCCAGCCGGCGTCCTGCATGCCGAGGTCCTGCCACCAGTGGTTCGCGCGGTCGCGCATCCACATCGTGCCGTAGGCGACCTCGTCGGGGATGCGGGCGCCGTCCTGGTCGAGGAAGAACATCCCGGACAGGTTGTCGACGAAGTGGTCGGTGCGCAGGATGCCCACGTCGATGCGCGGCCGGCCCTGACGCAGCAGATACTGCACGCGGCCGATCGCCTTGTTCCACTGCGGATAGAACTCGCTGGCCGGCTGACGGAGGTCGAACCGCTCGGAGAATCCGGGCCACATGCCCTCGTGCCCCGGCCACTCGGTCGCACCCTCTGCGCCGGCGGTGCTCGCCCAGCCGTGCAGCACCGTCTTGGTGATGCCGGCGGCCAGCTGCGTCGCGATGATCTGGTCGTAGAACCGGTGGTCGAGCATGTGGTTGCGGGTCGTGGCGCCGGTCTCCGACGAGTACTGCTTGCCGAACAGGTGGGCTGGTCCGGCCAGCAGCCGGTACGCGTCGATCTGGGAACCGAACTCGAGGGACTCGGTCTCGATGCCGTCGACCTCCGGGCCCGGGCGGGTCAGCTCGAACGGGAGCCCGTAGCTGATCTCGGAGCGCAGCAGGATGCCGTTCTCGTGCAGGAACGCGGCGAACGGCCGCAGCATGTTCTCGATGTAGAGGTCGGTCAGCGTCTCGACGTAATCGTGGCGCACCTTCTCGACGGTGGCCCGCTGCGCGTCGGTGGGCTGGTAGCGATAGGTGGTGGCGGAGGCCATCAGCAGCACGCTGCGCGTGAGGAACGGCAGCCACGGCGTGATGTCGTAGCCTCGACGCTCCCGGAACTCGCGGGCGACGGACGCGCCCCAAAACAGGCCGCCCTCACCCCAGGTGTCGAGCTCGAGCGAGTCCATGTACATCTGCGCACGCGGGTTGCGGGCGATGAGCGCACGCAGTTCGGGCGTAAGAACGGTCGAGCCCCAGTAGTCGATGACAGCGTCGACGCCGGCCCGGTCGAGGTAGTTGACGGTGTAGTTGACGCTCGCCGACGGGGAGGCCGTCTGCCCGGTGCCGTGCGACCAGAATACGAAGAGCTTCCAGTCGCGGTCGTCGTCGGGCTCCCAGTCGAGTGCGCCCTCCACGACCCGGGAGGTCAGATCGACGACACCGTCGGCGTCGAGCACCAGAGCCGCGCCGTCCGCGCCCTCGGTCACGACAGGTACGGCGACGACCGCGACGAACTCCTGCGTCTTCGGCGCGATCCGGTGACCGGGCAGCAGGCTCTCCGTGCGCTGTGCGTCGAGTTCGATGCGCGGCAGGGCGCCCTCGCGGCCCGCTCCCGCACGCACGTCCTCCACCACGACGTTCAGCTCGCGCGCCGCCGCCGGGTGGTCGGGGTCGATCGTCGGCAGGTTCGCGTTGGACCAGTTCGTCCCGGAGGTGAAGCTCACCGACATCCCGCGTGTCGTGGTCTCCTCCACCACGATCTGCGAGTCGTGCACCCACTCCTCGGAGCCCCAGCCGTAGCGGGGGTGATCGATCGCCTGCTCGTCCATCGCCAGGAACTCCATGCCGCCGAAGCCGAGGCGGTGCGCGGCGTCGATCTCGAACCGCAGGGTGCGGTCGGTGTGGAGGCCCTCCGCCAGCCACCAGCGCAGCTCAGGACGGAACTCGATGGGCGAGTCCTGCAGCGGGCCGCGGTGCTGGTCGAGTGCGCGGTGATGGTCGAGTGCGGACATGGGTCAGTTCTCCTTCGAACGACGACGCGGGCGACCGGGAGGTATGTCGTGCTGTTGTCGCGAGCATAACATCTATTGTCGCTAAGACAGCATAGCGGTGTTCTGCCGCTTCGACAGCGACCTGCGCGGAGAATGGTCCCCATGGACTCCGACCGACGGCGCACCGACCCCGCAGCACTCGCCCAGCGCGCACTGGCCTCACCTCCGCATCGGGACGGGCGATCGTCGGCATCGCCGGCAGTCCGGGCTCCGGCAAGACCACGCTGGCCCGCGCCGTCGTGGAGGCCGCGAACGACCGGGCGGGCACGGCTGTCGCGGCGTACCTCCCGATGGACGGCTTCCACCTCGCAGACGCGACCCTGGCGGCACTCGGTCGCAGCGACCGCAAAGGCGCGATCGACACCTTCGACGGCTGGGGCTTCCTCGCTCTGCTCGAACGCGTGCTCGCCGAACGCGATCACCCCGTGTACGCTCCGGCGTTCGACCGCGCGATCGGTGAGCCCATCGCCGGTGGCATCGCGATCGACCCCGAGGTGCGACTCGTCGTGGTCGAGGGCAACTACCTCCTCGCGCCCGTCGAGCCCTGGGTGCGCATCCCGGGGCTTCTGGCCGAGAGCTGGTTCGTCGCGACACCTGAGGAGGAGCGGCTACGACGGCTCGTCGAGCGACACGTCCGGCACGGCCGCACCCCGGAGGCCGCGCGGGCGTGGGCGGTGGAGGTGGACGGCGCGAACGCCCTCCTCATCGAGCCGACAGCCACGGCCGCGACACTGCTCGTGGACGGCGGACTCCCAGTCGCGGCTGCTTAGGCTGGAGAGATGACCCCCACCGCCTCCTCCACCTCCTCCTCTGGCACCGTCACCATGTTCGGCGCAGACTGGTGCCGCGACTGCATCCGCTCCAAGGCCCTCCTCGACCGCCTCGGCGCCGACTACGAGTACATCGACCTCGTCGCGCACCCTGAGGAGGCCGACCGCGCCCGGGCGATCAGCGGCCGCACCAACATCCCGGTGATCGTGTTCCCCGACGGCCGTCACCTCGTCGAGCCGACCGACCCCGAGCTCGAGGCCGCGCTGGCGGTCTGAGTCAGCACGTCGCGCAAGCGGCGACCGGCTCGCGATGAACGCGGACTGGTCGTCCAGCGCCGCGCTTGTCGCCGCGCCGTCCAGCGACCCCAGTCGCGTCCGGTGCGAACTGCGGGCGCACGACGATCGCGCTACGTCAGGCGCGCCGGAGACCCGTGGCCGGGGCAGACGAGGCGGGGGCGGGAGACCGCGATGGCGGCGATCGTCGCGTCGGCGTCGGCGCGGTCGCTGATGAGGAGCCCAGGCAGGTGCCCGAGTCGGCCCTTCGAGACGCGTGCCGAGTCGCCGATGAACGCTACCCCGCGCCACCGCACGAGGTGATGGCCGGGGGTGTGACCAGGGGCCGGCACGGCGACCACGGTCGGCGCGACCTCCAGCTCGGCGTCGTCCGGCAGCGCAGTCAGCTCCGGCAGCTCTGCGCGACCCAGCCATCTCGACCGGAACATCGCCCGGCGCAACCGCGTGGGCGCATCCTCTTCGCCGCGCAGGATGCGGATGTCCGCAGCACCGAGCCAGACCCGGGCGCCGGTCGCGCGCTGCACGGCGGCCGCAGCACCGACGTGGTCGGGGTCGTAGTGCGTGAGGACGACGTCGGTGAGCTTCCGGAGGCGCGCGGCGGCCAGCTCCGCCACCACCGCGGACGCGCTCGAGCGCAGCCCCGTGTCGACGAGGACCGCCTGGTCGCCCTCCTCGATCAGGTAGGCGTTGCCGCCGCGGGCCGAGGTCAGCCGGTGCACTCCCGGAATCACTTCGCGCATGAGTCGGATGCTAGTCCTTGCGCAGACTCCTGATCCATGCCGATCCGAAAACAACGTCTTGTACCTGCCGAAGGGCACGTAGACGTCCCTAAAACGGACGAAAGGGACAACGACGTGCCCCTCGCGGGTGGGTGGGTGTGGGGTGGTCAGTGGATGGCGACCGGGAGGGCGTCGGGGATCAGCGCGGCTGCCTCCGGCACGCGGCCCATGCCGAGGACCGTCCAGCCGGCGGCGTTCCACGCCGCAGCGTCGAGGCAGTTGCGCGCGTCGACGACGGTGCTGCCACTCGCCAGCGCGCCCAGGCGCGACGGATCCGCGCCCGTGAACTCGTCCCACTCGGTGAGCACGACCGTCAGGTCGGCGCCGTCGACGGCGTCCTCCATCGAGTCCGCGTAGTCGAGGGTCGGGAAGAGCCGCTGCGCCGTACCGCGCGCCTGCGGGTCGTAGACGACCACCTGGGCGCCGCGCAGGTGCAGCGCGGCAGCCACGTTGAGCGCCGGCGAGTCGCGCACGTCGTCGGTGTGCGGTTTGAAGGCGGCGCCGAGCACGCCGATGCGGCGGTTGAGCACGGACCCGCCGAGCGTCGTAAGGGCCAGGTCGATGACGCGCTGCCTGCGACCCATGTTGATCTCGTCCACCTGTTGCAGGAGGCCGACAGCGGCGTGCGCACCGAGCTCGTTCGAGCGGTGCATGAGAGCCCGGATGTCCTTCGGGAGGCAGCCGCCGCCGAACCCGAGGCCGGCATTGAGGAACTGCCGCCCGATGCGCGCGTCGTGGCCGAGCGCGTCCGCCAGCAGCGAGACGTCCGCGCCGGCGGCGTCGCACACCTCGGCGATCGCATTGATGAACGAGATCTTCGTGGCGAGGAACGCGTTCGCGCTCACCTTCACCAGCTCGGCGGTGGGCAGGTCGGCGACCAGCACGGGCGTCCCGTCGGCGATCGGCCTGGCATAGACGCGGCGGAGGGCGGCCTCCGACCGCTCGGACGTGCCGCCGAAGACGAGCCGATCGGGACGCAGGGTGTCGTCGACGGCTTTGCCCTCGCGCAGGAACTCAGGGTTCCAGACGAGCTCGACGTCCACCCCCGCCGGGGCGGCTTCCGCAACGATCGCCCGCAGCCGCGCACCGGTGCCGACCGGGACGGTCGATTTGCCGACGATCAGCGCGTCGTGCGTGAGGTGGGCGGCGACTCCGCGGGCAGCGGTCTCCACGTAGCTCAGGTTCGCGGCGAACGAGCCGGACTGCTGTGGAGTGCCCACGCAGATGAAGTGCAGGTCGGAGACGGCGACGGCCTCCGCGATATCGGTCGTGAAGCGCAGGCGCCCGGCGGCGACGTTGCTGCGGATGAGTTCGGGCAGGCCCGGCTCGAAGAAGGGCGCACGGCCCTCGGTCAGCTCGGCGACTTTGTGCGAGTCGGTGTCGACGCCGACAACGTCGAAGCCGAGCTCGGCCATCGCCGCTGCGTGCGTGGCGCCGAGGTAACCGGTGCCGATCACGCTGATGCGCGGGGCGGGGTGATCCTTGATCTTCTTCGGAGCGGTCACGGCGATCGTCCTTTCTGGATGGTCGGGAGTCATGGGGCCGGCGTGAGGGCGAAGTCGTCCTCCGGCCGGGTGAGGCCGGCGATGAATGCCGAGAGCGAGTCGGGGCGGGAGTCGACGCGCCAGTCGTTGGTGGCGCGCTCTCCCTGCACATAGCTGGTGATGGCGAGGTTGAACCAACTGAAACCGATCACGTCCGAGTTCTGCGGTTGGCCCAGCGCTTGGAAGAACGAAGTGACCCAGGCGGCCTTGTGGCCCCCGATCTCGGAGGCGCCGACCTCGGAGAGCAGAATGGGCTTCTTCGTGATGCCGCGGAGCATGTCCAGGCTGGGCGTGAAGGTGTTGTCGAACGTGAACTCCTGGTTCGCCGAATACGGCGGCCGCAGGTAGCCGGAGAGCCCCACCCAGTCGACGTACTCGTCGCCCGGGTACAGCGACTGCAGGTAGCCAGCCGACCGCAGCGACGGCGACAGCTTGTTGACGATGTTCGGAGACCAGTCCCAGATCACCAGGTCGTTTGCGCCCTCCTGCTGGAAGATGTCGTGGACGTGGCGCCACATCTTCACGTAGTCGCCCGCACCGTTGCCGTTGACCGTGCCGCCGTTGCCGTTGCTCTCGGACCACGGATACCAGTTGCCGTTCATCTCGTGATCGAGACGAATGGCGAGTGGGAGACCGGTGGCTACGATGTCCTTCGCGTACTGGTGCAGGTAGGAGTCGAAGCTCCCGCCGATGATCTTCGGAAGCGAGTAGTCCGGCGAGTCGACGACGTTGTTGGCGTCGCCGATCGGGCGCGACTCCCAGGTGAGCAGCGGCAGGCGTCCCTGTTGCCAGGATCGGGTGACGGCGTTGGCGCGGAAGCTCTCATCCCAGCCACTGAAGTAGCCGACCAAGTTGGGAGAGACGCCGACCTTCGCGCTGGTGGCGTCGAAGGTCGCCCAGTTGAACGGCGCCTGCTCGGTGTACATGCCGTAGTAGCGCGTGGACGGGCTCAGAAGGTCGGCGCGGGCGGGCGCGGTGATGGGGGCAGCCGCATTGCCCGACGAGCTCGACGAGCTCGACGCGGGCTTGCCGGACGCCGTCGTGCGCGCGGACGAATGACCCGTCTTGGACTGGGCCGCCGCGAGCTGCGCCTTGACGCTCGCGAGCTCGTTCTGAGCGGCCAGCGTCTTCTGCTGGGCGGCCGCGAGCTGCTTGGCCGTGCCGGCCTGGGCAGCGAGGGACTGCGCCTGCATCGCCGTCATCTTCCCCTTCTGGGAGGCGATGGTCCGCGTCGCGCGCTCCAGGTTGCGCTTGAGCTCGGCGTTCTGCGCGGCGAACGGCGTGACGGTTTCGGCGGCATCGGCGACCGCCTTGCGAAGCGGGGCGCTGGTGGGCGAGACCCAGACGTAGGCGGAGATGCTGACGAGGACCGTCGCGAGGGCAATGAAGGCGGCAGCGGTGGCCTGCGATCGCGACTTCGACTGAGCCCACCAGGAGTGCGCTCGGCTGCTGAGAGTAGAGGTCGGGCTAGACAAGGAACAGGGCCTCCAGGGTCAAGATCGCGATTCCGATCAGGTACGGGATGGTGGCGAGGGGGTTGAGTGTGCGTCTCGCGTGCTTGGTGGTCTTCTTCGTCGCCGTCTTCGCGACTTTCGCCTGCGATCGGGTGACGATCGCCGTCGTCGGGCGGATGGTCGTGGCAAGCGCTGTCGATGAGCTGACACCGCCGACCGCATCGGGCAGCTCGGCATGCGGCCCGTCAGTCGTTCTCAGTGCTGCGATCTCGTCGTCGCTGCTGATCTCGCCCTGGCCTCCCGCGTACGCCCCGGCACGGGTGCCCCAGCCGCTGGCGTGCGCCATGCGGAAGAACCCGATGAGGCGGATCGGCATGAGGAAGAACGTCGAGACGATGATGAACACCGGGAGCCGGAAGAAGTCGCTCGGCTTCTCGGACAAATGCCGGATCTGGCGGATCGACATGCTGATTACCGACGAGGCGACCATGAGGGCCACGACCGTGACGATGCCGCCCTGGATGCCGTAGGACTTCAGGAACCCTTCGTAGAAGTTGTAGCCCTCTCCCGTGATCGACCGGTACACCCAGCCGCCCACGACGCCGGCGAGGATGAACGGCAGCAGGATGTCCATCACGAAGAAGAACGACAAGATCGGAGCGTGGCCGAGCATCCACGGCAGCATGCGCAGGGTGTTGTACTGGCTGCCGCGCGCCCAGCGCAACTGCTGCTTGAACAGCTTCTTCACCTTCAGCGGGGCATCCGTGTAGACCAGGCTGGTGTGCTGGTACACGGTCCGGTAACCCTCCTTGAGGGTGAGGTTCGTCAGCGTGCGGTCGTCGGAGACCTCCAGGAAGACGCCGAGGAACTTCTCGGTCATGAACTTCTCCATGACCCGCATCAGGATCGAGCGGCGGAATGCGATCGTGCGGCCGGGGAGGCAGCCGATCTGGCCGACTATACTTTGCGCCGGCATGGAGTAAAGGGCGCGGGAGTTCTCCAGCCAGTCCGCCCACCGCGTGATCCAGGAGCGCTCCGGCTCCAGGATGCGCTGCTTGGTCGTGACGCCGCCGACGCGCTGGTCGGCGAACGGTTTGACGAGTTCACTGAGCGTGTCCTGCGTCCACACAGTGTCCGAGTCGACGAGCACGGTGATCTCACCGGTGGACATCCGCGTCCCGATCATCACCGCGTTGCGCTTGCCAGGGATCGGCGTGTGCACCCAGCGCACCAGCGGTGCGAACTCCTCGCACACCTCCGCCAGCTCGGGGTTGGGGGCGCCGTTGATGACCACGATGATCTCCTCCGGCCGCTGCTCGACCATCCGGCCCAGCACGTCTCGGAACAGGTCCAACGGCTCATCCACCACCGGGACGACAACACTCGTCGTGCCGTGGAACTCCCCCGTGTACGCACGGTAGCGACGGGACATCAGGACCTTCGCGATCCAGATCACCCAGATCAGTGCGGAGTAGACCGCGAACAGATAGAACTCCGGATGGCCTCCGAGGATCTGCCGGAGCTGCAACAGAAAGATGAACACGAGTCAGACCTCTCGCAAAGATGAAATAGGAGGTGAGATCCACGACGGCGGATCCAGAAAATTCGGGTGGTCACATTTCTACGGGGGTGATCCATGCACCGCAAGCGGGAGTGGAACCTACGTGATGCAGGTCGCGGGTCTGCTTCGGGGGACATGTCCGCAGACGCGCCGACGCGGCACACCGCTCAGTGCCAATGTGATCAAAGTGCAGGTCAGGACCAGAATCGACATTCGGATTTCCAGGGGTTGCGGCCCGCACCCCGGCGGGGTTCTGCACCCCGAACGGGAGCGAAAAGCCCCCTGAATAGGTTACGAAGTTTCACACGGACTCACACGGCGTTCACAGGCGGAGGCGGTCTTCCAGCTTCGCGACGGCCCGGCACCGAGTCGGTGACCGTCAAGCCGGCCGGATCCGTGCACGTTGGGACGCCCGACGGTGAGCCGGTCGTGTTCGAAGGGGCCGTCGAAGAGTGAGCAGGCGCGGGAAATCGCGCTCGGATTCCCGCACCTGCTCACGTCTCGGCCGCTAATCGCGGATGGGGGCGACGGTGAGGCGGTCGCCGGCGGGGGCGAGGTCGACCCGGACCTGGTCGCCGTCGCGGATCTCGCCGGCGAGGAGCTCGGTCGCCAGACGGTCCTCGATCTCGCGCTGCATCAGGCGACGCAACGGGCGCGCGCCGTAGATCGGGTCGTAGCCGCGCTCGGCCAACCAGCGCCGGGCGTCCGGAGTGACCGCCAGCTCCAGCCGGCGCTCCTCCAGTCGCCGCATCAAGCGGTCGATGTTCAGCTCGACGATCTCGCCAAGCTCCTCCTGGTCGAGCGTCGAGAACACGACGATGTCGTCGAGGCGGTTGACGAACTCCGGCTTGAACGCCTGCCGCACCATCTGCAGCACTGACGCTCATGGTGGAGCCGCGATGGGTGGAGGTGCACCGCCGTGGGCGCATCCGGCTGACCCGCACCCTCCCCGGCCTTTTCTTCCTGGTCTTCGGCATCGTCGAGACCGTGCTGGTGCTCTCGATCGACGGCACGCTCATACCGTTCGAGTGGACCGACCTCGTGCTGGCACTGGTGATCTTCGGCTTGCTGACGCTGCTGTTCTGGCTCTCGCTGCTGGACGCGCCGAGCGCCAGGAAGCCCCAGCACGACGATGTGCGCGAGACGCCACAGCCGCCGAGGGGCACGTTGACGTCCCTAAAACGGGATTTTAGGGTCGTTGACGTGCCCTTCGGCGGCCAGCCACGCGCGTCAGGCGGGCTGTGCCGGCGCCTCAACGCGCGCGAGCTGACGGAGGAAGGCCGCGGCGGCCGGGCTCGGCTCCTCGGAGACGGCAACGGCGACCGTCCACGCCTGCACCTCACCGCTGAGGGCGACGGCGCGCAGCTGGTCCGGGCGCTTGCGGGCGAAGCTCGCCGGCACGATGGCGACGCCGAGGTTGTAACCGACTAGGTCGAGCAGCGGGTGCACGTCGTTGACCTCCATCGCCGCGCGGTAGTCGAAGCCGGCCGCCGCGAACGCGCGACGGGCGAGCGCCTGCGCGCCCCAGCCCTCCTGGAAGCCGACGAGCGGCTCGCCGCGCAGTGCCTCGATCGGGATGCTGACCTCGGCGGCGAAACGGTGGTCCGGATGGCACAGCACCAGCAGCTTTTGGGTGCTCAGCGCGCGCAGCCGCACGCCGTTGGGTGCGTGGCCGGTGTCGACGACAACCGCGACATCGGCGCGCCCACCGGCGACCGCCTCCACTAGCTCCTCCGAGCCGGAGTACCGCAGCCGCACCTCCACGCCCGGGTTCGCCGTGCGGAACGCGGCCAGCTCCGACGGCAGATCCACTGATCCGAGGCAGGGCTCCGCGCCGATGGTGAGCCGGCCGCGCAGCAGCCCGCGCACGGCGGCCACGGCGTTGCGCGCGGCGGCTGCGCTCGCGAGCGTGCGCACCGAGTCGGCGAGCAGCGCCTGGCCGGCCGTCGTCAGCTCGACCCGGCGCGTACTGCGGATGAAGAGAGAGGTGCCGAGCTCCTGCTCGAGCGAGCGGATGGAGGCGGACAGCCCGGACTGCGAGATCTGGAGCAGCTCGGCCGCTCGAGTGAAGTGCCGTTCTTCGGCCACGGTGACGAAGTGCTCGAGCTGACGGAGTTCCATTCAGCAAGGATACTGGTCAATCCGGCCGGTATCATCGACAGCGGAGGATAGGCGACCGAGAGCCGCACGCGCACACCTGCCGCACCACCCGCGGACCGAGCACAATGAGCACCATGCGCATCCTGCTGATCGGCGCCGGTGGCGTCGGAAACGCTATCGCCAAGATCGCCGCCCGCCGCTCCTTCTACGAGGCGTTCGTCGTCAGCGACTACGACCAGGACCGGGCGGACGCCGCCGTCGAGTGGATCCGCGACCGTCACGGCGAGCGCGTGGCCTCCCGGTTCACGGCGACCCGCATCGACGCATCTGACCCGAGCTCGGTCGCCGCCGTCGCACGCGAGCATCGCGCGACCCACGTCATGAACGCGGTCGAGCCCAAATTCGTGGAGTCGATCTTCGCCGGAGCGCTTTCCGCCGGAGCCGACTACCTCGACATGGCCATGAGCCTGTCGCACCCGCATGAAACCGACCCGTACAGCCGGCCCGGCGTCAAACTCGGCGACGCCCAGTTCGCCGAGAACCAGCGATGGGAGGCCGCCGGCCGGCTCGCCCTGGTCGGCATGGGCGTCGAGCCCGGCCTCTCCGACGTCTTCGCGCGCTACGCCGCCGACGAACTGTTCTCGGAGATCGACGAGCTCGGCACCCGCGACGGCGCCGACCTCGTGGTGCGCGACGACGATGGCAACGAGATCTTCGCGCCCTCCTTCAGCATCTGGACGACCATCGAGGAGTGCCTCAACCCTCCGGTGATCTTCGACAAGTCACGGGTCGGCGAGGAGGACGGCGGCTGGTACACGACGGCGCCGTTCAGCGAGCCGGAGGTGTTCGATTTCCCCGAGGGAATCGGCCCGGTCGAGTGCGTCAACGTCGAGCACGAGGAGGTCCTCCTCATGCCGCGCTGGCTCGACGCCAAGCGCGTCACCTTCAAGTACGGGCTCGGTGAGGAGTTCATCGGAGTGCTGCGCACCCTCCACCTGCTCGGTCTCGACTCGACCGTGCCACTGCGGGTGCGGTCCTCATCCGGACCGGTGGAGGTCGCACCGCGCGACGTGGTCGCCGCGGCCCTTCCCGACCCGGCGACAATCGGTTCCCGCATGACCGGCAAGACCTGCGCCGGCGTCTGGGTGACCGGCACGGGAAAGGACGGCCTCCCCCGCAGCGTGTACCTGTACCACGTCAGCGACAACAAGTGGACCATGCGCGAGTACGACGCCCAGTGCGTGGTGTGGCAGACCGCGCTCAACCCGGTCATCGCATTGGAGCTGCTGGCGAGCGGAACGTGGTCGGGCTCCGGGGTTCGCGGTCCGGAGGCTTTCCCCGCCCGCCCGTTTCTGGAGCTCATGGAGCGGCCGGAGGCGCAGGGCGGCTACGGCCAGCGCTGGGGGCTGCGCGAACCCTGAGGACCTCACCGGCGAAAAGGCGCAAAATCCGGTCTTGAGCGTGTAGATCCTCGAATTCGTGCCTTCTCGTTGCGGCTGCTACGCGGCTCCGCCGGTCGGCGCCACCACGGCGAACGGCGGTGTGCTCACACCCTCGGCGAGCGCCTCCGCCGGGTCGGCGCCGATCGCGACGATGCGGTTGCCGCCGTCGACGTGGACGATCGCCGGCACGAAGGTGCGCGCCTCCGTATCGTCGAGCTGCGCGTAGGAGATGACGATGACGGTGTCGCCCACCTCGGCCAGGTGCGCCGCTGCGCCGTTCACCCCGATGACGCCGCTGCCGCGCTCCCCCGCGATCAGATATGTCTCGAACCGGGAGCCGTTGGTGACGTCGACGACTGCGACCTGCTCGCCGGGCAGCAGGTCGGCGGCCTCCATCAGGTCGAGGTCGACGGTCAACGAGCCGACATAGTGGAGGTCGGCGTGGGTGACCGTCGCACGGTGGATCTTGGACTTGAACATGGTGCGGAGCACGGCCGGTCCTTTCGTGGTCTGGCTTCCATTGTCCCGCGGGTTCGGAGGGTCTCGGCCCGTCGCGGAGAATGGAGGGTGCACAACCTCGGACTCCTCTTCGACGTCGACGGCCCGATCGCCAGCCCGGTCACGCGGACCATCGCCATCCGCAGCATCGTCACCGACCTGGTCGCGATGACCGCGGCCGGCGTGCCGATCGCCTTCATCACCGGCCGCTCCGGCGACTTCATCCGCAACCAGGTCGTCACCCCGCTGTGCGACGCGGGCCTCGGCGACGCGCTCGACTCGCACGGCGCGCGGATGTTCGGCGTGTTCGAGAAGGGCGCCGCCTGGGCGCCGATCACGGGCGACGGGATGGGGGAGGTTGCCGTCGACGCGTCGGTCGCTCTGCCCGAGGCCGCCGTCGACGGCATCCGCCGCCTGGTCAGGGACCGCTTCGCCGACACCATGTTCTTCGACGAGACCAAGCTCGCCATGATCTCGGTCGAACAGCGTACCGACGTCGACTCCGAGACGTACACGGAGGCCCAGGCGCCCTTCCAGGACGCCGCCTTCGATCTCCTGGCCGGGCTCGGGCTCGGTCTGCGCTACGGCGACCGGGTCGCGCCCGACGCCGACGGTGCGGCGCCCTACCGCATCGACCCGACGATCATCTCCACCGACATCGAGTCGGTGCTCCTCGACAAAGACCGGGGTGCGCAGCGCGCGTTCGACTACTTCGCCGAGCGCGGGCCGCTCCCGCACCGTTGGCGCTCGGTCGGCGACTCGCGCAGCGACTACAAGATGGCCGACTTCGTGCACAGCACCGGCCGGGAAGTCGCCCACGTCGACGTGCGCCCGGCCGACGGCCTGCTCGATCGCCCTTACGAAGTCATCACGATCGACGACGCCATCCACGACACCGCCGGCGCCGAGTTCCTCGCCCACTGGAGGCGCGAGCTCGGGCTCGACGATGGAGAGGACGAGGGAGGCGCGGTCTAGAAAGGGTCAGGCGCGCCGGCCGCGCACCTTCGCGATCGACTCGGTCATCTCGCGGTAGAGCTCGAGCCGGCCGTCCTCCTCCGCGCCGAGCAGCAGGACCGCCTGCTCGGCGTCGGCCCCCGAGAACCACGACGCGACGGTGACGCCATGACCGGGTCGGTGCACGACCTCCACCTCGTCACCCGCGCCGACCGTGCCGGTGTGCACGACCGCGAGGTAGGCGCCGACGCGTCCGGCCTCCGTGAAGCGCCGGACCCACTGCGGCTCGCCCATCCTGCGATGGAAGACCGCGCAGGGTGTTCGTGGGCAGGTGACCTCCACGACGAGCGTGTCGCCGATGCGCCACCGCTCGCCGATCTCGGCGCCGTCGACGTCGAGGCCGACGGTCCGCAGGTTCTCGCCGAACAGCCCGGGCGGGATCGGCCGTCCGAGCTGCTCCTGCCAGTAGTGCGCGGCTTCATCCGCGTACGCGTACAGCGCCTTGCCGACGCCGCCGTGGTTCTTGCGGTCGGCCTGCACGTCGCCGTAGAGGCCGAGCGTCCGCACCTTCAGCCGCGGCTCCACCGGCTGCTTGTCGATGGCGGTCACGCCGACGTTGCCGTCGTCCGGGCGCAGCTGCGCCACTCGACAGACAGCGAGGATGCGCGCGGTGCTGTCGCCTGGAGCCATACGTCCAGTATGGCGACTGCACCCCGCCGGAGCCGCTCGCGCGAACTAACTGGCGGACATGCCGCCTGACCTGCGCGCGACGCGGCGTGTTCTGCCAACTCGTTCGTCGCCGCTGGCGAGCTGTCCGGCTCGACTACGTCGCCAACTCGCCCAGCACGGCCTCCAGTTGGTCGACGGCCCAGTCGAGGTCGGCGGGCTCGACCACGATCGGCGGGGCCAGGCGGATCGTGGAGCCGTGGGTGTCCTTCGCGAGCACGCCCCGTTCCATCAGCAGCTCGCAGACCTCCCGGCCGGTGGCGAGGGCCGGGTCGATGTCGATGCCCGCCCACAGGCCGACGCTGCGCACGCGCAGCACGCCGTGTCCGACGAGCCGCTCGAGATCGCCGCGGAGGCGGCGACCGAGGAGCTCCGCCCGCTCCTGCGGCTCGCCGGTCGCGAGCAACGCTACGACGGCGCGGCCCACCGCGGCCGCAAGCGGGTTGCCTCCGAAGGTCGAGCCGTGCTCGCCCGGGCGCAGCACCCCCAGCACGTCCCGGTCGCCGACCACCGCCGAGACCGGCACGATGCCGCCGCCGAGCGCCTTGCCGAGCAGGTACAGATCGGGCACGACACCGACCAGATCGCAGGCGAAGGTCGAACCCGTCCTCCCCAATCCCGACTGGATCTCGTCTGCGATCAGGAGAGTCCGATGCTCGTCGCACAACGCCCGCAGCGCGGGGAGGAACCCCGGCGGCGGCACGAGGATCCCGGCCTCCCCCTGGATGGGCTCGACCAGCACCGCGACCGTGTTCGGGTCGATCGCCGCCTCGACCGCTGCGGCGTCGCCGTATCGCACCGCCCGAAAGCCTGGTGTGTACGGGCCGAACCCCTCCCGGGCATCCGGGTCGTCGGAGAAGCTCACGATGGTGGTGGTGCGGCCGTGGAAGTTGCCCGCCATGACGATGATGTTCGCGCGGCCGTCCGCGACTCCCTTGACCCGGTAGCCCCAGGCGCGCGCGACCTTGATGGCGGACTCCACCGCCTCCGCACCGGTGTTCATCGGCAGCACCATGTCCTTGCCTGCGAGCGCCGCGAGTTCGGTGACGAACGGGCCGAGCTGGTCGTTGTGGAAGGCACGGCTGGTCAGCGTGATGCGTTCGAGCTGCGCGCGGGCGGCGTCCAGCAGCAGCGGGTTGGAATGCCCGAAGTTGACGGCGGAGTACGCGGCGAGGCAGTCAAGATACCGCCGGCCATCGATGTCGGTGACCCAGGCGCCCACCCCTTCGGCGATCACGACGGGAAGCGGATGGTAGTTGTGCGCCGCGTGCTCGTCCTCGAGCCCGATCGCGTGCGCCTGGCGCAGCGTCGGAGCGGAACTCGACGGGTGGATGCGGTGGGCGACGGTGTCGGTCATGGTCGTTCTCTCTGTGGGTTCAGCGTCATCGCCGGAGCTCGAGCGTGCAGCATTTGACGCCCCCTCCGCCGAGCAGCAGCTCGGAGAGGTCGACGCCCATGGCTTCGTAGCCGTGATCGCGCAACTGCCGGGCGAAGTCGAGCGCGCGGGAGGCGATCACGACGTGATACCCGTCGGAGAAGGCGTTGAGGCCGAGCACGGCGGCGTCGTCCCCGTCGACGAGGATCGCGTCGGGGTACCGCTCGGCCAGCAGGGCGCGACTGTCCGCGTCGAACGCGGGCGGGAGGTAGGCGATGTGCTCTCGCCCGGGAGTGTCGTCCAGTACCGCGAGTGCGGTGTCCAGGTGGTAGAAGCTGGGATCGACCAGCCGCAGCGTGAGCACCTCGCGTCCATACACCTCGGCCACCTCGCGGTGGCTGGCGCTGCTGCTCCGGAATCCGGTGCCCGCGAGGATGGTCTCGCCGACGAGGAGGAAGTCGCCCTCGCCCTCGTTGACCGCCCGCGGCGCCACGACCTCGAAGCCTTCGCCCCGTAGCCACGCGCGGTACGCCGGCGCCTCCGGCTGCCGCTCGGGATAGGCGAAACTCGCCCCGTAGGCGATGTTGCCGATCACGAAGGCGCCGTTGGCCGCGTAGACCATGTCGGGGAGGCCCGCGAGCGGCTCGATGAGCCGCACGTCGAAGCCGAGCCCGACGTAGAGGCGGTAAAGCTCGTCCCACTGCCGCACCGCGAGTGAGGTGTCGGTCGGCAGGCCCGGGTTCATCCACGGGTTGATCCGGTACACCACGTCGAAGTGCTCCGGCCGGCACATCAGCACCGTCCGCGCCCGTGGAGTGCGCAGCGGGCGCTCGGCGCTCGCGGGCTCCTCCTCCTGGTCGGTGATGGACATGACGACAGTGTCACACACGATTGTCGGCGAGTGGCTGCGTCACGGTGCACGAAATCGCCACCGACACGAGCCGCGCGCGCTTTTGTTGCGTCTGAGCGGTGGCGGCATGAAACGAGTGCCGTCCACGCGCGTCCCTTGCGCCGGGGCGCACGATACTCGCGTGATTTTCGCCTTCGCGCAACGATCCACCGTATGCTTGCGCCGTGGACAACCTCGATCGCAGCATCCTCGACCTGCTCCGCCAGAACGCGCGCTCCGGCTATGGCGACATCGGCAGTGTCGTCGGCCTGTCGGCGTCGGCGGTCAAGCGGCGCGTCGACAAACTGGTCGCCGACGGGGTCATCCGCGGCTTCACCATCCAGGTCGACCCCGCGATCGACGGCATGAGCACCGAGGCGTACGTCGAGCTGTTCTGCCGAGGGACCGTCTCGCCCGAAGAGCTCCTGCGCATCCTCTCGGCGGTTCCGGAGGTCGTGGACGCCGGCACCGTCACCGGCAGCGCCGATGCGATCGTCCACATCCGCTCGCGCGACATCCCGAGCCTGGAGGCTGCGCTCGAGAAGGTGCGGCTTGCGCCGAACGTCGACCACACCCGCAGCGCCATCGTGCTGTCGCGGCTCATCAACCGCGGCAACAGCTGACCCTCCCGGTACCGTCGGTCGTGTGGATCGACACCGCGCATCACGTCGGCTCACGACAGAAGTCGAGCGAACCTGACCGCCGTTCTGCGAGAAAATTCAGCAGACGCTGAGGCGCCGGAGGCCCCGATCCGAGCGCTGACACGACGATCAGTGGCACGATGGGCGCATGAAGCTGCTCGTTGTCGAAGACGATCCGGACATGGGAGGCCTCGTCGAACGCGGCCTGGCCGCTGAAGGTTACGACGTCACCCTGGTCACCAACGGCGTCGACGCCCTCATCGCCCTGCGCGGCGACGCGTTCTCCGCCGCCGCCATCGACGTGATGCTGCCCGGCATGAGCGGCTTCGAGCTGTGCCGGCACATCCGCGAGGCCAACAACCCGATGCCGATCCTCCTCCTGACCGCGCGCGACGCGATCGAAGACCGCGTCCACGGCCTCGACTCCGGTGCGGACGATTACCTGACCAAGCCGTTCGCGTTCGCCGAGTTGGCCGCTCGCGTTCGCGCGCTCCTGCGCCGCGAGCCGAGCGGGATGCGTCCGCAAGTGAGCATCGGCCGGCTGACGATCGACTCCCACGAGCACCAGGCCCTGGTGTCGGGGCACGAGATGCCGCTGAGCCGTCGGGAGTTCACCCTGCTGCGGCTGTTCGCGACGAACCCCGACAAGACGCTGTCGCGGTCCGACATCCTCGAGTCGGTGTGGGGCACCACGGACAACATCGGGACCAATGTCATCGACCAGTACGTCTCGTACCTTCGCAAGAAGCTCGACCTCGCCGGCGCCGGTCTCTCGATCGTGACCGAGCGCGGCCGCGGTTACCGGCTCGACGCGAAGAATGCGCTCGACTCGAAGCAGCCGTCGGCGGAGGCCCCGGCCCCGTGACCTGGTTGCGGCGCCTGTCGATCACCGCGCGCATCACGATCGGCAGCCTCGTCGTCGCCACCCTCTTCGGTCTCGTCGCCGTCGTGGTGATCCGGGTGGGGGTGGCCTCCATCCTCCACAACGCCACCAACACGCTGCTGACGAACGACGTCACCGCGCCGGCGGCGTCCGTGGAGGCGAATCCGGCCGGCCCGTTCGATCTGCCGGGCGGCGGCCAGGAGCTGGCCGTCGTCGACGCCGACGGCAACGTCCTGGCGTCGACGCTCCCGGAGTCGGTGGAGGACCGGATCCCCCGGCTTCTGAGGCTGGGACCCTTGCCTGCGACGATCGAAGTCAATGGCGACACCTACGACGTGCTGGTGCGCAGCGTGGCGACGACCGCCGGCGAGATGCACGTGATCGCGGCTCGCAACGACGAGACGACCTCCCTCATCCTCGACCGGCTCACCTTGGCGCTGCTGGTCGGCGCGCTGGCTCTGATCCTCGGTTTCGGCGCGGCGTCGTGGCTGTTGGCCCGCGCGGCCCTGCGACCGGTCAGCAGGATGCGCGAGCAGGCCGACCGCATCGCGGGCAGCGAGCGCAGCAGCTCGGAAGACGGTCCGAAGGGGCTGCTGACAGTCGGCCCCGCACAGGACGAGCTATCGGAGCTGGCGACGACCCTGAACGACCTGATCCGGAGGCTGCGCGCCTCAGCGGACCGCGAGCGGCAGATGGTCTCGGACGCCAGCCACGAGCTCCGCACACCGCTGGCGGTTCTCCGCGGTCAGCTCGAGCTGGCGGAGCTCGACGCCGGCGACGCGGACGCTCTCCTGGACGACATCCGCTCGTCGCATTCGACTGCGCTGCGGCTCGGGCAGCTGGCGAACAACCTCCTGGAGCTGTCGCGCATCGAGGCCGGCCCGTCGAGCGGCCGTATCGACTGGCGCACGCTCGTCGACGAACTCACCGACGCGATCGACCGCGCGCGGCTGCTGGTCAGCAGCGACGAGGACGCCCGCCCGATCTCGGTCGACTTCGACTACGACCCCAAGCGCCGCCCCGACGCGGACGCCCGTGTCGCGCTCTCGCCGACGGATTTCGGACGCATCCTCGACAACCTCCTGGGCAACGCCATCACCGCGATCCGCGGCCAGGCGGCAGACCCGGGTCCGGAGGACGTGGTGAGCGCCTCCCTGAACGTCGAGGCGCGGTGGGTGGTGCTCACCGTCCACGACTCGGGTCCGGGAATGCCCGAGCATTTCATTCCGGTGGCCCTGGACCGCTTCACCCGCGCTGACGGCGCCCGCACGTCGACCTCCGGAGGCGGAGGCGGGCTCGGACTGGCGATCGTGGCGGCGCTGGCCGGCGCCGCGGGAGGCTCGGTCCAGCTCGCGAACGCGCCGAGCGGTGGCCTCGTGGTCACCGTGCGGCTGCCGCTCGTGCGAGCTTAAGGGAGGCGGGCGGCGCGCAGTGTGATGCGGCGCAGTGCGGAGGGCGTCCGCGCCCGCCCGGCGCGGCGGATGCCCGAGCCGGCGCCCGGTGCGGCGGATGCCCGCCCGGTGGGCGCCCGCCCGCCCGGTGCGGCGGATGCTCGAGCCGGCGCCGGTTCGCGGACGCCCGCCCGGTCAGACCCCCGGTCAGACCCCGATCAGTGCCCGGTGCGATCGGAGTCGACGCCCGCGTCGGGACCCTGGTCGAGCCCGTCGAGAGCTGCGAGATCGTCCGTGTCCAGCTCGAAGTCGAAGACCGCGAGATTCTCGGCCATCCGCTGCGGATTGCGCGACTTGGGGATCGCGACGAGCCCGTTCTGCACGTGCCAGCGCAGCACGATCTGCCCGGGCGTGCGGCCGTGCTTCTCGGCGAGCGCAACGAGGACCGGCGCGGAGAGAAGTCCGCCCGAGCCGCCGATCGGACTCCACGACTCAGTCACGATCCCGTGTTCTGCGCCGTAGGCGCGCTGCTCCAGGCGCGGGATGGCGGGGCTGAGCTCGATCTGGTTGATCGCTGGAGTCACTCCGGTCTCGGAGATGAGTCGGTCGAGGTGGGCGGGCTTGAAGTTGGAGACGCCGATCGCCCGTGCCTTGCCGCTCTGCTGGAGCCCGATGAAGGTCTGCCACGTGGAGACGTACTGGTCGCGCGCGGGCAGCGGCCAGTGGATGAGCAGCAGGTCGACGTAGTCGAGTCCGAGCCGCTGCAGGCTGGCGTCGAGTCCCGCGATCGCACGGTCGTCGCCTTGGTATCCGCCGTCGAGCTTGGTGGTCACGAACCAGTCCTCGCGCGCAAGTCCGCTGGCCTGGAGGCCACGGCCCACTCCGGTCTCGTTGCCGTACTTGGCGGCCGTGTCCACATGTCGGTACCCGATCTCGGCCGCCGCGACGATCGCGCGCTCGACCTCCGCGTCGTCCAGCGGCCAGGTGCCGAGCCCGAGTTGGGGGATGGTGGTACCCGAGTTCAGGGCGATCGCGGGCACGGCGGTGGAGAGGGATGGGTTCTCGGTCATGCGTCTCAGCGTACGCCCGGGTAAGGTGGCGCTCGTCGGAAGGAGCACCATGACCGCCACCCCACCCATCCCGTCCGATCCGGACGAACTCGCCCTCGCCGTAGAGGCCGCGATCGAGAGCGAGGACCTCGCCGAGTTGCGCCGCCTGGCCGACGCCGGGAGCGCCGACGCCGAGGACGCCCTTGTCGAGCTCGCCGCCGAACGCGGGGACCTCGACGAGCTGCGCCGCCTCGCCGCAACCGGCAACACCGACGCGGCCGACGAACTCCTCGAGCTGGAGGAGGAAGAGGAGTGACCGCCGACCCGTCGGGTCCTCAGATCACCCCCTGCGACAGCCGCGTGGGGTTGCCGAAGCGGTGATTGGTGATCGAGATCGCCTGCTCGCGGAGGAAGGGCAGCACCTCGATCCGGCCGGACGGAGTGACGGCGCCGCTGTAGACCGCGACGTCGGGGGTCCCGCCGAGCGCGGCGGCGAGGGCGGCTGGGTCGCCGCCGATGAGGCGGATGCGGTGGGCCGCGACGCGTCGGCCGCGCACCCGGGAAAGCCAGTGCGCGTCACTCTCCACGACGATCTCCACGTCTCTCGACTTGAGGACCTGCTGCGTGGCCCTCGGGAGCGCGATGCTCGTGCTCACGGTGAACGGCGAGCGCGCGACGGTTGCCGCCGCCAGCACCCGCAGAAGCTCCGGTAGCCCGCTGCCTTCCGACAGCCGGATCGCGACAGGGACGGGCCGGTACCGGAAGATGTTGCGCTCGACGCCGAGACCGGAGACATCTTTCGCCTGGTGGTATTCGGTGGCGACGGCGATCGCGTCGCTGAGAGCCGAGCGCCGCACCAGGTCGAAGGCCGGGTAATCCATGGCGGACTGCCCCGATTCGATGAGGTCCGTCACGCGCGGCTCCAGACCACGCAGATGGAGGCTGGAGCTCGACGCGCCGGTCTCGGCTTCCCAGCCGCCCAGCCCGATCAGATAGTTGGGACCACCCGCCTTGGCGCCGGCCCCGACGGAGGACCGCTTCCAGCCGCCGAACGGCTGACGCCGCACGATCGCGCCGGTGATGCCCCGATTCACATAGAGGTTGCCCGCCTCGACCGTGTCGAGCCAGTGCGCCAGCTCCTCCGAGTCGAGGGAGTGCAGGCCGGCCGTGAGGCCGTACTCGATAGCGTTCTGATACCGGATCGCGTCATCGAGCGTGCGCGCGGTCATGACGCCGAGGACCGGACCGAAGAACTCGGTGAGGTGGAAGTACGACCCGGGCTGCACGCCGGTGCGGATGCCTGGCGACCAGAGCCGGCCGCTGTCATCGAGCGGCTGCGGCTGCACGAGCCACTCCTCGTCGGCGCCCAGCGTCGTGAGCGCGTGGAGGAGCTTGCCCGACGCCGGCTCGATCAGCGGACCCATCTGGGTGACGGGATCGCTCGGGTAGCCGACCCGCAAGGTCGTCGTCGCGTCGACCAGCTGGTTGCGGAACCGCTCGGAACGCGCGACCGACCCGACGAGGATGACGAGGCTGGCCGCCGAGCATTTCTGGCCGGCGTGGCCGAAGGCGCTCTTCACGATGTCGGCGACGGCGAGGTCGTAGTCGGCGCTCGGCGTGACGATGATGGCGTTCTTGCCGCTGGTCTCGGCCAGCAGCGGGAGGTCGGGGCGCCACGAGCGGAACAGCTTGGCCGTCTCGTAGGAGCCGGTGAGGATCACCCGGTCGACGCGCGGGTCGGAGACCAGCTGCTGCCCGAGTTCGTTCTCGGCGACATCGACGAGCGCCAGGATCTCCTGCGGGACGCCGGCCTCCCACAGCGCCTCGACCATGACCGCCGCGGCACGTCGCGCTTGCGGGGCCGGCTTGATGATCACACCACTGCCCGCGGCGAGCGCCGCCAGCACACCCCCGGCCGGGATGGCGACCGGGAAGTTCCAGGGAGGCGTGATGACCGTCAGCGCCGACGGCACGAACCGAGCGCCTTGCATCCCGTCGAGCTCGCGAGCGAGCGACGCGTAGTAGTGGGCGAAGTCGACCGCCTCGCTCACCTCCGGATCCGCCTCGGCGATGGTCTTGCCGGTCTCCGCCGCCATGACCTCGATCAGGCGGTCGCGGTTGGCTTCCAGAGCGTGGCCCGCCCGGTCGAGCAGCGCGCCGCGCTCGGCACCGCTGCGGCCTCCCCAGGCCTGCCCGGACGCGCGCACGGCGGCGATGATCCGGTCGAGGTGCCCTGCGTCGACCACCTGGGCGTCCGCGATCGTGCGCTCTCCCAGCTCGCTCGACGCCGACCGGGCCAGGATGCGGCGACCCCAGTCGCGGTTCGCGGCGAGCGACGGGTCGGAGTCGGCGGTGTTATGGAACCCCGTCGCCGTCGCACCGGGCACCGCCGGCACACCCGAAGCGGAACCAGACGCGGACGGCATCGCGCCGGTCGTCGGCGGTTCCAGCAGCCCACCACCCGACCCACGACTCAGACCGAGCACGACACTCGTCAGCCCTTCCGCTGCTGCCGGCTCCGCCTCGACCGCGGGCGGCCGCAGGAACGACTCGGCGGTCTTCTGCTCCCACTCGCGCGAGCGGTCCTGCCTGCGGTTGGGCAGCGGAGCCGCACCGTACGGGAGGGGGTCGGCCTCGAGGGCGGCGACCGACGCGAGGAACCGATCGCGCTCCCGATCGAAGAGCGCAGGGTTGGAGTCGAGCTCGAACACTGCCGACATGAAGTTCTCGTGGCTGGCGTTCTCTTCGAGCCGGCGGATGAGGTACGAGATCGCGACGTCGAACTCGCCGGGGTCGACGACCGGCGTGTAGAGCAGGAGCTGGCCGACAGTGCGCTTCACGGCCTCCGCCTGCGCGGTGGCCATGCCGAGCAGCATCTCGAAGTCGATGCGGTCGGTGACCCCGCGGCGCGAGGCGAGCAGCCAGGCGTAGGCCACGTCGAACAGGTTGTGACCGGCCACGCCGATCGTGACAGCGTCGGTGTGCTCGCGGGTGAGCGCCCAATCGAGGACGCGTTTGTAGTTGGCATCGGTCGCCTGCTTGCTGCCGTAGGTGGCAAGCGGCCAATCGTGCACTGCGGCCTCCACCCGCTCCATCGCCAGGTTGGCCCCCTTGACGACACGCACCTTGATGGGGGCTCCGCCCTGGATGCGGCGCTGCGCTGCCCATTCCGTCAACCGCTGGAGCGCGTCCAGCGCGTCGGGCAGGTATGCCTGGAGCACGATTCCGGCCTCCAGGCCGAGCAGCTGCGGCCGGCTCAGGACGCGCTCGAAGACCGCGATCGTCAGGTCGAGGTCGCGGTACTCCTCCATGTCGAGGTTGATGAACTTCGGCGTCGGCGACGACGCGGCGAACTCGTACAGCGGCACGAGCCGGTCGACCACGCGATCGACCGTCTCGTCGAACGACCACATCGAGAGCTGCGACGCGATCGACGAGACCTTGATCGAGACGTAATCGACGTCGTCTCTCGCGAGGAGAGCACGCGTGCCTTCGAGCCGGCGAGCCGCCTCGGTCTCGCCGAGCACCGCCTCCCCGAGCAGATTGAGGTTGAGTCGCGCACCGTGACCGGCGGGATCGCGCGGGGCGCGGAGGTGCGCGATGGCGGGGCCGAGCTTCTCGGGCGTGGCGTCGACGACGAGGTGGCCGACCATGCTGCGCAGCACACGCCGGGCGATCGGGATGACCACCCACGGGAGCACCGGGCCGAAGACGCCGCCGAGCCAGATCGCCGCACGCATGTACCACGGCAGGAACGCCGGGATCTTCTTGGCGACGCGCTGGAGGTTGTAGCCGGCGACGAAGAGGTCCTGCGGGCGAGCGACGCCGTCGACGAACCCCACAGCGAAGTCGAGACCGTCGGGGTCGCGCAGCACACCCGCGAGACGCTCAGCAGCGGGATCGCGAGGCGCCTGAGCACCGCCCTCCCCGCTGCCGCTCTCGGCCAGCCAGTGTCGAACAAGCTCGACAGCCTCCTGGGCTAGCACCGCGGTCCGCACCTCGTCCGTGTGTTCAACCATGTCCACGACTGTATTCCTCGCTCCTGAGGCGACACGGGACCACTCCCGATCGGTGGAGAAGTCACAGCCGACGACGCCTGTGGATACACCCCTTCTGGTGCAGACACCCGCCTGAGTGATAGGACAAGGGTGTCCGCCGAGACCTCGACGAACGTTCAACGAACCAGGGGAGCGCGAACGCGCTGGTTCGACCAGGGGGAACATCGCGATGCGATCAACGCTGCCCATCCGCGCCCAGGAATGGCCGACCGCGCTTCCGCGCGCCCGCGGAGGACACTATGACCGACATTGAAACCCCGATGAGCGTCCAGCTCGACCGGGCCTCTATCCAGGACGCCGTCAGGGAGGCGTCCGTCCGGGCCACCATCGGCGGCTCCGGCGAACTCACCATCACGGAGGACGTGAAGAACATCCAGAAACGGCTGCCGATCCTCACCGAGAAGTCGAACATCGACCTCAGCAAGTTCATCATGCACCTCGGTGACGTCGACCAGCCTTCGCTGCCACCGACCATCGGCCCTATCCAGACGGGCTACATCACATTCAACAACGGCGTGCCGGTCGGCGGCTACGCTTCGATCGAGTTGCACTCGGACGGGACCTGCCTGTTCAGCGGACATTTCCACGATTCCGGCGCGCCGTCGTACAACGTCGAGTTCGTCTGGGTGTTCGTGGACTCCGGCGGGGTCGCGTACACGTTCAGCGCGAGCGGCCACATGAACGGGACGTTCGAGTCCGGGAGCCGCGACTACAACTGGACGAACTCCACCAACAGCCCGGACGTCCGCAACAACTGGGCCAAGCTGGTCGCCGGCTACCGCTGGAAGTGGAACGCGCACGTCGGCTGGGACGTCCAGGCGGCGGTCGACGCGGCCGTCAACGCCCTGAAGGCGGCCGGCGCCGTTATCGGCGCAGTTGTGGCGATCGTCGCGCTCGTCTGAGGCGACATGTCAAAGCGAAGGATGCGGGGTCCTGCGCGGGTCCCGCATCCGTTCGTGAGGTTCAGACAGCGTGCCCATCGGGCTCACCGCGACCACCCACGCGGTGCGTTAGCAGGCCCGAACACGTCCCGTAGGCTCTGACGCATGACCGACCCCGCAGCCTCCCCCGCCGCGTCCCACGACGTCGTGATCGTCGGCGGCGGACACAACGGCCTCACCGCCGCCGCCTACCTCGCCCAGGCCGGGCGCAGCGTCATCCTTCTGGAGCGCCTCGACGACGTCGGCGGAGCGGCCGTCAGCGCGCAGGCGTTCCCCGGCGTGGAGGCACGCCTCTCCCGCTATTCGTACCTCGTCAGCCTCCTCCCGCAGCGGATCATCGACGAGCTCGGCCTCGACATCCGGCTGGCCAGGAGGCGCTACGCGTCCTATACCCCGGTCCCCGGCGACCCGGAGGGCGCAGGACTGCTGATCGACCGCACCGATACCGAGGCGACGGCGGCCTCCTTCGCACGCATCGGAGCGGCCGACGACGCCGAGGCGTTCACCCGTTTCTACGAGTCGACCGGAGCTGTCGCGCGTGCCCTGTGGCCGACCGTCACAGAGCCCCTGCTCACCCGCAGCGAGGCCAAAGCGCTCGTCGGCGACGACGAGCTGTGGGACGCCCTCATCGAGCGCCCGATCGGCGGCTTCATCGAGTCGCGCCTCGGCGACGACCTCGTGCGCGGCGTCGCGGCGACCGACGCGCTCATCGGCACCTTCGCCAGCCTCTCCGACCCCGACCTCGCGCAGAACCGCTGCTTCCTCTATCACGTCATCGGCCGGGGCACGGGCGAGTGGGATGTCCCGGTCGGCGGCATGGGCTCGGTTACCGGCGAGCTCGCCCGCGTCGCCCGCGAGGCCGGCGCCCGCATCGTCACCGGAGCTGAGGTCACCTCGATCCGGCCGGACGGCTCGGTGTCGTACGCCCGCAACGGCCACGAACGCCGGGTGGAGGGACGGCACGTCCTCGTGAACGTCGCCCCCGACGTCCTCGACGGTCTGCTGGGCGAGCGCTCCGATCCGCCTCGGGCGCGGGCGGAGGGTGCTCAGGTCAAGGTCAACCTTCTCCTGGAGCGACTGCCGCGGCTTCGCGACGCCTCGGTCGACCCGACCGCCGCGTTCGGTGGGACATTCCACATCAACGAGACGTTCACGCAGCTGGAGGCGGCGCACACCGGAATGCTGCGCGGGGTCATGCCCGAGTTCCTCCCCTGCGAGATCTACTGCCACACGCTCGCCGACCCCAGCATCCTCGACCCCGATCTCGCCGAGAGCGGCGCCCAGACCATCACCGTCTTCGGCCTCCACACCCCAGACCGCTGGCTGACCGACGACAACAACGATGCGACCCGGCAGCGCCTGCAGGACGCCGTGCTCGCCTCGCTCAACTCGGTGCTCGCCGAGCCGGTCGAGAGCCTGCTGCTCACCGACGGCGACGGCAATCCGTGCATCGAGACCAAGACCACCCGCGACCTCGAGCACGCGCTCAACATGCCGGGCGGCAACATCTTCCACGGCCCGCTGTCATGGCCGTTCGCCGAAGACGACGACGCGCTCGCAACGCCCGCCGAGCGGTGGGGTGTGGCTACCCGGCACGAGCGCATCCTGCTCTGCGGTTCCGGCGCTCGGCGCGGCGGCGCCGTGAGCGGACTGGGCGGGCACAACGCGGCGATGGCCGTTCTGGAGGACTGAGAGAGGACTCGCACGCGACACCCAGGCACGGCCCCTGCCGTAACCGGATGGGGGTGACTATGGTGAGGAACAGGAGGGGGCTCTTTCAGGGAGGTCACCATGTTGCCGCAGCCGACAGGACGACTCGTTCGCAAGGACGACGGGGTCTATGTGGTCCTCGACCGCATCTTCAAGGCTCCGATCGAGGAGGTGTGGTCGTACTTCACGAGATCACCGCGACTTGCGCTGTGGATCGGTGAGTACACCGGCACAGGGTCGACCGGGGCAGTCAAGTTCCGCATGAACGCGGAGGGCGACAAGGCCGAGTGGCAGAATGTCGCCGTCATGCTGTGCGAGTCGCCGCACCGCCTCCACGTAGACGTCGGCGAGGCTCCCGACTCCCTCGTCATGTTCGTCCACCTGACGGAGGCCAGCGGCCACACGACCGTCACCTTCGGGCAGCGGCTGCGCTCCATCGCCAGCTCGGCACACTACTGCGTGGGCTGGGACTACTACCTCGACCGGCTCGTCGCTGCACACGACGGAAAGTCGATGCCGAAATGGGACGACTACTACCCGGCGATGCGCGACCACTACGAGACGCTGTGCCGCGAACTGGACCGCGCTCTGCGGCTCGAGCACGCGACGGCGCAGCGCGACGGCACGACCGGCTGACGCCGCGCGCAGACACGGTCAATGCCAGCGATGGTCCTGGAAAGGGACCCGCGGCCCCCGCCGTTGGAACCGGAAACCGCTCGCGAGGATCAACCGCACCACGCGCTGACGGTTCCCCCGCCATGGCTCGAGCAGTTCCAGCATCCCGTCGTCGTCGACGCGTGAGCCAGTGAGCGCCTCGCCGACCTGGTGGGCGAGGTGGTAGTCGCCGACACTGACCAGGTCGGGGTGGCCGTGCGAGCGCTGCAACGTCTCGGCTGCCGTCCACTGCCCGACGCCCGGGATGGTGCGCATCGCCGTCTCGGCGTCGTGGAGGGAGACTGCGGCGCCGATCGCCCGCTCCAGGGAGGGCGCGACCGCGAGCACGGCCTGGATCGCGCGGGCGCGACGCGGGTCGACACCGGCTCGGTGCCAGTCCCAGGAGGGGATGCCCCGCCACTGCTGGAGCGTCGGGACCACGCGCAGGCCCTCCGGCGCGGGCCCGGGCGCCGGTTCGCCGTACCAGCGCAGGAGGCGCGCCCACGATCGGTAGGCCTCCAGGCTGGTCACGCGCTGTTCGACGATCGCGGGGAGCAGGGCCTCCAGGACGAGGCCGGTGCGCGTGAGGCGGAGGCCGGGGTTTCGGTGCAGGCTGTCGCGCAGCAGTGGATGCGATCGCACGTCGAGGCTCGACCAGTCGTCGTCGTTCCCGAGCAGGCCGGGCACGGCGTCGATCGCCCAGTGCGCTCCCGCGCCCCAGGCGGCAGCCCGCACGCTTCCGTCGGCCGAGGCACGGAGGATCCGCAGCGTCGCTGGGCCCTCCGGCGTGCGCCAGGTGCGCCACATCCCCTGCAGGTCCCACGATGTCGTCGGGTCGTAGGGTCCGCGTCCGAGCTGGCCGATCGTCCCGGGGAGGTCGAGCGCCCCCGCCGGGCGGTAGACCGTCTCCACGGCGCGCCCGGACCGGGCGTCGGCGGGGAGTACTGCGGTCATGAACGGCATGCTACGTCACGCGGCTGACCACCGCGCCGTTCGCCGGGCCATCCGCCCGGCCATCCACCGGGCCGTCCAGTGCCGTGCGCGGTGCGCGGACAGACGGTGGCCTGCTGTCGGTGGTCTCCCCTACGTTCTCCCCATGGGAATCGATACTGAAGCTCTCGCGCGCCTGCGTGAGCACGTCCATGGGACGGTCTACGTCCGCGGCGATGAGGGGCTCGCCGCCGAAGTCGCCTGCTTCAACCCTGCGATCCGCCACGATCCGGACGTCGTGGTCGCCGTCGAGAGCGAAGAAGACGTCGCCGAGGCCGTGCGCTTCGCACGCGAGCACGACCTCCCGGTGCGCGTGCAGGCCACCGGGCATGGGGAGGAGGCGCCGACCGTCGGCGGGCTCATCGTCTCCACGCGGGCGCTCGACTCGATCGTCGTCGACGCGCCGGCGCACCTGGTCCGACTGGGTGCCGGCGTTCGCTGGGCGCCCGTCATCGAGCGTACGGCCGAGCACGGGCTCGCCCCGGTCGCCGGGTCGTCCACGAGTGTCGGAGCGGTCGGGTACACCCTCGGTGGAGGTCTCGGCCCGCTCGCGCGCACGCACGGCTTCACCGCCGACTGGGTCAGAGGCTTCCGGGTCGTCACCGCTCATGGCGAGATCGTCAGCGCCGACCCGAGCTCCCACCCGCACCTGTTCTGGGCGCTGCGCGGAGGCAAGGGCGGTCTCGGCGTCGTCACCGAGATGACGCTCGAGCTGGTTCCGCTCACCACGCTGTACGCCGGCAGCGTCTTCTTCGAGGGCGACGCCATCGAGCCCGCGTTCCGCGCGTGGGTCGACTGGGCCGCAGGGCTGGGCGAGGAGGCGACGACGTCCGTGGTGCTGCTGCGCGTGCCCGACGTCGACGGCCCTCCGCCGCCGCTGCGCGGCCGAACGGTGCTCAGCGTCCGGTTCGCTTATCCGGGCGACAGCGCGACAGGCGAGCGTCTGTTCGCGCCGATCCGGGAGGCCGCGGCCGTCTTCATCGACGCGGTGGCGGAGATCCCGACGACCGCGGTCGCGAGCATCCACAACGACCCGGAGCAGGGATCGCCGTCGTGGATCCGCGGCTTCATGCTCGACGACTTCGACGCCGCCGACGGCGACGCCCTGCTCGATGTCGCCGGCCCGCGCGTCGAGAGCCCGTTCCTCGCGCTCGAGATCCGGCAGCTGGGCGGAGCCGCCCACCGCGACACCGCAGACGGAACCGCGGTCGGCGGCCGCGACAGCGGTTACACCCTGAGCGCGATCGCCGCCGATCCAGCGACGTTCGACAGCGCCGCTCCCGCAGCGACGGAGGCGATCTCGCGCGCTCTGCAGCACCGCATCTCGGCGGTCACGAACGCCAACTGGGCGACCGACCTCACCGACCCGACGACATTCGAGAGCGCGTGGCCGGCCGTGATGCACGCCCGGCTCACCGACGTGCGCGCCTCGTACGATCCCGATCGCGTGTTCGCGTTCGGGCCGAGCTGAGCACTGCGCCGCTCTGCTGAGCAGACGCCGTCACTCGCTCCAGACGCTCGGGGCCTCCGCGCGCGTCGAGGGCAGTGCGGCGTCGGCTCCCCACTCGAGCAGCCATTCCGGCACCGCGACATCGGTCGGAGCCGGCCCGACCGCGTCGAGCAGCTCGGAGATCGAGACGACGCCGCCTCCACGCTTCAGGAAGCGGCCTCGGATGAACGCCTGCGTGTAGATCTCGCCGTCGACGGTGAACCGCTGTTCCACGTACACGGCCTTCTCATCGAAGCCGAGGATGCGCGACTCGACGACGAACGACTGCCAGAGCTCCAAAGACTTTCGGAACGAGATGGTCTCCGACGCGACGACCGGATACCAGCCACGCTCCTCGAAGACCGCCCAGACCCCGTTCCGGCGGAGCAGGTCGAAGCGACCGATGTCCGCGATCGACAGGTAGACCCCATTGTTCATGTGCTTGAGGATGTCGAGGTCGGTAGGCAGCACCCGGAACGGTGTCCGCGCGACATCCCAGTGGTCGAGCCGCGGGCCGAGACGGGAAAGGAGCGCGTGGAGCATCGTCCGGAAGATCATGTGCACGCGGTCATGCTAGTGATGCGCCAACGCGACCTCATCTTCGTTGTCGACGGCCTCCAACCCCGCTAGGGTTCTTCGAGGGGGAAATCGTGTCGTTTCGAACAAACCACGGTCCAGATCGACCGTCGGGCCATCTCGCACGCCTGGGGAGGGGCTTCGCCACGCTCGTCGCCGCGACGGCCGTCGTCTCGCTGCTCGCCAGCTGCGCGCTCTTCGGCGGAGGCGCGCGACCGAGCGCGACTCACACCACGAAGCCCAAGTCCACGGGCACGCCGTCGAGCCAGAGCAGTCTCCCGACCACCACTCCGGTGCCGACGAGCACACCGGCACCCCTTGCGACGCTCACTCCCGTACCGCAGGGCACGGTCGTCGCCGAGGGCGACGTGGCCTCCCCGCTGGGCAGCATCCGCTTCCACTACCGGATGGTCTCGAACGGCAACAACACCTACTCCGCCGAGTACTCGAACTTCACGTCGACCGTTCCCGTGCCGGTGCCCGCCACTCTCATCGACATCTCCCCGAGCGTCGGCGACGGCCTGACCTACCACGGCGTCGGCGATCACCTGCTCGGCGGTCCCACGTCGTCGGCGCAATCGGCGACGGCCCTGATCGGCGACGGTCAGCCCTCCTACCTGGGCGCCCTGGTGACCTACTCGTCGGCCGCGTCGTTCGACGGCGTACCGCAAGAACTCGGCCCGAACAAGGTGCTCGCCGTCAACACGATCCGGTGGTCCGTGCCGGTGCGGCAGTCGAACGTGCATCCGGTCGACGGCGGAGCCCGCCCCGACGCGGCGGGAAGCGTCACAGCAACGACACCGAGCGGCGGGCCGCGAAGCTACGAGGTCGCCCAGAGCGACACGACGACCGCCGTTGCGGATCGCTTCGGCATTCCGGTCGAGTGGCTGCTCTGGCTCAACCCGGATCTCCCCGGCGACGGCGGCAACCAGTTCCTCTACGCGTCGACGAAGCTGAACCTCGACCCGGACAGCCTCTGATCGACCGGCCGTGCTCGTCGGGTCAGCGCGGCAGCGGCACCTCGAGGATGCTCGGCCCGGGAGGCGGGGCGGAGAGCGCCTGATCCAGCTCACCCTTCGTGCGCGCTACGCGGTGCTCCCACCCGTACGCACGCGCGAGCGCAGCCACGTCCACCGACTGCGGCGTGTAGAGCACCCGGTCGAACGCTTCGACCGGAGCCGTCGCAGCGACTTCGAGGCCGTCGAAGATCGTCCCGCCGCCGTCGTTGCCGACGACGACCTGCAGGTGCGGCTGTGCTTCACCCGCGCCGCCGAGGAGCGCACCGACATCGTGCAGAAATGCGAGATCACCGAGCAGCACCCGGGTGACGCCCGACGCTCCACCCTCCGCACGCGCCTGCGCTGCGCTGGCGAGCGCGATTCCGGTCGCGGTGGCGATCGTGCCGTCGATCCCGGCGAGCCCGCGGTTGGAGTGGACCACGATCTTCTTGCCCGGGACCAACCGGTCGGCGTCGCGGATGAGACGGGAGGCGCCTAATACGAGGCGGTCGTGCGGCCAGGTGTATCGCCACACAGCTTCGGCCAGCAGGGCGCGCGTGATCGGCGCCCGTACGGCCGCGAGTTCTGCCCGGGCGAATGCGAGGGCGTCGGACGGCTCGTACGAACGAGCCTTCTGCACATCGGGGGCGGTGGAGGCCGGGGCAGCCGAGCGCTCGGCGTCCTCGCTCAGCCTCCGGCTCGCGAACACCCAGCTGCCCACCCACGCCCGCACCTCGGGTCTACGGAGGTCGACCTCCACCGGAGCGTTCACTCCCCCGACGACGCGCGCCCGACGCCCCGGGTTGTACGCTTCGGCGCCGGTCGGCGCGACGACGATCACCTCGACGTCCGATCGCCGAAGGAGCGCGGGGACCTCCCGGCTGAGGGTGGGATGACCGAACACGATCGCCCGCTCGACCCGGCCACCGAACGACTCCTCGCGGAGCAGTTCGCGGTAGGCGACCACCAGTTCCGGCCCGAAGCGGGAACCGCTCGACACCTCGGCGAGCAGCGGGTAGCCGCCGGCGCGCGCGAGGTCCGCTGCCGCAGCGCCGGCGTCGGCACCGGCGACGACCACCGTCAGCGGCCCGTCCTCCAGCTCGATTACCGGTCGGCCCAGCACGCGGGGCCCGGCGGTCTCGGGCAGCTCGCCAGGCAGGATGCCGGGGATCTGAGGGACCGCGACCGAGAGCGGTTCACGGAACGCCAGATTAAGATGCACAGGGCCGGGGTCCGCGGTGACGGCTCCGACGGCCTCGTCCACCGCGGCGCGTGCGATCGAGCGGGCGGCGTCCTGCTCATCGGTGTCGCCCACCGGCGCCGGGATGTCGCGCGTCGATCGCACGACGGTCCCGTACAGGCCGTCCTGCCGGGTCGTCTGGTTGGAGCGGATGCCGCGCAACTCGTCGGGGCGGTCGGCGGTGACGACGATCATCGGGAGGCCGGCCTCGTGCGCCTCGAGCACCGCGGGGTGCACGTTGGCGGTCGCCGTTCCGCTGGTCGTGACGATCACCGTCGGAGCTCCGGTCTCCCGGGTGAGCCCGAGCGCGAGAAATCCGCCGACCCGCTCGTCGATCCGGACGTGGAGCCGGGCGGCGCCCGCGCGCTCCAACTCGGCCGCGGCGAGCGCGAGGGCCTGCGATCGGGAGCCGGGACTCATCACGATGTCGGTGACGCCGGCCTCGACGAAGCCCACCAGGAGGGCGAGCGCGTAGTCGGTGGCGGGATTGTCGACGCGCGGCAGGCGTCCGGGTGCTGCGGGTTGGAGGTCCGCGGGCTCTTCCGAGGCCCGCGGGTCACCCATCCCGTCGGCCGGTCTGGTCGTCGGGACCGTTGTCGTCGAGTTCGGCGAGCTCCTTCTCGAGCCTCCGGATGCGCTCCTCCTGGTCGCGATCGATCCGAAGCTTGCCGAGGAACTCGGGGTCGTCGTCCGGCGCGCTGATGCGTCGCCCGGCCTCGGCTCTGCTGCGTCGGCCGCGGCCGATCAGGAACCAGAGGATGCCGCCGATGATCGGGAACAGGATGACGATGAGCAGCCACACGGGCTTGGGTAGGCCGCGCACCCGCGAACGGTCGAAGAGGGCGCAGTCTGCCACCGAATAGATGTAGAAAACCGCGGCAGCGACGCCGAGGACTATCCAGAGGCGAACCATGGCTACATCGTAACTCTCAGAGAGCGTGCCTAAGCTGGGAGGGTGAAGCGGATTCCCTCTTGGTTGACCTACACCGTGCTGCGTCTGGTGGTGTTCGTCGTCCCGCTGATCGTCCTTCTCGTGATCGGCATCGTCTGGTGGGCCGCAGTCATCGCCGCTGCTCTCATCGGACTCTGCCTGTCGTACATCCTGCTCAGCAAGCCGCGCAATGCGGTCTCGTCAGACCTGTACGCCGCTCGTCACCGGGACAAGCCGGCACCGTCGCCTGACGACGAGGAGGACGCCGCGATCGACACGGCGCAGTCCGAAGCCGCTGGCTCCGAAACCGCCCGGTCTGAGAATCCTCAGCCCGGCGCGGTCCGGTCTGACGCCAGCCGGTCTGACGCCAGCCGGTCCGACGCCAGCCGGTCCGACGCCAATCGGGGCGGAACCGCCTCCGGTCAGAAGGCGTAGGCCGCGCCGAGCGCGAGCGCCACGAGCAGCCCGGTGAGACTGGTGAGCTGCAGCGCGGTGACGAGTTCGCGCGGTGCCCTGCCGAAGAGCGTGATGACGCAGGCGGGAAGGGCCGCGAGCAGCGCGAACATCCCGAACCACGCGAACGGGTAGAACAGCGCGAGCACGGCCAGGATGCCGAACGGCACGAGCAGGAACACGCAGAACACGATCCGCGAGGCCATGTTGCCCAGAAGGACCGCGAGGGTGCGCTTGCGGGCCTGCTTGTCCGGTCCGATGTCGCGGATGTTGTTGACCATGAGCACCGCGCACGCGATCAGCCCCGCGATGACTCCGCCGAACCATGCCTCCTGGTTGACCGATCCGGCCAGCATGTACGTCGTGCCGGCCGTGGCCACCAGGCCGAAGAACACGAACACGAACACTTCGCCGAGCCCGTAGTAGCCGTAGGGACGCTTGCCGCCGGTGTAGAACCAGGCTGCGGCGATGGCGGCGGCGCCGACGATCAGCACCCACCAGTACTGGGTGAGGAGGACGAGGATGAGCCCGGCGACGGCCGCCAGGCCGAAGAACGTGAGGGCGACGGTGAGCACCTTCTTCGGCGCCGCCTTGCCCGATCCGGTGAGTCGGCCCGGCCCGACACGGAACTCGTCGGCGCCGCGGACCCCGTCGGAGTAATCGTTCGCGTAGTTGACGCCGATCTGGAGCAGCACAGCGACCGCGAGGCAGAGCAGCGACCGCACTGGGTGCCAGATGCCGGCCCCCTCGATGACCTTGGCCGCCCCGACGCCGATGAGCACGGGAGCGATCGCCAGCGGCAGCGTGCGCAGCCGAGCGCCGGCGATCCAGTCGGCGGTCGTCGCCGGACGTACCGCCGAGGACTTCGCACCCGGGCGTCCGCTCCTGCCGCCTCGTGGTCCTCGCGCCGGCGGGGGCGCCATCCGCTGCATCCGGGAGTTGTTCTGGCTCATCACAGACCGAATCGTAACAACAACGGCTATGTCTCCGATTCCGCAGGGCCGTCGATGCGCGCGAGACGGGCAGCGCTCACGCGGTCCGGCTTACCACTGCCGAGGCGAGGCAGGTCTGCCACCGTGACGATCCGTGCGGGTGCGGACGCCCGCCCCAGCTCGCGGACGACCAGTTCGCGAATGTCGTCGAGGCTGTCGCTGCCTGTCGCGACGACGACCGGCACCTGTCCCCACTCGTCGTCGTCCGCGGCCACCACGACCACGTCGCCGAGCGCCGGCACCGCCCGGACGAGGCGTTCGACCGCGTCGAGGAGCACTTTCTCGCCGCCGGAGATGATCACGTTGTCCGATCGCCCGCGCACCGTCACTCGCCCGTCGACGACTTCGCCGAGGTCACCGGTGCGATACCAACGGACGCCACCGTCGTCGTGGAACGCGGCCGCCGTTCGTTCGTCGTCGCCGATGTAGCCTTCGGCCAGGATCGGGCCGCTGATCTCGAGCAGCTGATCCACCGCCCGCACGACGGTCGTGCCGATGGGCACACCGTCGTAGACGCAGCCCCCTGCGGTCTCGCTCGAACCGTAGGTGGTCAGGAGGCGGGCGCCGAGTGACTCCGCGCGCTCACGGAGCCCCGCGTCGAGCGACTGTCCCCCGATCAGCATGCCGTCGTATCGCTGTAATGCCGTACCGGCGTCTCGGGCACCTCCCTCGGCGGCCTCGACGATCCGTGCGAGCTGCACGGGCACCAGCGACGTGTAGCACTGATCGCCGTCGAGTTCGCCTGTCAGCTCGGCGAACCGCAGCGGATCGAAATGCCCGCCGCCGTAATACACGGGCTCTGTGCCCGCAGCGAGCGAGCGCACCAGCACCTGTGCACCCGCAACGTAGTGCGCGGGGAGCGCGAGCAACCACTGCCCCTGACCTCCCATCGCGCCGGCAGAGGCCGCCGCGCTCGCGAGAAGCGCGTCGGCGGAGAGCGCGACCCGCTTCGGCACACCGGTCGATCCCGAGGTCTCGATGATGAGCGCGACGTTCTGCGGCGCCCGTTCGCCGCTCCGCGGCCACTCGCTCGACGGTGCCACACGCCACGGTGCCGCACGCGACGGTGCAGCGCGCGAGCGTTCCGCGCTCGACCGTTCCGCGCTCGAGTGTTCCGCACTCCGCGGAACGACCGCCGACCCGCCATCGGCGAGGGCCGACCGGAGCGCCACGAAGACGTCCTCCGGCTGACGCGCATCCACGACCCGGTAAGCCCGCGTCACGATCCCACCCAGCCGCCTGGATTCGGCGCCACCGCCCCGCTCAGTACTGCCATGGGAAGGGCGACCAGTCCGGCTCGCGTTTCTCCAGGAATGCGTCGCGCCCCTCGACCGCCTCGTCGGTGCCGTACGCGAGCCGCGTTGCTTCTCCGGCGAACACCTGCTGACCCACGAGTCCGTCGTCCACCGCGTTGAACGCGAACTTGAGCATGCGGATCGCCGTCGGCGACTTGGTGAGGATCTCCTCCGCCCACTCGACCGCCGTCTCCTCCAGCTCGGCGTGCGGTACGACGGCATTCACCGCTCCCCGCTCGTACGCGCGCTGCGCGGAGTACTCCCGAGCCAGGAAGAACACCTCACGAGCGAACTTCTGCCCCACCTGCCGTGCGAAGTAGGCGCTGCCATAGCCGGCGTCGAACGAGCCGACATCGGCATCGGTCTGCTTGAACCGCCCGTGCTCCGCGCTGGCGATGGTCAGGTCGCAGACCACGTGCAGAGAGTGCCCTCCCCCGGCGGCCCAGCCCGGAACGACCGCGATGACCACTTTGGGCATGAAGCGGATGAGTCTCTGCACTTCGAGGATGTGCAGGCGTCCGCTCCGGGCACTGTCGATCCCCGCGGCCGTCTCGCCGTCGGCATACTTGTACCCGTCGCGGCCGCGGATGCGCTGGTCGCCGCCGGAGCAGAAGGCCCAGCCGCCGTCTTTCGGGCTCGGCCCATTGCCGGTGAGCAGCACCACCCCGATCCGCGGGTTGGTCCGCGCGTCTTCCAGGGCGGCGTAGAGTTCGTCGACCGTGTGGGGCCGGAACGCATTGCGCACCTCTGGCCGGTTGAAAGCGACACGCGCGATCCGCCCGGTGGCGTCGTGGTGATAGGTGACGTCGGTGAGCGCCCCGATACCGGGGACGTCCCTCCACACCGCAGGGTCGAAGAGGTCTGATACTGCTGAAGACATGCCTCAAGCCTACGATCGCGCCGATCGGGGCGGCGGCTCGCGTGCCAAACTTGTGGAATGCTGGCCCACCTCGACGATCTGTTAGGGACGGCGCGCGTCGTCCAGCTTCCGATGCGGTCGCGCTTCCGCGGCATCACCCTCCGGGAGGCAGTCCTCTTCGAGGGGCCCGAAGGTTGGACCGAGTTCTCCCCGTTCGTCGAATACGGCGACGAGGAGGCCGCCGCCTGGCTGCACGCCGCCATCGACTTCGGTTGGCGCGCCCAGTCGGCGCCGCTGCGTCGCGAGATCCCGGTCAATGCGACTATCCCGGCCGTCGCCGCCGAAGCGGTGCCCGACGTCCTCGACCGATACCCCGGCGCACGCACGGCCAAGGTCAAAGTCGCCGAGCCGGGTCAGACGCTTGCCGACGATGTCGCTCGAGTGCGCGCCGTCCGCGACCGGCTGGGTCCGGAGGGCCGCGTCCGGGTCGACGCGAACGCGCTGTGGAATGTCGACGAAGCCGAACACGCCATCCATGCGCTCGCCCCGTTCGACCTCGAGTACGTCGAACAACCGTGCGCGACCGTCGAGGAGCTCGCGGAGATTCGCACTCGCACCCGCTATATGGACATCCCGATCGCCGCGGACGAGAGCGTCCGCAAGGCGAGCGACCCGCTTGCGGTCGCACGCGCCGGCGCCGCCGATCTGCTCGTGATCAAGGCGCAGCCGCTCGGCGGCGTCCACGCGGCCCTCCGGATCGTCGCCGAAGCGGGCCTCCCTGTGGTGATCTCCAGCGCGCTGGACACGTCGGTCGGCATCGCCATGGGCGCCTACCTGGCGGCCTCGATGCCCACGCTCGAATTCGACTGCGGGCTCGGGACGGTCGCCATGTTCGAGGAGGATGTCGCGGTGTCGCCGCTGGTACCCGTCGACGGCGCCATCCGCGTCGAGCGCCCGGAGGTCGCAGTCGCTCAGCTCGAGCGTCTCAGCGCGCCCGACGGCCGCCGCGACTGGTGGCTCGATCGCGTCCGCCGGTGCTACCGGTTGGTCGAACGCGCGACGGCGCTCTGACGACCCGTCAGCGCCACTGCCGGATCAGACGTAGAGCCGTTCCGGAACATCCAGGCCGTAGATCGCTCGGCCCGAGTCCCAGATCGCCGCGCACGCGGCTCTCAGCAGGTCGAGCTCGTCGTCGCCCTCGCTGAGAATGCGGACGCCGTTGCCCTCGATGCCGACGGTCGACTTCCCGACGGTCACCGCGCCGTTGCGCGCTGTCGTCACCTCGGGATACGGTTCGTCGAGCCCGCGCAGATCGCGCAGGATATAGGTCGGACGGGAATCGGCGTCCGCGGCCAGGAGCTGCTTCGCGCGGTCGATTCCGGTCAGGACGAGCGCCGAGGCGATCCCTGAACGGTTAGCACCGAGAATGTCGGTGTCGAGTCGGTCACCGATGTACAGCGGTTCGGTCGCCTGGAACCGTGCGATGGCTTCGTGGAAGATCGCCACCTCGGGCTTGCCTGCGACAAGAGGCAGCCTCCCGGCGGCCGTGTGCACAGCGGACACGAGCGTACCGTTTCCCGGCGCGATGCCGCGCGCGACCGGGATGGTCCAGTCAGTGTTCGTCGCGATCCACGGACGTTCGCTGTCGCTGCGTCCCTGCAGGGCGAACGCCGCCTCCGCCAGCTGTGCCCAGCCGACCTCAGGGGCGAACCCCTGGATCACCGCCGCCGGGTCGTCGTCCGCGGAGCGGGTGACCGAGAAGCCGCCCTTCTGCACTTCGTCGACGAGGCCGTCGCCGCCCACGACGAGGATCGTCGATCCCGCCGGAACATGCTCGCTGAGAAGCCGGACCGCCGCTTGCGGCGACGTCACCACATCGCGCGGGGTGACGTGGAGGCCGAGGTCGCTCAAGTGGGCAGCGACGGACGCGTCGGTGCGAGACGCATTGTTGGTGATGTAACCGACACGGATGGTTTCCGCGACGCCGTTGAGGCTCTCGACCGCGTGCGGGATCGCGTTCGGACCGGTGTAGACCACACCGTCGAGGTCGGCCAGCACCAGGTCGACGCCTGTCAGGGGCGTCACCGCCTCAGTCGTCCGTCGAAACAGCGCCATCGTCCGGCTCGCCCTCCAGCTCGAAGTCCTCCTCGATCACCTGGACGGTCTCGAGCTCGCCGTCGGCGTGCGCCTCCTCCAATGCCGACTCTGCACGCTCTGCGCGCTCCCGCCACGTCGCAGCGTCGGTCGAACGATTGAGGGCCTCGAGCACCTCCGCATAGGCGTGGAACAGGTCGGGGCTCCAGCTGAACGCCCGGTTCGGGTCGAGCTGAGGGATCTCCAACTCCGCAAGTGCCGCCTCGTCCTGACCGAGGTCGAGGCGCGCGCCGGACATCGCGATCGCCAGCGAGACCTGCACGTCCGTCGGGAGGGTCCCCCTGTCGACGGATCGCCCGAGCTCGAGCGCGCGGTCGGGCCGGCCGACCCCGCGCTCACTGTCGACCATCAACGCGATCTGGTCGTTCGAGCCGGTGATCCGACGGTAGGTGCGCAGCTCCCGCAGGGCCAGCGCGAAGTCGCCGGTGGCGTACGCCGTGATCGCGAGCGTCTCGCGAACGACGCCGATGCGACCGGCGCGACGGGAGGCCGACAGGGCGTGGCGGTGCGCCAACTCGGGATCAGTCTCAATGAGCCGGGCGGCCATGACCAGATGCTGCGCGACCCAGTCCGCATTGTCCTTGCTCAGCGTCTTGAGCTCGACACGCGCCTCCTTCGCGAGTTGACGGGCTTCGACGTCGTCTGGCAGATCTGGGTCGTCGTGGTGGGGACGAACGGACTGCAGCTCACGTGCCCGCGCCGCCTCGGCATCGAGTTCGTGCTCATGGTCACGCGTGAACCGATCTCCGCGCGCGGGCCGGCCATCTTTCGTCCAGAGCTTGTCGTCGGAGCGGCCCGCACCCGAGCGACCCCCCTGGCCTCCCTGTCGGCCACCGCTGCCGCCCGCGTTACCCGGTTTCCGGCTCGAATCCCACGAACCGCCCTGACGTGGGGCGCCGCCATGGCGCGCGCCCCCTGTCTGACGCGGAGCCCCGCCGTCACGCTGCGGGCGGTCGCTGCGCTGACCACCACGGCCGCCGTGAGCGTCGCGGCCGTACTGGCTGCCGCTTTGACCATCGCGTCGATACTGGCCGCCGCTCTGTCCGTCGCGGCCGTACTGGCCGCTACGGCTTCCGCCACCGGCTCCACCGCGCTGGCCCTCCCTATTCCAGCTGCCGTCACGCTGCTGGTCGCGATTGCCGGACCGCGCTGGTCCGCCCGACCGCGAGCGACCACTGCTGGTGCTTCGTCGCTGAGAGCCGTCGCCGGACTGAGGGCGCCCGTGTCCCTGCGCGGACGAATCACGCCGTGGCCCGCCGTCATAGCCGCCGCCTTTGCCGGAACCCCCGCGATTCGTGGATCCGCCGCGGTCGTACGATCGGCCACCGCTCTGGGAACGACCTCCACTTGAGGAGTCGTCGCGTCGTCCGCGATCGGTGCCGCGGCCGCGGTCGTCGCCGCGGGACGCGGGCGTCCTGTCGTCGTCTGCCGGTGTATCGCTCACGACTTCTCCCTGTCGAGGTGGCGGGCTTCTGCCCAGCCTAGGTGCGTGGATCGCGCTAGGAACCGCTCGCGCGAAATTGTGCCGTTAACGCGAAATGGCCACCCATCACTGGGTGGCCATCTCACAAAGAAGTCCGGCGGTGTCCTACTCTCCCACAGGGTCCCCCCTGCAGTACCATCGGCGCAGAGAGTCTTAGCTTCCGGGTTCGGAATGTAACCGGGCGTTTCCCTCTCGCTATGGCCGCCGAAACACTATTGATGTATCAAAGTGAACGATCAAGCTTCGCTTGAATCAGTTCTCGACCGTACATCGAGAACCACATAGTGGACGCGTGCAATCTCAGCCCCTCATACCAGCCTTACAACGGTATGAGAGTGGTGATTATCAAGTTATCGGCTTATTAGTACCGGTCAGCTCCATGGGTCTTTAGTCCCCACTTCCACATCCGGCCTATCAACCCAGTAGTCTAGCTGGGAGCCTCTCGCCCGAAGGCATGGAAATCTCATCTCAAGGCCGGCTTCCCGCTTAGATGCTTTCAGCGGTTATCCATCCCGAACGTAGCTAATCAGCGGTGCTCCTGGCGGAACAACTGACACACCAGAGGTTCGTCCAACCCGGTCCTCTCGTACTAGGGTCAGATCCTTTCAAATTTCCTACGCGCGCAGCGGATAGGGACCGAACTGTCTCACGACGTTCTAAACCCAGCTCGCGTACCGCTTTAATGGGCGAACAGCCCAACCCTTGGGACCTACTCCAGCCCCAGGATGCGACGAGCCGACATCGAGGTGCCAAACCATGCCGTCGATATGGACTCTTGGGCAAGATCAGCCTGTTATCCCCGAGGTACCTTTTATCCGTTGAGCGACAGCGCTTCCACAAGCCACTGCCGGATCACTAGTCCCGACTTTCGTCCCTGCTCGACTTGTCAGTCTCACAGTCAAGCTCCCTTGTGCACTTACACTCGACACCTGATTGCCAACCAGGTTGAGGGAACCTTTGGGCGCCTCCGTTACTTTTTGGGAGGCAACCGCCCCAGTTAAACTACCCACCAGGCACTGTCCCTGAACCGGATTACGGTTCTAAGTTAGATATCCAGAGTGACCAGAGTGGTATTTCAACAATGACTCCACGAACACTAGCGTGCCCGCTTCACAGTCTCCCACCTATCCTACACAAGCCACACCGAACACCAATACCAAGCTGTAGTAAAGGTCACGGGGTCTTTCCGTCCTGCTGCGCGTAACGAGCATCTTTACTCGTAGTGCAATTTCGCCGAGTTCGCGGTTGAGACAGCTGGGAAGTCGTTACGCCATTCGTGCAGGTCGGAACTTACCCGACAAGGAATTTCGCTACCTTAGGATGGTTATAGTTACCACCGCCGTTTACTGGGGCTTAAATTCTGAGCTTCGCCGAAGCTAACCCTTCCTCTTAACCTTCCAGCACCGGGCAGGCGTCAGTCCGTATACATCGTCTTGCGACTTAGCACGGACCTGTGTTTTTAGTAAACAGTCGCTTCCCACTGGTCTCTGCGGCCTTCAAACGCTCCAGGAGCAAGTCCTTTCACGCCTCAGGCCCCCCTTCTCCCGAAGTTACGGGGGCATTTTGCCGAGTTCCTTAACCACGATTCTCTCGATCTCCTTGGTATTCTCTACCTGACCACCTGAGTCGGTTTGGGGTACGGGCGGCTGGAACCTCGCGTCGATGCTTTTCTTGGCAGCATAGGATCACCCATTTCGTCAATTAAGACTACGCATCGTGCCTGGGCCTATGTGAGAGACGGATTTGCCTATCTCTCGGCTTACACACTTACACCGGGACAACCATCGCCCGGCTGGGCTACCTTCCTGCGTCACACCTGTTAATACGCTAGCCGCACCAGCATGGGGTCGAGCGTTAGGCCCGGACCTTCACCCCGAAGGGATCCGTGTCCAGGATTAGGACTCTTAGCACCACTGGATTAGCTTGGGCGGTTCTTCGCCGGTACGGGAATATCAACCCGTTGTCCATCGACTACGCCTGTCGGCCTCGCCTTAGGTCCCGACTTACCCAGGGCGGATTAGCCTGGCCCTGGAACCCTTGGTCTTTCGGAGGACGGGTTTCTCACCCGTCTTTCGCTACTCATGCCTGCATTCTCACTCGTGTGGCGTCCACGGCTGGTTCACACCGCCGCTTCACTCGCCACACGACGCTCTCCTACCCACCAACACGGCTGGACCACGAAGGCCTACCAATAATGTCAATGCCACAACTTCGGTGGCGTGCTTGAGCCCCGTTACATTGTCGGCGCGGAATCACTTGACCAGTGAGCTATTACGCACTCTTTCAAGGGTGGCTGCTTCTAAGCCAACCTCCTGGTTGTCTGTGCAACTCCACATCCTTTCCCACTTAGCACGCGCTTAGGGACCTTAGTTGGTGGTCTGGGTTGTTTCCCTCTCGACGATGAAGCTTATCCCCCACCGTCTCACTGCTGCGCTCTCACTTACCGGCATTCGGAGTTTGGCTGACGTCAGTAACCTTTTGGGGCCCATCGGCCATCCAGTAGCTCTACCTCCGGCAAGAAACACGCAACGCTGCACCTAAATGCATTTCGGAGAGAACCAGCTATCACGAAGTTTGATTGGCCTTTCACCCCTATCCACAGCTCATCCCCTCAGTTTTCAACCTAAGTGGGTTCGGCCCTCCACGACGTCTTACCGTCGCTTCAGCCTGGCCATGGATAGATCACTTCGCTTCGGGTCTAGGACATGCGACTGAATCGCCCTATTCAGACTCGCTTTCGCTACGGCTACCCCTCACGGGTTAACCTCGCCACATATCGCTAACTCGCAGGCTCATTCTTCAAAAGGCACGCTGTCACCCCTACAAGGAGGCTCCAACGGTTTGTAAGCAAACGGTTTCAGGTACTATTTCACTCCCCTCCCGGGGTACTTTTCACCTTTCCCTCACGGTACTTGTCCGCTATCGGTCATCTGGGAGTATTTAGGCTTATCAGGTGGTCCTGACAGATTCACACGGGATTTCTCGGGCCCCGTGCTACTTGGGATACTCTTCGCGCCATTGGACCATTTCGGCTACGGGGTTGGCACCCTCTGTGACTGGCCTTTCAATGCCATTCGCCTATGATCCTCTGTAACGCTTGCAGTTCGGCAGAAGCTGCTGAAAAGTCCCGCAACCCCGACCATGCAACGCCTGCCGGCTATCACACATGATCGGTTTAGCCTCTTCCGGTTTCGCTCGCCACTACTAACGGAATCGCTTTTGCTTTCTCTTCCTGTGGGTACTGAGATGTTTCACTTCCCCACGTTCCCTCTACCCGCCCTATATATTCAGGCGGGAGTCACTGGGTCACCTTGCGGGCCCAGCGGGGTTTCCCCATTCGGAAATCCTCGGATCAAAGCTCGTTTATCAGCTCCCCGAGGCTTATCGCAGATTACTACGTCCTTCTTCGGCTCCAGATGCCAAGGCATCCACCGTTTGCTCTTAGAAACTTGAAATCACATGAGTTTTAGAATCGATCGACGTCTCATCTGCCGAAGCAGACTCTGACGCAGATTGACCAATGATCTATAAGTCAGTACATGAAGTACTGCTTTTGATCTGTGATCCGAACCCGAAGGTTCGGATCTAAGATGCTCGCGTCCACTGTGTAGTTCTCAAAGTACGGGCGGTACCTTCTCTGCCCGGCCGAGTTATGGCCAACAAGAAAAGGTCCGAGGTCCAGTTCTCGTCCGATTGGACGAGGCCCGGTCCCTCAGGACCCAACAGCGTGCATGTGCAGACCCTCCTGGTCCGAACCGTTCCTACCCACAAGGAGCGTACTGAGTTCGAGCCGATCGGCTCTGCACCAATGTCAATGTTCCACCCATGAGCTAACCGGCTGAGAGCCAGTCTTACCGAAGTGGCAAGTACTGTCTCAGATCCGGCGCCTGGACACCCGAGGGTGCCAGATGCTCCTTAGAAAGGAGGTGATCCAGCCGCACCTTCCGGTACGGCTACCTTGTTACGACTTAGTCCTAATCACCGATCCCACCTTCGACGGCTCCCTCCACAAGGGTTGGGCCACCGGCTTCGGGTGTTACCGACTTTCATGACTTGACGGGCGGTGTGTACAAGGCCCGGGAACGTATTCACCGCAGCGTTGCTGATCTGCGATTACTAGCGACTCCGACTTCATGAGGTCGAGTTGCAGACCTCAATCCGAACTGAGACCGGCTTTTTGGGATTCGCTCCACCTTACGGTATTGCAGCCCTTTGTACCGGCCATTGTAGCATGCGTGAAGCCCAAGACATAAGGGGCATGATGATTTGACGTCATCCCCACCTTCCTCCGAGTTGACCCCGGCAGTCTCCTATGAGTTCCCGCCATTACGCGCTGGCAACATAGAACGAGGGTTGCGCTCGTTGCGGGACTTAACCCAACATCTCACGACACGAGCTGACGACAACCATGCACCACCTGTTCACGAGTGTCCAAAGAGTTCCCTATTTCTAGGGCGTTCTCGTGTATGTCAAGCCTTGGTAAGGTTCTTCGCGTTGCATCGAATTAATCCGCATGCTCCGCCGCTTGTGCGGGCCCCCGTCAATTCCTTTGAGTTTTAGCCTTGCGGCCGTACTCCCCAGGCGGGGCGCTTAATGCGTTAGCTGCGACACGGAAACCGTGGAATGGTCCCCACATCTAGCGCCCAACGTTTACGGCGTGGACTACCAGGGTATCTAATCCTGTTCGCTCCCCACGCTTTCGCTCCTCAGCGTCAGTTACGGCCCAGAGAACTGCCTTCGCCATCGGTGTTCCTCCTGATATCTGCGCATTCCACCGCTACACCAGGAATTCCATTCTCCCCTACCGCACTCTAGTCTGCCCGTACCCACTGCAGGCCCGAGGTTGAGCCTCGGGTTTTCACAGCAGACGCGACAGACCGCCTACGAGCTCTTTACGCCCAATAATTCCGGACAACGCTCGCACCCTACGTATTACCGCGGCTGCTGGCACGTAGTTAGCCGGTGCTTTTTCTGCAGGTACCGTCACTTTCGCTTCTTCCCTACTAAAAGAGGTTTACAACCCGAAGGCCGTCATCCCTCACGCGGCGTTGCTGCATCAGGCTTGCGCCCATTGTGCAATATTCCCCACTGCTGCCTCCCGTAGGAGTCTGGGCCGTGTCTCAGTCCCAGTGTGGCCGGTCACCCTCTCAGGCCGGCTACCCGTCGTAGGCTTGGTGGGCCGTTACCTCACCAACTACCTGATAGGCCGCGAGTCCATCCTTGACCGAAGTTCTTTCCACGCACAGGAGATGCCTCCGTGCGTCATATCCGGTATTAGCTTCCGTTTCCGGAGGTTATCCCAGAGTCAAGGGCAGGTTACTCACGTGTTACTCACCCGTTCGCCACTAATTCCCCAGAGCAAGCTCCAGGTTCATCGTTCGACTTGCATGTGTTAAGCACGCCGCCAGCGTTCGTCCTGAGCCAGGATCAAACTCTCCGTAAAATGTTTTGCTCCACGTCGCAAGCGACTGGAAACATAGTGCAGGATCGAGAGGAAATATCTCTTCTCCTGCGAGTTTGTCTTGACTAAATTCGAATGTCTGACATTCGTTATCTAATCCAAAGGAATCTCTGCATCGACTTTCAGACCGAGGTCTTCGGGTCAATGCCGAGGTTTTTGGCATTTGACATTGTGCACGCTGTTGAGTTCTCAAGGATCGGACGCTCTCACCTTCAACCCTCTCGGGTTTCTCTGTGAGGCAACTTCTCTACTTTACCACTCTCTGTCAGTTTGTCAAGTTGGCCGTTTCGCGCTTGTTCGTTCATCCATCGTGAGATACATCCGAATTGCACGAACCGAACCGGTTAGACCTGCTCAGTGAGTGGGTTAATCCTAAGCACACCGAAGCAGCTCAATCAAGTTGAGATTTGCCGCTAGGCTTAGGATTTGGTCCCGCTTGAGGCCGGGGAGCTCTTCGGCTCTCCCGCACCTTTGGGGTGACAAGTAAGTACTTTACGCACGCCCTCGGAGCGTCGCAAATCCCGCCGACATCCCGGGCGTGTCGCACGGTCGCTTCCGTGTGATTCCGCGGAAGCCCGCCCCTCTAGACGCAGAAACGCGGCCGCCCCGAGGGGCGACCGCGTCTGAGAGCGGATGGCGGATCAGCTCACGATCCGAGACCCGAATAGGCGTGCAGTCCGTGGAAGAACACGTTGACGATGCCGAAGTTGAAGAGCACCGCGGCGAAGCCGATGATTGCGAGCCACGCAGAACGCGATCCCCGCCAGCCGCGTGTCGCCCGCGCGTGGATGTAGCCGGCGTAGATCACCCAGATGATGAACGTCCAGATTTCCTTCGTGTCCCAACCCCAGTAGCGACCCCACGCCTTCTCGGCCCAGATGGCTCCGGCGATGAGCGTGAACGTCCAGGCGATGAAGCCGACGATGTTGATCCGGTACGCGAGGTTCTCCAGAGCGACCGCGCTCGGAAGGGTGGTGAGGAACTTGAACTGCTGCGGACGCGACTGCGCGACCTGGCTTTCGCGGCGGTACTGCAGCAGTTGCAGTCCAGACAACGCGAATCCCAACGCGAAGAACGCCGTGCCCAGCACAGCCACGATGATGTGGATCACCAGCCAGTACGACTGGAGCGCCGGCTGCAGCGGGACCACCGGAACGTAGTACCGCAGCAGGGCGATTCCCTGGAGTACCAGGACCAGTCCGACGATGAACGTGCCGAGGTATGTGATGTCCCACTTGAGGTTGGCGAGCAGGAAGACGCCGATGATGACCAGCGTGCCGGTCAGCGAGAACTCCCACATGTTCGCCCACGGCACCCGGTCGGCGGCGATGCCGCGAAGCAGTGTGGCGACGGCGTGGAAGAAGAAGCCGACGATGGTGAGCCCGAAGGCCCAGCGGATGGAGGTCGACGACACGTCGCCGTTCATCACGTCGTCTTCCACGCGGGAGCTGATCCGGGACGACAGCCTCCCCAGTGCCGACGACGGCTGAGCCGACGCAGGCTGCGGCGCCTGGCCTCCCGATGCCGAGAGCGTGGTCGTGGTCGTGGTCGTGGTCGCCCCGACGGGGGCCGCGACTTCGGCCCGGCGTGCGACGGCGCTGGGAACCACGGCGGCCTCGTCGGCGGTCGCCCTCGCCCCGCGCCGGGCGAGATCGAGAGCGAACGCGATGAATGCCGCGGCGTAGAACCCCATCGCCACGTAGATGAAGACCGTGGAGAACTGGGACAGGGTATCGGTCACGATGAACTCTAATTCGTCGGGGGTCGGGTGAGGAGGGCGGTGTGCTCGTCGGCGACAGCGGAGACTGCGGCGATCAGATTGGGGTCCTCGCCTCGCGCGAGGCCAGCGTACTCCAGCGTCAGGGATCCGTCCGGGTTCTCGACGGCCTTCACCCAGATGCGTCGGCGGGGCACGAACAGCGATGTCAGCAGGCCGCCGAGGATGAGCACGGCGAACAACAGCACCCAACCCTGGGCGGGGTCGTGGTGAACGTCGAGCGAAGCATACCGTTTGACATCGCCGAGCGAGATGGTGCCGAGGCCGTTGGGTAGGTCGACCGTCTGCCCCGGCTTCAACTGGAGCGCCTTGGTCTTGGTGCCCGGGCCGGCCAGCTGGGTCATCTTGTCGGTGTTCAGGCTGTAGACGGACTGCGGCAGGCCGCTGTCGACCCCGAGGTCTCCGGCGTACACGTTGAGACTCAGGACCGGGTCGTCCAAGCCGGGGAACGTCGAGGTCAGGGCTCCCGCCGCAGTGTCGCTCTTGCCGACGGTCGGATAGAAGAAGCCGATCATCCCGACCTGCTCGTGCAGGCCGTCGGGGACCTTCACCCAGCCGAGCGACGTGAGCCGGGCATCCTGGGCGATGAAGGGCACCGAGTCGCTGAACACGACCTTGCCCTGCGGATCCTTGACGGTGATCGTCGGGGCATAGCCGTTGCCCAGCAGATATACGTTCGTGCCGCCGATGGCGAGCGGGTCGTTGACCTTGATGGTGGACGAGCCCCGGGCGTCGCCTGGTCCGTTCGTCGTCACCTTCGCGGTGTAGTCGAGCGGGGTGCCCACGGCGTTCGGGTTCTTGGTCTCATACGCGACGTCGAGGCTGTCGACCCGGATCGAGAACGGCTCGAGCGATCCGTCGGAGAAGAAGCGGCCGGGGTTGAACGAGTTGTACGACGGGAGGCTGTTCACGAAGCTCTGCCCGACGACCACCACCTTCTGCCCGGTGTAGCCGAAGCCGCCGCCGATCCCGACCGCGACCAGGACACCGAGGAGCGCGACGTGGAAGACGAGATTGCCGGTCTCGCGCAGGTAGCCCCGCTCCGCAGAGACCGAGGTGGACCTGGCGTCCTGATAGAGCGAAACGCGGTAGCGCGAACGGCGGAGAACCTGCCGTGCCGTCTCGATCGGGTTCGGCACGTCGTCACGCAGCTCGGCCGGCACGGTCCGCGCCTGGAAGCCGGACATGCGTGTCAACCGCAGCGGTGTCTTGGGCGGCCGTGCCCGCAGCGCCCTGGCATGGTGCGCGGTGCGCGGGATGACGCAGCCGATTAGTGAGGCGAACAGCAGCAGGTAGATGGCCGAGAACCAGAACGACGTGTAGACGTCGAACAGCTGGAACCTGTCGAGCACCGGAGCCAGCTGCGGGTTGTCGCTGAAGTACTTGGTGACGCCGCTGGGGTCCGCCCCGCGCTGCGGGAACAGCGAGCCGGGGACGGCTGCGATCGCGAGCAGCAGGAGGAGGAACAGCGCCGTGCGCATGCTCGTGAGCTGGCGCCAGGCCCAGCGCAGCCAGCCCAGCGGTCCGAGCCTGGGCTGGACGACGTCCGGGTCTTCTCGAGCCGGAGCGACGTCGATGTGGTCAGATGGCCGGGACAAAGCCGGAGATCACCCCCAGGAACTGGGACATCATGGCGGTCCAGAGACCCGTCGCCATCAGGACGCCGATGACCACCAGCAGTGCGCCTCCGATGATGTTGATGACGCGGATGTGTCGCTTGAGGAAGGCGACGGAGCCGGCCACCCAGTCGAAACCGAGCGCGACGAGCAGGAACGGTATGCCGAGCCCGATGCAGTAGAACAGCCCGAGCAGCGCTCCTCGCCACGGGGAACCGCTGCCGACGCTCAGCGCGCTGATAGCGGCGAGGGTCGGGCCGATGCACGGCGTCCAGCCGAGGCCGAAGACGATGCCGAGCAGCGGTGCTCCGATGAGTCCCGTCGCGGGCCTCCAGGTCGGTTTGATCGTGCGCTGGAGGAAGGAGAACTGGCCGATGAACACGAGCCCCATCAGGATGACGAGCACCCCGAGCACACGGATGACCACCTCCTGCCACCGCACCAGCCAGAGACCGAGCGCGCCGAAGGCGGCCCCGTAGGCGACGAAGACGACGGCGAACCCGAGGACGAAGAGCGCCACTCCGAGGAGCACGCGGCTGCGGTCCCGCTTGGCGCCCGGGTCGCTCATCCCACCGACATAGGCCAGATATCCGGGCACGAGCGGGAGCACGCACGGCGACGCGAACGACACCAGCCCGGCGAGGATGGCGATGGGCAGGGCGAGCAGGAGCTGTCCGCTGAAGACGATCTGGCCGATGTCCACGGCTATTTTCCGGCCACGGCGTCGGAGATGAGCGAGTCGAGGATGCTCTTGTCCGGGATCGCGCCGAGGACGCGGGCGGCCACGCGGCCCTCTTTGTCGATCACGAGGGTGGTCGGCGTCGCCTTGGGCGGGACGGTCTTGCTGAACGCAAGGAGCACCAAGCCGGTGTCGCGGTCGAGGACGGACGGGTAGGTGACGCCCTTGTCCTTCTCGAAGCTGGCGGCTGTGCTCGCCGAGTCGTAGAGGTTGACGCCGAGAAAGCTCACGCCCTGCGGCGCGTACTTCTGCGACAGCGATTGGAGGTCGGGCGCCTCTACCCGGCACGGCGGGCAGCCCGCGTACCAGAAGTTGACCACCAGGACCTTGCCCGCGTAGTCCTGTGACGACACCGAGGTGCCGTCGGCGAGCGTGCCGGAGAACGCGACAGGCGCGCCGCGGTTGGCGGAGGCGTACTCGCTCACGCTGCCGTCGCCCGCGATGTAGTTCTGGCCGGTGCCGGAGCGGTACTGGGTGGCGAGCGCGTCGGTGGAGGTGCAGCCGGAGAGGAACAGTGCGGTCGCCGCAGCGATGGCCGGGACGACGAGCGCGAGCCGTGCGCGGGTGGAGAGCGGGGAACGGGAAGTCACACGGCCCCCACATCGGTCGCAGAGCTGCTGAGGCTGCCCGCCGGCTCGGCGTAGCCGACCTCGACGACGCGGACCACCGGCGGCGCCGACGGATCGGCCGCCACCGGCTCCTCGCCCGGCCGTGGCTGCGGAGCGGGCGCGGGCTCCGTGGTGCGCTCGAAGGTCGTGATGCTGGAGAGGGCGCACCGGCGTTTGCGCGGGTCGTGCGGAAACCGCTGCCCCGCCACCGAGAGGTGGGCGACCCAGATCGGGAGCTGGTGGCTCACCAGGACCACGTCGCCGGACTCCACGGAGTCGAACGCGTCGTCGATCGCGGTCAGGATGCGCTTCTCGATGCTCGAGTAGGCCTCGCCCCAGCTGGGCCGAGGCGGATAGACCAGGAACGGCCAGTTGACCGGGTTCTTGAGGGCGCGGCGCATGTTGGTGCCCTCGAAGTGGTTGGTGGGCTCGATGATCCGCTCGTCAACCATCGGCTCGAGCCCGAACGCCGCCGCGATCGGAGCGGCGGACTCGCGCGTGCGCTGCAGAGGCGAGACGCGCAGGGACGACATCGGGCGACCGCGGGACGCCAGGTCGTCGGCCGCCGCCAGGGCCATGCGGTGGCCGAGTTTGGAGAGGCCGAAGCCCGGCAGCCTGCCATACAGGATGCCGTCGGGATTGAACACCTCTCCGTGACGGACGAGATGGACTTGGCTTGCTACCACCGCTCTAGTCTAAGGAGCGCTTTGCCTTGAATTCACTGTGCGCCGGAGCGCCGGGTGTGTCTCCCGATCCTGTGGCGTGGCGAGCATGGTGCTGGTGGTCGTCTCGCAAGGCCGAGGAGGGAGTCGATGCGGGTTTCATCGATGACCGACGAGAACGCCGCGAGACGACCACCAGCACCAGCGCAGTAGCCACAGGGTCGGGGGACACACCCGAGGGTGCGTCTCGGCCGGCTTCGGCGGTAAATGCGGGCGGTAGGCTTGTCGATCGTGACCGCACGCGTTTTGATCAAAGACCTCGCCGCTCTTGCCGACGGCCCCGTCAGCGTCGCCGGATGGGTCGAGACCGTCCGCGACCAGAAGAAGGTGCAGTTCATCGTGCTGCGCGACGAGTCGGGCGCTGTGCAGCTCGTGAATCCGCGCACGGTCGCCGAGGACGGCACCATCGTCGCCGACGAGCCCGCCACGACCATCTCGGGCCTGTCGCAGGGCTCGTTCGTGCGCGCCACGGGCGAGCTCAAGCACGACGAGCGCGTCAAGCTCGGCGGCATCGAGATCAAGCTGAGCACCCTCGAAGTCGAGACGGCCGCGATCCCGGAGACCCCGATCGCCGCGGACAGCGGAATCGACAAGCGCATGGACTGGCGCTTCCTCGACCTCCGCGAGCCCAAGCACAACCTCATCTTCCGCGTGCAGACCACGCTCGAGCACGCGATGCGGCAGTACTGGGTCGACAACGGCTTCATCGAGATCCACACCCCCAAGCTGATGGCGTCGGCCTCCGAGTCGCGCGCGGAGCTCTTCGAGCTGCCGTACTTCGAGACGACCGCGTACCTCGCCCAGAGCCCGCAGATCTTCAAGCAGATGGCTCAGGCGGCGGGCTTCGGCCGCGTGTTCGAGATCGGGCCGGCGTTCCGCGCCGACCCGAGTTTCACCAGCCGTCACGCCACGGAGTTCACGAGCATCGACAGCGAGCTGAGTTGGATCGACAGCCACGAGGACGTCATGAAGGTGCACGAGGACCTCCTCATCGCCGGGTTCACCGCTGTCAAGGAGAAGCACGGAGCGGAGATCGAAGCGCTCTTCGGCGTGGAGGTCACCGTTCCGACGACGCCGTTCCCACGCATCCCGCTCGCCGAGGCCAAGCGCATCGTGGCCGAGCAGGGCTACGAGGTGCCGCGCGCCGACGACGACATGGACCCGGAGGGCGAGCGCCGGATCTCCGCATACGTCAAGGAGACCTACGGTCACGAGTTCGTGTTCCTGACCGACTACGCGTCGAGCATCCGCCCTTATTACCACATGCGTCACGCCGACGACCCGTCGATCACCAAGAGCTATGACCTCATCTTCAACGGCGTGGAGATCTCGACCGGCGCTCAGCGCGAGCATCGCGTGGACATCCTCGAGAAGCAGGCCGTCGACAAGGGCCTGTCGGTGGAGGAGCTGGAAGACGTGCTCGCGACCTTCCGATACGGCATCCCCGCGCACGGCGGGTTCGGGATGGGGCTCGCACGCGTGCTCATGCTGATGCTGCACCTGTCGAACCTGCGCGAGACGACCTACCTCTTCCGCGGCCCGACACGACTGACCCCGTAGCGGACAGTGCGGTCCAGCGCTCCCCCGCGACCAGGATGTGACCCAGGAAGCGGAGCCCGATCGTGGCCGCGGCTTGATCGAGCCGTCGGGTGAGCACCGTGTCGGCCACCGAGGGGTCGAGCGATCCCGACGGATGGTTGTGCGCGACCGCGAACGACCTGCCGCCACGGGTGAGGACCGCCTGCAGGATGTCGGCCGGCTGGATCGAGCGTTCGTCGACACCGCCGTCGCGCAGCATCACCAGCTCGAGCGGTCGTGCGGCGCGGTCGGCGACCACCACGACGAAGCGCTCGCTGTCGCGGTGCAGCAGCTCCGGCCGCACGACGTCGGCGACCGCCGTGTGATCGACCAGGCGCGTCCACGACGACGAGCGGCCGGCGCGCCTCCAGATCTCGATGATGGCGACGAGGCGCCCTGCGGTGGCCGGACCGACGCCCGGAAGTGTCTCGAGCCGCGCGAAGTCCATCGTCGCCAGCCCAGGGAAACCTCCGCAGCGCGCGAGGATAGACCGCGCGAGCGAGAGGACGCTCCTGCCGGTCTGCCCTGAACCGAGGACGAGCGCGAGTACCTCGTCGTCGGTGAGCGATCCGACGCCGAGTCGCCGCATCCGCTCGCGCGGACGGTCGTGGCTCGGAACGTGGGCGAGGGACTGCTCGGCTTCTTCCGCGACGGACATGCGTCCACGCTACGAAAGTGCTGCGACCTGACGGCCGAAGCGGACCAATCTGTGGACAACTGCCTCTGAGCCTCATCCTGTGGATGACAATGGACGGAGAGTATCCGGCAACGAAGGAGTCGCCCCGCAATGACCAGTTCCCTCCCCGTACCCCGACCGAACGACGTCGTCATCCTGTCGGCGGCTCGCACGCCGCTCGGCAAGATCCTGGGCTCGCTCGCCAGCCAGAGCGCTGTCCAGCTCGGGACCGTCGCCCTCCGCCGCGCGCTCGAGCAGTCCGGTGTCGACGCCGCGGACGTCGACGCGGTGATCTTCGGCCAGGTGCTCCAGGCGGGCGCCGGCCAGAACCCGGCCCGGCAGACTGCCATCGGCGCGGGCATCGGCTGGAACGTCCCAGCGACCACGATCAACAAAGTGTGCCTCTCCGGCCTCGCGGCCGTGATCGACGCGGCCCGCCTCATCCGGGCCGGCGAGGCGACGGTCGTCGCGGCCGGCGGTCAGGAGTCGATGACCAACGCCCCGCATGTCCTGCCGGGCTCGCGGAAGGGCTGGACCTACGGTTCGATCGAGGCCGTCGACTCCGCCGCGTACGACGGTCTGACCGACGCCTTCGACAAGATCTCCATGGGCGCCTCCACCGAGCGGTACACCGAGAGGCTCGGGCTCACGCGCGAGGCCCAGGACGCCTTCGCGGCCTCCTCGCACCAGCGCGCCGGCGCCGCGGCGGCCTCCGGAGTCTTCGAGGACGAGATCGCGCCCGTCAGCATCCCCCAGCGCAAGGGCGACCCGGTGGTCGTCGCGGCCGACGAGGGCGTCCGACCGGACTCTACGGCGGAGGTGCTCGCCAAGCTGCGGCCGAGCTTCGCAGCCGAGGGCACGCTCACGGCGGGCAACTCCTCGCCGCTCAGCGACGGCGCCGCCGCGCTCATCCTCACCTCGCGCGAGAACGCCGAGCGTCTGGGACTGGACTGGCTGGCGGTCGTCAGCGCGAGCGGACAGGTCGCGGGCCCGGACAACTCTCTGCACTCGCAGCCGTCGAACGCGATCCAGGCGGCGCTCACGCGAGCGGGCTGGAACGTGGAGGACCTGGATCTGATCGAGATCAACGAGGCCTTCGCCGCCGTGGCGCTGCAGTCGACGGCGGACCTCGACCTCGACCCGGAGAAGGTCAACATCCACGGAGGCGCGATCGCGCTCGGGCACCCGATCGGGGCCTCCGGAGCGAGGCTCGCCGGTCACGCCGCGCACGAACTCGCACGACGGGGCTCCGGACGGGCGGCCGTGGCTCTCTGCGGTGGCGGCGGGCAGGGAGAAGCTCTACTGCTCTGGCGCTAGCGGAGGACGCTCCGGACCGAGGCGGGCCGAAAGAGCAGCGAACGGAGGAGATCCGGCCCGCGATGGGACGGATCTCTCCGTTGCTGTTCGGCTGCCGGCGCAGCCCGGGTCAGCGGCTCAGGTGGCGCTCGGCAGGGCCGGTGTACTGCGAGAGCGGGCGGATCAGGGAGTTGTCGGCATACTGCTCGAAGACGTGGGCCGTCCACCCGCTGACGCGCGCCGCGGCGAACAGCGGCGTGAAAGTCTCGGTGTCGAACCCCATCAGGTGGTAGACCGGGCCGGAGGGATAGTCGAGGTTGGGCTTGATGTTCTTGCGCTCGCCCATCGCGTTCTCGAGGGCGTCGTAGAGGTCGAGCATGTCCTGGCGCCCGTAGTGCTCGACGAGCGCCTCGAGCGCGGAGCGCATCGTCGGCACCCGGGAGTCGCCGTTCTTGTAGACGCGGTGACCGAAGCCCATGATCTTGCGTTTCTGGGCCAGCGCGTCGTCGAGCCACGCCTCCGCCCGGTCAGCACTGCCGATCTCGTCGAACGCGTGCATCACGGCCTCGTTGGCGCCGCCGTGCAGCGGCCCCTTGAGCGCGCCGATCGCGCCGGTCACGGCCGAGTAGATGTCGGAGAGGGTGGAGGCGATCACCCGCGCCGTGAACGTGGAGGCGTTGAACGAGTGCTCGGCGTAGAGCACGAGCGAGACCCGGAAGACGTCTACCACCACGTCGTCGGGCACCTCCCCGAACGTCAGCCACAGGAAGTTGCGTGCGTAGTCGAGGTCGTCCCGCGGTTCCACGAGATCGAGCCCGCGACGCCGACGCTGGATGTATGCCACGATCGTGGGCAATTGCGCGAAGAGGTAGACCGCCCGGCCAAGATTCAGCTCGGGGTCGAGGATGCCGTTCTCCTGCTCCAGCGTCGGGTCGAGGCCGCCGAGTTGGCTGACCGCTGTGCGCAGCGCGTCCATCGGGTGCGCCGAGACGGGGATGTCGTCGAGCGCCCGACGGGTGCGGTCGTCGAGCCGGCGCAGGCCGCGCTCCAGCTTCTCGAAGCCCTCCAGCTCCTCCGCCGTGGGCAGCTCGCCGTGCCACAGCAGCCAGGCGACCTCCTCGAACGAGCACTGAGCAGCCAGCTCCTGCACCGGGTAGCCACGGTAGAGCAGCGAGTTGGTCTGCGGGTTGACGGACGAGATGGTCGTGGTGTCGGCCACGACGCCGGCGAGGCCCTTGTGAATCTCAGGGTCGGTCATGTGCTGCTCCTTCGCTGCTGTGCTGGTCGGGGCTCGTGGCGGTCGGGGCTCATGACGGTCGGGGCCGTGAGCAGCCCTCAGCGGCGCACCTCGAAGTCGAACACCGAGGTGTCGAACGCGTTGTATCCCTGGTAGTCAATCAGGTCGTAGAGGTCGGCGCGATGCTGCATCGTGACGGTCGAGGTTCTCGTCGCTGCGACGCACGGACGTGTGAGACTTCACACGACGAACCTACCGCGCCTACGCTCCTCTTCATGGTCCCGGCTCCCTCCCTGCTCGCGTTCGCGATCGCGTCGATCGCGCTCATCGTCATCCCCGGGCCGAGCGTGTTGTTCGTGATCGGGAGGTCACTGGCCCTCGGCCGATTGGGCGGCCTCCTGAGCGTGCTCGGAAACGCCCTCGGGATGCTGCCGCTCGTGATCGCAGTGGCGCTGGGGATCGGGGTCCTCGTCGCCCAGTCGTTGGTGGTGTTCACGATCATCAAATTCGCCGGCGCTGCCTACCTGATGTACCTGGGAGTGCAGGCGATCCGCCATCGCCGCCACACCGCCGTGACGCACGAGGCGACGCCGCCCCGGCGTTCGCGTCTGCGCATCCTCGGCGAAGGGTTCCTCGTCGGATTGACCAACCCGAAGTCGCTGGTGTTCTTCGTGGCGGTGCTTCCCCAGTTCGTCGACTATCGGGCCGGCTCCATCCCGGTGCAGCTCTTCGAGCTCGGCGTCGTCTTCCTCCTGCTCGCGCTGACGTTCGACAGCGTCTGGGCGCTCGCCGCCGGCACCGCCCGAGTGTGGTTCGGACGGTCGCCGAAGCGCGTCGAACGGCTCGGCGCCACAGGCGGCGTGCTCATGATCGGTCTCGGCGGGGTCCTCGCGCTGACGGGGAACAAGCACTGAGCGGTTAGATGTCCCCCGCGGTCGCCACCGGGACCAGCACGGCGCGAGCCAAGGTGTGGAAGTGGGCGTTGAAGCCCAGCACCGCCGGTGTCGACTCGGGGTCGAGATCGAGGTGGTCGATGTCCAGCGCGTGCACCACGACGTAGTAGTGGTGCGCGCCCGTCCCCGGAGGCGGGCCCGCGCCGGTGAAGCTCTTGGATCGCAACTCGTTCGAGAGCATCGCCGCGCCCTGCGGCAGGGAGGCCCCGCCCTCCGCTCCCGCGCCGGCCGCCAGCGAGGTCACCGAGGCCGGGATGTTGTAGACCGCCCAGTGCCAGAAGCCGGAGCCGGTGGGCGCGTCGGGATCGTGGATGGTGATGGCGAAGCTCTTCGTCTCGGCGGGGAAACCGCTCCAGGACAGCTCCGGCGAGACGTCGCCGCCGCCACCGCCGGCTCCCCACTGTGCTCGCGCGAGCGGCCGGTCGTCTGCGATGTCATCGCTCGTGAGGGTGAACTGAGGTACGGCGCCGAAGCGCTCCAGCGGATCTCTCGACATGGAGCCAACCTACGCCCGCTGCGTGGACTCCGTCAGGTCCGATCGCTCCGGCTGTTTGCGGAAGCGCTTGGGCAAGCCCACGATGCCCCAGCCGGTCACCCGCAGCATCGCCTCCGCGACGATGCCGCCGGTCATCTTGGACGCGCCGTGCTCGCGCTCGACGAACGTGATCGGCACCTCCACGACGGCGAGACCCGCGTCGTATGCCCGACGCAGCATGTCGATCTGGAAGCAGTAGCCTTGGCTCTCGACGGCGTCGAAGCGAATGCGTCGCAGCGCATCCGCCGTGAACGCCCGATAGCCTCCGGTGACGTCGCGCGCACGCACCCCGAGGCAGAACCGCGAGTAGGCACTGCCGCCGCGGGAGAGCAGTCGGCGATGGGCCGGCCAGTTGACCACGCCGCCACCGGCGACCCAGCGGGATCCGAGCACCAGGTCGGCGCCGTCCGCGCCGTCGCCCGACGGCATCGCGCGCAGAGCGGCAAGCAGCGACGGGAGTTCTTCAGGGCGGTGCGAGCCATCCGCGTCCATCTCGACGACTGCCTTGTAGCCGGCGTTCAGCGCCCAGGACATGCCCGCGCGATACGCGGCGCCGAGGCCCTCCTTGCCCGCGCGGTGCAGGACGCGCACGCTGGCGTCGGTCGCGGCGAGCGCGTCGGCGATCTCGCCGGTGCCGTCGGGCGAGCCGTCGTCGACCACGAGCACGTCGACCTCCGGCGCGGAGACGCGGATCCGTCCCACGACGGTCCCGATGTTCTCGCATTCGTTGTACGTCGGAAGGATCACGATGGTTTGCATACTCATACCATCATCCATTCTGCCGGATGGGGGGCGTACGAATCTGTCGGTATTCGCAGTCGGCGCTGCTAGCATCCCTCGGTGCCCGTCGCCAAGGTCCTGCTCTTCTTCGTCTTCACCCCGCTGCCCGATCCGGACGCGGTGCGGTTGTGGCAGCGCGATCTGTGCGAGTCCCTCGGTTTGCGCGGACGAATCCTGCTGTCGAAGGACGGCATCAACGGAACGCTCGGCGGTGAGCTCGGCGCGCTCAAGCGCTACGTGCGAAAGACCAAGGACTACGCCGCCTTCCACGGGCTCGACGTCACGTGGAGCGAGGGTTCCAGGCTGGACGACGAAGGCGCGAGCCTCGACTTCCCGCGGCTCTCTGTGCGGGTGCGCGACGAGATCGTCTCGTTCGGCGCCCCGGAGGAGTTGCGTGTCGATCCGACCGGCGTGGTCGGCGGCGGCGAGCGACTCGACCCCGACGGCCTCCACGCACTGCTCGACCAGCGGGACGACGTGGTGTTCTTCGACGGACGCAACCGCTTCGAGGCGGGGATCGGGCGCTTCCGCGACGCGGTCGTGCCCGATGTGGCCACCACCCGGGAGTTCGTCGCCGAGCTCGACAGCGGGCGCTACGACCACCTGAAGGACAAAGCGGTCGTCACCTACTGCACGGGAGGCATCCGCTGCGAAGTGCTCTCCGGGCTGATGCGCACCCGTGGGTTCGGAAAGGTCTATCAACTCGACGGCGGCGTGGTGCGCTACGGCGAGCGCTTCGGCGACGACGGCCTCTGGGAGGGTTCGCTCTACGTCTTCGACGGCCGCGGCTCAGTGCGCTTCTCGGACCACACTGCGGTCGTGGGCCGCTGCGCCGGATGCGGAGCGGCCTCCGACCGGATGCGCAACTGCACCGATGTCTCGTGCCGCGAGCAGCTCGTGGTGTGCGAGACGTGCTCGGCCCTGGCCTGCGCCACGCACGCCTGAGCAAGCGAAGGCGCCGACGCTCTCACCCGGAGCAATCGCCGGGAACCATTGCTGCCCGTTTCGCGTTGCGGCCATCATGAACACCATGGATCCGGTCTCCACCATCGTCTGGATCGTGTCGTTCGTCGTCGTGACGGTCACGGTCACGGGCCTCTCGCGCCGCGTGGGCTGGTCGGCCCCCGTCGTCCTGGTGGTCGTCGGCGCGATCGCGTCGTTCATCCCGGGCGTGCCGCAGGTCGCTCTGGAACCCGAGGTCGTGCTGTACGGCTTGCTGCCTCCGCTGCTCTTCGCCGCCGCCATCCAGACCTCGATCGTCGATGTCCGCGCCAGGCGTGACGGCATCCTGCTGCTCTCGGTCGGCCTCGTGGTGTTCACTGTCGTGGTCGTCGGGTTCACCACCTGGCTGGTGGTGCCGGCGATCACGGTCGCCGCGGCCTTCGCCTTCGGCGCGGTCGTCGCCCCGACCGACACGGTGGCCGTGACGGCGATCGCCGGACGCGTGCACCTCCCCCGACGACTCGTGACCGTGCTGGAAGGCGAGAGCCTGCTCAACGACGCGACTGCGCTGGTGGCCCTGAACGCGACCATCGCCGCGATCGTCAGCGTCGTCAATCCGTGGGCGATCGCCGGCGATTTCGTGATCGCGGTCGTGGTCGGCATCGGGATGGGTCTGCTCGTCGGCTGGGTCCTGTCGCTGATCCGCAAGCAGCTGCGGTCGCCGGTGCTCGACACCTCCCTCGGCCTGATCACCCCGTATCTGGCGTTCATCCCGTCGCAGTTCCTGCACGGCTCCGGCATCCTGTCCGTCGTGGTCGCCGGTCTCTACCTCGGGTTCCGCTCCCCCACCATCCAGACCGCCGAAGCGCGGATCGCCGAGACGATCAACTGGCGCACGATCGAGTTCCTGCTCGAAAACGCGGTGTTCCTGTTCATCGGGCTGGAGCTCTCGAGCATCCTGAACTCGGCGTTCCGCTCCGGCATCACGGTGGCCGAGACGGTGTGGATCAGCATCGCCGTGCTGCTGGCGCTGTTCCTGGCGCGGTTCGTGTGGATGGTCGGGACCACCGCGCTCTACCGCTACGGGCCCGCGCGGCTCCGAGAACGCGGCTGGACCTGGCCGACCGGAATCGCGGTGTCGTTCGCCGGCATCCGCGGGGTGGTGACGCTCGCGGCCGTGTTCCTCCTCCCCACGGCGACCCCGCACCGGGAGTTCCTGCAGTTCTTGGCGTTCGTCGTCGTGGTCGCGACTCTGCTCGAAGGGCTCGCGCTGCCGTGGGTGATCCGCAGGCTCAGGCTGCCGCCTCCGGATTTCGCTCAGGAGGCCGGCGAGATGCAGCGGCTGCTGGCCGAGGCGCAATCGGCAGGGCTCGAACACCTGGAGTCGCAGGTGACCGGCGAGGAGGACGACCGGGTCATCGAGCGGCTGCGCGTCAACGCGGTGTTCCTCGCTGACGCGCTCGAGAACCCGACGCCGGAGGACACCGAGGACGCCCCGCTCGAATACCGCAGGCTCCGGAGGACGATGATCGCCGCCGAACGGCAGGCGGTGCTCGACGCGCGAGCGGAAGGCCGGTATCAGGAGGTGGCCGTGCGCTCCGTGCTGGCGTTCCTGGACGCGGAGGAGTCTGCGCTCAAGGCGGGAGGGACCGACGGCAAGAAGCTGATGTGAGCCCGGCGCGACAGGGCGTCAGGGCACGGTCGTGTCGTCGGCGGGCGCATCCGCTGCGGCGAGCGCCTCGGCCTGCGCTGCAGCGGCTCCGGCGCCCGCGACGGCACCGAGGCGCGACCGCGCCCGGGGTCGCCGCGCCCAGGTGCGTGCGCGCTGCGACGAGAGCGCGAGCACGACGAGGATGTCCAGCGGCAGCCCCAGGATATTCGCGTGCAGCGTCACCTGCTCGCCGCCGTCGAAGAAGTCGAGCGCGGCGAGGATCACGAGCAGCGCACTGTACGACATCGAGGCGATGCGCGCCCAGTTGCTGCCGGTGAAGACCAGCAGGGCGAGCGCGAAATAGAACACGAGCCCGGCCGCGAAGACGCCCATCGCGATCCCGAACACGAGGTCGGCGCCCTGCTGCTCGGCGGCGGTGAGCGCTTGCCCCGCCTGCGACACGAGCTGCGAGCGGATGAACGCGGGCCAGGCGATCACGATGAGCACCACCGTGAGCACACCGGCGAGCACCCGCAGCAGCATGAGCAGGAAGCCCAGCGTCGTGGGCACCGGTCGGCGCTCGACCCGGGCGAGCCGGCGCTCGTCCGCCTCCGCGGCGACCGCCACCGCCCGAGGTGCGACCTGCACCGCCGTGAGATCGACGACAGGGAGGTCGCCGTCGGTCTCGATGCTGTCCCCTCCGCCGTTGCGTGCGTGGTAGCCGGACGAGAAGTCGCGGATGACGGACACCTCCGCGCCGATCTCGGCCTGGTTCAGTGTCGAGACGATGTGGTCGCGCTCGATGTCGGTGTTCGCGTCGATCTTGTGCGTGATCTGCAGCGTGAAGAGCGAGAACCCGACGGACCGGTCGAACGTTCCCGCGGCCAGCCAGTCGACGCCATGCCCGCCCGGGAGCAGCCACCCCTCCGGGCAGCGCCAGAACCGCACGTGATGCCGTTTCGCCGGGTTCCCGCGCACCTCCTGCTGGTAGGCGATGTCCTGCTGATGACCGAACAGGAACAGCGGGCTCACGGGCGCCTCGTCGTAGCTGCGCCGCAGCAGCGTCGACGTGATGATGCGGCGACTGGATGCCGCGGTGACGTCGTCGGCGCGGGTCCAGCCCGCCGCCGTCATCGACTCGTCGAGCTGCGCCTCCGATCCCAGCAGCGCCAGGTTGATCGGGTCGCCCAACAGCCCGTCACTGGTGCGCGCCCGCCCGATGAAGTAATCGGGCACGTAGATCTGGGTGAGGATGCGATGCAGCCGCGGGAGGACCAGGTAGGCGAGCATGATCCAGAAGAGCACGAAGAACAGGACGAGGAACCAGCCCCAGGCGAAGCTCTCGGTGAGCACGAGCCACGCCAGCCAGATCGCCGCGATGCCGCCGAAGACGAAGAACGCGTTGTCGACGATGGCATTGACGGACACCCGCCGACCGGTGGCGGACAGCGTCTTGGACGGCGTGGGACCACCGGCCGCGGAATCGGACCGCGGCGGTCCTCCCGGCGCGCCGGACCCCACCATGCGCCCATCCTAGAGGGGGCGAGCCGCGGGTCGTAGGGTGGCGTCATGACCTCCATCACCGCGACCCTCGGCTCGAGGGGACCTGCCCGGTGCCACGACCGTTACTACTGACCCGTTCTCACACACTGCGATCCGAAACGCACTGACCGAAGGAGAGCCATGGGCGACTTCCGCGCCATCGTCATCGAGCAGGAGACCGAGGGAAGCCGCATCCTCGCGCACACGGCCGAGGCCCGGCAGCTGACGGACGCGTTCCTGATGCCCGGCGACGTCACGGTCGCCGTCGAGTTCTCCGACGTGAACTACAAGGACGGTCTGGCGATCGCCGGGCGTCCGGGCGTCGCGCGGGTGTCGCCCCTCATCCCGGGGATCGACCTGGTGGGCGTCGTCGAGTCGTCGGAGGACCCACGATGGCGGCCGGGAGACCGGGTGGTGCTGAACGGGGACGGCATCGGCGAGAGCCATCACGGCGGCCTGGCCGAGCGCGCCCGCGTGCGCGGCGACGCACTGGTGCGAGTGCCGGACACGCTCCTGAACGAGCAGGCGGCGGCGATCGGCACAGCCGGCTTCACCGCGATGCTCGCCGTACTCGCCCTGGAGCGCAACGGCGTCGATCCCGAGCAGGTGCACGCGTCGGGGTCGAGCGTCCTGGTCACGGGCGCGGCGGGAGGTGTCGGCTCGGTCGCGGTGTCCCTCCTGGCGAAACTGGGATACCCGGTTACGGCCTCCACCGGGCGCGTGGAAGAGCTGGGAGGTTACCTGACCGACCTCGGCGCCACCTCCATCATCGACCGGGCAGAGCTCTCCGACCCCGGCCGACCCCTGCAGACGCAGCGCTGGGCGGGCTCGATCGACTCCGTCGGCAGCACCACCCTGGCGAACGTGCTCGCACAGACCAGCTACGGCGGGACGGTCGCCGCCTGCGGCCTTGCGCAGGGCGCCGACCTCCCGACGACCGTCATGCCGTTCATCCTCCGCGGCGTCACACTGACCGGCATCAACTCGGTGGAGGCCCCGCCGGCACTCCGGGAGACAGCCTGGCGGCGCATCGCCACCGACCTCGACGAGGAGGCACTCGCGGCGATGACGCGGTTCATCCCACTCTCCGAGGCGATCCCCGCGGCGGCGGACATCCTGGCGGGGAGGCTGCACGGGCGCACCGTCGTCGATGTCCGGGCCTAGGCAGACACACCCTCAGCACCATCCCTGCCCTAGGCTGACCGCATGATCGTCCTCGCGACCGTCGTCGTCACCCTGGCCGCAGCCCTGCACATCGGGATCTTCGTGATGGAGAGCGTCGCTTGGGCGCGACCCGCGATCTGGAAGCGCTTCGGCGTCGCCGACCAGGCCGCAGCCGACACGACCCGGCCGATGGCCTACAACCAGGGGTTCTACAACCTGTTCCTCGCGATCGGCGCGATCATCGGGCTGATCCTTTTCGGGGTCGGCCTGCACGCCACGGGACTCGCGCTGATCCTGTTCACGATGGCCAGCATGCTTGCCGCGTCGATCGTGCTCGTGACCACCGGCCGCGGCTACCTGCGCCCCGCGATCATCCAGGGCGTGCTGCCGCTCGTCGGCATCGTGCTGATGCTGCTCTCCTGACGCGCGTGGCCGGCGAGCGCCTCAACGGAGGTCGGGCGCGACGGACTCGGGTCGCAACCCGCGCCCGACCAGCTGTGCCGTGAATCGCTGCACGAGCGGTGTCGCGGCGGCGATCGCCAGCCGCAGTGCGGGAGACGGCGGCGAGGGAAGGATCGGACCGGCTCCCGGCCGCGAGATTCGGCGGTGCGCCGCCAGCTGGATGCGCTGCATCCACTCCACAGCCGGCAGGCGGCGACGCTGCACGGCGTCGAGCAGCCGCAGGTCGACCGGGCCGTCGCGCAGGGGAGCCGCGAGCGCGTTCGCCGCTGCAACGGCGTCCTGAACCGCATAGTTCACGCCGACGCCGAAGGCCGGGGACATCGCGTGCGCGGCGTCGCCGATCGCCAGGAAACCGTGTCGGTACCACCGCGGAAGCCGGTCCACCTGCACGCTCAGCAGCGTGAGCGGCGCCCAGTCCGTGATCGTCTCCAACGGTTCCCGGAGGAACGGCGCGGCTCCGGCGACAGCCGACCGGAACGCAGGGAGACCGGCCTCCTCGAGCTCGTCGATGCCGCCCTTCGCGATCACCAGGCCGGTCTGGAAGTAGTCGCCGCGATCGATCGTGACGACCATCGCGCCGTCGCCCAGATACGCCAACGTCGAGGGTTGCGTCACCTTCGGCTTCGGCAGCCGGAACCAGATCACGTCGATGGGCACGCCGAAGCGGCGCGGGCGGAGGCCCGCGGCGGCCCGCAGCACCGAGTCGCGACCGTCGGCCGCCACGGTGAGGTCGGCCTCCACGCGCAGCTCGCCCCCCGGTCCGCGCGCCATCAGGCCGCGTACGACATCGCCCTCCCGGATCAGGCCGGTGGCCTCGGTCTGCAGGAGGAGCCGGAAGTTCGGATACCGTTCCGCCTCCTGGGCGAGAAAGGTCAGGAAGTCCCATTGCGGCGCCAGGACGAGGAAGTCGTTCGGCGGCTTCAGCCTCCCGAAGTCGATCGGGTGCAGCCGGGTGCCGTCGACCACCGCATCGAGCGTGCGGATGCTGTTGTGCGGGAGGCCAAGGAAGGCGTCCCTCAGCCCCAGCTCGCCGAGCACCCCGATCGTCGACGGGTGGATGGTGTCACCGCGGAAATCGCGGAAGAAGTCGGCGTGCTTCTCGAGCACGACCACATCGAGACCGGCACGCGCGAGGATCAGGCCGAGCATCATGCCCGCCGGCCCGCCCCCGGAGATGGCGCAGGACGCCTCCATCACTTCCATGACCCCGAAGCGTATCCTCCCCACATGGCGATCGTCGGATCCGTACTCATCGCATTCGCGGTGATCGTGCGCCTCGCGTTCTTCGCCATGGAGAGCATGCTGTGGTCGTCACCGAACGTGTGGCGCCGATTCGGGATCGCCGACCAACGGGATGCGGACGTGGTTCGCCCGATGGCCTACAACCAGGGCTTCTACAACCTCTTCCTCGCCTTCGGGGCGGCTGTCGGACTCGTGCTGTACTGGACGACGCTGCGACACGTCGGGTTCGGGCTCATCTTCTTCACCGGCGCATGCATGGTGCTCGCCGCGATGGTGCTGCTCACGACGGGCCGGCGCTACTGGCGCGCGGCGTTGCTGCAGGGGCTCCCGCCGCTGATCGGGCTCGTCGTGTTCTCGCTCGCCCACGCGGGGTGAGGCGTCAGTCGATGATCTCGCCGTCGACCGGGATCTCGTTGACGTCGACGCGCAGCGCCTCCACCAGCTTCGCAGCGTGCGGCGTCGAGACGATCACGCGCGAGAACTGCTCACCGTCGAGGTCGACCACCACGGCAGCGCGCTGCTTGCCCTTGATGAGCAGGAAGTCCCTGCCTCCGTGGAACTTCCAGGTTCCGAACGACAGGGTGAGCGGCACGGCCGCGCCCGGTGCGCGAATGCCGCGAATCCAGATCCACGGGTCTTCGGTGATCGCCACCGACCGGATGCTGTCGCGGGGGATCACCAGATCGTCCCTGCGCATGGACAGCACCTTCTCGGCCCGCGTGAGATGGATCTCCAGGCGGTCGGGGTGGACGTGCAGGTCGGCCATAGGTCTATCCTGCCTGGCGACCACCATCGGCGGGGGGTGCGAATCTCACAAAGCCATAACCGTTGGCTTGGAGGGCGGACGGAATGCCGCAGATGCCAGGCACGAACTCTCAGGATCGGCTCGCCTGAGTGCCATGTATCCTTCTCGTCGTGGCAACGCAGCGGCGGACTCCGGGCTCGCAGACTTCACTTCGTGAAGCCAACCGGGCTCGGATCGTCGACGCTATCAAGAAACATGGAGGCTTGACCCAGGTCGAGCTGGCCGGCGCGACCGGCCTCTCCCCCGCCACGGTCTCGAACATCGTCAAGGAGCTCTCGACCTCCGGAGTCCTCCATACCGCGCAGAGCATCCGCTCCGGACGGCGCGCTCAGCACGTGACGCTCGCGCACGCGCTCGGGCTCGTCGTCGGCGTGCACTTCTCCACGCGTCATCTGCGCGTGGCGCTCGCCGACGTCGCCAACACCGTGGTGGCGGAGAACCACATGCCGCTCGCCAAGGACCACCGCGCCGACAACGAGCTCGACAAGGTCGCCCTGCTGCTGACGGACATGCTCGACTCCGTCGACGCTTCCCGCGAGGAAGTTCTCGCGGTCGGCCTCGCGGTGCCCGCGCCGCTTGATCGCGCTACTGGCACCATCGCTCGAAGCGGCATCATGCGTGGCTGGGACGGCGTGGTCATCGCCGAGGCTTTGGAGCGCCGCGTCAAGCGGCCGGTGTTCATCGACAACGCGGCGAATCTCACGGCGCTCGCGGAGTCGCGGCTGGGCGCGGGCCGCGGCAAGCGCACGACGATCACACTGGACGTCGGCGACGGGATCGGGGCAGGCCTCCTGTTGAACGGCCAGCTCTTCCGAGGGAACAACGGCGTCGCCGGCGAGTTCGGTCACACCACGATCCGCGAGAACGGCCCGCTCTGCCGCTGCGGCAACCGCGGCTGCTTGGAGGCGATCGCGGGAGGCCCCGCCGTCCTCGATGAGCTGCGCGATCACCTCGGCAGCCTGAAACTGAGCGATCTGGTGGTGCAGGCGATGGCGGGCGATGCCCGTTGCATCCGGGCCATCGCCGACGCGGGCAAGCACATCGGGATAGCCACGGCCAACCTCTGCAACCTCCTCGACCCGGAGCGCATCATCGTCGGCGGCGAGCTGGCGCGGGCGGGCGAGCTGCTGCTCGGCCCGATGCGGCACGCGGTGGAGCGATCGATCATCGTGAACGAGGACGCGATGCCCGACATCGTGCAGGGACAGCTCGGCGTGCGGGCGGCGACCTTGGGAGCCGTCGCGCACGCCGTCGACAGCGTCTCGATCACGAGTGTCGGAGTGGCCGTGTAACGGTCGGCCGCGATGGCCGGCTCGCCGTGTCCCAACCGTGACGAACCGTTATCGAAAGCTTGAATTCAAGTATTGACGCCAAAGCGCCCGCACTGACACACTCAACCCAGCCGCCAACGAAGGCGGTCTCGAATCGGAGGTTTTTCAATGAAGATCGCCACCAAGAGAGCGGTCATCGCGTCCGCAGCGATCCTGACCGCAGCCCTCACCCTCACCGCGTGTTCGAACGGCTCCGGCAACACGTCGACGAACAACGCGTCGGGTGCCGCGAACGCCAAGATCGGCCTCCTCCTGCCCGACTCGGTCACCGCCCGCTATGAGGCGGCCGACAAGCCGTACTTCGAGGCGAAGGTCAAATCGCTCTGCTCCGGCTGTCAGGTGCTCTACGCGAACGCCGATGGCGACGCCAGCAAGCAGCAGCAGCAGGCAGAGTCCATGCTGACCCAGGGCGTCAAGGTGCTCGTGCTCGACCCGTTCGACGGCGAGGCCGCCGCGTCGATCGTGGGCGAGGCGAAGGCCAAGAACATCCCGGTCGTCTCCTATGACCGTCTCATCAACAGCCCCGACCTCAACTACTACATCTCGTTCGACAACGAGAAGGTCGGCAAGCTGCAGGCGACAGCACTGGTCGACAAGCTGAAGAAGGACGGCGTCGCCTCGGGCAGCGGCATCCTGATGGTCAATGGCTCGCCGACGGACAACAACGCGACCCTCTTCAAGAAGGGCGCGCACAGCGTCATCGACTCCAGCGGCTTCAAGGTGCTCGCCGAGTTCGACACACCAGGATGGGACCCTGCTAAGGCCCAGGACTGGGTGTCCGGACAGGTCTCGCAGTTCAAGGACCAGATCACGGGCGTCTACGCGGCGAACGATGGCACCGGTGGTGGCGCGATCGCGGCAATGAAGGCGGCGAACCTGAGCCCGTTCCCGCCGGTCACCGGTCAGGACGCCGAGCTCGCGGGCATCCAGCGGATCCTCGCCGGCGACCAGTACATGACGGTCTACAAAGCCCTCAAGCCCGAGGCCGAGCAGGCGGCGACGCTCGCCATCGCGCTGACCAAGGGCCAGAAGCCGTCCGAGCAGACCACAGAGGTCGACACCGCGGGCGGCGCGAAGATCGCGTCCATCCTGCTGACCCCGGTCGCAGTGACCACGGACAACATCGAGTCCACGGTCGTGAAGGACCAGTTCTACGGTTCGGACTCCGCCGCGAAGATCTGCACCGCGGACTACAAGACGGCCTGCGACAAGTACGGCGTCAAGTAACCACCGATTCACCAGAACCACCCGGCCTGGGATGTGGATACCCGCCATCCCCGGGCCGGGTGGTTCCGCCTTACAGTTAGCCAAGCAGCAGCAGTACGCACACATCACGCGACTGATCGCGTCAGGCCCGAAGGAGAACGCCGTGACGATGGAATCCGCAGTCACCGACCAGGAAAAGTCCAATCGAGAGCCCGTCCTGTCGCTTCGTGGCATCTCGAAGGGATTCGGTGCCGTCCAGGCGCTCACCGACATCCACCTCGACGTCTACCCCGGTGAGGTCGTCGCCCTCGTCGGCGACAACGGAGCGGGAAAGTCGACGCTGGTCAAGATCCTCGCCGGGGTGCACCCCCAGGACGCAGGGACGATCACCTTCGACGGGCAGGATGTGCACATCCCGTCGCCATCGGCCTCGCGTGCGCTCGGAATCGCCACGGTGTTCCAGGACCTCGCCCTCTGCGACAACCTCGATGTCGTCTCCAACCTCTTCCTCGGACGCGAGATCACGCACGGCACCCTCGACGAGGAGGAGATGGAGAAGCGCTCGTGGAGCCTGCTTCGGCAGCTCTCCGCGCGCATCCCGTCCGTCCGGATCGCCGTCGCCTCGCTGTCGGGAGGCCAGCGTCAGACCGTGGCCATCGCGCGGTCGCTGATCGGCGACCCGCGCATCGTCATGCTCGACGAGCCGACCGCCGCCCTCGGCGTCGCCCAGACCGCCGAGGTGCTCAACCTGATCGAGCGCCTGCGCGAGCGAGGGCTCGGCGTCATCCTCATCAGTCACAACATGGCCGATGTGCAGGCAGTGGCCGACCGAGTGGCGGTGCTGCGCCTCGGCCGGAACAACGGGGACTTCCGGGTTCCCGACGTCAGCTACGAAGAGATCATCTCGGCGATCACCGGCGCGACGGACAACGCCGTCTCGCAGCGAGCCGGACGCATCGAGGAACGCGTCGAGCTCATCGAGCGCACTGAAGGGAAGGAAGACCGATGACCAAGGCACCCGAGACTCCGGCCCAGTTCGCGGCCGACCTGCAGGACGAACGACTGATCCGTGACGAGGGACTGGCCGGCGCCGCCCGCGCTTTCGGGCGTCGCGTGCGCGGAGGCGACCTCGGCTCCCTGCCGGTCGTCATCGGACTCATCGTGATCTGGGTGGTCTTCCAGATCCTGAACCCCAACTTCCTCAGCGCCAACAACCTCGTCAACCTGACCCTCCAGTGCGCCGCGATCGGCACCATCTCGATCGGCATCGTGCTCGTACTGCTGCTCGGCCAGATCGACCTCTCGGTCGGTTCGGTGAGCGGGGTCGCGGCGGCCATCCTCGGCGTCGGCTTCACGCAGCTGCACTGGCCGCTGGCGCTCACGGTCATCGTCGCCATCCTCGCGGGATCCGCGATCGGCTTCCTGTACGGCATCCTCTTCACCCGGTTCGGCGTGCCGAGCTTCGTGATCACGCTCGCCGGCCTCCTCGGGTTCCTCGGCGTCCAGCTCTGGATCCTCGGCCCGAACAGCTCGATCAACATCCCGTACGACTCCTGGATCGTGAAGTTCGCCCAGCAGACCTTCCTGCCGCCGTGGGCGGCGTACGCACTGGCCGCCATCGCGGCGATCGCGATGTTCGCCTCCGACTGGCGGCGCAATATCCGCCGCCGCAAAGCCGGCCTGTCCGAGGGCTCGATGGCCGCGGTCCTGATCAAGTCCGGGCTGCTGCTGATCGGCCTGTGCATCGCCGTGTGGTACCTCTCGACCGACCGCGGCACGGGGGCGATGTTCCTGTTGTTCGTGATCCTCGTGATCGTGATGAACTTCTTCCTCACGCGCACCAGGTGGGGCCGTTCGGTGTTCGCGGTCGGAGGCTCGGTGGAGGCCGCACGGCGCGCCGGCATCAAGGTGAACCGCATCTTCATCAGCGTGTTCATCCTGTGTTCGACCTTCGCCGCCGTCGGCGGGCTGCTGGCCGCTGCGCGCCTGGCATCGGTGAGCGCGGGCTCCGGTGGGACCGACACGAACCTGAACGCCATCGCGGCAGCGGTCATCGGCGGCACGAGCCTCTTCGGCGGCCGCGGATCGGCGTGGTCGGCGCTGCTCGGCATCCTGGTCATCCAGTCGATCTCCAACGGCCTGACGCTGCTGAACCTCGACTCGTCGTACCGCTTCATGATCACGGGCGCCGTGCTGCTGCTCGCGGTGATCATCGACTCGCTGTCCCGCCGCTCGCGCGTATCGCACGGACAGGCTTAGCGGACGGCGACCCAGGGCGGGTGTGAGAAGGTGGATCGGTGACCCGGACCACCACCTTCCACGCCCGCCTTCTGCGTTCAGGGGCGGCCCCGCAGACGGTGACGGTGCGGGCGTCGTCGGACGTGCCTCCACGCACGTTGCGACGCGCTGCGGGAGGCGGTGGCCGGCTGAACTTCGACGTCTACGCGCTGCTCGACGCCGACGGCTGGCCGAGTTCGGCGACATATACGTACGTCGAGTCGCTCTCGCGCGATCCCTCCGCCGCCGACGAGTGACCCCGGGCGGGAAGCGCTGACGATCAGCTCGGGGAGGCCTGCGCGGCCGCGCGGGAGGCCGCGGGCAGCGCCTGGAGGATGCGGTCGAGCGCGGCGTCGTCGTGGGCGGCCGTGACGAACCACGCCTCGAACACGCTCGGCGGCAGCGAGACCCCGGCGTCGAGCATGGCGTGGAAGAACGGACGGTACCGGAACGTCTCCTGCGACTGGACCTCGGCGTACGTGCGCAGCGCCGCGGTGAAGTCGCCGAACACGAAGCTGAACAGGTTGCCCGCACGCTGGACGCGGTGGGCGACGCCCGCCGCCGCCAGCGCGTCGGAGACGGCGCTCGAGACCGTGTCGGCCACGACGTCGAGCCGGTCGTAGACCGCCTCGTCGGCGTTCGCCAGCGTGGCAAGGCCGGCGGCCACCGCCACCGGATTGCCCGAGAGCGTGCCCGCCTGGTAGACCGGTCCCGTCGGTGCGAGGAAGTCCATGAGATCGGCACGACCGCCTACCGCCGCCAGCGGCATGCCGCCGCCGATGACCTTGCCGAACGTGACGAGATCCGGCGTATAGCCGCGGTCGAGACCCCAGTAGCCTGCCTCGCTCACGCGGAACCCGGTCAGCACCTCGTCGAGGATGAGCAGCGCGCCGTACTCGTGCGCGATGTCGGTCAGCGCGGCGTTGAAGCCCTCGTCCGGTGCGACGACGCCCATGTTGGCCGCGGCGGCCTCGGTGATCACGGCCGCGATGTCGGGGCCGTTCGCCTCGAACGCGGCGCGCACGGCGTCGAGGTCGTTGTAGGGGAGCACGAGGGTCTGCGCGGCCGTGGCCTCCGTGACGCCGGCGGACCCGGGCAGCGACAGCGTCGCAAGCCCCGAGCCGGCCTCGGCGAGGAGGCTGTCGGAGTGGCCGTGGTAATGCCCGGCGAACTTGATCAGCAGCGGACGGCCGGTGTAGCCGCGCGCCAGACGGATCGCGGTCATCGTCGCCTCGGTCCCGGTCGACACGAGCCGCAGCTTGTCGACGAACGGGACGCGGGCGAGCACGGCCTCCGCGAGCTCGGTCTCGGCCGGTGTGGACGCGCCGAACGACAGGCCGCGGGCGGCGGCCTCCTGAACCGCCGAGACGACGGCGGGATGCGCGTGGCCGAGGATCGCCGGCCCCCACGAGGCGACCAGGTCGACGTACTCGCGACCCTGGGCGTCCACGATGTAGGGACCGCGCGCCGACACCATGAAGCGCGGCGTGCCGCCGACGGAGCGGAACGCCCGGACCGGCGAATTGACACCGCCGGGGATCACCCGCAGAGCGCGCTCGAACTGCGCCAGGTTCACGTCGCCGATCGCGGCGCCATCGGCCAGACCCTGCAGGTCGTGGATGTCGCCGGTGTGATTGTCGCCCGTGTGACTGTTGTCCATGTTGAAGGCGTTCATCGCAGCCATCCCGCGACCTCGGTCGCCCAGTAGGTGAGCACAGCGTCGGCGCCCGCGCGGCGTGTGCCGATCAGGGTCTCCTCGATGACGCGCTCGCGGTCGATCCAGCCGTTCGCTGCGGCGGCCTCCACCATCGCGTACTCGCCGGAGACCTGGTAGGCCCAGACCGGCACGTCGCTGATCGCGGCGACGTCGCTCAGCACGTCGAGGTAGCTCAAAGCCGGCTTCACCATGAGGATGTCGGCGCCCTCGTCGAGGTCGAGACGGGCCTCGCGCAAGCCCTCGCGGCGGTTCGCCGGGTCCTGCTGGTAGGCGCGGCGGTCGCCGGTGAGCTGAGAGTCGACGGCCTCCCGGAACGGGCCGTAGAAGCCCGAGGCGTACTTCGCGGCATAGGCCAGGATGACGACATCGGTGCGGCCCGCCGCGTCGAGGGTGTCCCGGACGGCGGCCACCTGGCCATCCATCATCCCGCTCAGACCGAGCAGCTGCGATCCGGCCTCCGCCTGCGCGATCGCCATGTCGCGATACCGCAGCAGCGTCGCGTCGTTGTCCACGTGACCATCGCCGTCGAGCACCCCGCAGTGGCCGTGGTCGGTGAACTCGTCGAGGCACAGGTCGGTCTGCACGACGAGGGCTTCGCCGACCTCATCGACGACCGCACGCGTGGCGACGTTGAGGATGCCGTCCGGATCGGTGGCGGCGGTGCCGACGGCGTCGCGGGTCTGCGGCACGCCGAAGAGCATGACTCCGCCGACGCCGGCCTCCGCGGCCCCCACGGCCGCGCGCTTCAGGGAATCGAGACTGTGCTGCGCGACTCCCGGCATGGAGGCGATCGGCTGCGGCTCGGTGGCGCCTTCGCGCACGAACAACGGGAGGATCAGCTCGGCCGGGTGAAGGCGGGTCTCGGCGGTCAGACGGCGCATTGCAGGCGACTGCCGGAGCCGTCGCGGCCGCACAACGGGATGGAACTCACTCACTCTCCCCAGCCTACGCCCGCCGCGCTGGGTGCCGGCCGTCAGGGGGCGCTGGGGCGGGCGGCAGCCGCGACCGCCTCGATGAGGGAGGCGGCCGTGCGTTCGGCGGCGATCACATCCACCCGCAAGCCGTATTCGCGCGCGTCACGTGCGGTCCGCGGCCCGATGGCCGCGACCAGGGTCGTCTCCGGGATCGGTCCGAGCTGCACCTGCACCTGCTCCGCCACCGAACCGCTGGTGACCAGGATGGCCTGCACCAGGCCGTCGCGCACTTCGGCGACGATCGTGTCGGGCACGGAAATGCCCACTGTGCGGTAGGCGACGACGGACTCGACCCGGTGGCCGATGCGACGCAGCCCCTCGGTCAGGAGGGGTTTGGCGATCTCGGAGCGCAGGGTGAGCACGCGCAACGGCACGACTCCCTCGGTCGCTGCCTCCCACTCCTCCAGCAGTCCGCGCGCCGAGTTGTCCTCGGCGGGAACGAGATCCACGGTGTAGCCGGCCGCGACGAGCGCGGCGGCGGTGGTCTCCCCGACGGCCGCGATCCGGGTGGTCGGCGGCACGACCGCGCGGGCCGCGCTCAGGACGTCGACAGTCGTCGCGCTGGTGACGGTGACCCAGTCGAACCCGCCGTCGGCGAGGCGCGCCAGGGCTGCTTCGAGCGCCGGCGCATCGGCTGTCGGCGCGAAGTTGATCATCGCGGCGACGACCGGCGACGCACCCTTCGCGCGGAGGTCGGCCGCGACGGAGTCACCCCACGGGCCCCCTCTGGGCACGAGGACGCGCCAGCCGGCGAGCGGCTTCGGGGAGGGGGACCTGGAGGTCATCGAGCGCTCCCGAGCGGGGCCAGGCCGGCCGCTCCCGCGGCGAGCAGTTCAGCCACCACACGTGAACCGACATCGCGCGCGGCCTCGTCGAGGTCCGCGGCGCCGAAGGAGTCCGGGGTGGCGGCGTGGGACGCCGTCAGCCGCTCGGTCCCGTCGGGACGGTAGACGGTGGCGGTGAGGAAGAGCAGCCCGTCGTCGACGAGCGCCGAGGCGCCGATGGGTGCGGCGCAGCCGGCTTCGAGGCCGGCGAGTACGGCGCGCTCGGCGGTCGCGCAGGCGTGGGTGGTCGTGTGGTCGACGGCCTTCAGCGCGCGCGCGACGTCACCGCGGCCGGTCTGCTCGCCGTCGCGGATCTCCAGTGCGAGCGCGCCCTGGCCTGGCGCGGTCGGGACCTGCGACAGGGCGAAGAAGTCGGTGACGGCATCCAGTCGGCCGAGCCGGCCGAGACCCGCCGCGGCCAGGACGACGGCGTCGAGGTCGCCTTCCGCCACCCTCCCGAGACGAGTGTCCACATTGCCGCGGATGTCCGTCACGTCGAGGTCGGGTCGCACCGACTTCAGCTGGGCGACGCGGCGCGGCGAGCCGGTACCCACCTTCGCGCCCTCGGGCAGCGTCTCGAGCGTCCAGCCTTCGCGAGCGCACAGGGCGTCGCGCGCATCGGCCCGCTTGGGCACGGCGCCGATGACGAGGCCGGGGGCTGCGGCGGTCGGGAGGTCTTTGAGCGAGTGCACGAGGAGGTCGCACTCGTCGGCCAGCAGCGCCTCCCGCAGGGCGGTGGCGAAGACGCCGGTGCCGCCCAGGTCGGACAGGGACTCCCGGGAGGTGTCGCCGTGCGTCGTGACGGTCACCAGCTCGACGTGGAGACCCGTCGCCCGTGCGATCGACTCGGCGACGGCGCGGGTCTGCGCGACCGCGAGCGCGCTGCCGCGGGTCCCGATGCGCAGCACTCCGTCGCGCCGGTCTGCGCGGCCTTCGGCCAGGCTCACCGCGCCGGTCACGGTGCGAGCCCCGCGGCGGCGGGCTTGAAGCCCAGGCGGACGTTCTCGCAGCAACCCGGCCGGCACACGTCGTACCAGGGGCCGAGGGAGGTCAGCGCCGGACGCTGATCGACCGGCACGCCGTCGCGCCGCTCGAGCACGAGATCCACGAGACCCTGCACGTACCGCGCGTGTGTTCCCGGAGTCGGGACGCGCACGGCGACGAGGCCGTTCTCGTCGCTGGTCTCCATCGCCTCGTTGTCGAGGTCCCAGAGCACCTCCATGTGGTCGCTCACGAAGCCGAGCGGCACGATGATGACGGCCTTGACGCCGAGACCGGGGAGCTCCGCGATGCGGTCGTTGATGTCGGGCTCCAGCCAGGGCATCGACGGCGGCCCCGAGCGGGACTGGTAGACGAGATCCCACCCGATCCTCCCCCCGGTCGCCGCCTGCGAGACGACCTCGGCGACGGCCAGGTGCTGCGCGGCGTACGCGCCGCCCTCGCCCCAGTGCTCACCGGTATCGGCTCGCTCGGCCGGGCCGGATTTGGCCGCGTCGGTGGACGGGATCGAGTGCGTCGAGTAGAGGAGGCGGATCTCGGTGGCAGGGTCGATGCCCGGGATGCGCTCGCGGAGCCGGTCGACCGCCATGCGCACACCCTCGATGAACGGCTCGACGAAGCCGGGGTGATCGAAGAACTGCCGCACCTTGTCGATCTGGATCGTGCCCTCCAGCCCCGTCTCCTCGAGCACGCGCGCGAAGTCCTCGCGGTACTGGCGGCAGCTCGAGTACGAGGAGTATGCGCTGGTGGCGATCGCGATGATGCGCCGGAAGCCGCGCTCCTCCGCCTCGCGCAGCGCGTCTTCGAGGTACGGGTCCCAATTGCGGTTGCCCCACAGCACGGGGAGGTCGATGCCGCGCGACACGAGCTCGGACTCCAGCGCGGCCTTGAGCTCGCGGTTCTGGTCGTTGATCGGGCTCACGCCGCCGAAGTGGCGGTAGTGGTGCGCCACCTCCTCGAGCCGCTCCTCCGGGATACCGCGACCGCGGGTCACGTTGCGGAGGAAGGGGATGACATCGTCCTGGCCCTCCGGGCCCCCGAAACCGGCGAGCAGGATCGCGTCGTAAGCGACCGGCTCGGTGACGTGCTCGGGACCGGACGCGGCGGCCGGCGTGGCCCCGAGCACGCGAGGCGCGGCCTCGGTTCCCGTCACTGCAGGACCTCCACGACCTCGGCGGGCTCGATGCGACGGCCGGTGAAGAACGGCACCTCTTCGCGCACGTGACGTCGGGCCTCGGTGTAGCGAAGGTCGCGCATGACGTCGACGAGGTCGGTCAGCTCGTCGGCCTCGAGCGGAAGGATCCACTCGTAGTCGCCGAGGGCGAAGGAGGCGACGGTGTTCGCGAGCACTCCGCGGAACGCTGCGCCCTTGCGGCCGTGCTCGGCCAGCATCTGCGACCGCTCCTCGTCGGGCAGCAGGTACCACTCGTAGCTCCGCACGAACGGGTACACGCACAGCCAGCCCTTCGGCTCCTTGCCGCGCAGGAACCCGGGGACGTGCGAGCGGTTGAACTCGGCGTCGCGGTGCACACCCATCGCGTTCCAGGTGGGCAGCAGCGCTTTGAGGAGGCGGGTGCGGCGTAGCTGGCGCAGCGCGTACTGCAGCCCCTCGGCCTCCGGGCCGTGCAGCCAGATCATCAGATCGGCGTCGGCGCGGAGCCCGCTCACGTCGTACAGACCGCGGGTGGTGACGTCTTGCAGCTCGAGGTCGGCGATCACGCCTTCGAGTTCTTCCACCGCCTTCGGGACGTCGGTGCCGTCGAGATCGTCGGGGCGCGCCGGGTCACGGCGCAGGACGGCCCACAAGGTGAACCCGCTGGGGTTTTCAGGGCCAGTCGCTTGAGAGGCACGTGTTTCGGGGGAGGTCGACTCTGCCGGGACGGCAGCCGGGTTACTCATACCGACAGTCTCCCTCGCAAACCTGTGAAGGCAAAAACCAGGAGGCCGAGGGGCACGTAGATGCTCCTATCCGGCCCGGGATGGGGCACTTGGGTGCCCCTCGGCATCAGCGGCCCAGGGCCTCAGCGGCGCAGTGCCGCCACGATCCCCCAGACGGCGCCGCCCACGGCGACGGCCACACCGACCGCGATGCCGACGAGAGCGAGCGGGTTGTCATCCCGAAGTCTGCGCACGCGTTCGCCCGTGCGCTTGGGCAGGTTCAGCTTGTAGGTGATCGCGTCGACGGTGGCGGCCAGGTCGGCGCGTGCACGTTCGACGTCGCTGCGGTCAGTTGTCATACGTGCCCCGCCCCTTCAGTGCGTCGATATCGGTCTTGACGCTCGAGATCGTCTCCGTCGGCGCCACACCGTTCATCCGCTTGAGCGACAAGAAGCCGATCAGGACGAGAACGGCGGCGATGATGAGGAGGGCGCCGAAGACGATGAGCGCGGCAGCCCACCCCGGCAGCACGAGCGCGAGCCCGAGGATCGCGGCCGCGACGAGGACGCCGAGGGCGAAGAACAGGAACGCCGCCGCGACCACGAAGAGCCCCATGCCGATGCCGGCATACTTCGCCTTCTCGGCGAACTCCGCTCGAAGATGAGCCAGCTCTGCCTTCAACAGCTCGATGAGAAGCCGCGGCAGCGCCGTGATCAGCTCACCGAGCGACTGCGATCTGGCCCGCTCTCGATCGGTCATCCGCTCACCTGCCCCTTCGGTCGCGTTCGACGGCCGCTATTCCTGGGAATCATCCCGCTCCACGGGCACGACGGCCACCCCCGACGGCTGTTGATCCGGCAGACGTGCCTCTCTGCGGCGGTCCTTGACCCGCACGACGGCCTTCTTGACCGTGATGAAGACGGCCTCGGGCACCTCGCCGACCTTCTCGGCCACGAAGTCCTCGACCGCATCCACCTGCTTCTGGACCCCCGGCGACTCCCAGACCTTGAGAGCCGCGGACTTCATCTGCTCGTAGCGCTTGCGTCCGGCGCGCGTGCCGAGCACGTAGCCCGCCGCCGCGCCCGTCACGAAGAGAAGCTTTCCCCGCATTGTTCCTCTACCTCTCCAGGTCGTCGGTCAGTGATTTCCAGCGTAGACCCCGCGCCCGCTCCGCCGCCCGGCGCGCGTCCGGGATGACGGACGCCAGCCCGGTGCCGGTCAGCCAGGACCCGGTCACCTCGACGCCCTCGATGTTCTCGACCTCGTCGCGGACGCGCTGGATGCGCTCCCGCTGCCCCACTGTCGCATAGGGAAGCGCGTTCGTCCAGGGGGTGCGGGCGAATGCCGACACATCGGATGCCGTGAGCGGAATATTCAGGAGTGCTGCCACGTCGGTGACGGCGCGCTCGCGCAGCTCCGCGTCGTTCAGGGCGAGCGTCTCCGCCGGGCGCCCGGCCCGCCCGTAGGACAGCCGGACGACGTGGCGGCCGGGACCGGCGGCCTCTGCCACCCAGGCCCACTTGGCACTGGAGTGCGTCATCGCCTTCGCACCGATGCCCGAGCTCTTGCTGTCGGCGACGAGCACGCCGGTGCCGACCGGGGCGGCACCGACGCGGTCGTCGGTGAGCACCAGGGTGACGAGCTCGACGCTTGACGCGGGAGGCCAGTCGAGGGCGGCGAGATCGGCCAGGCCCTCATCGACGCCGGGCAGGAGGGCGAGCGCTGCGTCGGCTGGCGCGGTCACGACCAGAACGTCGGCGTCGAGGGTCGAGCCGTCGGCCAGGCGGAGCGTCCAGCGGGCCGGGCGGGCGTCGCCGCCGGGGACGACCTCCGGATGCTGTGCGTCATCGGGCGCGTCGTCGTCCAAGCCGGCGAGGGCCTCCTCGACCGCCGCCGCGGCGACCTCCTCAGGGTCGGGCGCCAACCACGGCCCCACCGCGACCACGGAGACGCCCGTGCGGATGACGCCGCCGCGGGCGACGATGTCGTCGGCGAGCGCCGCCGGCAGCCTCCACATGCCGCCGCGGACACCCTGAACGGCGCTGCCCGCTTTCGCGGACGACCGCAGCTCGCCGACCGCGCCGGAGAGCGAGCCGAGGCGGGTCAGCGCGGCGTTGAGCCCGGGTGCGACGACATCGACATCGAGCTCGTCGGGGTTCGCCGAGTAGACGCCGGTGACGACCGGCGACACCAGCTCGTCCAGCACTTTCGAGCCCATCCGCTTGCGGACGAGCGTCCCGAGACGGCGCTCCTGGCCGATCTTGAGCACCGGTAGCAGCCGATCGAGGTAGGCGCGCACGGCGCCGCCCCAGCCGATGACTGCGACGACATCGCTCGCCAGCGGCGAGCTGGGGATCCCGAGCAGGCCGGCCTTCGGGAGCGGGACGCTGCGCGCGCCGTTCCGCACCCATGCGCCGACGGGATTCGGGGCGACGATCTCTTCGCCGAGGCCGAGGTCCTCCAGCAGGGCGGCGACGTGGCCGCCGCGCGTCGCGAAGCTCTCCGCTCCCGCGTCGAGCCTCAGTCCGTCGAGCTCCAGCGGCGCCACCGAGCCGCCGACGCGTCCGGACGCCTCCAGCACGGTGACCTCGAACCCCGGTCGGGCGCTTTCCCTCGCGACCACGAGTCCGGAGACGCCTCCACCGACCACGGCGACGCGGGTGGCCGGCGCCTCCACAGCGTGCCGGACCTCCGCCGCGACAGCGTCGTGATCGAAGCGCTCGGAGGTCATGGCCGCCACTCGTGGACGAACTCGACCACCCGGGTCAGCACGGCGGGGTCGGTCTCGGGCGGGACGCCGTGGCCGAGGTTGAGGACGTGCGCGGGAGCCTCGCGTCCGCGCTGCAGCACGTCGACCACGTGCGCGGAGAGGACCTCCCACGGCGCATCCAGCATCGCCGGGTCGACGTTGCCCTGCAGGGGGACGACGTGGCCGAGGCGTCGTGCCGCCTCGTCGAGCGGGGTGCGGTAGTCGACGCCGACCGCGTCTGCGCCCACGTCGTGCATCGCGCCCAGCAGTTCGCCGGTCCCGACGCCGAAGTGGACGATCGGCACGTAGCGCGCCAGCGGCTCGTCGGTCGTGGCGTCATCGCCGGCCTCGGCCGTCTCGCCGGCCGCCACCTCGGCGACCGGACGCGGGACCTCGTACGTCAGATCGCGAACGTGCGAGAGAGCGCGCGTGGACGCCGGTGCCACATGCTCCACGTAGTCGCGCAGCGAGAGCGAGCCCGCCCACGAGTCGAAGAGCTGGGCGGCGCTCGCGCCCGCCAGCAGCTGCGCGCGGAGGAAGGCGCCGGTGACGTCGGCGCTCCACGCCATGAGCCGCGCCCACGTCTGCGGGTCGGCGTGCATCATCGTGCGGGCACGGATGTGATCCTTCGACGGTCCGCCTTCGACGAGGTACGCGGCGAGGGTGAAGGGTGCTCCCGCGAAGCCGATGAGCGGCGTGGTCCCCAGCTCAGCGGTCGTCAACCGCACCGCCTCCGCGATGGGTGCAAAGGTCGCCGCGTCGAGGGAAGCGGGATCGACCTCCTCCAACCGGGCGACATCGGCAGCTGTGCGCACCGGCTGCTCGAAGACCGGGCCCCGACCGGGCTGGATCTCCACGGCGACACCGGCGAGCTTGAGCGGGACGACGATATCGCTGAAGAAGATGCCCGCGTCGACGCCGTGCCTGCGCACCGGCTGCAGGGTGATCTCGCTGGCCATCGCCGGCTCGAGGCACGCGTCGAGCATGCGGGTGCCGACGCGCAGCTCGCGGTACTCCGGCAGTGAACGGCCGGCCTGGCGCATGAACCAGACGGGAATGACCTCCTGGCGCTCACCCTGGTAGGAGCGCACGAGGGGGCTGTCGGCGGTGAGGCCTGCGGAGAGCGGGTGGGACGGGTCGAGGGAGGTCACGCACCCATTCTTCCAGGGAGGAATCTGCCAATCCTCCGGGAATCTCGCCGATGGTCCGCAGGACGGAGTATCTCGATTCGAGGATCGCCGACGGCGAGCGTAGGATTTGCCCGTGCTTCTCTGCTTCTCGTCGAGCCACCGCACTGCGGAGTTCGACCTCCTCGAACGGCTCGAGCGCCATGCGCCGGCCGTCACCGCGGCACTCGCAGAGCACAGCGAACTCGTGAGCGGGTCGGTCGTCCTCGCGACCTGCAACCGCTTCGAGGCCTACCTCGACATCGACGAGCCGCTTCCGGCGGCACGCGCTGTCTCGACGGAGGTCGTGATCGACGCGGTCAGCGCCGCCGCCGGCATCGACGCCGACGTGCTCCGCGCCTCCAGCGCCGTCTACTACGACGACGCTGTCGCCGAGCATCTCTTCTCCGTCTCCAGCGGCCTCGAGTCCGTCGTCGTGGGCGAGGGCGAGATCGCCGGCCAGGTCCGGAGGGCGCTGCAGGCGGCCCGGAAGGCGGGCACCGCAACCCGCGACCTGGAGCGCGTCTTCCAGGTCGCATCGCGCACCGCCCGCGGTGTCAAGAACCAGACCGGCATCATGACCGCGGGGCGCTCGATGGTCAGGCTCGCGCTCGAGCTAGCCGAGAGCCGCATCACCGACTGGACGCAGGTGCGAGTCCTACTCGTCGGCACCGGCAAGTACGCCGGCGCGAGCCTTGCCGCCCTGCGCGAGCACGGCGTGACCGACGTGCGCGTGTACTCCCCCACCGGTCGCGCAGCGAAGTTCGCGCTGTCGCACGACGTGACGGCCGTGGAGGCCGAGGGCCTCCTCGACGAGCTCGCCGGCGCCGACCTACTCGTCACCTGCTCGGCGGTCACCGATCACGTCGTCACGCGCGACCTGCTGGCCGAGGCGCTCGGCCTCCCCGGAGCCGCCGAGCGCCGTCTGGTCATCGACCTCGGCCTCCCCCGCAACGTCGAGCCCGCGGTCGCGGAGTTGACCGGCGTCGAGCTCCTCGACCTCGAGACGATCAGCATCCACGCCCCCGTGGAAGAGCTGAACGCCGCAGCCGACGCGCGAGAGCTCGTCGACGCCGCTGCAGCCGAGTTCGCCGCCCGCACGTCCGAGCAGGCCGTCACGCCGGCCCTGGTCGCGCTGCGCTCGCACGTCTTCGGCGTTCTCGACGCTGAGATCGCCCGAGCCCGCTCGCGCGGCGACTCCTCCGAGCAGACGGAGGCCGCCCTGCGCCACCTCGCCGGGGTGCTGCTGCACACCCCGTCGGTGCGCGCCAGGGAGCTCGCTCGGCAGGGCGACGCGCAGGCGTTCATCGATGCGGCTTCCGCCCTGTTCGGCCTGGAGGTCGATGACGTACCGACGACGCGGACGCTGCGCGCCGTCGACGACGAGAGCGCGGCATCCTGACAGACCAGCCGTTCACGGCGTGACCACCCCGAAGACAGAGCCCGAACCCTGACAGAAGAGAGCACCGTGAGCAACGAGGCCACGATTTCCACCACCGAGACGCACGCCGCGACCGGACTCCCGTACGCCGCGGAGGATCTCCGCACCGAGCGGCTGCTGCTACGCCCGCTCAACAGCGGCGACCTCGAGAACGGGCACGAGTTCGAGCGCCTGAAGGACGTGGCCCGCTACCTCTACTGGGAGGTACACGACCACGACGAATCAGCGGAGCACCTCCGCAAGCGGATCGCGATGAACCGGCTCGCCGCCGACGGCGACGGCATCGTCTACGCCGTCGAGCTGCCCGACCCGGAGGGCGGCCACAGCCGGGTGATCGGCCACGTGAGTCTGTTCCTCAAGAAGGCGGAGTGGGCGAAATTCGAGATGGGCTGGGTGTTCCACCCGGCCGTCCACGGTCGCGGCTACGCCACCGAGGCGACCACGCGCCTCCTGGAGCTGTGCTTCGACACCCTCGGCGGCCATCGCGTGTTCGCCCAGCTGGACGCCCGCAACGAGGCGTCCGCACGGCTCTGCGAGATCCTCGGGATGCGCCAGGAGGCCCTCCTGCGCCAGGCCGAGATCGCGAAGGGCGAGTGGACGGACACCGCCGTGTACGCGATCCTGGAGCAGGACTTCCGCGTGGGCTGAGCGGCACGGTGGGCCGGCTCATCGCCCCTTCTCGAGGATGTCGTCCATCGCCCGCTCGGCCAGCGCGACGATCGTCAGCGTCGGGTTGACCGTTCCGGTGCTGCCGGGAACCGCCGCCCCGTCGATGACGTAGAGGCCGTCGTATCCGTGAACGCGCCCGAACGTGTCCGTCGCCTCACCGAGCACGGCGCCGCCGAGCGGGTGGGCGGTGAAGGACGCGTTGATGTCGGGGGCCACGCCCAGGACCCCGCTGCGGAGACCGTTCGCAGCCGCGATCCTGTCGTGGACGGCGCGCATGGCCGCGACCGCGCGCTCGTTGCCGTCGCTGGGCCAGTCGAGAACGACGTCGCGCTTCGCGGGATCGTAGCGGAAGCTCGCCCTTGTCGGGTCGAGCACCATGCCCAGTGATCCGATCAGCCCGACGTCGACCGGCAGACCGGGCACGTACCAGTTCTCCAGGCTCAGTGGGAGACCGCTCTCGTCGAGGATGCGGGAGGCGGACGGCGCCGCTTGGGTGAGCCCCTCGGGATGCGAGAAGGAGCGCACCAGAGCGGCGTCGCCGTTGGTGCCCCAGCCGGCACCGACCGCCGAGCTCAACGACGGGAGGGTGCCGAGCGCCTTCGCCTTCACCAGCAGTTCGGAGGTGCCGATCGAGCCGGCGCCGAGGAAGAGCTGATCGCACGTGATCCGACGACTGCGGACGAGCGAGCCGTTCGCCGTGATCTCGCGCACCTCGACCCAATAGCGACCGGACGGCTCCCGGCCGATGGCGTCGACCACGTGACTGTGGTGCAGGGTGACGTGGCCGGTGCCGAGCGCCGCGGGAAGCACGTTCCGGGTGAGGTCGTATTTGGCAGCGTTCGAGTTGCCGAGGTTGCTCTCGCCGATGATGGCCGACGGTCTCGACCTGCCGGAGAGCTCCGCGCGCACGACATCCCAGTCGAAGATCGAGTCGAGCGGCTGCGGTTCGTAGCCGGCTCGGCGCGCCTGGTCGTCCCAGACGCGCGAGTGCCCGAACGGCTTGGAGCGGTAGACATCGTCCGGCATCGGTGAGGCATTGAGATGCGCACGCGCACGCGGGTAGTACACCTCGTGCATGCGATCGAAGTCGACGCGGTCGCCGAAGACCGCACGGAAGAAGCGCTCCTCCGGCTCGATCAGCACGCCCGTGAAGACGACCGAGCCGCCGCCGACCGCGGCACCGCGCCAGACCTGGATGTGGTCGTAGTCGGTCGCGTCCAGGACCCCGCCGAACTTCGGGACGACCGCCGGGATGCCGGCGACGCCGGTGAACGTGCGACGGTGCCAGAAGGCCCGGCCGTCGGGCGGAGTGTTACCCGAGAAGATCGCACGCTTCGGGTCGCGGGGCCAGGGAAGGCCGCGCTCGAGCATCGCCGTGCGGATACCGGCCCGTGCCAGCCGCAGGGCTGCGATCGCAGCGCCGAACCCGGAGCCGATGACCAGAGCGGGCGTATGTGCCGGAGCCGCCGGCGGTGCGACGAAGATCTCGGGAACCAGCAGCCTGTACTTGGCCGCGGCGACCGTGTCGAGAAGGCGGGGAGCCGTCGCTCCGGCCGGAAGCGGAGCGGCGATCGCCGGCGTCGGCGAGAGCCCGCTGACTGCCGCAGCCGCAGCCGCAGCCGCGCCCGATGCGAGAAGTGTGCGCCGTGATACCGCCATCGTCTGCCGACCTCCTGAAGTGAGACATTGATTTCTGACATTCTGGATGTTTTTAGCTATCCGCGCAATGGTGTTCGGACCTCACGACTCTGCGCCGCCAGCACGGCACTGGAGTGCACGTCCGGCCCGGCCGTGCATCCTCGTTAGGATGGTGGTGCCGATGCAACGGCGCACACCCCCACGCAGAAACGCACCGAACAGGGAGCACCCATGGCCGCACCGTCGAGACTGGATTCCGTCATCACGCTGGCGCAGCACCGCGGATTCGTGTTCCCCTCCGGCGAGATCTACGGCGGTACCCGCTCGGCGTGGGACTACGGGCCCCTCGGTGTGGAGCTCAAAGAGAACATCAAGCGCGAGTGGTGGAACACCTTCGTGCGGGGTCGCGGCGACATGGTCGGCCTCGACTCGGCGATCATCCTGCCCACCGCCGTGTGGGAGGCCTCCGGTCACGTTCAGGTCTTCAGCGACCCGCTGACCGAGTCGCTGATCACCCACAAGCGCTACCGCGCCGACCACCTGTTCGAGGCCTACGAGGCCGAGCACGGCCACGCGCCGGCGAACGGTCTGGCCGACATCGCCGACCCCGACCACCCGGACAAGGTGGGCCAGTGGACGTCTATCCGGCAGTTCTCGGGTCTCATGAAGACCTACCTCGGCGTGGTGGACGACGAGTCCGGCCTCCACTACATGCGACCCGAGACGGCGCAAGGCATCTTCACCGACTTCGCCGCCGTGCTGCAGACCGCCCGCAAGAAGCCGCCGTTCGGCATCGGCCAGATCGGCAAGGCGTTCCGCAACGAGATCACGCCGGGCAACTTCATCTTCCGCACGCGCGAGTTCGAGCAGATGGAGATCGAGTTCTTCGTGGAGCCCGGCACCGACGACGAGTGGTTCCAGACTTGGATGGACCTCTGCTGGGACTGGTTCATCGACCTCGGCATCGACCCGCAGAACATCCGGCGTCTGGAGCACGAGAAGGGCAAGCTCGCCCACTACTCGAAGCGCACCATCGACATCGAGTACAAGTTCGACTTCGTGGGAAGCGAGTGGGGCGAGCTGATGGGCGTCGCCAACCGCACCGACTACGACCTCCAGACCCACATCGATCACTCCGGCAAAGACCTCAGCTTCTTCGACCAGAACAAGAACGAGCGCTACGTGCCGTACGTGATCGAGCCGTCGTTCGGTCTCACCCGCGCGCTGATGGCGTTCCTGGTCGACGCGTACGACGAGGAGGAGGTGCCGAACGCCAAGGGCGGCACCGACAAGCGCACCGTGCTGCACCTCGACCCGCGGCTCGCCCCGGTCAAGGTCGCCGTCCTCCCGCTCTCCCGCAACGAGGCGTTGTCGCCGCTCGCTCGCGGTCTGGCGGACACGCTCCGCAAGCGCCGCAACGTCGACTTCGACGACTCGGGCGCGATCGGCCGTCGCTACCGCCGCCAGGACGAGATCGGCACGCCGCTTGCGGTGACGGTCGACTTCGACTCGCTCGAGGACGACGCAGTGACGGTGCGCGACCGCGACACCATGAAGCAGGAGCGCATCCCGCTCGAGGGCCTCGACCGCTACCTCGCGGAGCGTCTGCGCGAGATCTGACCTCCGCACGGGGCCACGGACCGCTAGGGTGGTGCCACCGCGACGGAGACACGATGAGCACGGCTCCCCCGAACACCAAACCGGCCCCGCCGGCCGCTCCCCCGCCGAAGCGACCGCCGGCGTGGGCGATGCTGCGTGCCTACGTGCAGGTCGCACCGGCGAGCGTCGCGCTCGCGCTGATCGTGCTCGCGACCTCCATCGCCACCGCGACGCTGTGGAGCGTCGCCACCGTCGGAGGCGGCGCGCTGGTCTGGGCGGCCGGTGTGCCGACGACCATCCACGCCGGCTTCTGGTGGACACCGCTGACGGCGCTCTTCGTCCCGGAAGACCCGGCCCAGTTCGTGATCTCGTTCGTGCTGGCACTCACGCTCCTGGCCGTAGCGGAGCGGCTGCTCGGCACGGCCAGGCTCGTTCTCGCCTTCCTCGTCACCGGTGTCGTCGGCATCACGCTGGGCGTGCTCGGACAGTGGGCCGCGGCGAACGTCGGAGGGCTGCTGGCCCGGGCGACGGTGTTCGACTTTACGCTCGACCCAACCATCGGGATCGTCGGGGCTCTGCTCGCGGCGAGCGCCTTTGCGAGCACCCTGTGGCGGCGGCGCATCCGGCTGCTGACGTTCGCCGTCGTCGTGATGTTCGTGCTCTACAACGGCGACCAGAACAACGCCTACCGCCTCATCGCGGCGCTGCTCGGCCTCGCGCTGGGCGTCATCCTCCGCCGCGGGCGGCTGCACCGGATGCGCCGAAGCTCGCACGCCCAGACGCGCAACCTCATCGCCGCGACCGTGGCCATCACCGGCATCGGCCCGCTCGCCGCGCTGCTGCCTCCGGGCGGCCTCGGCCCGCTCTCGTTCGTGTCCGCGCTGTTCCTGCACCAGGAGGTCGACGCGGCCGCCGTGCTGGCCGCCTGCCGTGCCGTCGACACCTCCAACTGCCGCGACGAGCTCGCCGCGGTCTCGATCCAGGGCGTCGGGCCGCTGCTGCTCGCCCTCCTGCCGCTGGTCCTGCTCATCGTGACCGCCATCGGTCTGCGACGCGGTCGCCACTTCGCGTGGCTGCTCGGGATCGTCGTGAACGTCGCGATGATCGTGCTCCCGTTCACGGCACTGCCCGGCGGCGACGTCAACGTTCAGGTCGACAGCCTGGACGCCCTCTCGCCGGCGATCGAGGTGCTGCTCTGGCTGCTGGCCGCCTTCCTGGTCCCCTTCGCATCGATCGTGCTGCTGCTGGCGACCCGCCGTCAGTTCCAGATCCGTGCGCCGCGGGACGCGGTCGTGCGGTTCACGATCCTGGTCGTGGTCTCGTTCGCCCTGCTCGCGGTCGCGTATCTGATCGCGGGCCTCGCCACCCTCGGCTCGTTCGTGCCGGAGGCGAGCATCGGCGACGTCTTCATGTCCACTCTGCGCCGCTTCGTGCCGTCGGGCTTCGAATCGGTGCCGGGGCGGGTGATCGTGCCGACGTCACCGTTGGTCCTGCTCCTCTACCAGTGGGTCGGACCGGCGTTCTGGACCATCTTCGTCATCGGCACGATGCGGCTGTACCGGGCCACCTCCACCGGCCGCACCCTCGGTGACGAGGTGCGCTTCCGCGAGTTGCTTCACGCGGGCGGAGGCGGGACGCTCGGCTTCATGGGCACGTGGCCGGGGAACGTCTACTGGTTCTCGGAAGGCGGCGAGGCGGCCGTCGCGTATCGCGTCATCAACGGGGTCGCCATCACACTGTCGGACCCGGTCTGCCGCCCGGAGCGCGCCGAGCAGACCATCATCGACTTCATCGGCTTCTGCGACGCCAACAGCTGGACTCCCGCGTTCTACAGCATCCACGGCTCCTTCCTCCCGGTGTTCGAGTCGCTCGGCTGGCAGAGCATCTCCGTCGGCGAGGAGACGCTCATTCACCCGCAGACCTTCGACATGCAGGGCAAGCCCTGGCAGAAGGTGCGACAGGCGCACACCCGGGGCGTCAAGGAGCGCATCTCGACGCTCTGGACGACCTGGGACGAGCTGGCTCCCGTGCAGCAGAGTCAGATCGCGGCGCTCAGCGAGCAGTGGGTGTCCGAGAAGGAGCTGCCCGAGATGAGCTTCACCCTTGGCGGGATGGCCGAGCTGAAGGACCCGGAGGTGAAGCTCTACCTGGCCTACGACCCGCAGGGCGACCTCCAGGCCGTCACCAGTTGGCTGCCCAGCTGGCGCGACGACCGCGTGGTCGGGTACACGATCGACTTCATGCGGCGGGCCGATCGCAGCATCCCGGGGATCATGGAGTTCGTGATCGCCTCCGCGGCCCAGCGGATGCGCGGGGAGGGCGTGGAGGTGCTCAGTCTGTCCGGCGCGCCGCTCGCGACCAAGCCGCCGAGCGCCGACGAGGACGACGCCGTGGAGGGCGAACCGGCGGTGATGGACCGCCTGCTGGCGTTCCTGGCGAAGACCCTGGAGCCGGCATATGGGTTCGCCTCGCTGTTCGACTTCAAGAGCAAGTTCAACCCGACGTACGAGACCCTGTGGATGGCGTACCCCGACGCGGTCGCGCTGCCGGCGATCGGCAACGCGATCGGCCGGGCCTACCTGCCTGACGCGAACGCGAAGGAGTACGTGGCGCTCGCCAAGACGCTGATGCGCTGAGCGACGGTTGCCGGAGCGCACGGTTGCCGCAGCGTACGGTTGCCTCATGAAGGTCGACACCGGCGCCGCTGCACGCACCGCGATGATCATCGGCGGAACCGGGCAGATCGGCTCGGCGGCCGCACGGAGGCTGGTGTCGGACGGCTGGTCGGTACTCGTCGCGCACCGCGGGCGCCACCACGGCGACACCGAGCTGACCGAGCACGACGTCACCAGCATCCGGCTCGACCGCGACGACACGGACGCGCTGCTGGCCCGCGCCCGTGGTCACGACCTGGTGCTGGACACCGTCGCCTATGAGCCCCGGCACGCCGACCAGCTGGCCGGTCTCGCCGGCGAGGTCGGCTCGCTCGTCGTGATCTCGACCGGCTCGGTCTATACCGACCGCGCAGGCCGCTACCTCGACACCGTCACCGGGCCGGACGACTTCCCCGAGTATCCCGTGCCGCTGCGCGAGACCGACCCGACGATCGACAACACCGAGCGGACGTACTCGCCGCTCAAGGCGGCGATGGAGCGCAGGCTGCTCGCGGTGGAGGGCCTGCCGGTGAGCATCCTGCGGCCCGGCGCGATCTACGGCCCCTTCAGTCCCGCGCTGCGCGAGTGGTACTTCATCAAGCGCGCTCTCGACGGCCGCCATCGGGTGCTGCTGTCGGACGGCGGCGCCAACCGGTTCAGCACGTCCTCCACGGTCAACATCGCCGAGCTGGTGGCGCTGTGTGCAGCGCATCCCGGCCGGCGCGTGCTCAACGCGGTGGACGAGGACAACTTGAGCGTCGCCGAGATCGCCCGCGCGGTGTACGCGGCGCTCGACCGCCAGGTGGAGATCGTGACGTTCCCCGGGCCTCCCGAGGACGGCCTTGGCGGGACACCCTGGACGGTCGCCAACCCGCTGCTGCTCAGCATGGCGGCGGCGACGGTCGAGCTCGGGTACCACCAGCCCGTGCGCTACCCGGAGGCCGTGGCCGCGACGGTCGACTGGGCCGTCCGCGAGGCGCGTGCCGCCGAGCGCCGCCAGGAGACCTGGGAGAAGGTCTTCCCCTCGATCGCGCAGCGGGCGGAGGCGGACGGCTGGTTCGACTACGACGCGGAGGACGCGTTCATGGGCCGGTGATCGGCGAGATGGCGGATAGTCCGCCTACTCGACGGTTCTCGGCTGATTTCGTGCCCTCTCGCGAGCCGGGGTCCGGAACTAGCACACGTACTCCAGCAGATCCAGGCCCACCGTGCGCATGCCGTCGATGACCGCAAGACGAGCGGACAGCGCGGTGTCGTCGAAGTACGTCGAGACCGCGTAGGTGACGCCCGCGCGTGGGCCGCGCAGCACGCCGACCTCGCTGCGGACGCCCGCGTCGCTGCCGGTCTTGTTGACGAGCAGGATGCCGTGTTCGGGGTGGCGGTGCGAGTGCGGGTCGAGGCCGAACGCGCTCGAGACCAGCGAGAAGTCGCTGTTGAGTGCCAGCCAGGAGATGACTTGGCGGCTGGTCTGCGCATTGACGACCTCCCCGCGGGCCAGCGCCGAGAACAGCCAGGTCAGCTCGTTGGCGCTGCCGACCGACAGCTGCGGGGCGTCATCGGGCCCGCGGTGGTCGCGGACCAGGTCGAGGAGGGCCGTGCGGGTCAGGCCGAGCGACTCGGTGCGGGCGCTCACAGCCTCCAGGCCGACCCGGCGGAGCAGCACGTTGGTGGCCAGGTTGTCGCTCGTCGCCCCGACCAGGGCGGCCAGGTCGGCGACGGGTAGAGCTGGTATCTGCAGGTGCTGCCAGATTCCCGAGTCGCCTCCAACGTCCTGCGGCGCGCGATCGAGCTGGACCAGCGGGCTCAGCTGACCGGACTGCAGCCGCGCCGCGACCTCCACCAGGAGGAGCACCTCGCCGATGCTGGCGGTCGGCATCACGACATGGTCGTCGACCGAGAACAGCACCTCGCTTGTTGAGAGATCGGTCGCCCGGGCGGACACCTGCACACCCTGCACCACGAGCCGGCCGAGCGCGTCGAAACCCCGGGAGAACACCTCCGGACTCGCGGCCTCCGTCCCGCGATGGCGCCCACGGCGCGTGGTCACCTGGCGGTGTCGGTGGTCGGTCTCGGGGGTTTGGATCGTCACGGGGCGCGCTGGGTCTTTCTTCCGAGTCGGGGCATCGGCTGATTCAGCGGTCCCCCCGGCCCGCTTCGCGACGGGTGGGTGTCCCGACACGATAGGGATGATGTTACCCCGATCGGGGGTCGCCGAGAGGCCTTTCACGCGCGGGCCGGAGTGCGGCGGCTCACCAGATGGTGACGCGGTCCTCCGGGGCGAGCCACAGCGCGTCCGTATCGGTCCCCCCGAAGGTGTCGTAGAACGCGTCGAGGTTACGGACGATCTGGTTGCACCGGAACTCGTTGGGCGCGTGCGGGTCGGTCGCGAGCAGGCGGATGACCTCCTCGTCGCGCGACTTTTGCTGCCAGGCTTGCGCCCAGGAGAAGAAGAACCGCTCAGCGCCCGTGAGCCCGTCGACCACGGCAGGCTCCTGGCCGCCGAGCGACAGCAGGTACGCCTTCCACGCGATGCCGAGGCCGCCCAGGTCGCCGATGTTCTCGCCGATGGTGAGGGCGCCGTTGACGTGGTGATCGGGCACCTGAACAGGAGCGAGCGCGTCGTACTGCGCGATGAGGCTGCCGGTGCGCTTCTCGAACGCTTCGCGGTCGGCGGCGGTCCACCAGTCCTGGAGCCTGCCGTCGCCGTCGAACTTGGAGCCCTGGTCGTCGAAACCGTGACCGATCTCGTGGCCGATCACCGCGCCGATGGCGCCGTAGTTGGCGGCGTCGTCGCGGCCCTCGTCGAAGAAGGGGTACTGCAGGATGGCCGCAGGGAAGACGATCTCGTTGAAGCCCGGGTTGTAGTAGGCGTTGATCGTCTGCGGCGTCATGAACCACTCGTCGCGGTCGATCGGCTTGCCGATCTTGCCGAGTTCGCGGTTGAACTCGAACAGGGCGCCGGCGCGCACGTTGCCGATCAGGTCAGTGGGGTCGATGACCAGCGACGAGTAGTCGCGCCATTTCACCGGGTAGCCGATCTTCGGCGTGAACTTGGCGAGCTTGTCGAGCGCACGGTTTCTCGTGTCTTCGCCCATCCACTCGAGCTTCTGGATGCTCTCGCGGTACGCCTCGATCAGGTTGGCGACCAGGGCGTCCATCGCCTCCTTGGCTGCAGGCGGGAAGTGCTTCTCGACGTAGATGCGGCCGACGGCCTCCCCCATCGCGCCCTCAACGAGCGAGACGCCGCGCTTCCACCTGGCCCGCATCTCGGGTGTGCCCGTGAGGGTGCGCCCGTAGAAGTCGAAGTTGGCGTCGACGAAGTCGCCGGAGAGGTAGGGGGCCGAGCCGTGGATGATCTGCCACGCCAGCCAGTCCTTCCACGACTGCAGGCGGTCGTCGGTGAGCAGGCCGGCGATGCCGGAGGTGAACGACGGCTGCCGCAGAACCACCTCGGCGAGCGCGCCCTCCGGTGCGCCCAGACCCTCGGCCCAGCTGTCGAGGCTCGCTGCGCCTCCGCTGTCGCCCCCGCCCGCGAACAACGTCGCCGCGTCGGCCCACGAGTACAGGTTGTACGTCTTCTCGGAGTCGCGCGAGCGGACGTTGTCCCAGTGCTGAGCCGCGATCTCGACCTCGAGGTCGTACACCCGCTGGGCACGCTCGGGGGCGTCTTCGAAACCGGCGAGCTCGAACATCCGTTGGATGTGCGCCGCGAACGCCTCACGGACCGGGGCGAACCGCTCCTCGCGGAAGTAGGACTCGTCGGGGAGCGAGATGCCCGCCTGCTCGGCGAACACCAGGTAGCGCTCCGGATCGCCCGGGTCGTTGTCCACGAAGAGCTGGTAAAAGCCGCCGATGCCCTGACGCTCGAGCCGGCCGAGGATGTTCAGGAAGGCGGAGATGCTGTCCACATCGCTCGCGATCGCCAGCTGCGCCTCGATCGGCTTGACGCCGAGGGCGTCCACGCGCTCCTCGTCGAGGAAGCTGGTGTAGAGATCGCCGAACGCGCGCTCCTCTGTGCCCTCCGACGCGCCCTGCGCCGCCTCGACGATCGCACGGACGGCGGCCTCCGACTGCTCGGCGAGCTCCATGAAGGAGCCCCAACGTGCCTTGTCGGACGGGATCTCGGTGCGGGAGATCCACGTGCCGTTGACGTGCCGGAACAGGTCGTCCTGCGGGCGGATCGTGGGGTCGAGTTCGTCGGTCGCGATACCGGAGGAGAGCGTCATGGAGCCAGCCTACGTGGCGGGCGCCCCGGCTGTCAGGCGCGCGCCGGGGAGGCCGCCCGCAGCCGCGAGAAGGAGAGGAGGAAGAGGGCAGCGAGGACGAGCTCCGCGAGGATCGAGACGCTACCCGAGAGGCTGCCGAAGCCGGCGAACGAGAATGCGATGTTGGTCACGGCGAGGAGGCTGTACCCCGCGCCGAGGACGCCGGAGAGGAGCGGTCGGTTCGTCATCCGCCACCATGGCCGCGGAGCGCGCACGGACTCCCCCGGACCGCGGAACACCCGCGACGCGATGTACCAGCCGAGGACCTGCAGCACGGTCAGCACGATGGAGGCGACCTCGGAGTGCAGAGCGTCGAACACGAGCGCCAGCACCAGGTTGACACCGAACAGAACGGCGACGACGAGCGCCTTCTGAGCGGGACTGGTGAAACGCATACTTCCCCTTGATGAGTTCGAAGGCTAGCATTTCAGATTTTGGCGAAGCGAGTCGAAGGCGCGCCGGAAGTCGAGCGGACGCAGTGCCGCCCAGACACCGACCGACTGACGGGCCGGAGCGCGCCGGCCCCCTTGATTCCGTATCGCACCCTAACCCCGCTGGGCACCCGCCCGACAACCGGCGCAACTGCCTCTCCCCCAAGAGACAGCGCCGCGCCTGAAACCAGGCGCGGGTAAAACTCTATTGGTGATATTCGGAGTTTTGCAAATTGGCGGAGTGGGTCGGGCGTGTCGACGGCGCGGCGCGATCCCACGGACCACCCGCTCCGGCCGGAGGACCTGACATCATCCACTACCGTTACGAGCCGCGTGCGCCGCGCAAAGCCCACTCAGCTTTCCAGGCCGAACGCGCAATCAGCGATCCCGCAATCTGCGACGAACGTCTACGGCGGAACCGCGTCTTCTCGGTCGCCCACCATCACTTTGCTGCGTCCCTCCAGAACGAAAGGCCCACTATGGCGAACCCTGAGCTCTATCCACCCGCAGACCCCGCCGCGAAGGCGCCTCGACCCAGATGGTGGAAGATCGTGATGATCGTCCTCGCAAGTGTGGGCCTCCTGGCCGCGTGCGTTAGTGCCGGCGCCTTCTTCATTGCAATGAAGATCACTCAAGACGAACTTGAGGAATACAAGGACGCGCCTATCGAAGTGAGCGCTGATTATCGCTGGGATGGCGACCTCGAATTCAGCGGGGTGAACTGGGGGGTGACTGAAAGCGCTTGGAAGATGAATCCCGACAGCCCTGATGGTCAGGGCGCAACCTTCACCTCAACGGCAAACTCCTGCACTCTCACTGCATACCGCGAAGCACTGAGCGAATTCGGCATCGACCCCGTCGCCGGCGACGACCGCACCACCACGCTCAACCTCCTTCAGTCCATCACCGGCTGGGAGACAGCCGACCTCGAGGCCAGGCTGACCGAGGATCAGGTCAGCTGGGGCGATGAAGGGACTGATAACCATGTCGACGTTCTGAACTGGTCCGAGAACGTCGACGGCGCATTCCGAAGCTTCCTGGGACGCGCCTTCGCTGAACATGACCAAGTCATCAGTTTCACCACCCTGTGCGAGAACGAAAACGATTTCCGCACGGCCGTCGGGGAGGCCAACTCCACCCTTCACGTCATCGCGGAATGACGCGCGACGAGAAGACGGATGGGTCTGGTTCAGGGTGCTGAGCTCTCGGCGAAGCCCGGCTTCGTCATGTGAACGCATAGTCACCATTGGGTCGTAGTCGGGCTGGTTATTGTCGCACCTTGCGGTGCTCGTCGAGTACGTCGACGAGCACCGCGACCGCTTCGGGGTCGAGCCGATCTGCTCACTAACTCCACCTATGGCGGGCTCATCATTTCCCTGGCCCTTGGACATGTCTTAGCCGCGGTGACCCCCCGCCTTGCATCTCACTGTCGGGATACGACAACTCCCAATAGCGATCATCCCGAGGATCTCTAAAAGTCTTTACCCAACCGCTGTTATCTATTGAAACGGGAACCAAGGATTCGTCTATCAGCCAATTGATCCTTCGTGCGGTTTCATCCAATTCAATCGATTGACCAACCAGTACCCAGCTCCCGTTGAGACCGGGTCTGCTGCACGGATAGGTGACATCTGATCTGGCTTGTCCGAGTGGACAGCCTGGAAGGATGGCATCGTGCCCAAGCCCTATCCCACCGAGTTCCGTGACGACGTCGTGCGTGTCGCGCGGGGTCGTGAACCTGGAGTGACGATCGAGCAGATCGCGAAAGACTTCGGTGTCCACCCGATGACGTTGCAGAAGTGGCTGCGCCGCGCCGCGGTCGATGAGGGGACCAAGCCCGGCCAGGCGGGCAGCGAGTCTGCCGAGAATCGCGAGCTGCGCAAGCGGGTCCGGTTGCTGGAGCAGGAGAACGAGGTCCTGCGGCGGGCGGCGGCGTATCTGTCGCAGGCGAACCTGCCGGGAAAAGGCTCTACCCGCTCGTGAATGAGCTCGCTGGAGCGGGGATCCCCGTGACAGTGACGTGCCGGGTGCTCAAGCTCTCTCGTCAGCCGTACTACCGATGGCTGGCGAACCCCATCACCGATAGCGAGGTGACCGAGGCGTGTCGGGCGAACGCGTTGTTCGACGCGCATCGGGATGACCCCGAGTTCGGGCACCGGCTGCTGGCCGACGAGGCGCGTGACGTCGGGCAGGCGATGGCGGATCGGACTGCGTGGCGGATCGCGTCGGCCAATGGTTGGTGGAGTGCTTTCGGGAAGAAGCGGGGCAAGAACGGCAAGAAGCCCGGCCCAGCCGTCCACGATGATCTCTGCACTTCTTCAGCCTCCTGCAAAAGAACGTCCTCAACCGCCGCTCCTGGACCACCTTCACGGACGAGGACGGGCGACTCCGGCACGAGTTCACCGCCGACGGGCCGAACCAGCTCTGGCTGACCGACATCACGGAACACAAGACCGGCGAGGGCAAGCTCTACCTCTGCGCGATCAAAGGACGTGTTCGGCAACAAGATCGTCGGCTACTCCATCGACTCCAGAATGAAGTCGAGCCTGGCCGTCAACGCACTCAACAACGCCGTCGCGATGCGCGGCGACGTTGCCGGCTGCGTAGTCCACAGCGATCGAGGATCGCAATTTCGAAGCCGGAAGTTCCTGCGCGCCCTGACCCGACACCCGCATGGTCGGATCACCCGCGAGCAGCTGCGGATCGCGATCGTGACCTGGATCGAGCGGACCTACCACCGTCGCCGACGCCAACCCCGCCTCGGGCGTTTGACCCCAATCGAGTTCGAGGCCATCATGAACACGCCCGCCGCACTGGCGGCGTGACTAGAAACCGTCACCTACTCGTGCAGCAGACCCAACTTCTTCTTCAGGCTCAAGGTTGTTCATCGTATAACCCTTATCGTCGCGCCAGACGGATTGGCCTGATTTGGGAAATCGATACGCGCATCCTGCCGCGCCACCGATCGCACCAGCAGCCAGAATCACCACTCCCACGCCCCAGCTCCTTGCTGGAACGGCTACTCTTGCACCCAACCGTTGACGTCTTGGACCAACCGATTGGCCTCATCGAGGATGCGCGAGTCGAGTCGGGCGCGCGTCCGACCAGAGCGTGAGCATGCCTAGTAGCTGCTCGCGCTCATCAAATCGATTCTGGATGAGTCCACTGATCTGACGCGCGCCATCGATCGGCTCGATAGTTCCGGCTATGATCCGAGCCGAGATCCAGCTCGCGACCGAAAGCGCCCGCTGATCGTCACTCAAGTACCGGTCATCACGCTCGAGCATCGAGGCCAATTGTTCGCTCGGCCGAGGGATGTCATCGGAATGCGCCATTGCAATCGCAGTCAGGTCATCTGCAAATAGCTGGCTTGCCAACTCGTCCGTTGCCCAATCGACGATTTCCTCTTCCGTCGCAAATCCAAATAGGAATCGGGAAAACACCAATTGAGCGCGGTCAAGCCACTCACGATCGTTATTCATCATCACCGGCCAAAGTACAGGTTGGTCCTACGTTCGACATAGATTCCCATCCCCTTGTTGCGATACCAGTGAGTTTGCTGTTCGACACCATCGTTGACAAACGACGTGCTCGACATCTTCTGCCAACCTCCAGGTTGGCCGCCATACTGTGAAACCAGTCGATCCACATCATCGATCGAGCGCTTGGAACCTGCACCTGCAATGACCTTTCCAGGCTCGGACATCTGCAGCTCGCTTGCGAGTTGGCGCGCCAAGTTGCGTCCAGAGATCGCTGACGAAGCCTACGCGTGCACCAGCTCACGGGCGCTCGAGGCCCCTTCTCCGCCAGTTGCGGCCGCTGCTTTACTGGCTCCGAGCCCGGCGAGCTTGGCAGCCCCGCTTGCGATCGCCCCGCCGGCGGCACCACCGACCAGCCCAGCCGCCGCGCCGACGGTTCCCGCCTGCACAGCCCCCTTGAACGTCGCCGCCGTGCACGCCGCAGCACCAATCACAGCCGCCGTCCAGCCACGGTGACCGCCACTCCCGCCGCAACAGCCCCCGACCGTCTGCCAGGTCTTCTTGCTCCACGACGTCGGGTTCCACCAGTCCTCGGACTTCTTCTTCGACGAAGACTTCGCCGGGGACTGTCCGTTTAACAATGAAGATGGTGGTGCGGATCCGGACGGGTCTGACTTACTGATTAACTGACGCTCTCGTTGGAGGGGTTGTCCTGACACCGACGGGTCGGCTCGTGCCGGGGTCGCGCTCGTTCCGGATGGCCGGACCGGGCGGGAGTGTGACTTCATAGGACCTTGCTCGATCAGTGACTCGTCATTGTTATGTCCACCCGGCCCGGCGACGTCATCCCCTCGTCGAAGGGAGACACCACCAGCATGAGCAACGACACGCGGGCGACGCAAGCGGTGATCGTGATCGGAGGCATCGATGCGCACGCCGACACCCATCATGTCGTCGCGCTCGATACGACCGGGAAGAGGCTCGGCGATCATCCATTCCCGGCTTCATCACGCGGGTATCGTGACGCGCTGGACTGGCTGGCAGGGTTCGGGCTGATCGAGAAGATCGGCGTCGAGTCCACCGGATCGTATGCGGCCGGCATCACTCGTTTTCCTCCTTGCAGCGGGAGTCGATGTGGTGGAGGTCAACCAGCCACATCCGCATCTGAGAGCCCGCCGCGGCAAGGACGACAAGATCGACGCCGAGGCGGCTGCGCGCAAAGCCCTCTCCGGCCAGGCCACCGCGATCCCGAAGACTACGACTGGCGTTGTCGAGTCGATCCGCGTGCTGCGTCTGGCCCGTGAATCCGCGGTTCGTTCCCGAACGAGAACGGTCGTCCAGCTGCGCAGCCTGCGCGTCACAGCACCCGCTGAGTTGCGAGAACAACTCACGGAACGATCCGCAACCGCGCTCGTCACACGATGCGCCGCCCTGCGACCCGACCCGGATCGCCTGCATGATCCAGCGCAGGCCACCAAACGTGCTCTGCGCGCGATGGCCCGACGCATCCAGATGCTCGACGAAGAGATCGCTGAGGCCGACACCGCACTCAAACAACTTGTCGAGCACACCGCGCCAACCCTGACTTCCAAGCTCGCGATCGGCCCCGGCCACGCCGCGCAGTTGCTGATCACCGCCGGGCAGAACATCGACCGGCTGCGTTCTGAGGCAGCGTTCGCCAGACTCTGCGGCGTCGCCCCCATCCCGGTCTCATCCGGCAAGACCCATCGCATGCGTCTGCACCGAGGCGGCGATCGCCAAGCCAACGCCGCGCTCCACATGATCGCCGTCTGCCGGATGCGATACCACCAACCCACCATCGATTACGTCCGACGGCGCCTCACTGAAGGACTGTCGAAGAAGGATGTCCTCCGCTGCCTCAAACGCTTCATCGCCCGCGAGGTCTACCACGACCTGAAAACCGACCTCGGACTCCCTTGACATCTATAGGACCGTCGGTGTGTGGGGTCCGGCGGTTTCATTAGTGAGTGGTTCTCTCGAACCGGCCCGCGAAGGTGATCGCGAACGCGTTGAGGGCGGGCTTCCACCTAATCACCCAGCGTGCCCTGCCACCGCCGGTCGGGTCAAGTGAGCGGGTCACGAGGTAGAGACACTTCAGCGCCGCGGTCTCGTTGGGGAAGTGGCCGCGTGCTCTGACGGCCCGCCGGTAGCGGGCGTTGATCGACTCGATCGCGTTCGTCGTGCAGATGACTCGGCGGATCTCGACGTCGTATTCGAGGAAGGGCACGAATTCGGCTCACGCACTCTCCCAGAGCTTCACGATCGCTGGGTAGCGTCCGCCCCATTCCGCAGCGAACTCGTCGAAGCGGTCCTTCGCGGCTTGCTCGGACGGTGCCGTGTAGACGGGCTTGAGCGCTTTGACGATGCCGTCGCGGTGCTGCCGGCCCGCGTAACGGAACGAGTTGCGGATCAGGTGCACGATGCACTGCTGCACGACGGTGCGCTCCCAGGTCGTCGTGATCGCCTCGGGGAGGCCTTTGAGCCCGTCGCAGACGGCGATGAGGACGTCCTCGACGCCGCGGTTCTTCAGCTCACTGAACACCTGCAGCCAGAACCTGGCGCCCTCAGCGCCGTCACCGGCCCAGATGCCCAGAATCTCCCGCTCCCCGCCGGTAGTGACGCCCATGACGACGTAGAACGGGGTGTTGCGGACCTGCCCATCACGGACCTTCACCACGATCGCGTCGACGAAGATCACCGGATAGATCGCATCCAGTGGGCGCGATGACCACTCCGCGAGCTCAGCGGCGACCTTCTCCGTGATCCGGCTGATGGTGTCCTTGGAGACCCTCGCTCCGTAGACCTCCTCGAAGTGCGCCGCGATCTCACCCGTCGTCAGACCGCGCGCGGTCAGCGAAAGCACGATCTGATCGATCCCGTCCAAACGTCGCTTCCGCTTCGGCACGATCACCGGCTCGAACGACCCGTCACGATCCCTGGGGACCTCGATCTCGACCGGGCCGATCTCGGTCAGCACCGTCTTCATTCTGGTCCCGTTACGCATATTCGCAGCGATCGGTACTCCGCCATAGTCGTGGCCGAGGTGCTCGGTCAGCTCCGCTTCCAGCGCCGTCTTCGTGAGCTGGTTCAACAGCCCGCCAGGCCCAACCAGGCTCACACCCTGTTCCTTCGCTTGCGCGAGCAACCGCTCCGCGAGCTCCTTCTGATCGATGATCTCTCCCGTCACAGGATCAATCATCGCCTCGTTCAACATCTCGGTCGTGTCAGTCACGGCCATCTCCTTCCGGATCAAGCCAGACTCTCACACACCGTTACTCAGACAGTCCCGCCTTCGGCTTCGGCTTCGACGCACTCGACTTCGCCGCTTTCGGCTTCGGCTTGGCCGCCGCCTTCGGCTTCGGCTTCAACCCCGACGGATCCGAGGTGGTCACCGGATTGTTATGCGAATACGAATACCCGTTGTTCTGCTGCGGCAACCCCGGCTCCAACACCGGATCCACCGAAATGAACCGCCCCAACACCGGGTCATAGGCGCGTGCCCCCAACTGGGTGAGCCCGGTTGTCGCTGACACCGGCTTGTTCAGGTACCCGTGCTCGCTCCCCCACACCGGTGCGGTCCCGCGTGGGTTGCCGTACGGATCCACGTGGCGGCGGGTGATCTTGCCCGTCACCACATCCACCGCCACATCCCGGGTGTGGTTGAGGTCACCGGAGACCCAGGTGACCACCGACCCGGACACCCCAGCCTTCGTGGAACGCTCCGCAACCGGGACATCCCCCAGCGAATAGGTGCGCACCGCGGAAGCCTTACCCGCCCCCGGGCGCCCATCGTCACCTCGGTCTCCCCCAAATACAGGGTCGTCCCGGTGTTCGGATCGGTTTGCAGCAACACGTTCCCGTCCGCGTCATACACCCGCGACTGAGTCCCCCCATCCACGCTGACCGTCGACAGCTTCCCGGACTCGTCCCACGACAACGCCTGCCCCGGCCGGGTGACCGTGTTCCCGGACGCGTCACACGTGTACTCGGCACCGTTGACCTGGGTGACCGCGTGCGGACGCGCCGCCCCCGCAGCCGGTACGCATCGCTCTCTCCAGGTAATCCGGATGTCGGTAACGACCTTGTTAGTGGACGGTTACCCCTGCCAGATCCTCTCGAACTCAGCCCAACGCTCTTCCATTAGCGAAAAGTTGTGAAATCGTGGTGCCGACGCGCAGGTGCACAAGCAATTTTTCATCTCGTGAACGCAAAGAGAGCATCTTCGTTATATGGATCAATTCCAATCTGAAGGACGCTCCTGCCCTCCTTCTTCACCACGCTCAATTGAAGGGTCCGGGTGGTCCCGTTATCGGCAGCTTTGAGAGTTACACGGATTGTCGGGTAATAGCTCTCTGCACGACCCGACAGTTCCCATGTGCCCGAGAAGTCACGCGTAATGTGCCAATTCACCGGGTCGCCAAACCCCTGTTCCCGATAGATCGCGAAGACGGGCAAGGGAATCGCGGTGGCGTCTGCGCTTCCGTCCGAATGAAGCGAGAGGACAGCCGCCGTGTCGCTTGGACCTCGATGCCGCCAATCACCAACCACTTCAGACCGCGACGGCAGCGGAGGAGGCCCGCCCAGAAACGAACATCCCCCCAGCATTATCGAGATGCAGAGCAAAAGTCCAACGCCACCAACACTGAGCTTCACCATCGCCGCACTTCCCGCCAAACGAACTCTTGACGCACCTTCGAAAACGGGCCAGAGTCACCCGGAATCGAGTTAAGAAGCGCTCGCGCATCAGCTGTGGGACCGATGGCCGACCCCAGTGTTGTGTCATTGTATCCCCGAAATTCGACCACCGCAGTTCTTGATTTCAGGTTAACTGAGACTGCTTCTGCGCCGATCTGGTAACTTCCAAGCGCAGCGTATAGCTGGTTTTGGGACGACGATTCATCCCAGTGCGTGTAGGTGACGAGATCTCGTTGAAGGTTGAAATTCAACGGGTCAGGTGAACCTGCCACGTAGTTTGCTGACCGGAAAGCACCGGTTCCCCCCTTTTGCAAATCCTGCACGACACCTTCGCGCAACTGTGTTGCTTCAGGCATTGTTCGAAGCGCCTTCACCAAAGGAGTGTCATCACCATAGGTTCCGGACTTGGAAAGCCCAAGGGCCCATCCTGCGATTAGCTGCCCTCCGGGAGTGCCAAGGAACCTCGAAGCCCGTGTAGCCGCAATCGCACACCCACCTGCGCTTGCACCCAGCGCCATACCGAGGAATCCGTACGCTGCTGCGCACCCAACACCCACAGCCTTCAGTCGAGATGACATGTCCGTGAACATGTTGATCTGATCCGCGACGTGAGCAGACGTATCGGCGCTCCTCTTTGGCGACGCCTTTGATGTGCCGGTCGTCGGGGCGGGCCTCGTACCGCCATTTGAGCTTGAGGAAGGCGCCGAAGGCGCAGTTGGTCGCGCAACCGCGATGGGGATCGGGACAGGTCGCACTGGCTTAATCACTGCGCCAGGAATCAGTCCAGATGGGTCGCTGCTGGTTACGGGGTTGTTGTGTGAGTACGTGTATCCGTTGTTCTGTTGTGGGTTCTCTGGTGCGAGTACCGGGTCGACGGAGATGAACTTCCCTAGGACGGGGTCGTAGGCGCGTGCCCCCAACTGGGTGAGCCCGGTTGTCGCTGACACCGGCTTGTTCAGGTACCCGTGCTCGCTTCCCCACACCGGTGTTGTCCCGCGTGGGTTGCCGTACGGATCCACGTGGCGGCGGGTGATCTTGCCCGTCACCACATCCACCGCCACATCCCGGGTGTGGTTGAGGTCACCGGAGACCCAGGTGACCACCGACCCGGACACCCCCGCCTTCGTGGAACGCTCCGCGACCGGGACATCCCCCAGCGAGTAGGTGCGCACCGCGGAAGCTTTGCTCGCCCCCGGCGCCATCGTCACCTCGGTCTCACCCAAATACAGGGTCGTCCCGGTGTTCGGATCGGTCTGCAGCAACACGTTCCCGTCCGCGTCATACACCCGCGACTGGATCCCCCCATCCACGCTGACCGTCGACAGCTTCCCGGACTCGTCCCACGACAGGCCCTGCCCCGGCCGGGTCACCGTGTTCCCGGACGCGTCATACGAGTACTCAGCACTATTGACCGTGGTCACCGCGTGCGGGCGCGCCTGCCCCGCAGCCGGGTACGCATACGCCGTCGTGATCTCCCCGGTGGCCGTATGGTTGGTGGTGGCGGTACGGTTCCCGGTGCCGGCATCCACCGTGTAGGAGGTCCAGTACGGTGCCGCACCCCCCAACGACCCGGCTGTCGGGGCCGCCTGGCAATCCCCCGACGCCGGAGTCCACGCCTCACTCAGCGCATGGAACACCCCATAGGAGAAGCACTGATCATCAGCCCCGGCGGAGCCGGTGGTTTTGATGCTGGTCACATCACCGGCAGCATTGCGAGTGTACTTACGGTTAGCGACCTCACTGGAGGACGCACCAACAAACGCGGTATCGATGACCTGAGTGGTCTCCCCTGTTCCCGGATCGAACCCGTAGGTGGTCCACAACAACGACTGGTTCACCCCGCGAGCGATCACCGACAACTGCCCGATCGGGGAATAGGTGGCCTCCCCATACAAACTCGTGCCGGAGATCGAGTCCACATTGCCGACCCCGTCATACAGGGTCCGCAACCGCTCCAAAGCCAACCCACCGATCGCCGGCAGACTGCGCTGCTGCAACAAGCCCGCCTCGTTATATGTCATCGACACCTTGTACGTCGTACCCCCGAACGCTGCAGCACCCTGGGGAATCGACACCGACGTCGAGGTCGCGTTATACAACTCGTCATAACCATCAACCGAACTGACATACGCCAACCCCGGCTTACCCGGCACCGACCCCACATAACTGGTCGCCTTCGACAACTGCCCCTTCGCCGCCGCGTCATACGTCCACGACGCCAACACCGCACCCGCGGTGGAGCCCGAGTACTTCCCGGTCTTCCGGTTCAACTCGTCATAGCCGTAGGCGAGGGTCTGCCCGCGGGCATCGGTCGTGGAGGTCAGGTTGCCGACCAGATCATACGTGCTGGTCGTCGTGCCGGAGTCCGGGTCGCTGGCGACCGTCTGGTTGCCTGCCAGGTCGTACGACCAGGACCAGCTGTTACCGGCGGCGTCGGTCATCGCCGACATTTTCCCGGCGGCTGTGAACGCGTAGGTCGTGGTGTGACCGGCACCGGCCGGCTTCACCCCGGTGTACTGGGTCAACGCCGTCTTCTGGCCCAGCGAGTTCGTGATCGTGGACGTCGGGGTGCCCCCGGTCGGTGGTGTCACATCGACCCGGTCGGCGCCCGGGTAGGCGGTGCTGGTGCGTTTGGATTCATCCCCGTACGTGTACAGGATCGATGCCACGGCACGGCCGACCGGGTCGTACTTGGTATCCGTGCGGGACGGGATTTGCGCCATGCTGGTGGGCACGAACAGCCGGTCCGACGGTGTGGTCGACGCCCAATACGGGCTGGTGGTGGACACCGTCCTGCCCTGACTGTCATACACCGTGTCAGCGATCACCGCACCACTGCGCACCGCAGCCGTCTGCGTCTGCACACTACGGCCCAGACCATCCACCAACTCGAACGTCTTCTTGACCCCCAACGGAAGGACACTCTCCGTCGTCACACTCGACGGCCCCGACTGCGACACCGTATACGTGAACGCCGTCGACGGGCTGGAGGCGTTCTCCGCCTTCGGCCGGTTCGGCAACCACACCCCGGTCCGGCGGCCGAGCGCGTCATAGGCAGCCGTGGTGACCTTACCGTTCTCATCGGTTGCTGCCGTGATAGCACCCCACGCCGGATCCAACTCGGTGCTGCTGCTCCACCCCACCGGGTTGGTCGAGGTCACCTTCGTGATCGGCCCGCCCGTGCCGGCCGGCGTGTAGGCGGTCTTGGACACCCGCCCGGCCACATCCGCCGCCTCGATCGCGCGCCCCAACGCGTCGTACTTCACCGTCGCGGTCGTCGCCCATCTCTTAGCCGCGCCGTCGAACCCGGTGACCGTCTCGGTCTTCGTCAGGTTCCCCTTCACCGGTACCGCACCGACCGCGGCCCCGTCATAGGAGTTGCGGACGTGACTGATCAGCCGGTCCGCACCAGCAGAGGCAGCCTGCTCACACGTCCCGGTAGTGGCCAACACCTCCGCGACCCGGCCGAAGATATGAGCGGCCACATTCGCGGTCGCGTACCTCGTCGTCACACACGAGACCGGCGCATCCGAGGGTGCGCTCAACACGGCCACCGGCAAACCGATCGCCGAGTCATACGCGGTCGTTGTCGTCACCGTCCGGTTACCGCCGGTGGAGACCGGCTCGGTCACCACCACCTGGCCATCCCCGGTATACCACGCCGAATGAGTGCCCGCCGAGACCGTCAACGCCGACCACGGCACCGACGCCGTGTGCGAGATCACCGCACCACCGACACCGTTCGTGACCACCTGCTCCCGCACCCGACCCGCGAACTGGCGCGCATCGACCACCCCACCGACCTGCACCGACTTCACCCCACCAGCAGCAGCCGCCCGATCACCATCCAGACCACGGAAGAAGGTGTACTTCGTCACATTCTGCTCAGCCGGCTTGTTGAAATCCCCCACCCGCACCTCCGCCGTCGCGAATCCGGCGAAAATCGACCAGGTGCGCTTGTCCGCCGGCGTCAACGGGGAATCGTTATACCGCCACCCCGGGCCCGTATACGAATAATGCTTCTGGATCGGTGGCGCCCCCGCCCCACCGGTTGTCGGGTTGTCCATCACGCTGGTCACCACGTACTTGTGGAACAGGTCCTGCTGCGGCGGCATCGGCGGGTTATCCGACGGTGACCACCACTGCGGGTAACACCGCTTCGTGTTCGACTGCGGTGCGGCGAAGATTCCCGCACGATCCCCCGGGGTGCACTCCTGACCCGAATAGTTCACCGACACCACCGCACCCAGTTCGGTCTTGATCGAACTGATCCGCCACTTATCCAACGGGGCCAGACCGTCCACCGCCCACACCCGGTTCTGCATCGTCGTGCCCGCGAACGTGACCGCCGGCTCCGTGATCGGGGAGGCACCGGCATGCCCGGTATGGGTGACACTATTCAGCCACAACGCCGCCGACGTGCCATCACCCGGATCCGGGAAACTGTGCTTCAACACCCACGAGTCCACCTGCTTATACGACCCACCGCTCAACACCTGCGTCGTGATGGTGGCCAGCTTCGCCGTCGTCCAGAACGTCGGCGAGATCAACCCCGCACAGGTGCCGGAAACACACAACTGATCGAACGGGACATCCGGATACGCCGCCGGCTGCGCCGCCGCGGCCGCATCCCCCGACACCGGCTGCCCGGTGCACCGGCCACCCCCGTCATCCGAACACCGCCCGTTCTTGTCATACCCGAACAGCGCCTTCCCGGAGGCACCGTTGCCCGCATACGCGTTCGAGCCGGCCAGACCATACTCGACCCGATCCAACTCACCACCACGAATGTAGGAGGTGACAGTGCTGCCGTTCTTGGCGTACTTGTTCGTCTGCGCGTTGTAATAGAACGCCTCCGCGTTGCCGTGCACGTCGATCACCCAGTCCAGGTTCCACCGCCACCCCAGGTTGCACGAGGAGGCCGCGAACGTGGCCGCATGACACGGCTCCCCCGCATCATTACCGAACACCGGCACCGTCCACGCCGAATTCGTGACCGGCTTACCACCGTCCCACCCCGGCAGACGGTTCAACCCGAAGTAATACTGGGTACCATCCGTGGTCACCATCTGCCAACACGCCGTATCCGACGTCCCGTTCGCCGCACACGGGGCACCCTTCAACTCGGTGAACCGGGTACCGTCATCATTCGCCAACCGGTACTGATTCGACCCCGCAACCGGAACCAACTCACCGGAATGCCCCGCGAACGACACCGACGCGTTCGCGTTCTTCCAACACAGATCCCCCGACGTCTTCACCGCCCCCGACGCACCATCATCCACCGCACACCCCACATAGGAACGCTCGATGAACCCGGCACCCGACAACGACCACCCCTCACCGATCGCCGACGGCTGATTATTCGTCGACCCCGTCAACCCATCCACCGACTGCGAGTCATACGACAACGACAACTCCGGCACCGGCCCCGCCGCCGCCGGCGGCACCCGCAACGGATACCCCCAACTGAACGTCCCCGTCTGCGCCGACACATCCCACGACGCCGACGGCTTCAACGACGTCGCCGTGAAATCCCCCGTCCCCGCCCCACCAACACTCGCCGGCATCGCCATCAACATCATCGGCGCCGCAGCCACCAACGGCGCAACCACAATGTCCGCACCATCCGCCGACACCTCCGACGCCACCGGAACCGCCTTACCCTGCACATCCTTCGCCGAGGCCGGCGCCTTCCCCGCCTCCACCTGCACCCACCGGGCACGCGAGGCGTAATCCGCCCCGAACACACCCTCCAACAACTTCTTCGGCACCCGCACACCCACCGCAGACGCCCCCGACTTACCGTCCGCCCGCTTCAACTCCAACACCGGACCGGCCAGACCCAGCTTCCTCGCCCGATCCTTCTCCACGAACTTCGCCGACACCCGCCCAGCCCGCGACTTCGCCTTCGCCTTCGCCGTGCCCTTCTTCGACGCCTTCAACTGCGACTTCGCATCCGCCACCGACACCGGATCACCACCCGACGCGACCCTCACACCCGTCCAACCCAGCTCACGCCACGCCCCATCCACCACCGTCGCCCTCGACCCATCCGCACTCGAAACCGACACCGAATCCGACTGCGCCGACCCATCCGTCGACACCGTGAACTCACCCGACGGCACCTCAGCAGACACGATCTCCGCACTCACCGGAGGCTTACCACCCCTCGCCGAAACATCCGACGCCCGCGAACCCGGCACCGCCTTCGCCCACGCAGGCGGAGCCGGCGCCTCGACGGCCGCAGCGGGCAGTCCTTGAATACTCGCCAGAGTGAGCGCGGTCACCGTTGCAATGCCGGTGATTCGAGCGCGGGAACGCCAAGGCGAAGAGAGTCTCACGGTCATCCTTTGAATTGATTTGGTCAAGATCGAGTGGTCAGCGGTTCACGGCTGAGGAACTTCAGAGCCCCAGAAGGCGCTGTCCGGCAACGCGGTTTGGTAGACGGAGACCTGGGCGACCTCGCCGTCGAAGAACTGGACCGGAACGACCGACGCAGCCGCGCCGAGCGCAATCGCCCCGAGTGCAGGGCGGTCATCCGATGGTGGGGTGTGAACGACTTGCGAGAACGTGCGTCCGCTGTCGCTCACCACCACGATGCTCAGCAGCTTGTTCACCGCATCCCATCTGCCCGACACGGTCACGAACCCCTTGACCGCCGAGACGGGCGGCCCTTTGACGTATCCCGTCGACACCGTCAGTCCTTGCGCGCGGAGGGCGAACTGCCAGGTCGTGCCGCTCGATTGGAGGTAGAAGCCCGCATTGACGGCGCCGCTGGCCGAGACGAACGTCTGGTCATGGGAGGCGCCGGACGCTTTGACGCGGGCGGAGACGGTGAACGATTTGGTGGTGTCCACGACGCCGGGTGCGGTCGCGGTGGGCGTGTGGCTGACGAGGAACCCTCGGCTCCCTTCGTCAACAGTCCCGCTTTCGCAACCCTTCTGCGCGCTGACGAAGTAGTCGGCGCCCAGTCGGCAGCGGAAGATCTCCTTCGCCGTGTAGCCTGCGGGCACCGCTGACGCGGTCTTCCAGGCGTAGCCGAGGGCACGCGCAGCCGCTCCAGTGCTCTCGCAGTTCGGACTCGTCGAGATCATGTTGCCCGCGCCGTACGAGCACGCGTACAGCAGATAGGTGTTCGCCGGTTGCGCGCTCCCGGAACCGAATTGCGCGAGTTGCCCAAGCGCCCCCTCGAGCACGTAGCCAGTGACCGCCCCGGTCTCGATCAGGTGCGCTCCCGGCTTCCAATACCGGCTGAGCGTGGTCAGGCCCTGGAATCGCAACTGCGGGAACCCTTGGTCAGACGTACCCCACCCCGCGTTGCCACCGATGGTGATCGGCGCGTCCCCGAGCTGGTCGTCGAATTGAGCTGCGCCCTCTTCGTTCGCGTTCCAGAGGTGGCCGAGCGACAGGTCGGCTCCGCCGGCCCGCACCTCGGTGCCAGCCGCCGCGGACTTCGTCACTGCGTCGTATGACACGTTTCCAGCCTGGTCGTACGCAGCCACCCACAGGGTGGACAAGGGACTGATCGGAGCGACCTCGATCGCCACGGTGCCAGCCGAGCACACGACACGCGCGGCCGGAGCATCATTCGGGTTGGTCCTCCCTGTCTCGCAGTCGGGCAGACCCGGAGTGAACGAGGTCGCCGGAGGCGGCGGGCTCGCCACAGGGAGCGCCCCATTCGTCCACCACACCTGATACCCGGCGATATGCTCCCCCGCCGGCGGCGTGATCGTCGCCGTCAGCGCCTCCCCGACGCGCGCGTTGGTCGCGTCGAGCGTGACCGTCGGGAGGCCCGGCTTCGTCGAGTCGACGACGAAGTAGCACCAGGGGGAGATGCCTGCGGAGAGCTGGATGCCGTCGCCGCTTTCGGCCGCCCACGCGTAGAGCTCGCCGTCCGCCAGAGAGTCTGCGGGGATGGTGTGCGTGACGCCGGTGCCGCGAGCGAAGAAGCCGGTGCCGGTGCGGGTCTGCGCGCCGTTGGACACGCGCCTCACGTAGAACGCGGCCGAGACGTTCTGGGCGTCCTCCTCCTCCACGACGACTCGGAGCGTCAGCGGCTGGCGGCCGTACACGTACGACGGGTCCTGGGGGTTCGTTCTGCAGTCCCGCACGGGCGACGTCATAGAGGGTTGGCTCGGGATCTCCGGGCGCGTGTTGTAGACCACGATCAGCTTCGCGTCCGACCGGTAGTGCTTGCGCGTGAGGGAGTTGCCCTCGTCCGCGGCGCGGAGCGCGAGGGTCGTGTAAGGCGCGCGCGTCGCTGCGGTGTCCTGGACCGCCGCCGTCGCGACGTAGCCGACCCACGCGGGCGCCTGCTGGCACGGCCCCCCGGTGTTGTAGCCCTGCTGGTCGAGCTGACGCATCCACTGCGCCGGGTCGCTGTTCCAGCTGAAGCCTGCGCCGGACTGCCCGTACTGCCACAGCTGCATCCAGGTGCTCGCACAGCTGTTCGCCCAGGTCTGCACGACCTGGAACTGGGCGCTGAGGATAGTCTTACCGCCAAGCAAGGACGTGTTGAACCGGAAGAACGCCCGCGACAGGTAGCCGACCCCGTTCTGGATGCCGTAGCCGGCGCTGTGCTCGGCGGCGTTGAGATACGACTGGTTCGGGTAAGCACGGTCGGTGTACCAACTCTGCTGCGCGTACTCTCTCCAGTCCGGGTCCACATAGACCGGGTACGTGACGTCGCCCTCGACGATCGCGGCCACGTCGAGCACGGTCTCGGAGCCCTCGATCGTTGACGTCACGGCCTGCGGCTCGACCGCGCCGGAGGACTCCTCATCCGCGCTCTCGTGCGACGAGTCCCACCACAGCGGCGTCGAGGCAACGATCGGCTCGCCCTCGTCGGTATGCGCTTCGAGCGTGCCGGTCTCTGCGGCGGTGGCCAGGCGCGCACCGCGCACCGCGAGCCGCAGCGACGCGACGCGCTCGTCCTTCGCGGCCTCCGCGTTCTTCACCACGAGCACCTCCCGCATGCCCGCCTTGGCGACGGAGACGCGGAGGTCGACGCCCGGCAGCACCTCTCGGAAGGTCACCGCGGCCTTCTTGACCGTCGGCTTCGGGAGGTCGCCGTACGGCCAGGTCTCGGTGATCCAGTCTCCGGATTCGGAGCGCACGGACACGATGGTGGAGTCGCCGCCCTTGCCGATGCGCACGGGGACGGCGGCGACCTTCGGCTCGAACCAGCCGTCCTTCTCGACCAGCGCGGTGTCGACGGGCTTCCAGCGGCCGCCGACCTTCGCCTGCTCGGGATCTTGGCTGCTCACGGCCTCCATGTAGCCGTCTGGGCGTGCCGAGACCAGCAGATTCGGCGAGCTCAGCGATTCGACGACGACGTCGTGGCCGTATGCCTCGGCGATTTCGCGTGCTTCGGTCTCAGTAGTGGCCTGGGCGGCGTCTGACGGTGTTCCGCTCGTCGACGCCTCTGCTCCCGCCTGCGCTGCGAACGACGGAGCCGCTTCGACGAGCGTGAAGGCGAGGAGCGCCGAGACGAGAAGCGCAAGAGCAGGGCGTGCCGCGCGGGCAGCATGGAACGACAACGAAGATCCCCCAGGTGATTATCGAGACGGTCGGTAGACCACCTCGATCACCCTAGGCTGATATTTCGCGTGCCCGCAACTTGATACCAATATATTTTGTGAATACCTGATGAATCAGCTGTCGGATCGCTGCGCTCGGACCTGCTCCCACTCGTTGAGCATGTCCGGAAGCCGGTCCTGCATGAACCGGTAGAAGCCCGCCATGTCGCGCAGTCGCTCCTTCGCCGGATCAGAAGGGTCGTCGATCGCCGCAAGACCGGTCTCGGCCTGATCGGCGAGCACGCCGTAGATCGGGCTGTTGCGCACCATCAGCGCATACCAGTCGGCGGGCATCTGGTAGAGATCCCGCCGGCTGCCGTTCTGCGAGAGACGGCGCACGATCCCGAGCGTCTGGAGGTAGCGCACCGCGCCCGAGATCGCGGCGGCGCTCACATCGAGGCGCTCGGCGAGCTGCGCAGCCGTGAGGCCCGCGGACTCGGTCACGGTCAGGGCCATCAGCACCCGGGCGGGCATCTTCGGGAACCCGGCGGCGGTGAGCACCGCTGCCGAGTGCTCCATCATGTCGGCGAGAGCCTGCTCGTCCCTGGCCATGCCGCCCTCCCTAGCCGATCGCGAAGTCCCGTCGGCGGATGAGCGCCGCGGAGGCGGCGAGCGCGACCAACGCGATGCCGAACATCCAGTATCCCCCGGTCCAATCGACTTTTCCGACGACGACCGGAGCATCCGCGAACGGCGACACGTGCCGAAGCCAGTCGGGCAGCTTGATGAGCGCGCCGAAGATGCCGATGAAGGCGCCGGCGCCGAGCGCGGCCCAGCCGACCGGGATCGTCCAGCTCGGCAGCAGGACGAAGACCAGCGTCAGCACCCCCAGGTACACCAGCGCGACCGGGAACTGCGCGGCGGCCGCGGCGAACGCGTCGTTGAACGTCGACGCCTTCTCCCCCGCGGCCATGGCCGATAGGCCGGCCGCGAGCGCCGCCGCCACCAGCACCAGCACGATCGCGAACAGGCCGACGAGCACGAACTCGAACAGCCAGCGCACCCGGGAGACGGGCGTCGCCATCATCACCTCGGCGGAGCCGCTCACCTCCTCCTGGCGCAGCCGGATGACCGCCTGCACCGCGCACGCCGCCGCGAGCACGCCGACGATCGACATGATCGCCGAGAGGAAGAGCGCGGTCATCGGGCCTGAGCCTCCCGCGCCGAGGTGGGCGACGGCCTCCCGGATGTTCGCCAGGTTCGGGTCGGAGGCGATCGACGAGCTGACGACGCTCCCGAGCGCGCCGGCGAGCACACCGGTGAGGAGGCCGCCGACGGTCCAGCCGAGGATGGTCGGCCATTGCAGCCGCCAGGCCAGACCGAGCGGCCCGTTCAGCATCGGCAGCGCGTCCCGCCGGCCCGCGCGCTCGGGCACGATGCCCGCTCCGGAGTCGCGGACGGCCTGGAGGCCGAACACGCCGGCGATGAGCACCGCCGCGAAGCCGAGCTGCAGGAGCAGCGGCCACCAGTCGTTCTGCACGTAGGGAGAGAACTGCTCGCCCCAGCCGATCGGGCTGAGCCAGGTGGGCCATCCCGAGATCATGGTGGTACCCGTGCTCGTGACGGTTCCGATGGCGTCGCCGATCCCGCGCAGCGCCCAGGCGATCACGACGACAGCCGCCGCGAAACCGTTCGCTCCGCGCGAGGTGCTCATGACCTGGGCGAGCAGGAGGCCCACGGCCAGGAAGGCGATTCCGGCCCCGCCGACCGCAGCGCCCGCGACCAAGGAACCGTATGCGGGGAGCCCGGAGGCGATGAAACCGAGCGCGGTGGCGAGCGCCAGCAGGATGTTCGCGAGGACGCCGTGCACGACGGTGGCGATCGTCGGCATCAGCCGCGCCGCGGGCGTGGAGCCGACGAGCTCGGCGCGACCGGACTCCTCCTCGGCGCGCGAGTGCCGCACGGCGAGGAAGGTGTTCATCAGGCCCGCGAGCAGGGCGAGGAAGGTGTAGATCTCGAAGAAGGTGACGGCGGCGAGCCCGGTTCCCTGCGGGAGGCCGCGCAGTACGAGCACCGTCGGGTTCGCGATGGCGAGCCGGATCAGCTCGGCACGACCGGAAGCCGAGCCGTACGTCTGGTCGATGCTGGCCGCCGAGAATAGCGCGAGGAACGCGATGCACAGGATCCAGATGACCAGCTGCCAGCGGTCGCGCCGCAGCCGCTGCCGCAGCAGGACACGCAGAGTCGCGCCGCGTCCCCGCGCGGGTGCAGCCGAGTGGCCTCCCGAGCGAGCGGTCGCCCGGTCGGCGGTGGTGGTGGTCATCGCGCCTTCGCCCCCTCCTCGATCTGTTCGGCGGCGGCCAGCTCATCGCCGTAGTGCCGGAGGAACAGCTCCTCGAGCGACGGAGGCGCGACCGTCAGGCTTTTCGCATTCAGCTCGGCGAGTGCCGCGAGCACGGGCGGGAGCGCGTCGCTGTCGGCGGTGAACTTCACGCGGCCGTTGTCGATGCGGAGGTCGTGCCCATCGGGGATGCGGGTCAGCTGCTCCTGCGTCACGCTGTCTGCCGCAAACGAGATCTCGGTGCGGGTGAGGTGGCGCAGCTGCTCGAGGGTGCCGGACTCGACGGTCTTGCCCTCCCGGATGATGCTCACCCGGTCGCAGAGCAACTCGACCTCCGACAGGATGTGGCTCGACAGGAGAACGGTCGCTCCCTCGCGGGAGATGCGTTCGATCTCGGTGTTGAAGGTGGCCTCCATCAGCGGATCGAGGCCGCTGGTCGGCTCGTCGAGGATGTAGAGGTCGGCCGGCGTCGCGAACGCGGCGACGAGTGCCACCTTCTGCCGGTTGCCCTTCGAGTAGGCGCGACCCTTCTTGGTCGGGTCGAGTTGGAAGACCTCCACGAGTTGCTTCTTCCGCTCGGCGTACGCGGCCTTGTCCGCCGTCCCTCCGCGAAGGCGCGCGACGAGGTCGATCGCCTCGCCGCCGGAGAGGTTCGGCCAGAGGCTGACGTCGCCCGGGACATACGCGATGCGGCGGTGGAGGGCGACGGCGTCGCGCCACGGATCGCTGCCGAAGACGCGGGCGCTGCCGCCGTTGGAGCGGGCCAGGCCCAGGAGGATGCGAATGGTGGTGGACTTCCCCGCGCCGTTCGGTCCGAGGAATCCATGGATTTCGCCTTCGGTCACGGCGAGGTCGAGTCCGTCGAGGGCCCGCACCCTGCCGAATCGCTTCTCGAGGCCCGTGGCCTCAATCACTGTGCTCATGCGCGGGACTCTACGCTTATTTCAGTAAATTGTGAAAACTATTAACGGAATTCTTACGACGTGTCGGCGTGGCCTGGCGAGGCCGGGGGCCGGTCAGCATCCGGCGAGGATGCGCTCGAGCGCCGCCTTCTCCGCCGGCTTCACCCAGAGCCCGTACTTGGCCTTCACACTGACTTGACGGGCGACGTACTCGCAACGGAAGCCCACGGCCGGCGGCAGCCAGGTCGCCGCGTCGCCGGCGCCCTTCGCCTGATTGGTGGGCCCATCCACCGCCAGGAGTTCGAGCGGGTCGTTGGCGAGTTGGATCCTCATCTCCTGGCTCAGCGCCTGTGCGCCGGTCTCCCAGGCGTCGAGGAGGGCGACCACGTGGTCGATCTGCACCCGCGCCGAGGTCTGTTGGCCCCGGGTGAAGGCGATGGTCCTGCCCGTATACGGATCGTCGAGCGTGCCGGTGAGCACACGGCAGTCCGATCGCGTCGTGATGTCGGAGAGGTCTCGGGCCAGGATGTCGTCGCGCGTGTCGCAGCCGTTGCGGTCGACGTCGAGCCAGGCCTCCCCGAACTTCGCCACGCGGTCGTATCCGGTGGCCGGTGATCTGCCCTTCACCGCGAGGGCGGCGAGTGCGGTCCGTGCTGCTGAGGCGTCGAGGAGGCCCGCGGCGGAGCGCGCGCCGATCGGAGATGATGCGGAGAACTCGCCGCCGTTGTTCAGCGCGGCATAGCCTCCAGCGCTCGCGAGGGCGACGATCAGAAGGACGACGGCAGCGATCGGCCAGGGGGCCGTGGGGCGCCGCCGGGTACGGACCCGCGTCACAGGAACGAGTCGTCGGCGAGCCCGCGGTGCAGCCCGCGTCGCGACACGTGGACACCGGGCCGTTGCGAGGTCGCGATCTCACCGAGCTCGCGGATCACCCGCCGGTAGAACGGCGCCGCCGTCGCATTGCGGTAGGCGCCGGGATCGAGGTCGGCTTCGTTGCGCAGCCGGATCTCAGCACGGGCCGCCTCGATCGGCGCGATGACCTTGGCTCCCCCGCGGTAGCGGATGAGCCGGTGCACCCACTCGTCGAGTGCCTCCGGCAGCCCGGCCGGAACCCGGCCGTGCTCGGCGGCGAGCGACGTGCGCAGGACGCCCGCGCTGTCGGGGGCGGTGGCGTAGCGCTCGCGTGCCGGCTGGTCGTTCGCGCGCCGTTCCGCTCGAAGAACGGCGAGGAGGTCGTCGCCGCGGTTGGCCTGCTGCGCCAGGACCTCGAGGGCGTCGACCGCCGACGCGTACTCCTCTTCATAGCCGGCGTAGTCGGACGGGTGCGCCGACCGATCGTGCGCCAGATCGGTGCGGGCGGAGGCCGCCTGACCCTTGGTGAGCACCGTGCGCCCGTTGCGGACCCGATCGAGACGCCAGGACCAGGTGGACAGCAGTTCCGGCATCAGGTGGCTCATGCCTCCACTGTAGGAAGAGCCTCCGACGTTCGGCCCGCACGACACGTCGGGGGTCCGCGGTAGCGTGGTCGAGCCGTGAACCTCCTGCTACGCCGCCCGCTCGACCAGGAGATCCTGCGTCTCGCCGTGCCGGCGTTGGGCGCGCTCCTCGCGGAACCGCTTTTTCTCCTGGCCGATTCGGCGATGGTCGGGCACCTCGGCGTCGCACCGCTGGCCGGCCTCGGCATCGCGAGCGCGGTGCTGCAGACGGTCGTCGGCCTGATGGTGTTCCTCGCCTACTCGACCACGCCGGCGGTCGCGCGACGGCTGGGTGCGGGAGACGAGCGCGGTGCCGTGGCCGTCGGCGTGGACGGCAGCTGGCTGGCGCTCGGTCTGGGTTTCGTGCTGGCCGCCGCCGGCTGGCTCGCCTCGCCGGTGCTCGTCGGGCTGTTCGGGGCCTCCCCCGCCGTCACGGCCGAGGCGACGACCTACCTCACGCTGTCGATGCTCGGCCTCCCGGCCATGCTTCTCGTGTTCGCGACGACCGGCCTGCTGCGGGGCCTGCAAGACACGCGAACGCCGCTCGCGGTCGCCGTTGGCGGGTTCGGGGCGAACATCATACTGAACTTCGTCTTCATCTACGTCGCCGGTCTGGGCATCGCGGGATCAGCGCTCGGAACGGTCGTGGCGCAGTGGGCGATGGTCGCTGTCTACGCCGTGATCGTGGTGCGCCACGCCCGTCGCGTCGGTGCGCCGCTCCTCCCCCACCACAGCGGAATCGGCCGCACGGCGCGTGCCGGAGGCTGGCTGTTCCTGCGCACCGCGAGCCTGCGCGCCGCGATGCTGCTGGCGGTCTTCGCCGCGACACGGCTGGGACCCGACGAGCTCGCGGCGTTCCAGGTGACGGTGACGGTGTTCGCGACGCTCGCATTCGCGCTCGACGCCCTCGCGATCGCTGCGCAGGCGCTGGTGGGCAAGGGGCTCGGAGCGGGTCAGCTGGACGATGTGCGCGAGGTCCTCCGCCGCTGTGTGCAGTGGGGGCTCGGATCCGGCGTCGTGCTCGGCCTTGCGACCCTTGCGCTCAGCCCGGTCGCCGCCGGCCTGTTCACGAGCGACCCGACGGTCGCGGCGCTGCTGCCTGTCACGCTGGCGATCATCGGCCTGAGCGCTCCGCTCGGCGGATACGTCTTCGTGCTCGACGGCGTACTCATCGGGGCGGGCGACGCCCGCTACCTCGCACTGACCGGCGTGCTCAACGTGGCGGTGTTCGTGCCGCTAGCGCTGGCCGTCGTCGCGTGGGGCTCGCACGATGCGGGAGGTCTCGCCGCGCTGTCCGCCGCCTTCGCGTTCGGGTATCTCGGGGCGCGGGCGCTCACACTCGGCCTGCGCGCGCGCAGCCGGGCGTGGATGCGGCCGGGGGCGGAGCGGTAGCGTCCACCGCTGTCGCGACTTTCTCGCCGAATGTGGTCATTGCTGGCTTCAGCAGCGGTATTCGCGCCGAACGTCGGCGAGTCCGCGCGCGGACGTTCGCGCCGAAAGTGAGCTTTGGCGACGCGAGACGCGACATTCGGCGGGAATGTCTGGCGACGGCGCGGCGGCGACGGGCTCAGGCCAGCCACTCCCGCGCCGCCACCACGAGGGCGCGCACGCCGATGTCGATGGTCGGCCGTGCCAGCGGGGCGAAGAACGGGGAGTGGTTCGACGGGATCTCGGTGTCGACAGTGCCCGCCGCCATCGCCGCTCGGACGACCTCCGGGTCGCTGCCGCCGAGCAGCCAGTAGACCAGCGGAACACCCGCGGCCGTGGCCAGGTTGCCGACGTCCTCGCTGCCGGAGATCGCGCCCGGCTCGAGCACGGCCTCCTCGCCGAACTCCGCGGCGAAGGCGGAGTTGACGCGGGCGGTGGCGTCCTTGTCGTTGACGGTGACCGGGTAGCGCTCGCCCCATTCGACCGTCGGCTCGTGCGGTGAGCCGCTGGCCTGCACCTCGGCGCGCAGGATGCGGTCCACGCCCTCCAGCACCCGGCCGCGAACCGTCTCGTCGAAGCTGCGGACGCTGATGCCGAGGGTCGCCGACGGCGCGATGATGTTGTTCTTCGTGCCGGCGTGGAGTGTGCCGACGGTCACGACCGCGGTGTCCTGCGGCGCGATCTCGCGCGAGACGACGGTCTGCAGTCGCATCACCGCCGCCGCGGCCATGATGACCGGGTCGATGGTGGTCTCGGGTCGCGACCCGTGGCCTCCACGCCCGTGCAGGGTGACCTCGAATGCGTCGACCGCGGCCATCGCCGCTCCGGAATGCGCGCCCACCATGCCGGCGGGGAACGGCGTCACGTGCTGTCCGAGCACGACGTCGGGCACCGGCACCTTCGTGTAGAGGCCGTCCTGCACCATCACCTCGGCGCCGCCGCCGTGCTCCTCGGCGGGCTGGAAGACGGCGACCAGAGTTCCCGACCACTCGTCGGTGGAGGCCGCCAGCCGTTCGACAGCGCCCAGGAGACAGGTGATGTGGATGTCGTGGCCGCACGCGTGCATGACCGGGACGGGGTGACCGTCGTCGCCGGGAGCCGTCGCGGTGGAGGCCCACGGCAGGCCGGTCTGTTCGAGGACCGGGAGGCCGTCCATGTCGGCGCGGAGCAGAACGGTCGGGCCGTCGCCGTTGCGCAGCACGCCCGCGACACCGGTGCGGGCGATCCCGGTGTGCACCGCGAGGCCGAGCGCCGTGAGCTGCTCCGCGACGATGCCGGCGGTGCGGTGCTCCTCGAACGAGAGCTCGGGGTGGGCGTGGAGGTCGCGGTACAGGGCTTCGAGATCCATGGCTCCACCTTATGCGTGCATAGCGGCGGAGGGCGGCGGCGCGGCCTACCGAGGAGATGGTGGCCGGGGTCTCCCAATCGGCAGCGGAGGGAGGGGATCGGGGCGGTGCGGGGTGGATCTCGTCCGTTGCCCGCGCACCGTAGGGCAGTCGGGCGGGTGGCGGCAGCCGGGCGGTGGCGGCAGCCGGGCGGGTGGGCACGCGGCGGGCGCCAGGCGGCGGCCGACCGGGCGCGTCTAGGCCGGCCGCGGCGTCGCGGTCGTGTTGCCGCGGTGGAACTCGCTCGTGAAGGAGGCGGGGTGGGGCTGGCGGCCCTCCAGCATCTCGACGATGGCGTGGCCGGCGGCGCGGCCCTTCTCGACCGCGGGCTGAACCAGTGTGGTGAGGTCGTAGGGCCACAGGCCGTCGACCCGCACGCCGTCGAACCCGACGACGCTGACGTCGCGCGGGACCTCCAGTCCCAGCTCTTCCGCAGCGCGGATCACGCCGGCGGCGAGGAGGTCGCTCTGCGCGATGACCGCGGTCGGCCGACAGCTCGGGTCGGAGAGGAGCGCCATACCGGCGATCCTGCCCTCCTCGACGAACGAACCTCTCGTCATCCACCCTCCGGCCTCGGGAAAGATGTCGCGCGCGCCCGCGAGGCGTTCGTTGCCCGTGGTGGAGCTGCCGCTGCTGACGCTCTCGGCCGTCAGCGGCCCGCGGACGCGGTCGCGGGTGAGCGGGAGGGCCACGATCGCGACGTCGCGGTGCCCGAGGTCGTACAAGTGCTGGGCTGCCAGCCCGGTGGCCTCCCTGTTGTCCTGCCCGATGGACGGTACGTCGTCCGACGGGCCGCCCTCGATCGCGACCAACGGGATGCCGCGCTGGCGCAGCATCGCGACCGACTCGTCGAGCCGCGGGCTGCAGCCGACGAGCACCACGGCGTCCATGGGCGCGTCCTCGATGCGCTGCGCGGTGTCGCCCGCGTCGGTGAGGATGAGCAGGCCCGCGTCCACGGCGGCGATCTCGTCGGAGATCCCGTCGAGCAAAGCGATCTTGATCGGGTCGCGGAAAGCGTCCCCGACCCGCTCCTCCATCACGACCCCGACGATGCCGGAGCGTCCGCGGCGCAGCGACCGGGCCCGCGGGTCGGGGCCGGCGTAGTTCAGCTGCTTGGCCGCCTCGAGCACGCGCTCGCGCGTGGCGTCGGAGACGGGTCCCGTGCCGGAGAAGGCGAGCGAGGCGGTGGAATTGGAGACACCGGCCAGCCGGGCGACCGCGGCCAGCGTCGGCCGAGCGCCCAGGAGGGGTGTGCTGCTGTGGTTCACGTGTGGTAGCTTAGTCGAATCGTTTCGATCGAAACGATTCGAGCGCCGAAATCCCTTCCAGACCGGCACGCTCCCCACCCGAACGATCCTGCCCTCTGCGGCCCTCGCCTCTCCAGGAAGCCGATGTCACAGCCGAGCCCGACGACGACCCGCTCGCGCCACGAGCTGCGCGCCTGGCGCAACGCCGTCTTCGTCATCTTCATCCTCAGCGGACTCGCGATGGCGTCGTGGGTCGCCCGCATCCCCGGCGTGCGCGACGACCTCGGGCTCGGCCGCGACCCGTCGTCCGTCGGGCTGCTCATCCTCGGGATGTCGGTCGGCGCGATCGTCGGCCTGTCGATCTCGTCACTGGTGCTGGTGCGGTTCGGACCGCACAAGGGCATGGTCGGCAGCCTCGTGATCGTGGCGATCGGCACCCTCCTGATCGGCTTCGGCTCCAGCGTCTTCCACGCGGTCCCGGTCGTCGCGATCGGCCTCATCCTGCTCGGCTTCGGCAACGGGATGGTCGACGTGATGATGAACGTCGAGGGCACGGCTGTGGAGCGGGAGATCGGCAAGACGCTGATGCCGCTCATGCACGCGTTCTTCAGCTTCGGAACCGTGCTCGGCGCCGGCATCGGGGCGGCATCGGCCGCCCTCCACATCGCGGTGTCGTGGCATCTCTCGGTCATCGCGGTGCTGATGGTCGCGGTGGCGCTGGTCGCGATCCGGTTCATCCCCCGGGAGGCGGAGCTCGGCGACGAGACCGAGGCACTGCCGCACCTGCCGTTCGGGCAGCGCCTGCGCGCTTGGCTGGCCGTCTGGGCCGACTGGCGCCTCATCCTGATCGGCGTCGTCATGCTCGGCATGGCGTTCGGCGAGGGATCCGCGAACGACTGGATCGCCCTGGCGACCGTCGACGGCCACGGGCAGCAGAACTCCACCGGCGCCGTTGTCTTCGGCTTCTTCGTCGCGTCGATGACCCTCGGCCGCGTGCTCGGCGGACCGATCGTCGACCGGGTCGGCCGGGTGACGGCCATCCGCGTGACCGCCGCCATGGGGGTGGCCGGCCTCCTGCTGTTCATCCTCGGAGGGCCGGTCTGGGTGGTCGTGCTCGGCACGGTGCTCTGGGGCTTCGGCGTCTCGCTCGGCTTCCCGCTCGGACTGTCGGCGGCCTCGGAGGGCCAGAACAACCCCGCAGCCCGTGTGTCGGCCGTCGCCATCATCGGCTACTGTGCGTTCCTCGTTGGACCGCCGCTCATCGGCTTCCTGGGCAAGGAGTTCGGCCTCCTGAACGCCCTCTACCTGGTCCTCGTTCTGCTGGTCGCCTCCTTCTTGGCCGCGCCCGCCGTTCGGCCGCTCGCCGAGCGCCGCACCCGCGCGGCGGCCCCGGCCACCGAGTAGCACCCGCCGAGTACGCGCGAAATCAGCCGAAACACGCCGAGTACGCAGACAATCCACGTACTCGCGGGTCGGCCAGCCGCCGAGTACGCGCGAAATCAGCCGAAAACAGGCGAGTACGCAGATAGTCGACGTACTCGCAGGGTGCGCAGCTCGCGGCTATGCGAACGCGAGGCAGACCGGGGTGGGCGCGCTCGACGCGCCCAGGCGGTCGAGCGTGCGAGCAGCCGCGTCGAAGGCGAACACGACGACCTCGTCGCTGTCCTGGCAGGCTGCGAGCACGCGGTCGCCGGAGGGCGCGAACACCAGGTCGCGCGGCGCCCGGCCTCCCACCTCCACAGCCTGCAGGAATTCGAGCGCTGAGGTCGCCGCGTCGAACGCGAACACCCCGATCGTGTCGTCCCCGCGGTTGGTCACGAGCGTGGTGCGCCCGTCGTGCGAGACCCGGACCGCGGCAGTCTGATTGACCGCCCCCGACTCCGCGCCCCCCGGCCCGCGCGTGCCGGCCGACGCGACCTTCTCGAAGCGATCGCCGTCGCGTCGCAACAGGACGAGCGTGCTGTCGAGCTCGTTGAGGAGGAAGACGTGCCTGCCGTCCGGGTGGAACGCCAGGTGGCGGGGACCTGCGGCGCCGACCGTCACTGTCGCCTCCGGCCGCAGCGCGAGCTCGCCGGCCTCCGAGAGGGCGTACCACCGCACCTCGCCCAGCCCGAGATCCACCACGACCAGGTCGCCCGTCACCGGGTCGAGGACGAGCTGGTGCACGTGCGGCGACTCCTGACGGGCGGGAGCGGGTCCGTGCCCTTCGTGCTGCACGAACGCCGTCCGCTCGCCGATGGAACCGTCGTCATCGAGGGCGAAGACCGAGATGGTGCCTCCGACGTAGGTCCCCGTCGCCAGGAGCCGCCCGGACGGATGCACCATCAGGTGAGCCGGCGAGTCTCCTCCGCTGGACACGCGGCCGAGCGGGCGCAGCGCTCCGTCCGAGCTCCGGGCGAACGCCGAGACGCCGCCGTCCGGGCCGGTCTCCTCGACCGCGTAGACGTGCGCGCCGTCGGCGGCGGCGACTACCCACGACGGGTTGGGCACCCGCGCCGCGACCGAGACGTCGACGACGGCCGTGCCATCGAACCGCGCGGCGAGCACGCCGTCCGCATTGCCGTCGACGTGCGGGAGCCTCTGGGTGTACGTGCCGATGAGGAGGTCGCGAGACATTCCCTCATCCTGCCAGCAAGCGGGTCGCGACGATGCGCCCCGTACACTTGACCGGTGCGCCTCGTGATTGCCAACTGCTCCGTCGACTACGCCGGGCGACTGAGCGCTCACCTCCCGTTCGCCAAGCGGCTCCTGATGCTCAAGGCCGACGGCAGCCTGCTCGTCCACTCCGACGGCGGTTCTTACAAGCCGCTCAACTGGATGAGCCCGCCCTGCACGCTCACGGTCGACGAGCCCGACGAACTGCAGCGGGAGGCCGGGATCACCCAGGTGTGGCGGGTCACGCAGGCCAAGACCGCCGACCTGCTGATCGTGTCGATCCATGAGGTGCTGCACGACTCCGCGCACGAGCTGGGCGTCGACCCCGGTCTGCAGAAGGACGGTGTGGAGGCGCACCTCCAGAAGCTGCTGGCCGAGCAGATCCATCTCCTCGGCGACGGCCACGTGCTTGTGCGCCGGGAGTACATGACAGCGATCGGCCCCGTGGACATCCTGGCCAGAGACGAGCGTGGCGCCTCCGTTGCGGTCGAGCTCAAGCGCCGGGGCGACATCGACGGCGTCGAGCAGCTCACCCGCTACCTCGAGCTGATGAACCGCGATCCGCTGCTCGCCCCGGTGAACGGTGTGTTCGCCGCCCAGGAGATCAAACCCCAGGCCCGCACCCTTGCCGAGGACCGCGGCATCCGCTGCCTCGTGCTCGATTACGACGCCATGCGCGGCCTCGACGACAGCGACTCGAGGCTGTTCTGATGGCCGCACCGAGGGGACGGTTTCCGCAGACCTACGAGAACGGCCCGGTACGCACGGCCCTCGCCGCTATCGCGACCGAGCCGACACTCGAGAATCTGGAGGCCCTGCTCCGCGCCGCGATGACGGGCGGCCTCGTGGTCGACGTCACGGGATCGAGCACCGGCGAGGTCCGACTGCGCACCATCGAGTCGACCGCGGGCGAGCCCGTGCTGCCGCTGTTCACCTCCATGAAGGCGCTGCGCAACGCGGTCGGCACGGCGGGAGGCACGGGCACCCGCGTCCAGGCTGTGATCGTGCCCGCTGCCGAGGCGCTCGGATACATCCACAACGCCGATTTCGTGGCGGTACAGTTCGATCCGGGAGCCGCCCACACCATGGTCGTGGCGCGCTCGCACATCGAGTCCGCTCTCAGCGAGCGCTGACACAACTCCCGAATACCTCACATACCATAGGACGGCTATGACCAATCCGACCACCACTACTCCGTCGACGGCGACCGTCGCACGCACCTGGACGTGCGTCCTGTTCGACCTCGACGGCACTCTCACCGACTCGGCGCCTGGAATCACCGCGTCGCTCGCGCGCATGTTCGAGACCCTCGGAATGCCCGTCCCGACTCCGGTGGAGCTCGTCGAGTACGTCGGACCTCCGCTCCTGGACTCACTGCAGTCGATGGCCGGCTTCGACGAGGCGGGGGCGCGTGCCGCCCTGACCGTCTACCGAGCCGACTACGCCGCGCACGGCGCGTTCGACAGCGCCGTCTTCCCCGGCATCCGCGGTCTCCTGCAGCGGCTGCACGCGGCGGGCATCCCGCTCGCCGTCGCCACCAGCAAACCGGAGACCCAGGCCACGCGCATCCTGGAGCACTTCGGGCTGGCCCGGTACTTCGACGTCATCGCCGGGGCGACCGACGACGAGAGCCGCAGCGCCAAGGCGGACGTCGTGGCGGAGGCGCTCCGCCGCCTGACCGAGCAGGGCGTCGCCCTGGACCACACCGTCATGGTCGGCGACCGCCATTACGACGTGGAGGGCGCTGGCGTTCACGGCCTGCCCACGATCCTCGTCGAGTGGGGTTACGGGTCGCCCGCCGAGGCAGCCAATGCCATCGCGGTCGTGCACTCGGCCGACCAGCTCAGCGCCCTGCTGCTGGGCTGATCCGCTCCCGAGGGGGCGTCGGAGGTCGCGCAGTAGGCTGGGGTGTTGTACTACCGCACCGCATACAGCACTAGGAAGAATCATGCGTACCTACAGTAAATTGCTCGTACCCGCCGCCCTCGTCGCGGCACTCTCCATCGCTTCGCTCACCGGCTGCTCCGGTGACGGGAGCGGTTCGAGCTCGTCGCCGTCGGCGTCGGCCTCGCAGGAGGCGACCTCCAAGTCGCTTCCGTCCGACTTCCCGAAGTCGGACGTCCCGCTCGTCGACGGCACGATCATCGTCGCGAACGGCGACCACAACGACGGCTGGTCCGTCACCGTGCAGCCGAAGGACAAGAACGGCTTCGCCGATGCGAAGGCCGCTCTCGAGAAGGCCGGCTACACCGTTCAGCCCGGCGCGACCGACAGCAAGGCCGTGTACACGAACGCGAAGTACACCGTCGCCATCGGCACGCCCGGCGTGGCCGTGACGTACATCGTCACCGCCAACTGACCAGAGCCACGAGACCACCGAGTACGCAGACCCGCTGCGTGCCCGGCGGTTTCGCGTTCCGTGCGCAACGCGATTCGCGCCGAATCGGGCACGGCAGTCAGGCGTCGATGATGCGGACGAGCTCGTCGATGAAGGCGGTGAAGGTGTCGGCCCGGCGGATGAGGCCGAGCACGGCCTCGCGGTCGGAGAAGACCTCCACGAACTGGTCGAAGACGGTCTGGAAGGCCGCCCGCCCTTCCTCGGAGAACGCGATCACGTTCACCCGGGCGTCGCCCCAGTCAATCGCCGTGTCGTTGACGACGATCGCGATGGCCGTGTGCTTGGCGTTCATGGTCATGGCGTGCGGCACCGCGAGGGCGTCCGTGAACGCCGTCGACGACATCTGCTCGCGCTCGACCGCCTGCTCCACATAGTCGCTGCCGATCGCGTCCGCCGCGATCATCCGATCGCCGAGCGCGCGGATCATCGTGATCGCGTCGCGCGCGTAGAAGTTGCGGAGGAAGAGGCTCTCGTCGAAGTACTCGAGCAGTTCGTTCTTGATCCTGGCGCGACGGCGCTGACGCCGGATGCGCGCAACCGACTGCCGGATGTGCTCCACGTCGGTCTCCGTGAGGAACGGCTGGACGATCACAGTGTTCTCACGTCGCCCGCGCGGATCGATGGTCGTCAGCACGAGGTCAGCGTCGATCGACGACCAATCGGCGTCGGCGGAGGTGATGACGCTCACGATGTCGAGCTCGTCGCCGAGCGCGCTCTCGAGCTTCTCGCGCAGGAGGATGTGCATGTCGTAGTAGTTGGGGCAGACGACGGCGGTGCGCACGGCGTCCCGCCGACGCGACTGCTGCTCGAGGTAAGCGCCGACGTGCATCGCGATGTAGGCGATCTCATCGTCGTTGACCGCGATGCCCTCGGCCGCCTGAAGTCTGCTCGCGATGTAGACGGCGAGCTCGTACGTCATCGGGTACGAGCTTTTGATCGAGCGGGTGAGCGGGTTGCGGGAGTAGGTGTTCTCGTGCGCTCGTGTCACCAGATTCTGCACGTGCAGGGTGAGACGCACGATGAAATCCTCGTCGCGGAGGTCGACCAGGTACTCCGTGGAGGCCCGTGAGACGATCCCGCGAACGATGGCGAGATCCTCCTCGCTGACGTACTCCGCCACGCTGTCGTGGCCTGCCCCCGGCGCGATGACCCGGGTGCGCAACAGGATCGCGAGATACCGGAGCTCGGTCGGGTCGAGGTCCACGTCGAAGTGTTTCCGCACGAGGTCGCCGAGGTCGTCGGCCAGACCGCGCAGGCCCTCCCCCGCCTCCGCGACGCCGGCGGCGGGGAGCACGCGGTCCTTGGCAACCCGGTCGAGCGCGACGGCCATGTGCAGCAGCACGTCATTGATGCCGTACTCGTTGACGAAGAAGCCGCGCGCGTCCAGCATCTCGACCAGGTCGGACTTGAACGCGGCGAGCCCCTCGGAGGCGAACGCCTCCTGGATGCGGGACACGTCGACGACGCCCTGCCGCATCTCGTCGCGGAACAGCCGGCTGATGAGCTTGCGCCGCGCGATCTCGGCCCGGTGAGGCGCGCGACCGCCCCGTGCCGGTCGAGCTCGAGCTCGGTGCCGGCGAGCAGGCCGCGTACCCGGGTCAGATCGGCCTCGATGGTGGAGTCGCTGACGAACAGGCTCTCCGCGGTCTCGTAGACGTCGATCCCGTCCGGCTCGTCGAGCAGCCGACGAGCGAGGAAGGCCAGGCGCTCCTGCGGCGATCCCGCCGAGGGCGCGGCCGCCGATGCGTCGGCGAGATAGGCGGCGTAGGCGTCGCCCTTCACGCGGTAGCCCGTCGGCCCCGATTCGACGAGCTCGCCGAGCGCCGCCGCATAGCTGCGGATGCTGCGGGAGGTGACGCCGAGGTCGTGCGCCATCTCAGCGGCCGTCACCCAGGCAGCACGACGCGACAGGATGTCGAGCATCCTGGTCTGCCTCGCCGAGAGGGCCATGGGCCGCGATCACCTTTCCGCACCGAGTCAACCACTCGGATGCGGTTCCTGCAGGTCGTCCGCGACAATCTTCCGCCCCTCAGGAAGAAAGGGCTGGTGGGCGGTCCCGCAGCGGCGCGCATGCCCGAACCAGCGCCGCCGGCACGCCCGCTTCGGCCGGACAGCCACACCTCGAGCTTGGCGATGGGCCAGAACACGAACCGGAACATCGAACGCCACAGTCGTGCACCTGCGCGCTCGACGCCGAAGTGGATGGCGGCGGACACCGCCAGGACGACCGCCAGTGCCACCGCTACTCCCGGCCAAATCGAATAAGGGTTCACCCACAGATCGAGCAGCGCATACCCGAAGACGGCGTGGGTGAGATAGAGCGGATAGGTGATCGCGCCCAGCAGGCGACTGCCCGGCACCTGTATGGCGGCGACCTTCGGGCGTGTGAGCACATAGACGAGCGCGAAGAGGAGGACCACGACGACACCGAGCACGACCGGATCCACCGAGTCGGGGTCGCTCCCCAGGGCGACCTGGCGGATCGTGGCGATGATGCTGGCGACAACGCTCGCGACCAGGCCGACAGCTCGCAGGACGCTCCACCCCGAACGCGCGATCATCGCGATGATCGCGCCGCCCGCGAACAGCGAGAACAGATCGCCGGCCAGCGGAAGCTCCGAGATCCGCGGCAGGGGGCCATCGTGAGATTGGCCAGGAACCTCGGGAGCAGCTCGAGCGGCGTCGACTGGGTGGTGAGGAGGATCGTCCCGGTCGTCAACAGGACGCCGGCCCAGAAGGCGGGGTAGAGCCGCGTGGCACGTCCTGTGGCGAACGCGAATGCCGTTCGGCCGGACGCCGACAGGAAGATGACGAATCCACTGATGATGAAGAACAACTGCACGCCGAGGAATCCGTACGCTGCGAGCCAGGTGACCGGAGTCGACTCGAAGGCCGTGGCGCCATGAGTGGGTGCCCAGAACAGCCAGTGGAAGAACAGCACGGCGAGCGCAGCGACGAGGCGCAGGATGTCGAGCAGCGCCAGGCGGGGTCGGTTTCCGCCATCGCGGCCGGCGGCCCCGGGGACCAGCGATGCGACGTGGTCTGTGGGCATCGGCATTTTCTGCTCCCCCTGGATCGCTCGGGCCTTGCTCTCGGCGGGCGATGGCCGCCATTCATGTCAGATACCTATTTTAAGGCACTGCTTAAGATATTTTACATATAGTACTTCCGGGAGATCGACTTCCGCCCCCTAGGAAGAAACACTGCTGGCGCGCGGAGGGCGTCGGGACCAGCATGGTGACGATCCACCGGACCATCGGTCCAGTCCCACCCGCCCAACCCGCCGTACCCGTCCCGCCCATGCGGCCGTCACCGAAAGGCAAGAGGTCGATGAAGATCATCGTTGTCTGCGGCGCAGGAGCCTCCAGTACCTTCGTCGCCGTGAAACTCCGCACCGCCGCCGCCGCGCGCGGCATCCAGGTGGAGGTCGCCGCGGGCAGCGCGAGCCAGCTCGACTCGCTCGGCGGCATCGACGTCGTCCTGGTCGGCTCGCATCTGGAGGCCGCGGTGCCGGCACTGCGCACGCGGGCCAGGATGACCGGCACCGCGGTTGCCGTTCTCCCACCCGTCTCACCCGCCGCGCTCGACGGTGCCCGCGCGTTGGATCTGGCCCTCGACGCGAAGGCGGGGGCACGATGAGAGCGGATGGCACCGCAGAATCGCGGCGTACTCTGCCACCGGAGAACGAAGGAGACCGAAACCATGGCTGAGCGGATCATCACCGTCGGATCGACCCACGGGCTGCACGCACGTCCCGCCAAGCTCTTCGTAGAAGCCGTCGGCGCGTCTGGCGCGAAGGTGTCGCTCTCGAAGGAGGGCGGCCGCACCGTCGACGCAGGCAGCATCCTCGGAGTGATCTCGCTCGGCATCGACCACGGCGACAAGATCGTGCTCACGACCGACGCCCCGAACGGCGAAGCGGTGCTCGACGACCTGGCCGAGATCCTCACCACCGACCACGACGCCTGATCATGACCGAGACCAGCACAGTCCTCACCGGAGCCGGCATCGGCCAGGGCATCGCTCTCGGCCCGGTCCTCCGGATGTCCGATCCGCTGCCCGAGCCGGCGGCCAGCCCCAGTACGCGCACCCCCGACGAGGAGAAGGCGCGCGTCACCGTCGCCGTCCAGGCTGTCGCGGCCGATCTGCGCGAACGGGCGGCCACGGTCACCGGAACCGCCTCCGACGTGCTCGAGGCCCAGTCCATGATGGCGGAGGATTCCTCTCTCGCCGACGACGTGTCCTCCCGGATCGACGGCGGCACGACTGCCGAGCGCGCCGTGTTCGAGGGCTTCGGCGTGTTCCGCGACATGCTCATCGGCCTCGGCGGCTACATGGGCGAGCGCGCGGCCGACCTCGACGACGTGGCCCAGCGAGTGATCGCGGCTCTGGAGGGGCGGCCAGCTCCCGGCGTCCCGGATTCCGACCGGCCGTACATCCTCGTGGCGCGCGACCTCGCCCCCGCCGACACGGCGCTGCTCGACCTGACGAAGGTGCTCGGCCTGGTGACCCGCGAGGGCGGCCCGACCTCCCACACCGCGATACTGGCGCGCGAGAAGGCGATCGTCGCGATCGTGGGCGTCGCCGGAGCCGACGACCTGACAGAGGGCGCCGAGGTGATCCTCGACGCGGGAGCCGGCACCGTCACCGTCGCCCCGACCGCCGAGCAGAGCGACGAGGCGCGCCGACGCATCGCCGAGCGCGAAGCGGCCCTCGCGGGTGGGCTCGAGCCCGGCGCGCTCGCCGACGGCACCCCCATCCCCCTGCTGGCGAACCTCGGCTCGGCCGAAGCCGCTGAGAATGCCGTGGCTGCTGGAGCGGAGGGCGTCGGGCTGTTCCGCACCGAGTTCCTCTTCCTCGACGCCCGGATGGCGCCGACCGTCGAGCAGCAGCGCGAGCAGTACGCGAAGCTGCTGCGAGCGTTCCCCGGCAAGAAGGTGGTGGTGCGCGTGCTCGACGCCGGCGCCGACAAGCCGTTGGAGTTCCTCAACGACGCTCATGAGGACAACCCGGCGCTCGGGCTGCGCGGCATCCGCTCGCTGCGCGCCAACGAGGACATCCTGCGCGAGCAGCTGACAGCCCTGGCCGAGGCCGACACCGAGACGGAGGCCGACCTCTGGGTCATGGCACCGATGGTCGCCACGGTTGAGGAGACGCGGTTCTTCGTGCGCCTCGCCTCCGAGTTCGGCCTGAAGACCGTCGGCGTGATGGTGGAGGTGCCATCGGCTGCGCTGCTCGCCGACCGCGTCCTGCGCGAGGCGGCCTTCGCCTCCATCGGCACCAACGACCTGACCCAGTACACGCTCGCCGCCGACCGTCTTCTCGGCTCGGTCGCCGGCTTCCAGGACCCGTGGCATCCGGCCGTCCTCCGCCTCATCGGCGAGGTCGGCTCCGCCGGAGCCGCTCTCGGGAAGCCCGTGGGAATCTGCGGCGAGGCCGCCGCGGACCCGCTTCTCGCGGTCGTCCTCGTCGGCCTCGGCGCGACGACCCTCTCGATGTCGCCGGCGGCGCTCGCCGACGTGCGACTCTCCCTCACCCGGTACACCCTCGATCAGGCCCGAACCCTGGCCGAGGCCTCCTTGGCCGCCGATGGCGCGGCCGAAGCCCGGGAGGCCGTCCGAACCGCGGCCGCCGGGTTCGCCACTCCCGCACATCCCTAGCGGGCCGACACAGAAACGAGGCACCTCATGACATCGGCGACAGCGACGACGCCGAAGAAGCCCAGCAGCGCTCGCGTCCACGTGCAACGCTTCGGGACCTTCCTCTCGAACATGGTCATGCCGAACATCCCGGCGTTCATCGCCTGGGGGTTCATCACGGCCCTGTTCATCGCGACCGGCTGGCTGAAGGACACCGGCTGGGCGATCAACGGCATCATCGGCGGCTTCGGCGACCAGGCCAAGATCGGCTGGACCGGCGCCGCAACGGTGCTCGCGCAGGATCCCAGCGGTCACACCTTCCAGCAGTACGTCGGCCTCGTCGGCCCGATGATCACGTATCTGCTACCGCTGATCATCGCGAACACCGGCGGGCGCATGGTCTACGGCGTCCGCGGCGGTGTGGTCGGCTGTATCGCGACCATGGGTGTCATCGTGGGCTCGACCATCCCGATGTTCATCGGCGCCATGATCATGGGCCCCCTCGGCGCCTGGGTCATGAAGCACGTCGACCGCATCTGGGAGGGCAAGATCAAGGCCGGCTTCGAGATGTTGGTGAACAACTTCTCCGCCGGTATCGTCGGCATGCTGCTGTCGCTCGGCGCGTTCTTCGGGATTGCGCCGCTCGTCGAATGGCTGAGCGGTGTCCTGAGCGACGCGGTCAACTGGCTGATCTCTCTGCACCTGCTGCCGTTCGCGAGCATCCTGATCGAGCCGGGCAAGGTGCTGTTCCTCAACAACGCGATCAACCACGGTGTGCTCACTCCGCTCGGCATCGAGCAGGCGCAGCAGCAGGGCAAGTCGATCCTGTTCCTGCTGGAGGCCAACCCCGGCCCCGGCTTCGGCATCCTGATCGCCTACTCGATCTTCGGCATGGGCATCGCCAAGGCGAGTGCGCCGGGCGCGGCTCTGATCCAGTTCGTCGGCGGCATCCACGAGATCTACTTCCCGTACGTGCTCATGAAGCCGATGATCGTCATCGCGGCGATCCTGGGCGGCATGACCGGCATCGCGATCAACGTCACCTTCAACTCCGGTCTGCGTGCCCCCGCCTCCCCCGGGTCGATCATCGCCGTGCTGGCACAGGCACCGCTCACCAGCATCCCCGGTGTCGTGCTCTCGGTCGTCGGTGCCGCCACTGTTTCGTTCGTGGTCGCATCGATCATCCTGCGGGCCAGCCGCCGTCGCGACATCGCGGCGGGCAACATGGGCGACCTCAGCTCCGCCGTGGCGCAGACCGAGGCGAACAAAGGCAAGGGGTCCTCCGTGCTCGAGGGCCTGGTCCAGGAGGGCGAGCACGACACCGGCGACGCCCAGGGCGACGCCACCGATCGACTGGTGCGCAACATCGTCTTCGCGTGCGACGCTGGGATGGGCTCGAGCGCGATGGGCGCGTCCGTGCTGCGGAACAAGATCAAGAAGGCCGGCGTGGAGGGGGTCACGGTGACCAACCAGGCCATCAGCAACCTCGACGGGTCGGCCGACCTGGTGATCACGCAGCGCGAGCTCACCGATCGCGCCAAGGGACAGTCGCCGAACTCGATGCACGTGTCCGTCGACAACTTCATGAACAGCCCCAAGTACGACGAGGTCGTCGACCTCGTCGCCAACCAGCGGAACGAAACGGAGGACGCCACCACATGACCGACACGATTCTCGACCGGGCGAACGTCGTGGCCGCGGGCAGCGCGACCACGCGGGAGGACGCGATCCGGGAGGCCGGTGAGCTCCTCGTGAGGGTGGGCGCCGTGCAGCCGGGCTACGTCGACTCGATGGCGCAGCGCGAGGCGACCGTCTCCACGTTCATGGGGAACGGCCTCGCCATCCCGCACGGCACCAACGAGTCCAAGGACGAGATCGTGCGATCGGCGCTCTCCTTCGTCCGCTACTCCTCGCCGCTCGACTGGGGCGGCGAGGAGGTGCGGTTCGTCGTGGGCATCGCCGGGCGGAACAATGAGCACCTCGACATCCTGAGCAAGATCGCGATCCTCTTCTCGGAGGAGGACGAGGTGCAGAAGCTCATCGACGCCACCGACGCGGACGCCCTGTTCGCGCTCCTCGGCGACGTCAACGACTGAGACGGAGGCGCGCATGAAGGCCGTCCATTTCGGGGCAGGCAACATCGGGCGCGGCTTCGTCGGGCTCCTGCTCCACGAAGCCGGCTACGAGGTGGTGTTCGCCGACGTGAACGCCGAGCTGATCGACGCCCTCGAGGTCGCCGACTCGTACGACGTGCAACTGGTGGGCGACGAACCGGAGACGAAGACCGTCACCGGGTTTCGCGCGATCAACAGCGCGACCGACGAGGAGGCGCTGGTCGCCGAGATCGCGACCGCCGACGTGGTCACGACCGCGGTCGGCCCGCGCGTCCTGCGGTTCGTGGCTCCGGTGATCGCCCGCGGCCTCGCCGCGCGCGCGTCTGACGCGCCCCGCCTGGCGGTGATGGCGTGCGAGAACGCGATCGGGGCGACCGACCTGCTCGCGGCCGAGCTGATGGACGGGATCCCGGACGACGACACCCGTGACGAGCTGGCCTCCCGCGCCGTGTTCGCCAACACCGCGGTCGACCGCATCGTGCCCGCCCAGGCACCCGACGCAGGCGTCGACGTGACGGTGGAGACCTTCTCCGAGTGGGTCGTCGACCGCAGCCCGTTCAACGGCGACGAGCCGGCCATCCCCGGCGCGCACTTCGTCGACTCGCTCGGCCCGTACATCGAGCGCAAGCTGTTCACGGTGAACACCGGCCACGCGACGGTGGCGTACACCGGGTTCCTCGCCGGTGCGACGACGATCAGTCAGGCGATCGGGATCCCTGCCGTGCTGGCCGCCGCAGAGGCCGCCCTCGCGGAGACCTCCGCGGCGCTCAGCGCCAAGCACGGGCTCGACGCGGAGGAGCTGACGGCCTACCGGGCGAAGATCCTGAACCGCTTCCGCAACCCGTACCTGGTAGACGAGGTGACGCGCGTCGGCCGTGAGCCACTGCGCAAGCTCGGCCGCGACGACCGGTTCATCGGGCCGGCCTCGGACTTCGTGGAGTACGTCGGCGGGGTGCCGGAGGCGCTGCTGGCTGCCGTCGGCGCCGCGTTGCGCTTCGACGTGCCGGAGGACTCCCAGAGCTTCGAGCTGCAGCAGTTGCTGCAGCGTGCTGCTGCGGAGGACATCGTCGACGAGGTCATGGGCGTGCAGCGGGGCGAGGAGCTGTTCGAGCCGCTGGTGGAGGTCGTCCGCGCGGCGCAGGACTGAGTCGCTGCCCAGCGAGGGCGCTCGAGGCCGTCAGCGCGGGACGATCGTGGCTGTCGGGTCGAGGCACCACTCGAACACCGACGTCCACGTGCCGTATCCGGCCGGGATCGTGAGGTGGGCGCCGCCCGGGATCGTTGTCATCGGGATATCGAGCGGACCGGAGAAGACCGCCCCCGCGCCTTCCGGGCAGCACGGGTCGGCGTCCGAGGCGACGATGCGCGTCTCGGCGGCCGGGCGGCTGACGGGCAACTCCGCGAACGCCGCGACCTCCGAGTTGTCGCGCAGGAAGCCGGGCGAGGGCGGGGCGACGAGAAGGACCCGTTCGACGACCGACCGGCACCAGTGTCGTCCGGCCGTGCGCCCAGCCAGAGCGTCGCGCTCAGGCTGTGAGCGATGACCGTCACGCGTGCACCGCCTCCGGCGGCCTCGTCGAGCGCCGCAGCGGCGGCCTCCCGCCACGCTTCCACGTCGGGATGCGCTGCGTCAGGCAGCTGCGGATAGACCACGCGCTCCCCGCGTTCCCGCAGTGCCGTCGCGAGCTCGCGCTGCCAGTGCCCGGGCGGGCGGAAGTTGTCCCAGCCGTGCAGGATCAGGAAGGCGCGCATGCTGCCGAGCGTAAGCGCTGATGTGCCCGCGAGCGACCAGTACGTCGCCGGCGCGGCCCGGCCGACCGCTGCCGTCGAGGATCGTCCCGCCAGTGATCCGGAGGGAGTCGACGGACGCGACGCCGCTCATGCGGTCGCCGCTCGGCTGAACGCACGCGCCCGCTCGGTCACCGCCTCCCAGGCCGCCGCTTCGATGTCGGCCGCGCTGACCACGCTCGATCCTGCAGTGACCGCGAGCGCGCCCGCGGCCATCCACTCTCCGGCGTTGTCGGAGCGGAGGCCACCGGACGGGACGAACGGGACGGCGGGGAACGGTCCGCGAAGGTCCCTCAGGTGCCCGGGTCCGACGGTGGAGGCCGGGAAGACCTTCACGGCGACGGACCCGAGGTCGACGGCTCGCATGACCTCCGTCGGGCTGAGCGCGCCCAGCATGATCGGAACTCCCGCCTCGCGGGCGACGGCGGCGGCGCCCTCGCTGATGCCCGGGGTGACCAGGAATCGTGCGCCGGCCGCGATGGCGGCCTCCGCCGTGGGCGCGTCGGTGACCGTGCCCGCCCCGACCAGCGCGTCGTGCGGTTCGGCCGCGGCCTCCGCGATCACGGCCTCCACACCAGGAGTGGTGAAGGTGAACTCGACGACGCGGATGCCGCCCGCGGCCAGCGCGCGGCACAGCGAGGCGGGGTCGTCGATGCGCGGGGCGCGGACGACAGCGAGCGCCCGGTCGGCCGTCAAGGTCTCGATCAGCATGGGTCTCCTGTCAGCCGTGCGCGCGTCATCCGAACGTCGTCTCCAGCAGCTCGATCACGTGCGGCTCGGGCGCGAGAGCGTCGTCCACCACGGCGAGCGCACGCCACTTGTCGAACGTCGTGCACGGGTGCGAGAGCCCGAAGCGGATGACGTCGCCGACCGCGACGACGGCGTCCTCCGGCACCCGCACGAAGGCGTGCTGGTCGTTGAGCGCGGTGGTGACGGCTCCGTGCAGCAGAACGGCGACCGCGGAGCCGAACGGTCGGATCGCCTGCGGCACGGGCAGGCCCTCGTCGTACGGGAGGTCGCGCTTGCCGGCGTCCACCAGCAGCAGGCCCGGTTCGGGTCGGGAGACGACGGTCGCCCACCCGTGGATGGCCGCCCGGAACTCCTTCCCGGAGCCCGTACGACGCAGTGGTGTGATCGATCGGTAGAAGCCGTCGTCATGGGTGATGTACGCGCCCGAACGCAGCAGCACGTCGACCCGCCGTCCACGGATACCGTCGAGGTCACGACGCGGCGCGAGCGCGTCGGCGACCTGGTCGAAGTAGGCGCTGCCGCCGGCCGTGAGGATCACCGGCCCGTCGGGCGGGTAGAGACCGGCGGCCTCGATGGCGTCATGCAGCGCCACCAACTCCTCGAGGTAGGCGCTGACGCGCGCGAGCGACTCCGGGGAGGCGTCGTGCGCGAGTGCTCCCTCGTAGCCGGCGACTCCGGCGAGCCGGAGGCTCGGCGAGGCTGCGACCGCGGTCGCGACGGCCAGCGCGGCCGCCACCCCGCGCGCGCCCGTCCGGCCGCCTGCACCGCCGAGCTCGACGAGCACGTCGAGCGGACCGGCGGCGGCGCCTCCGCTCAGCACCTCGGTCATGATGTCGACGGCCCGCGTGGAGTCCGCCCACACGGTCAGGCGGTCGGCATCGGCAGCGAGCGCGCGCAGGGCGGACGGCTGCACGAGCGCGTTGGCCAGCAGAACGCGGGGGATGCCCCAGCCGAGCGCGACCGACGCCTGCCACGGCGTCGCCACGGTGATGCCCCACGCCCCCGCGTCCAGCTGGCGCCTCCAGAGATCCTGGTTCATGGTCGTCTTGCCGTGCGGTGCGATGCCCACGCCGGCCTCCCGGCACCAGTCGGCCATCGTCGCGAGATTGTGGGCGACCGCGGACTCGCTGAGCGTCACGATCGGAGTGGGGAAGTCGCGCAGCAGCGGACGGCTTCGCGGAAGGTCGGTGACGTCAGCAGACGAGAAGCCGAGCGGCGCGGCCTTGTACTGCTCCATCCGTCCTCCTTCTCCGCGTCGTTGCACATCATGCAATGCTCGTTGCGCGGTCGCTTCTCTCTTGTCTAGCATGATCCCTGACGATCGCGGAAGGGGAAACGGATGGCAGCGGCCGCACCCCTGGTGACCATCGGCGAGGCGATGGTCGTCCTCTATCCCGACCACCACCTCCCGCTGTCGGAGGCCCGCACGTTCGGCTCCGATGTCGGCGGCGCGGAGTTCAACGTGGCCAGCACCCTCGCTCGGCTCGGCCTCCCGACCGCATGGGTGTCCCGGCTCGGCGCCGACGGCTTCGGCGACCGCGTCCTCGCCACCGCGCAGGAGGCCGGCGTGGACACCTCCGCCGTCGAGCGCGACACGACCCGGCCGACGGGCCTCTATGTGAAGGAACCCGCGGCCGGCCCCACCGGCGTGCGAACGCGCATGCACTACTACCGCAGCTGGTCGGCGGCCTCGGCGCTCGGAGTGGCGCAGCTCCGCTCCCCACCCGCCGCGGCGCTCCTGGGCGGCGCGGCCGTCGTCCACACCTCGGGCATCACGCCGGCGCTCTCCGCCTCCACGGCCGAAGTGGCGGCGAGCCTCCGCTCGCTCGTCGGCCCGAACACCCTCGTCAGCGTCGACCTCAACCTCCGGCCGGCACTGTGGACCGGCCGCGACCGGTCGGCGCTCGCCGCGCTCGTCGCTCAAGCGGACCTGCTGTTCGCCGGACACGAGGAGTCGGAGACGCACTTCGGCCACACCGATCCGGCTCGCGTGTTCGCCGACCTCCCGCACCTGGAGACGCTGGTGCTGAAAGACGAGGATCGACACGCCTCCGCGTACCGACGCGGCGGCGGCGAGACACATGTTCCGTGCCTCACCGTGGAGGTCGTGGAGCCTGTCGGCGCGGGCGACGCCTTCGCCGCGGGCTTCCTCGCCGGGCGGGTGGAGGGGCGTGACGACACCGCCGCTCTCCGATTCGGCCACGCCCTGGCCGCGCTCACGCTGGTCGGGCACGGCGACCGGCCCCTGGCCGTTCCGAGCGGCGGCGAGCGCGACGCCATCGCCGCGGCCGAGGACGCGACCTGGGAGCGCTGGCGCGTTCATCCCGGCGAGATCCCGTGGCACGAGGTGACGCCGTGAGCCAGTCCGTCGCCCGCGCGCTCGACCTGCTCGGGCTCGTCGCGCGCGGAGTCCGCACCCTGGACGCGCTGTCCGAGGAGTTGGGCGTGCACAAGTCGACGGTGCTCCGGCTGCTGCAGACGTTGGAGTCGCGCGGGTTCGCCGGCCACGACGCCGCCCACCGCTACCACGTCGGACCCGCCGTGTTCGCCCTGGCCTCCGACGCGCTCGACGCCGTCGACGTGCGGGCGGCCGCCGGGCCGATCCTGCGCGAGCTCGCCGCCGCGACCGGCCAGACCGTGCACCTTGCGACGTATCAGGACGGCGTCGTCACGTACATCGACAAGGTCGACTCGCGCCAGGGCCTGAGGATGTACTCGAGGATCGGCCTCCCGGCGCCCCTCCACGCGACAGCGGTCGGCAAGGTTCTCCTCGGCGGTGTGGACCCGGCCGAGCGGCAGCGCATCGTCGCCGGCCTCGACCTCCCCGCGTTCACTCCACGCACGCACGTCACCGCCTCCGCTCTGCTCGCGGATGTCGCGATCTGCGCCGAGCGCGGCTGGGCGGAGGACCACGAGGAGCACGAGACGTTCATGAACTGCGTCGGCGCGCCCGTCCGCGGTCCTGACAGGCGGATCGCGGCGGCGGTCTCGATCTCGGTGCCCAACGTGGTGCTCCCGCACGACGGAGTCCTCGCACTGCTCCCCGCCCTCCTCGACGCGACGACCCGCATCTCGGCCGAGCTGGGGGCGCCCAACCCGGTGTCCTCGGCCTCCGCGCCATCGTGAGGAATCTCGTGACCGACTGGATCGCCGTCACCACGAGCGAGGCCCCGCCCCGCGCACACCTTCTCGCAGGGGGCGTGCCCCCGGCTCGGTTCCTCCGGAGTCCTGGCGGACTTCGCTGCGCGAATCCGGACGAACGGACTCTCGTGCGGTGTGTCGTCCGTGACCTCCGGAGTTGCCCGCACGGCCCGCGGAGTGTCCGTAACTCCGGAACCTTGCGGGGACACGCCGGCGTTGGGGCCGTTCCGCCGGAGAATCGCAGCCCTGTGGGCCGCGACCTCCGGAATTGCCCGCAGTAGCGCGCTGCCGCCGGAGGATCGGGCCTGCGACCGAGAACCCAACAGTTCACCGCGAGCGCGCCGCGCCGACCCTCCCCGGTGGTACGTTTCGGATGTGAGCCGTATTGTGGCCGTGGCGCCCGTGCTTCCCGCCCGCAGCTACAGCCAGGGCGAGATCACCGCCGCGCTCCTCGCGATGATCACCAGCGACCCGCAGCGGCAGGCCGTGATGCGTCGCATCCACGCGGCCAGCGGTGTCGAGACCCGCAGCCTCGTCATGCCTCTCGAGCAGTACAGTTCGCTGGGCTCCTTCCGCGAGTCCAACGACTTCTTCATCGCCGAGGGCACGACGCTGGCCGAGAGAGCCGTGACCCAGGCGCTCGGCACCGCCGGGCTCCTCGCCACGGACGTCGACTTCCTGCTGTTCACCTCCGTCACCGGCATCGCCGCCCCCTCCATCGACGCCCAGCTCGTGCAGCGCCTCGGGATGCGGCGAGACGTCAAGCGCCTGCCGAGCTTCGGCCTCGGCTGCGTCGCCGGCGCGGCCGGCATCGCCCGGGTCAACGACTATCTGCAGGGCCACCCGGGCGAGATCGCCGTGCTGCTCTCGGTGGAGCTGTGCTCGCTGACGGTGCAGGCGAGGGACGACTCGATGGCGAACATCGTGGCGAGCGGCCTCTTCGGCGACGGCGCGGCGGCCGTCGTGATGGCGGGAGACGACCGCGCCCGCGAGCTCGGCCTCCCCGGGCCGGAGATCCTCGACACCCGCAGCCGCATCTACCCCGACACGGAGGACGTGATCGGGTGGGACATCGGCGGCACCGGGTTCCGCATCGTACTGAGCGCCGGGGTCCCCGAGGTCATCGACCGCAACTTCGCGGACGACGCCCGCGGATTGCTCTCCGAGCACGACCTCGCGGTGTCCGACGTCGGCGCGTGGGCGGCGCATCCCGGAGGCCCCAAAGTGCTGGAGGCGTTCGCCCGGTCGCTCGACCTCCCGGCGGACGCGCTCGACGCCAGCTGGCAGTCGCTCGCCCGGGTCGGCAACTTGTCGTCGGCAGCCGTGCTGCACGTGCTCGCGGAGCAGCTGGACGCCCACCCGTCCGGCACCATCGGCCTACTGTTCGCGCTCGGACCCGGTGTCACCAGCGAGCTGGTGCTGCTGCGGTGGGCGGACGGCGCACGAGCCGAGCATTCCTCGCCGGAGCTCGGGGACGTCGCGTGATCTGGTACACCGTGCTCGTCCTCGCCACCGGTGCGGAGCGGATCGCGGAGCTGATCGTGTCGTCGCGCAACGCGCGCTGGTCGTTCGCGCGCGGCGGCGTCGAGTACGGGCGACGGCACTTCCCGCCGATGGTGGCGCTGCACACCGGCCTCCTGCTCGCCTGCCTCGCGGAGGTGTGGCTGCTCGACCGCCCGTTCCTCCCATGGCTCGGCTGGCCGATGCTGGCGCTGGTCGTGGCGAGCCAGGCCCTGCGGTGGTGGTGCATCGCGACGCTCGGCCCGCGCTGGAACACACGCGTGATCGTCGTGCCCAGCCTCCCGTTGGTCGCCCGCGGCCCCTATCGGTGGCTGCACCACCCCAACTACGCGGCGGTCGTCGTAGAAGGGTTCGCGCTGCCGCTCGTGCACACCGCGTGGATCACCGCCATCGCCTTCACCGTCGTGAACGCGGTGCTCCTCCTGGGCTTCCGCATCCCCTGCGAGAACCGCGCTCTCGCCGCGTCCGGGGCGTCCGCCGCCACGCGCGCATGACGGCGCCGCAGCTCGTGGTCGTGGGCGGGGGCCCCATCGGCCTGGCCTGCGCGATCGAGGCGCGGCTCGCGGGCATGGAGGTCGTCGTCGTCGAGCCGCGCGAGGACCCGATCGACAAAGCGTGCGGGGAGGGCCTGATGCCGGGTGCCCTCGCCGCTCTGCACCGCATCGGCGTGGACCCCCCTGGCCATCCGCTGGCCGGCGTCGCCTACGTGGACGCGGGGCGGCGCGTCGAGCACCGCTTCGCCGACCGACCGGGCAGGGGCGTGCGGCGCACCGTGCTGCACCGCGAGCTCGCACGTCGGGCCGCGGAGCTCGACACGCCCGTCGTTCGGGATCGGGTCACCGGCCTGACGCAGCGGCGGGATGTCGTGGAGCTGACGCTCGGGGCCGACGGCAGGGAGAAGATCGAGACTCCGTGGGTGATCGCGGCCGACGGCCTCCACTCGCCCGTGCGGCGTCTGCTCGGCCTGGAGGGACGGACGCAGCCCCCCGACCGACGGCGGTACGGGCTGCGTCGGCACTATGCGGTGGCGCCGTGGACGGACCTGGTGGAGGTGCACTGGTCGCCGTTCGTGGAGGCGTACGTGACCCCGGTGGACGATCGCACCGTCGGCGTCGCGGTGCTCGGTCCGCGCCCGCTCGACCAGGACGCGTCGCTCGCCGGCATCCCTGCGCTGGCGAAGCGGTTGGCGGGCGCGCCCGCCGTGTCGCAGGCGCGCGGCGCCGGCCCGCTGCTGCAGCGCTCGCGGTCGCGGTCAGCCGGGCGTGTGCTGCTCGCGGGCGACGCCTCCGGCTACGTGGACGCATTGACCGGGGAGGGGATGCGCGTCGGCTTCGCGCAAGCGCGCGCCGCGGTCGCGGCGGTGCGCGCGGGTGATACTGAGCAGTACGAGCGGGCGTGGCGGGCCACCACTCGCGACTTCCGCCTGCTCACCACGGGACTCGTCGTCGCGGCGCGTTCGTCGTTCCGGCCTCGCATCGTGCCCACGGCGACAGCTCGGCCCCAGCTCTTCGGGGCGATCGTGGAGCGCCTGTCACGCTGAAGAGCGTCCCTCTTGCTGAGAGACGCCGTGTCAGAACGGAAACGCGGATCTAGCGGGCAGGAACATCAGGTAGTATGCTGCCGACAGATGACACATGCAATATGTTGCGAGGTGCGATGACCAACCCCGACCTGCCCGATCGCGGCGACGAACCGCAGCTCGATGAGCGCGTCTCCGCAGAGTTCCGCGCACGCCCGACGGCGGTAGCCGAGAAGGCGACCCCTGCCCGGCGCACGAGCGTCACGTTCTACCTCAGCGAAGGCCTCCGCAACCGCGCGCGAGCGGCCTACCGCTCCACCTCCTTCGACGAACAGGACAGCAGCTGGTCCGAGATGCTCAACAAGGCGCTGATCGCCGAGGTCGAGCGCCGCGAGGCCGAGTACAACAGCGGAGAGACGTTCCAAGCGAGCGAGGAGCCTCTCTCCCCCGGTCGTCCGATCGGATTCTGACAGGCGTCGCGGGGGCGGTCCTGCCTGTGCGACCGGTCGCCCCCGTCGCGTCATCCTTCCTGTGATCCTGCAGTGATGCCTCCCGTGTCGGCGAGAGCCACAGCTGCGCGGAACGGAACGCCCGTAGCTCACCGCGCGGACCGCCGTTCTCGACCGCTCCGCTCCCGGGTCGTCCCGTCGAACGCGGCACCAACACCGCCAGCCCGATAAGGCGTCGAGATCGCAATTGCGGGCCTTTTGTCGGGGGCGTCGGGCAGCAGTCCGGCGATCACGAACTCGGTGAGGCCGACCTCCAGCAGGCATGGGGAACTCCTGGGAACGACGGGGATCGTGCGTGCGACCGCGTAGCATGGCTATTTGCAGACGCGCCATAAACAGTTGCCCATGCAATTACTTTTGAGCAACCCGTGTCTGCGCGACCGACAGTGAGGAGACCCCGTGGGCATCGCCGACGACGCCGTCGAAGTGCGCGCACAGGGCTGGCGCACGCTCGCCGCGCTCCACAACTTCATCGAGAACGAACTGGAGCGGCAGCTTTCCCGCGAGACCGGCCTCTCCGTGGTCGAGTACACGGTGCTCGACGCCCTGAGCAGGCAAGACGGCTGGCACATGCGCATGCAACAGCTCGCGCGGGCCAGCGCCCTCAGCCCGTCCGCCACCACCCGGCTGGTGAACCGCCTGGAAGAACGCGGCCTCCTGACCCGCGTCGACTGCCTCGACGACAGGCGCGGCATCTACACCGAGATCACCGCGAGCGGCCGCCGGCTGCTCGACACGGCACGGCCCGTCCACGACCAAGCGCTGGAGGCCGCCCTCCAGGAGGCGCATCGCATCCCGGAACTCGCCCCACTGCTCGACGCCCTGCCGCAGCTGGCACTCGCCGGCGCCTCAGCCGGCGCCGCGAGTTAGCGGAGCACCTCCACGAGCGCGACCCGCGAGAACACCACCGCCGTCACGATCGCACAGCAAACGCAGCGGTCTGTCAAGACTGGTGGGTCGGCTGACGCAGGGCGTATAACGGGGGAATGGCCGACGCGATCACCACCTGGATCGACCGCTACCGCACGGCGTGGGAGTCCAACGACCCCGACGACATCCGGGCGCTCTTCACCGAGGACTCGAGCTATCGCACGGAGCCGTTCGCCGAGCCGTGGGACGGCCACCTCGAGATCGTCGAGGGCTGGCTAGACGCGCAGGACGACCCCGGCTCCGTCGACTTCGAGTGGCGGCTCCTCGGACAGGACGGCGCCTTGTACTTCGTCGAGGGCGTCACGGACTACCACGACGGCCCGACCTACTCGAACCTGTGGGTGATCCGCTTGGCGGCCGACGGCCGCGCAGAAGAGTTCACCGAGTGGTGGATGGAGCAGGAGGGCTGACCTCCACTCGGCTCAGAGCAAGCCGCCCAGCCACAGCCCCAGCCCCGCCGCGGCGAGCGCGAACACGAGCATCCCGACGCCGTTGACGAACGCCGCGCGATAGCGCCGCTGCTGGGCCAGCCGCACGGTCTCGTAGCTGGCCGTGCTGAAGGTGGTGTAGCCGCCGAGGAACCCGGTGCCCACGATCACCCTCCACTCCGGCGGGAGGCCGTGCGCGGCCACCAGCCCGGTCACGAGACCGAGCAGGAACGACCCTGTCACGTTGATCACGGTCGTGCCGAACGGGAAGGCGATCCGGAAGCGGGCACGCAGCAGGCCGTCGAACACCAGCCGCGACACGGCACCGAGACCTCCCGCGACCGCCACGGCGAGCGCCAGCAGCAGCGTCACCGGCGGGCTCCTTTGCGCCGCGCGATCGCCGCGGCTGCGGCGATGCCGGCAACGGAGGCGAGCGCGCCGATCACGATGGTCGCCAGCGCATAGCCGATACCGGCGGTCGGCTCGTTCGCGGCGAACAGCCCGTCGGTGTCGACCGCGAACGAGCTGTACGTGGTGTAGCCGCCCAGGATTCCCGTGCCGGCGAACAACCGCAGGTCGCGTCGGTGCCCGGCGTCCGGGCCGCGCAGAGCGAGCGCCTCCAGCAACCAACCCAGCACGAAGGCGCCCGTCACGTTGATGACCAGCGTGACGAGCGGGACCCCTCCCACCGTCGGCACGGCGGCCGACAGCAGGTAGCGCGCCGTGGTGCCGATGGCGCCGCCGACGAAGACGAGCAGCACGGATCGCCAGTGCAGGTGCACGGGCAACGGGGTTCTCGCGGACACGCGGCATCCACCCTTCAGAACGAAGCGCAGGAACTATCAGCGACCGTCGCGGTTCGGGCGCTCACGCCCCGGCGAGCTCCATCGCCGCTGGACCACTATACCGGCGGGTCCTCCCACGGCAGCGCTTGCGATCCGCTGACCGGCGCCAGCGGCACGACGATCACGGGCCGGTGCTGCCGGTGGGCGAGGTGCGCGGCCACCGACCCGTTGAAGAACTCGCGGAGGCTGCCGCGCAGCCCGGCCTCGCGCGTGCCGACCACGATGTAGCGAGCGTCGATCTCGTCGGCGAGGCGCGCGAGGGCCCAGGCCGGGTCGCCGGCGAGCTGCTTCAGCGTGTACGGGACGCCGCGGCCGTTCATCACCTCGCGGATGTCCGACTCGAGTTCGGAGTCGAAGGTCTCCTCCTCGACCTCCGGGAGGTCGGGGTCGTACGGCAGGGCCACCACCGTGCCGTCGACGTAGCTCGAGACCAGGTAGCGGTTGGGGTCGACGTTGGCGCAGACCAGCGGCACGTCGAGGTCGCCCGCGAGTCTCGCCGCCTGGTCGAGCACCGCCGTGGGCTGTCCGGGCACGACCGCCACGAGGACGCCACCCGACCCGGTGCTGCCGTTGCCGCTCATGCCCTTAGTGTGCACCATTCTGCGCTCCCGACGGTGGATCCTCCCTTGGCTCGTCTCCGCCCGTGGGGTACGTTCGAACCCGACAGCCAGGGAGGCCACGGAATGAGCGAACACAGAGCCGCGCTCCCCCGCGAGCGCCGCCGGACCACGCGAGGTCTGCGACCGCTGCCGCAGCTGACCCGCGACGCGACGGCGCAGCTCAAACGCCTCCTGGCCGCCGAGCTCGCACTGTTCAAGGCCGAGATGGCGGCGAAGGCGAAGGCGGCGGGGATCGGTGCGGGCCTGCTCGTCGGCGCGCTGGTCTTCGTGTTCTTCGCAGGGGGCGTGCTGATAACGGCAGCCGTGTTCGCGTTCGCCCTCATCGTGCCGGGCTGGCTGGCCGCGCTCATCGTCGCGGGCATCCTTATCGTGCTCGCGATCATCGCCGCCCTCATCGGACGGGCGATGCTCAAGCGCGGGATGCCGCCCGTCCCTGACGACCTCGGTCCGGAGCTGAAGGCCGACGCGCAGGCGCTGAGAGGGGAGCGGCCGTGAGCGGCAAGGGGATGAACACGCTCAAGCTCGAGCTGGAGGAGACGCGGGACGAGCTCGCGACCACGCTCGACGACATCTTCGCCACGTTCAATCCGCTCGTGCAGATCCGGTCGCATCCCGTGGCGTCCGCTGCCGTGTTCCTCGCCGTCGTGGGTGGCGTGGCCGCCCTCGTGGCGCGAGGACGCTCGCGTGGCCGCTGACGCCTCCTGGCGACGCCTCCCGTGGGGGTACATCCTCACACGGACCCTGCGTCGCTTCAGCGCCGACGCCTGTACCGACCTCGCCGCCGGGCTGACCTACTTCGGCGTGCTGTCGCTTTTCCCCGCGATGATCGCACTGGTCAGCATCCTCGGGCTGGTCGGCCAGAGCCAGTCCGGGATCGACGCGCTCTTCGGGATGGTGGAGCAGGTGGCGCCCGGCATGCTGACAGTCGTCAAGCAGCCGATCGAGAGCCTCGCGTCGTCGCCCGCCACAGGCTGGGCCCTCGTGATCGGCGTCGTCGGCGCGATCTGGGCGGCGTCGGGCTTCGTGGGCGGCTTCGGCCGCGCGCTCAACCGCATCTACGGCGTGCGGGAGGGCCGGACCGTGTTCGCTCTCCGTCCCGTTCAGCTCGGGGTCACGCTCGCGTCGCTCATCCTGATCGCGGTCGTGGCCGTGCTGCTGGTGATCTCCGGCCCGATCGCCGAGGCCCTCGGCAACGCTCTCGGTGTGGGCGACGCGGCGAAGACCGCGTGGTCGATCCTCCGCTGGCCTGTGGTGATCGTCGCGCTGGTGCTGCTGGTCGCCCTGCTCTACTCGGCGACGCCGAACGTGCGACAGCCGCGGTTCCGCTGGTTGACCCCCGGCGCCGTCGTGGCGATCGTCGCACTCGGGATCGCGTCTGTCCTGTTCGCGTTCTACGTGGCGAACTTCGGCAGCTACGACAAGACCTATGGCACCCTGGCCGACATCATCGTCTTCCTGCTATGGATCTGGATCGCGAACGTCGTCCTCCTCCTCGGCGCCGAGCTCGACTCCGAGATCGCGCGGGCGCGCGAGCTGGTGCGTGGGGTGGAGGTCGAGCGCGGCAGGGCGCTGCCGCTCAAGTCCGACAAGGCGATCATCAGGGCGAAAGATGCCGAGGCGGCGGACATCCTGGCCGCCAGGGCGATCCGGCGGCGCTTTCGCTGAGGATGTCGAATCCGGCCCCGGCTGTTCGACGCTCCCGTGAACGACACTGACCGACACGACCTATCGGAGAGGACCCGCCATGGCTCAGTTCGCCATCTTCATCTACGGCAACGGCATCGCCGGAACACCGGAGGAGCTCGCCGAGCACGACCGGCACTCGGAGGACCTGATCCGCGACGGGAACCTGATCGCCGCGTTCGCGCTCGCCCCGTTCACGGAGTCGACCTCGGTCCGAGGCGACGGCGTGACCGACGGCCCGTACACCGAGTCGAAAGAGATCGTCGCCGGCATCGGCATCATCGAAGCCGCCGATCGGGAGGCCGCGCTCGCGATAGCGCGCCGCAATCCCGCCACCTGGCAAGGCGGCGGGGTGGAGGTCCGTGAGGTGACCGGTGCGTACCTGCGCGCGGACGCTGTGCAGCCTGCGACCGAGGGTCGAACGGAGGATACTCTGCTTCCGTGAGCGCAGACGACCCGCACCATGACGCACGACCCGGCCACGACCTCCCGGACGACCGCGGGCGCACGGGCCTGCACCGCACCGGCCGCGGCCTGACCGGCAACCCCGATGTCCGCATCAACGACGTGGAGGTCGTCTCCGACGGCTGGTACGTCCTCCGGCGCACGACCTTCGACTATCGCGGCCGCGACGGCGAGTGGACAACGCACGCCCGCGAGACCTACGACCGCGGCAATGGCGCCACCGTGCTGCTCTACGATCCCGTCGGTCGCACCCTGCTGCTCTCGCGGCAGTTCCGCCTCCCCGCCTATGTCAACGGTCACCCGGACGGCATGCTGGTGGAGGCCGCTGCCGGACTCCTCGACGGCGATGCGCCGGAGGAGGCGATCCGCCGCGAGGCCGCGGAGGAGCTCGGCGTGCAGGTCGGCGCCCTCGATCACCTCTTCGACCTTTTCATGAGCCCCGGCTCGGTCACGGAGTGCGTGCACTTCTACGCGGCGGAGTACCTTCCTACTGAGATCGCCGGAGGCGGTGGGCTCGCAGAGGAGGGCGAGGAGATCGAGCCCGTGACCGTCGGCTACGACGAGGCGCTCGCGATGATCGCCGACGGGCGCATCGTGGACGGCAAGACAGTCATCCTGCTGCAGTGGGCGGCGCTGAACCTGTTCGGTCAGGACCATCATCGCTCCTGACAGGTTGGCGACCACGACCAGCGCGCGCGGCCGAGACCGCAGCAGCCGACGCGCCAGGAGTGCCACGCGCGCGTAGATCACGGCGAGGCCATCGTCTTCGTGGCATCCAACGGATGACGCCGACACTTGTGATGAAGCGACTGGGGCGGAGGTGCCGCTGGGCTGAGGAGCGCAGGAGCCAGATGGGCTCCGGCCCGATCCCGGATCGACGGAGTTTCGACGCGAATTCGGTCACCCGCTTACGGCACTCGGTCGATGTGCGGGCGGAATGAAACAATGCTCACGTGGCCGACTCCACAAATCCCCCCTGCCCGACCTGTCGTCGATGAGGGCACCGCGGTCGAGTCAACGCCGCCGGATCCTGATCGTCCTCGGCCTGAACCTCGCGATGATCGTGGGGCTGGTCGTCGCGGGTCTGCTGGCGCACTCCGTCAGTGTGCTCGCCGCCGCCGGCGACACCGTCGCTGACTGTTTCGCACTCGTCCTCGGCCTCATCGCCATCGCGCTCCGCGACCGCGACCCTGACCACCCGCATGCGCAACGACCGATCGCGATCGCCGCGCTCGTCAACGCGACACTACTGCTGACCATTACCTTCGAGACGATTTCCCGCCTGCGAGACGGCTCACCGCCGGTTGAGGGTCTGCCGATGGTGATCGTCAGCGTCTTCACGATGGTCGTAATGCTCGCTGGCGCGTTCGTCCTCGGCCGCTCCGCCGCCGGGGAGGACCTGCATATGCGCTCGGTGCTGATCGACGCCCTCGCCGACGCTGCTGCAGCCGCAGCGATCGCCCTCGCCGGCGTGATCATCCTGGTGACGAACGGGCTCTACTGGCTCGACCCGGTGCTGGCGTTGGGAGTCTCGGTCCTGATTGCCATTGCCGCTACCCAGCTCATGGTCAAGGCCATCGCAGCGTTGCGCGGCAAAGACGTCGACTTCGACGGCGACTGAGCCTACTGGTGGACGTTCACCACCTCGTTGGCAGCCGCAATCGACTGCCCCCTTCACCACTGGTTTTGCAGCCGCTGTCACAATCGGCGACGTCATCGTCGCAATCACGTGAAATCTGTTCCAGTTCGGCTCAGCGAGAGAGTCTGTGGCCCCGCCTGCGCACGACTCCGATGGTCGCCGATGAGACAATCGCGACACCAGTCACGAGGAGTAGCCACCCAAGCGCCCGTTCACCGACGAGGAGTCCGATTCCGCAACCCACGACCACGAGCCCGAGGACCAATTGAGTGACGCTTACGGTGAAATTCATGATGATATGGTATCGGCTACAACTCCGCACGTTTGCTCCGCGCTTCACACGTACGGACCGTCTTCGCACCGCACCAGCTAGCTGTTGTTGGCCATGAGGTTGTCTACACGGTTTTTGACCCACAGGACTAGTAATCGGTAGCATGGCCGTATGGGACGCCCGAGAGCCTTCGATGACGATGTGGTGTTGTCGCGCGCGATGGAGGAGTTCTGGACGCATGGCTATTCGGGTACGTCGCCTGCTCAGCTCGCCGAGGTGACCGGCGTCGCGAAGGGGAGCCTGTACAACGCCTTCGCCAGCAAACGGGCGCTTTTCGATAAGTGCCTGGATCTGTATCACCAGCATGTGATTGAGACGGCCCGGGAGTGGATGGGGCGGTCGGGGACGGCGCGGGAGTGCATCGCGGCTGCGATGAAGGCGGTGGTCGATGAGGATCTCGCGCAGCCTCAGCGGCGCGGGTGCCTGATTGGAAACACGGCGGTCGAACTCGCGGGCGAGGATGCCCGGCTCTCTGAGAAGTTGCGTCGGATGCAGGATGAGTCCACAGGTTGGTTCGCCGAGCGCATCAGACAGGGGCAGGTCGAGGGTGATGTTGCCCGTCATCGCGACGCGCAGGCGCTGGCCGAACATGTCGCGAATACCTTGGCCGGGCTTCGCGTGATGGCAATGACCCACGATGCGCCCGTGCTGCACCGGATCATCGACACAGCCATGATGGCTCTTTAGCCAGTCGACGCATCCCTGTTGACGTCGCCCCTTTTCATCCTCACGTTTTAGACCAGTAGTTCAAGAAAGGTAATAGGAATGGATCTCGCTCTTTCAGGCAAGACAGCGGTGGTAACCGGTGCGGGCCGAGGAATCGGCCTGGCCACCGCACGAGCCCTCGCGAAAGAAGGCGTACGTGTGGTCGGCGCGGCACGGACGATCACGCCGGAGCTCGAACAGGTGACTCTACTCAGCGTCGCAGGAGACCTGTCTACGCCCGAAGGTGCTCGGCGGGTTATGGAAGCGGCGCTCACCGAGCTGGGCGGTCTCGACATCCTGGTCAACAACGTCGGCGCGGGTGACGTCGACACGTTGAAGCTCGGAGGGTTCCTTGACGCCGACGACGACCAGTGGCGAGATCTGCTGGACCTGAACCTGTTCAGTGCGGTGTGGGCTTCGCGGGCTGCGCTTCCGTCACTCATCGCCCGCCGTGGCGCGATCGTAAACGTGTCCTCGATCAATGCTCGCGTGCCGGCGCCTGGGCCGGTCGGCTATAGCGAGGCGAAAGCTGCACTGACGGCTTTGGGGAAGCGGTTGGCGGAAGAGTTCGGTCCCCAGGGTGTGCGTGTGAACACGATCTCTCCTGGCCCTGTCGGCACGGGTCTGTGGCGCGATCCGGATGGTTTCGGAAGCAAAGTCGCTGAGGAGCGTGTCAAATGGTGTGTGTAAGGGGTGGGTCTCCTTGCGAAAGGAAGCACACTGTTGGCTATCGATAGGGCGTCGCGTGAAGAGCGGCGTAAGGTTCAGGCGGAGGGCGCGCAGCGTCTGATCGCGTCTGGGATGTTGGATGATCTGTTCGCGAAGATCGACGCGGGCGAGGTCCAGCTTGATGGGGATGGCGGGTTCATTCAGCAGCTGATCAAGACGGGTTTGGAGCGCGGATTGCAGGCTGAGCTGACGGAGCATGTCGGGTATGAGAAGGGTGATCCTGAGGCTGCGTTGCACGCGAACTCGCGGAACGGGGTGTTCTCTAAGACGGTCGGAACCACCGCTGGAGAGGTCGAGTTGCGTATCCCGCGGGACCGGAACGGGACGTTCACGCCTCGGCCGGTCCCGACCGGAAGCCGGCGGCTCTCGCAGTTGGATGAGATGATCGTCTCGCTCTACGCCGGCGGGATGACCGTCCGCGATATCGAGCATCATCTCGTCTCCACGCTCGGTGTTGACCTCAGCCACGAGACGATCTCGAACATCACCGAGGAGATCGCCGACGAGGTCCTGGCGTGGCAGTCGCGGCCGCTGGAGGCGTTCTACCCAGTGATCTACCTGGACGCACTCGTGATCAAAGTCCGCGATGGCGGGCACGTCAGGAACAAGGCCGCGCATATCGCCGTCGGCGTCGGTGTGGACGGTATCAAGCACGTTCTGGGCATCTGGGTCCAGCAGACGGAGGGCGCGAAGTTCTGGGCGTCCGTCTGCGCCGAGCTTGCCAATCGCGGCGTCCGCGACGTGCTCATCGTCTGCGTCGACGGACTCACCGGGTTCCCCGAAGCGATCGAGGCGACCTGGCCAGAATCGATGGTCCAGACCTGCGTGGTGCACCTGATCCGCAACGCGATGCGGTTCGTCGCCTACGGGCAGCGGAAGGCCGTCGCCGCGGCGCTCAAGCCGATCTACCAGGCGCCGACCGCCGACGCTGCGCAGGCGGCGCTGGACGCGTTCAGCGCGTCGCCGCTGGGGCAGGCGAACCCCAGATCAGCGCAGGTGTTCGAGGCCGCGTGGGAGCGGTTCACGCCGTTCCTCGCGTTCCCTCCGGAGCTGCGGCGGGTGATCTACACGACCAACGCGATCGAGTCGTTAAACTTCCAGCTACGGAAGATCATCAAGAACCGCGGGCACTTCCCGAACGACCAAGCAGCGGTCAAGCTGCTCTGGCTCGCGATCTGCAACATCGAGGACAAACGGGCACGCGACCGGGCGAGCGAGCGCGGTCTCGCCCGCGGCGCGAAACGCAAAGCCGAGGCACGCCTGGTCGAAGGACAGACCGTCACGAACTGGATGAAAGCTCTCGAGCAACTCTCACTCGTCTATCCCGAGCGCATCAACCACTACCTCTAACCCGAGGCACCGCCCACTTACACACACAACTTGACAAGCTCTCGCTGAGGCCTTCGGAGCGACGCATGCAGACTTTCTCGCCACACTCCCCGCGGCCTTCGGTGTCACCAGCGGACGCCTGGTGGAGCCGGACGAGGTCGCAGCCCTCATCGCCTTCCTCGCCTCGCGCGTGACGGACAGCATTCTTGGTGCCGACCTCGTCATCGACGGCGGCACCGTCAAGACCATCTAGAAGCGACTATCCCTCTCAGATCAGACCAGGAGACCGTCATGAACGCACCCCTCAACTTCCACGAGGATTACCTCGCCACCTGGACCGACCCCGACATCGATCAGCGACGCCACACCATCGAGAAGATGTGGGCTCCCGATGGCAAGCTCGTGATCTCATCTATCGGAACCGCTCTGCGCGGCACCGCAGAGATCTCAGCACACATCACCCGGGTTCACGACGACATGATCACGTCCAAGCAACTCACCTTCAGCTACGACCAGCAACTCGACGCCGAACACGCGCTCCTGCTGCGCTGGTCGATGACCGCACCATCCGGTGAAGTCGTCGGGCGAGGCGTCGATGTCGTATTCCGTGACGCTGCGGGGCGGGTAGAGACGGCCTACATGTTCATGGGCGTGAACTGACCGGCCATGGTCGTGCACACGAACGCGCCGCTAACCGTTGTTGGGAGGCATCGAATGATCCAGCGCTGCCACACTGGACCGATCGCACACGTTGCCGCAGAGATACACGTTGCCGCAGAGATGGGCATCTCCCGCGCCACCGCCTCGAATGGGTGAACCGCTACAAAGCGCTGACGCGCTTGAGATCTGGAATCAGCACTACAACTACCACCGACCTCACGGAGCCCCCGACGGACAGCCGCCAGCATCTGCGACGCCATCATGCGTCAACAACGTCCTGGCCTCCTACAGCTAGCTAGCCAGCAGCCGTTCCAAAGCGGACACCGAACCCGGCAGATGGAACTCGTGTCCGCCTCACCCGTACCGGAGCGTCGCCCCCGCGGACTTCAGGAAGTCGATGTGCAGGTGGTTGCAGGTGTCGGCGAACGGTGCGAAGTGCTCGAGGCTGAAGGACGCGCGGCACTCGATCTGGCCGAGGCCGGTCCCACTCGGGACCAGCGGGTCGAGGAGGCGGATGAGCTGCACCGAGCGCGCGTCGCCGCCGGTCAGCGGGGAGCCGTTGATGAGGTAGAAGTCGACCGCGTGGCCACCGCCGTCCGCGTAGTGCGCGGAGTCGGTGCCTGCGCCTTCGATCTGGCCCGTGCAACGGCGGTTGATGTCGCTGATCCCGACCTGACTGAAGTTGTCCAGCGCGACCGAGATGGCCTGCAGGACGCGGTAGTCCACGCCGCAGTTCGGCACCACCTTGCCTTCGGCGAGGTTGGCGATCTCGGGGATGTGGTTCGGAGTGGAGCCGACCAGACGGCCGGCAGCGACCGCGCCCATGAGTTGCACGGCGAGAGCCTGCACCGTAGGCGAAACCGAGCCGTTGGTCGTGGAGTCGAGGGCCTGCGGGCTCTCGGCGATGCCGAGACCGTCGCGCGAGACGACCTGAGCGGTCGCGTCGCCTCCGGTCAGCGTCTGCACAGCGAGGGCGGTGCGCGCGGCCCCGGCTGTCGAGCCCTCCCCCGTCGTGGCGTACGCGGGCAGAGCCGCCGTGCCGAAGAACGCCGTCAAAGCGATCAGGACGAAGACGTGGAAGCTGCGACGGCGACGGTTCTCCACGAAGATGCCGCGCCGCGGGTGCCGCGGGTTGCCCGGGTCGGCGACCGACGGACCGGCCGATACGTGCTCGGCGGGGACAGTGGTCGGCTGCGCGGCTGCGGCGCGACGCTCGGCGCGGGAGGGACGCGTCGGCTTGACCACGATGCGCTCACGGACGACCTTCTGAGCGCCGACATTCTGAGCGCCCACCTGCGAGCGGCGCGGCCGGGAACGCTCGGCCTCCAGAGCGGCACGCCGACTCGGAGCCGTGGGAGCTGATGCTGCGAGAGCCAGGGACTCGGCTCGGGTGAAGTCGCTCACCGGGTCGGCAACCGCCTGCGTCTGCTCGTCCACCTCGAGTACGACGGGTGCCCGATAACTGCGGCGAGGCCGCAGCGGGGCAGGCGAATTGGGCAAACTGGGCTTCCTGGGCGGTCGGTTCGGGACGTCGGGACGACGACACTTTCAGGCGTACCAACCATTTCTACCTCATTTCGGCTGGACGTTCTATCAATGCAGATGAATGGACCCGAGGAAATTGCGCGGAACGACGAAGAAGCCGGGGAAGGGGAACCAGGGGCGGGGCGCATCCCGCGTGTTCGGTCGCACAGCAGCACCCCCGACCCCGACAGGGCCGCTGGAGCTACGGAATGGGCAACGACGAGTTCGACACGGCATACGCTCTCGCGGAGCGCGACCTCCCCGCGTTCGGCGAGCTGGTGGAGGCCGATCCCGGGTCGCGCCGACGACAGCGCGCCTCCGGAGACGACGAGGAGGCAGACCCGTGCGCACAGGATAACCGGAAGGGACGGCCGCTCCTGGCGCGAATGCACCCCAGTTCGGGAGCGAAACGGCCGGGCGCCGGACGGCGAGACAGGATGTTGCCCGCCCCGGGGTTCGCGCGGCCCGGGGCGGGCGGTCTGGAGTCAGGCGCGGACGAACCGCAGCGTGACGAGTTCGAAAGGCCGGAGGGTCAGTGCGGCGGAACCGTCGCCGGTCGTGCGCTCCAGAAGATCGGTGCGCACGATCCGCTCGTGGGGGAAGCCGATGGCGAGCGTCGCCTCGGCACGCGATCCGTGGGCCTCGTACAGCCGGACGACGACATCGCCGGAGCCGTCCTCGGCGAGCTTCACCGTCTCAACGACGACGGCCGGCGACGAGGAGGCCACGAGCGGCTCCACGACGGCGTCGCCGGCCGGACGCAGCGGCAGATTGAGTCGGTAGCCCGTCTCGATCGCCGCGTCCACCTCACCGATCACGATCGAGCTTCGGAGGGTGTGCACCCCCTGATCGGCCTCCGGGTCGGGGAAGAGCGGCGCCCGCAGCAGCGTCTGCCGCACCAGCGAGTAGGTGCCGCCGCCCTCTCGCTCGTGACGCGTGATGTCGTGGCCGTAGGTCGCATCGTTGGCGATGCCGACCCCGAAGCCGGGCTCGCCCACGTGGACCCAGCGGTGCGCGCTGGTCTCGAAGCGCGCGACGTCCCAGCTGGTGTTGGTGTGCGTCGACCGGTCGATGTGGCCGAACTGGATCTCCGACCGTGCCGAGGTCGTGTGCACGTCGACCGGGAAGCCGAGTTTCAGCATCCGCTGCCGTTCGCGCCAGTCGACCTGTGTCTCGATGTCGAGCGCGGCCGAGTCGGCGGCCACGGTCAGCGTCTGGGTCACGGTGGAGTCGCCGAACCGCCGCACCAGGCGCAGCGTCGCGCGCTCCGGCGTCTCCGTCACGATGTCGAGCGACACGACGGCCGTGAGGTCCTCGCCGGACAGCCTGTACTCGACGTCGACGTCCCACGCGTCCCACTGCGTGGGGGTGTCGCGGAACAGCTGCAGGAGGTTCGCGCGGGCTCGCTCGGGCACGGCCTCACGGCCGGTCGCCACGTCCACGATCGACGGGATGAGACCGTCGGCGTCGACCGTGACCACGATCCTGCCGTTCACCAGCCGGATGGCGTCGCCGGCGCGCTCGACGCGGACGCCGGCTCGGCGCGTCGGGACGCCGGTGCCGCCCGGTGCGACGCCGTCGACGACGAACGGGGAGGCGTTCGCGACAGCGCCGGGCTCCCCACTCGGCCCGGCGAGCGCCGCGAGCGATCGCCCGATCACGTCCTCCAGGCTCTTCGCGACCTCCGCGTAGTTCTCGACGGCCTGGTCGTGCACCCAGCCGATCGACGAACCGGGCAGGATGTCGTGGAACTGCTGCAGCAGCACCGTTCGCCAGGCCTCGCGCAGCTCCTCCGCCGGGTACTCAACGCCTGCGCGCACGGCCGCGGTCGCCGCCCACAGCTCGGCCTCGTGCAGCAGCGCCTCGCTGCGTCGGTTGCCCTGCTTGGTGCGGGCCTGGGAGGTGTACGTGCCGCGGTGGAACTCGAGGTAGAGCTCTCCCGCCCACACCGGCGCAGGGTCGAACTCGGCGCGGGCCGCCGCGAAGAACGCGGCCGGCGATGCCACGCGCACGGTCGGCGACCCTTCAAGGTCGGCGGTGCGCGCGGCTGCGGCGATCATCTCGCGGGTCGGGCCGCCGCCTCCGTCGCCGAACCCGAACGGCACCAGGGAGGTGTTCGCCCGGCCCTTGTCCGCGAAGTTGCGCTCGGCGCGCGCCAGCTCCTCCCCCGAGAGCACCGAGTTGTAGGTGTCGACCGGCGGGAAGTGCGTGAAGATGCGGGTGCCGTCGATGCCCTCCCACTCGAAGGTGTGGTGCGGGAACCGGTTGACCTCGTTCCACGAGATCTTCTGCGTCAGGAAGTGATCCATCCCCGCTGCACGGGCGATCTGCGGAAGCGCCCCGGAGTAACCGAACGAGTCGGGCAGCCAGACCTCCCGCGGCTCGTGGCCGAGTTCCTCCAGGAAGAAGCGCTTGCCCTCCACGAACTGCCGGGCCAGCGCTTCGGAGCCGGGGAGGTTGGTGTCCGACTCGACCCACATCCCGCCGACCGGGATGAACCGGCCCTCGGCGACACGCACCCGGATGCGCTCGAACAGCTCGGGGTAGAACCGCTGCATCCACGCGAACTGCTGGGCCGACGAGCACGCGAACACGAAGTCCGGGTCCTGGTCCATCAGGTCGAGCACGTTGGAGAACGTGCGCGCGCACTTGCGGATCGTCTCGCGCACCGGCCACAGCCACGCCGAGTCGATGTGCGCGTGGCCCACGGCGAACACGCGGTGCGCCGTGGCGGCGGCCGGCGACGCGAGCACTCCGGCGAGCACGGCGCGCCCCTGGGAGGCCGTGGCAGCGACGGCGAACGGGTCTACGGCGACGACGACGTCCGCCAGCGCGGCGAACAGCGCGGCGCGGCGCGGCGACGTCTCGGGCAGCTCCGTGGCCAGTCCGCGCACCGTGAAGATGTCCTGGATCAGCTCCCAGACCTCGGTGTCGCGCTGCACGACGTCCATCCGCCGCAGCGTGTAGATGGAGGTCGTCGACGCGGTTGCCATGCGGCCGACCGGCGTCGGACGGAACGACCAGTCGGAGCCGACGTCGGGGTTCGACGCCGCCTCGACGAACAACTCGAACGACTCCCCAGGCGCAGCCTGCAGCCGCACGTAGTCGTTGAGCGGCTCGAGCGCCTTCACGATCGTGCCGTCGCTCGCCCACACCAGCCCCTCCGCCTGGAAGCCGACCTGTCCGGCGGTGAACCCGAGATCGACCACGAGCTCGACCTCAGCCGGGTCGGCCTCCCACTCGGCGGGAACCGTGCCGGTGACCCGGAACCACACCGTGCCCCACGGCCGCCCCCACGGCCGGCCGACAGCGAACGGCTCGAACGGCCCCTGCACCGCCTGTGCGAAGGGCACCGGCTCGTCCGGGACCTCCCACATCTCGACGGCCACCGGCGCGGAGGCCCGCTCGAGAGCGGGCGTCAGCCGCTCGCGGACGAAACGGTCGACCCGCAACTCGGCGAGCTGGTTGTGCTGGTACAAACGACGACTCCTTATATACGAGGTACGTAGCTAGCCTTTGACCGCCCCGGCGAGCGCCGACGAACCGCCGAGCGAACGGGAGACGATCACGTAGAGCGCGATGACGGGGACGGAGTAGATGAGCGAGTAGGCGGCGAGCTGGCCGTAGGCCACGGCGCCGTACTGCCCGAAGAACGTGAAGATGCTCACCGCCGCCGGCTGGTTGCCGGGGCTGAGCAGCAGCACGAACGGGACGAAGAAGTTGCCCCAGGCCGCGACGAACACGTAGATGAAGACGACCGCGATGCCGGGGCGTACCAACGGCACCACCACCGTCCACAGCGTCTTCATGCTGGAGGCGCCGTCGACCCAGGCCGCCTCCTCGAGGGAGATCGGCACCGAGTCGACGAAGTTCTTCGTCATCCAGATCGCCATGGGGAGCGACGACGCCGCCATGAACAGGATCGTCCCACCGAGCGAGTCGATCATGTTGAGCGACACGAACAAGCTGTAGACCGGGACCATCATCGCCGTGATCGGCAGGCACGTCCCGAACAGGATCGCGTAGAGGAACGGCCGGTTGAAGCGGTTGCGGTACCGCGAAAGCGGGTAGGCGGCGAGCACGGCGACGATCACCGTGAGGATCGCGCATCCGGCGGACAGCAGGAGGCTGTTCCACAGCGGGACGAACGCGAGCTCGGGGGTGAGCACCTTCTGGAAGTTCTCCAGTGTCCACTGCTCAGGCCACGCGACCGACAGGGTCGCGCTGCCGTCGAACGACGCCAGCACCACCCACACCAGCGGCAGCACGAACACGATGCCGATGAGCAGCAGCAGGACGTTGGCCGTCCATTTGAGGGCGATGCCGTTGGGTGACGATAGTTTCATCAGTCCACCTCCGCCTTGAGGGCGCGCACGTAGACGATCGCGAAGACCGTCCCCACGAGCAGCAGGATGGTCGCGATGGCCGTGCCGTAGCCGAGCTCGGAGAACTTGAATGCCTCCTGGTACGCCAGCACGGGCAGGGTCATGCTCTTGTTGCCCGGCCCGCCGCCGGTCATCACGTAGATGAGCGTGAAGACCGAGAGGGTCTGCAACGTGATGAGCATGAGGTTGGTGGAGATGCTGCGCCGGATCATCGGCAGCGTCACGAGGAAGAACCGCTTCACGCCGTTCGCCCCGTCGACCTCCGCCGCCTCGGTGATCTCAGGCGGCACCTCCTGCAGGGCGGCCGAGTAGACCAGCATCGAGAAGGCCGTGCCGCGCCAGGTGTTGGCGAGGATGATCGACAGCATCGGGAACGCGAACAGCCACGACGGACCCGCGACGCCGAAGCCGGCGAGGATGGCGTTGAGCGTGCCGTGCTGGCTGAAGAAGGCGTACGACGCGAACGCCGCCACGATCTCCGGCAGCACCCAGGCGCCGACGACGAACGTCGAGACCAGGGCGCCGACCCAGCGACTCCCGGTGCGCATCAGCAGCGCGAGCAGCATGCCCATGACGTTCTGGCCGATGACCGCCGAGCCGATCAGGAACACCAGTGTCAGCCACACCGACACCGGGAAGTCTGGGCTGTTGAACAGGTCGATGTAGTTCTGGAGGCCCACCCACTCCGCCGACGCCGCCGCCGAGCCGGTGAGCGACATGTTCGTGAACGAGCCATAGAACGACGACAGGATCGGCCCGAGCAGGAAGACGACCAGGAGTCCGAGGGCCGGGACGAGGGGAACAGCCCGGGCGACCGACCGCCGGGCGTGCGCGCGCTTGCGTGCCTGCTGCTGCCCGAGCGGCGGCCGGACCGGGTTGGTCCGGCCGGGCGCGGCGCCGACGGCGTCGAGGGTGGACGTCATGTTACTTCGACTCCGTCTTGTCCTTGCCGACGATCCCCTCGACGGTGGAGTCGTAGGTCTTGGCGGCCTCCGCGGGCGAGGCCTGGCCGGTCATCACCGACTCCATCGCCACCTGGATGCCGTTGGAGATCTTCGGGTAGTCCGGTGTCGCCGGCCGGAACTTGGTGACATCGACCAACGACGAGAAGAACTCGGAGGTCGGGTTGGAGGCCGTGTACTTCGGGTCGGCGGCGACGTCCTTGCGCACCGGGATCCCCGCCGTGGTGATGTTCCCGTCGAGCGAACGCTGCTTGTCCGTGAGGAACGTGATGAACTTCCACGCCAAGTCCTTGGCCTGGCTCTTCGCCCCCATCGAGAATGTCCAGCCGCCGGAGAGGCTGATCTTTCCCGGCGCCTGACCGTGCTGGGTCGGCATCGGCGCGGTGCCCAACACCGTGTTCCACTCAGACCACGGAGTCGCGCCCGTCGGCAGCCAGGCGCCGGATGACCACGATCCGTCCAGGTTGATCGCAAGCTTGCCCTGCGGCATGAGTTGGTTGTTGATGGTGTTCTGGTAGTTCGTGTCGCTGGTGACCTCCAGTCCGGGGCCGAGGCCGCCCTGGTACACCTCTTTGATCACGTCGAGCGCGTCGGTGAACGCCTTCGACCCCGTGATCCACTTGCCGGTCGCGTCGTCGTACAGGCCTTTCTCGCTCGCGCCGTAGAGCAGCATCTCGAAGCCCTGCATGGCGCTAGCTTCTCCGGCCGCCTTGCCGGAGAAGATATTGAGCGGGATGACATCCGGCACCGTGGCCTTGATCTTCTTCGCGGCGGCGAGCACGTCGTCCCAGGTCTTCGGCTCCCACGGCGTCGGGATGCCCGCCTTGGCGAAGATCTGCTTGTTGTACCAGAGGGCTCGGGTGTCGGTCCCGGTCGGGATGCCGTAGATCTTGCCGTCGTCGCCCTTTCCTGCGTCCTTGGCGTTGTCGAAGAAGTTCGACCAGTCCGACCACTTCGAGACGTACGCGTCGAGCGGAGCAAGGTAGCCGGCCTGCGCGTCACTTCGAATGAGGAAGGTGTCCTCCGACATCACGTCGGGGGCGGTTGCCGCCGCACGATTCATGAGGGAGAGCTTGGTGTAGTAGTCGTTCTCGGCCGCCTTGATCGGGACGAGGTTGATCGTCATGCCCGGATTCGCCTTCTCGAAGGCGGTCTTCGCCGTTGACATGAAGTTGGCCATCACGTCGGATCCGTAATCCTGAAAGACGACCTTGATGGTCTTGTCGTCACTGCCGGAGGAGGACGAACATCCGGCCAGCGCGACGAGAGCGGCGGCGGCCACCGTTGCGACCAATACCCTACTTCGCTTCATCGATGCTCCTTTGCATTGAGGTCCGTCGGCTCCCGTGCCACAGACTCTTCTAATTTATAAATCAATTTGATTTATAGATCAAGAGATGCACAGAAGTTGCCGCCCTCCCCTCGCTCGGGGGACGCCGATCGGAAACTCTAGAGCCGCCTCACGCGGGGCGAGAAGGTCTCGTCGAGTACCAGGCACGCAGCACCGACCGCCGCGACATCCTCGCCGACAGCGGTGCCCTGGAGCAGGACCGGGTGCGTGAGGATGGTCATGTCGATCTCGGCCATCCGCGCCGGCAACTGCTCGAGGTACCGCCGCTCGACGCGCGACCACGACGGGCCGCCGAAGACGACACGGTCGATGTCGAGCAGCGCCGCGAGGTTCGACAGGTAGTAGGCCGTGTTGCGGATCGAGCGGTCCAGGATGCCGGCCGCGCGTTCGTCTCCCGCGTCCGCGGCGGCCGTCAGCTGCGTGAACAGCGCGTCCACGACCTCCACGTCGAGATCGAGTTCGACGCCGTCGACCACCGCCTCACCGGCCGGAGGTTCCAGCGCGCCCGCCCACAGCCCCTGCATCACCAGGCGCTGCGGCCGCACGGACTCGCCCCAGCAGCCCCGACGCCCGCACGCGCAGAGCGCGCCGCCCGGATCGACCAGCACATGGCCGGCGTCGCCCGCGTTCTCGGTCGAGCCGGTGTACACCTCGCCGCCGAGCACCAGCCCGATGCCGGCGCCGGTGCCGTAGTAGACGAAGGCGTAGTCCTTGCTCGCGCCCGCCGGGTCGCGCCAGCGCTCCGCGACGGCCGCGCTGATCACATCCTTGGCGACCAGCGACGGGAGTCCGGTCGCACTCGTGAGCTCGTCGCGGAGGTGGAAGTCGTTCCAGCCCGGGATCAGCGGAGGGCGCACCACCACCCCGGTCTCGGCGTCGATCGGGCCCGGCGCCGCGACGCCCACCCCGATGACCCGGGCGGGATCGACGCCGGGAGTCGCGAGCACGGAACGGATGGCCTCCAGGATGGCCGCCAGCGTCGCCTCCGCATCGCCGTCCGGGGGCGACGGCCTCCGGTCGCGCTCGACGACCTCGCCCTCGAGGTCCAGAAGCACGCAGGTGATCACGGTCGGGTCGAGGTGCACGCCTACGGCATAGGCGCCCGCCGCGTCGAGCCGCAGGAGGGTGCGCGGCTTGCCCGGGCTCCCTTCGTTCTGCTTACCGGCCTCCTGGATGAGACCCTGCGTGAGCAGCCGGCGCGTGACGTTGGTGACCGTCTGCGCGGACAGCCCGGTGACGGAGGCGAGCTCGACCCTGCTCAGGCCGCCCTCCGAGCGGCGCACCGCGTCGAGCACCACAGTCTCGTTGAACGCGGCGATCGCGGGGAGGTTCGCTCCCTTGGGCACGGCTCCTCCTCCGCGTGGGGCTTCGGGCACCCCGGCGCTTCCTCGTAATATACCCACGCGCCGGTCGGTTTCTGCGCGAGGAGTCAGCGGCGGGCGGAGGTCCGCTCCCGCTCGGCGAGCACTCCGGCGGCCGTCTCTGCCAGGAGCGAACGCACGCGCGCCAGCCCGGGATCGGTCGCGGAGGCTGCCCGGATGACCGCGTAGTCGTTGCGCACGACGGGGGTCGCGAGCGGAAGCAGGCGCACACCGTCGGGGGCCTCCGCGACGGTCAGCTCGGGCACGAGCGCGACGCCCGCCCCCGCGCCGACGAGCGCGAGAAGGACGGCGAAGTCGCTCGCCTCCGCGACCGACCGTGGCGTGAACCCGGCGAGCCCGCACGCGCGCTCGGTCATCTCGTAGCAGGTCCATTGTCGGTGCGGCACGACCCAGTCGTGGTCGGCGAAGGCGTGGAGATCTGCCGGCCCACTGGTGCCGGCCGGGTCGCCATCGGGCACCGCGAGCCAGACCGGCTCGACCGCGATGAGCGTCGCGACGAATCCAGGTCCGGCCGACTCGGCCATATTCGAGTAGGCGTGGGTGAGGGCGATATCCACTTCGCCCGCGGCAAGCGCCGGCAACGAGGCGCGCGGCTCGAGCTCGAGCAACTCCATCCGGATGCTGAGGCCGCCGTCGCCGCGCAGGGTCCGCCAGGCGTCCGCCACCACCGTGCGCGCGATCGAGGGGAACGCACCCACTCGGTACGTCCCCACGGCGCCATCGCGCAGCGCCGCGACCTCCAACTCGGCAAGAGACAGCAGGTCGGCGACCGCGCTGCCGTGCGCGGCGAGCGTGCGGCCCGCCGCGGTCAGCGCGAGGCCGCGACCGCGGCGCTCGGTGAGCGGGAGGCCGAGCTCGCGCTCGAGGGCCGCCAGTTGCATCGAGACACCGGGCGGGGTCAGGTGCAATTCCGCGGCGACGGCAGCGACCGTGCCGAGCCGATCGAGTTCGGCCAGCATCCGGAGTTTTCTTGCGTCCAACACATCATCGATTCTTACGCGTTCAACCAATCAAAGTAAATAGACATTTTGAATGCTTGCCCTCAGGGTGAAGACATGAGCTCGGCAACCATCGCGCGCGTCCGCATCGCCATCGCCGGGCTGCTCGTCGTCCTGCTTTGGGCCAGCGCCTTCCCGGCCATCCGCGCCGCTGCTCACGAACTCGGACCCTTTGGACTGGCACTCGTGCGAACGGCCGTAGCCTGCGTCGCCCTGCTCGTCGTCGCACCGTTCGCCGGCGTGCGCGTGCCCGCCCGGCGCGACCTGCCGCTCATCGCGGCCTGCGGTGTGATCGGGATGGCCGTCTATCAGGTGCTGCTGACCGCCGGGGAGCTCACCGTGCCGGCGGGCACCGCGAGCCTCATCGTCACCGCCGCGCCCCTCGTGAGCGTAGCCATCGCGGTCGGCGCCTTCGGCGAGCGCCTCACTCTGCTCAAGCTGATCGGCAGTGGCGTCGCACTCGGAGGCGTCGCGATCGTCTCGGTCGCCCGGTCGGGCCTCACGCTGAGTGGAGCCGTCTGGCTGGTAGTGGCGGCGATGGTCGTCCAGGGCGTCTACCATCCACTGACCAAGCCACTCCTCCGCCGCTACTCGGGGCTGGAGGTGGCCACGTACGCGATGGTCGCCGGCCTGATCCCGCTGCTCGTTGCACTCCCGTGGTCCCTTCCCGCGCTGGCCTCCGCCGGCCCGGAGGCATGGCTGGGTGCCGCCTACCTCGGCCTGCTGCCGTCCGCTGCGGGATTCGTGCTGTGGGGATACGCGGTCGCGCGCCTGCCGATGGCCACCGCGACATCGCTGCTCTACCTGGTGTCGCCCGTCGCGGTGGGGATCGCGGCGGTCTGGCTCGGCGAGATCCCGCAGCCCGCAGAACTGCTCGGTGGTGCCGTCGTGCTCGCGGGTGTCGTGGTGATCGGACTCGGCCCGACGCGCCGCCGGACGCCGCCGCGCCCGGTCGGTTCTGCCGTTCCCGCCTCTCCCGTGACGCTCGAACGGCAGACCTGAACGACCCGGAGGAGAACCACTGCTGACGCCCACCGGCACCCCAGCCCGCGCCCAGCCTGGTGGGGCAGGGTGAGTCGCGTGGAGATCGTGGTCGACGTCGTGCTGCTGGTGCTCGCCGTCCTCGCGGTGGTCGCAGGCTGGAGCAACGGCGCCATCCGCGCTGCCGGGGCGCTGATCGGCCTCGGCGTGGGCCTCTCCCTCGGCCTCCTACTCGCACCGATGGTCGTCGATTGGATGGCCGCCTCCGGGCTCACCGGGGTCAGCCAGCGATCCATCGTCGCCGCGGTCGTCCTGCTGGTGTGCGCCGCCGTGGTCTACGCCCTCGCAACCGCCGCCGCCGCGGTGATCGGCAAGGTGCTGCGGCACGGGCCAGTCCGCTGGGTCGACTCGCTGATCGGCGCCGTGCTGGGCTTCGTCACCTGGGCCGTCGTCGTCTGGCTCGTCGCCGGTTTCGCCATGGCCACGAGCCTCGCGACCGTCGTGCAGGCCGCCGACTCCTCCCGCGTCGTCTCCACCCTGAACAGCATCGCACCGCTCCCCTCCTCGACCGTGCTCGGCGCGGTCGACGACGCTCTCGCTGGCGCAGGACTCCCGAAGGTGTTCGAGGGCGGGGAGCCGATCAAGAGCATCGCACCGCCGGATTCCGGCGTCCCCGCCGACGTAGCGAAGTCGGAGCAGTCCGTGGTGAGGGTGCTGGCCTCCAAACCCGCGTGCGGTGTGGACTCCGAGGGCAGCGGCTGGGTCGTGCAGCGCGGCCGGGTGGTCACCAACGCTCACGTCGTGGCCGGCGCATCGTCGATCGTCGTACGCGAGTCCGGCGGAACCACCGTCGACCGTGCGACGCTCGTGGCGTTCGACCCCGAGCGCGACCTGGCGGTGCTCGACGTCACCGACCTCCGCACGCCCGCTCTCGACATCGGGCAGGATCTCGGCGCCGGCGACCAGGCGTACACGGCGGGCTACCCCGGCGACGGCCCGTTCACGATCACTCCGCAGCGAGTGCGCGACCAGCTGGCCGCGCGTGGCACCGACATCTACCAGAGCGGGGCGGTCGAGCGGCAGATCTACTCGCTCCGCGGCTCCATCCGCCCGGGCAATTCCGGCGGCCCGCTGCTCGACCAGAGCGGCGACGTCGTCGGCGTCGTCTTCGCGCGGTCGACGATCGACCCCGACACAGGATACGCGCTCACGCTCGATGAGCTGCGTCCGGTGCTCGGCTCCGTCGGCCCGACGCCGATCAGCTCGGGCGCGTGCTCCGCGGGCTGACGGGCGGGCCTCCCACGTGGTTGGCTTGGTCGCATGAAGGCTGTCAGCTACACGTCCACCGGTGATTCCGACGTTCTCACGCTCGGCGAGCGACCCGAGCCACATGCCGGCGTAGGCCAGGTGCGCGTGCGCATCCACGTCTCCGGAGTCAACCCGACGGACTGGAAATCCCGGCAGGGCTCCGGTCCCACCGAGCTCCCGCGCCCGCAGGTGCCGAACCAGGATGGCGCGGGGGTCGTCGACGAGGTCGGGCCTGGCGTGTCCGACCTGGCGCCCGGCGACCGGGTGTGGGTGTGGGACGCCGCCTACCAGCGACCGGACGGCACGGCGCAGGAGTTGGTCGTCCTCCCGAGGAACCAGGCGGTCGTGCTCCCCGACGACGTCGGTTTCGACGTCGGGGCCTCGCTCGGCATCCCGGCCCTGACGGCCCACCGCGCGCTCACGTCATCCGAGTCCGTGCCGGACGAGCTGTCGCCGGGCGCCCTCGAGAGGCGAACGGTACTTGTCGCGGGTGGCGCGGGAGCCATCGGCCACGCCGCCATCCAGCTGGCTGTCTGGGCCGGGGCGACGGTCATCGCGACCGTGAGCAGTCACGAGAAGGCCGAGCTCGCGCGCGCCGCCGGCGCGCACCATGTCGTCGACTACCGGGAGTCGGACACGGCCGAGGCGATCGGGGCGCTCGCGCCACGCGGCGTCGACATCGTGGTGGAGGTGAACGTGAGCGCCAACGCCGAGCTCGATACGAGGGTCGCCGGCCCCAACGCGACGATCGCGAGCTACGCGGACGCACCGGGATCGACCGAGGTCACCATCCCGATCCGCCCGTCGATGCAGAAGAACCTGCGCTGGCAGTTCCTCCTGACCTACACGGTGACGCCCGAGGTGAAGGAGGCCGCAGTACGCGCCGTCGCCGCTGCGGCAGCCGCCGGCGCACTGCCGGTCGGAGCCGACCACGGCCTCCCGATCACCCGTTTCCGGCTCGAGCAGACGGCAGCCGCCCACGACGCCGTGGAGGACGGCATCGTGGGCAAGGTGCTCATCGACCTGGCCTGACCGGCTCCCTGACGGGCTCCGCGCCCTGCCCGGCGACGCGGCCCGAGCCGACGAGGCGGATGATCTGCACCACCATCGCGACCGACGCGGCCACCGCGACGGCGGCCGCGTAACCCAAGGCGGTGGGCAGGAGGCCGATCGTTCCGATCAGCTCCCCGGCCGCGAGCGCGGGGAGGCCATAGGCCAGGTAGCTCACGAGGAACACTCCAGCGAAGAGTTCCGCGCGCTGATCATTCGGGGCGAGCGGTGCGATGATCCGCAGCATCGCCGACCAGGGCGTGTCTCCCGACTCTGCGCCGTAGCGACCAGCGTCAGCCCACGAGGTGCAGTGTCGGGAGATACGCCCTAATCTCGACAGGGTGTCCCGCGCCCGTACCGACCAGGAGCGTGCGGCCTCGCGCTCCGGCTGGGCGGTCGGCATCGCGACGGCGCTCTACGGCATCTCCTTCGGCGCGCTAGCAACCGCATCGGGGCTCGAGGTCTGGCAGGCCTGCGTCCTCAGCCTGGTGATGTTCAGCGGCGGATCCCAGTTCGCGCTCATCGGGGTCCTCGCGTCCGGCGGCGTCGCGGCGGGAGGCACGGCGATCGCCAGCGCGGCCCTTCTCGGCATCCGCAACTCGTTCTACGCGCTCCGCCTGTCCCGCATCATCGGCTCCGGCTTCTGGAGGCGTACCGCCGCGACCCAGCTCACCATCGACGAGTCGACGGCGGTTGCCACCGCCCCGACCGAGCCGCGCGCGCAACGCATCGGATTCTGGGTCACGGGGCTCGTCGTGTACATCGGCTGGAACCTCATGACGCTCGCCGGGGCTCTGCTCGGCGACCTGATCGGCGACGTCAAAGCCTACGGTCTGGACGCGGCGGCCGCCGCAGCGTTCCTCGGGCTCCTCTGGCCGCGGCTCCGCGCCCGCCAGACGCAGGCCGTCGCGGTCGCCGCCGGGTTCGCCGCCACACTGCTGACCCCGTTCCTCATGCCCGGCCTCCCGATTCTCGCCGCGGCGGTGGTCGCGATCGTCTTCGGTGCGTTCAACCTCTTCGGCAAGCGCGACGACGGGCAGCACCCCGACCCGATCCCGATGGAGCGGGAGGTCGAGCCCTGACGACCTGGAACATCATCCTGCTCGGATCCATCGCCGTACTCACTCTCAAGGCCGCGGGCTGGCTCGTCCCTCCCCGGGCGCTCGATCATCCCACCGTCGCGCGCACGAGCGACCTGCTCACGGCCGCCCTGCTCGCGGCGCTGATCTGCGTGCAGACCTTCGGCGCAGGTCAGACGCTCCAGCTGGATGCCCGACTCCCCGCTATCGCGATCGCCGCGGGTCTCTACGCCGCGCGCGTCCCGTTCATCATCGTGGTCCCGGCCGCGGCGGTCGTCGCTGCTCTCATCCGACTTCTGACCTGATTCGCGTTGCCGGCGGTGGTGGTGTCGGCGGTTCTCCCTAACGTTCTGACGTGAGCGCATCCTGGCACCCCGTGGCGAACGCGCAGCCCACGGAATGGCTGCTCAGCCAGGGCGCACTCGGCCACTCGTACGCCGTCGTCCGTCGCTTCTCTTTCGGCGACGTCAACCAGCCCGAAATCTGGTTTCGCGTGGTCACCTGGGCGCCGCGATCGGAGGCACGGGAGCTGATCGGCTGGTGCCGAACATTGGAGGCCGCGGCGGCCGTAGCGTGGGATCACCGCTGCGCAGCCGAGTCCTGGCGCCATCACCTGGCGAGGCGGCGCTCCGACACCGCCACCATGGCCGCCCAGCGCCCCAGCGCGGCGGAGCTGGTGCGCTTCTACCGTGCCGCGCTCACGGCGCAAGGAGTGCGCGCATTGCGTCCCCCGCCGCAGAGGACGACCATGGGGCGATGAGCGAGATCCCCGACGAGGGCGACATCGATCCCGACGACGGCCGACCGGAATCCGCGACTCAGCGGGCGGATCGCAACTGGAACGAGATCCTCCAAGAACTGCGCGTCACGCAGACCGGCACGCAACTCATCAGCGGTTTCCTGCTCGCCATCGCCTTCCAGCAGCGTTTCGGCTCACTCACCCCCTTCCAGGTGGGCTTCTATCTCGTTCTGGTCATGCTCGCCGCGGGATGCACTGCGCTCGGCCTCGCGCCGGTCGCTCTGCACCGCCAGCTGTTCCGGCACCACGAGAAGGTCGAGACGGTGTCCATCGCCAACCGGCTGCTGCGCATCACGATCGGCCTGGTCGCCGTGCTCACCTCGGGAGTCGTGTTCTTCGTCTTCGATGTGACTCTCGGCCTGGTGGCTGCTCTCGTCGCCGCGGCAGGCATCCTCGTCGTTCTCGTGCTCCTGCTGCTCGTCTTCCCGGCGAACGTCCTCAGCCGGCTCCGCCGACACTCGGCGTGAGCGTGTCGGCGAGCTCGCGGAGCATCTGCTCCATCACCTCGATCGCCGACTCATCGGCGGTGGCGAGGGCACGCGTGAGCGCAAGCACCCGATCGCGCGAGGCAGCGGCGGCGCCGACCTCGGACAGTGCGACATAGCGGATGAACCGCGGCAGCAGCGTCTCGATCGTCTCGGCGAGCACCCGGTCGTGGATGCCGTCGAGGAACGCACTCGTGGTGCGCTGAAGAGCGTCGATCGGCGAGGAGGCCGGCTCCCGTTCGAGCCGTTCGGCGATCACCGTCAGCTCGAGCTCGGTGTCGACGTCGAGGTCGTCGATCGAACTTCGGATCGCTGCGGGCAACAATAGCCCCAGCACGCCGATCACGCTGCAGGTCTCTGCGTTGTCCATCGGCGCGACCAGCGTGTAGCGGTTCGGTGCGGTGTGGATGAGACCGACCTGGGAGAGGCGGCTCATCGCCTCCCGCACCGGCGTTCGCGAGACGCGGAGGGCTTCGGTGAGCTCTGCGTCCTTGAGGCGTTCGCCCGGAGCCAGGTCACCGGCGACAATGCCGGCTAGAAGGATCGCATAGACATCGTTTCGGAGGAGGCGCCTGTCTGCCGCGAGCGAGGGGAACCGCGCGCGGAGTTCTTCGAGGGTCATGGGGCTCGTTTCCTGAACTCAGTGTTTGATCTGGTATATTTATAGTTTAGCAATAGGAATCTGGTCACAGCAAACCGATCGTTCCACCCCTCCCATCTCGATCCTTCCCCCGAGGAGACCCGACACATGCCAATGCCCACCGATCACGTCGCCCGTATCTCCCTCTCCGACGAGGCTTACGTCCGAATCGAGGCCGCCATCATGGACGGCACGCTCGAGCCCGGCGAGCGACTCCGAGACTCCGACCTGGTCGAGTGGCTCGGAATCTCACGCACCCCCATCCGCCACGCGCTCGACCGCCTCGCCGAGCAGGGACTCGTCGAGATGGAGCGCAACCGGTTCACGCGCGTCGCCGCGTTCGACATCGACGGCGTCCTCGAGTCCGTGCAGGTCGCCGGCGACCTCTGGGCCGGCGCGGCACTGCGCGGCATCTCGGCGTGGGACGAAGAGGACGACGAACTCATCGCCGACATCCAGGCCGAGCTCATCGAGGCCGCGACCAACGACGACACCATGCGATTCATCACGATCTTCGAGCACCTCGTCGTCGCCTTCGCCCGCATCGAGGGGAACAACGTGCGCATCCGATCGCTCGGCAACGTCCTCCCGCAGGTGCGCCGTCTGGGTCGCAAGCTGAACGGCAAGCTCGACCCACAGGCGCTCTCTCACTTCACAAGGGAGCTGCGCATGGCGACGACCAGGCGCGATGGCCGCGCCGCGGTCATCCTCATCGACGACTACGTGACGCGGCTCGGAGACGTGCTCAACCGGCTCTGAGGCCCCCGTTCCGTGACACCACGGGCCCGCGGTATCCGTGACAGCCCGGATGCCGCCCCCTCCCCCGCCGTACCGTGGAGACACGCTCGACCAGGGGGAATGGCCAAGGGGGAGATGTCTGCAGCGACGCCAGAAGGCCGGTCCCGATCGGGATCGGCCTTCTGGCCGAGTTCGAACGCCGGCTACTTGGTCAACGGCTCCAGAGTCGGGTCGTCGGCGTACGCCTCCGCAGCGTTCTCCTTGGTCACGATGACGGCTTCAGCAGGTAGGCCGGGACGACCTTGACGCCTTTGTCCTACGACTTGTCGTCGTTTGTGGCCGGCTCCTTGCCCTGATGCGGATTCGTGCCATCACGAAGAGTATCCCGGCGCGCGTGCGCCGTACGGGTTGGTCATAAGTAGTAAACGCAAATTTTAGTCTTCGCATCAAATAGTGAAGGCAACAGATCGATAACGGTCGCCAGAGACGCAACTACACCGATGGCGGACAGCGGCCCACCGGATACGACAGAAGGCCGGCCCGAACGGGACCGGCCTTCTCGGCTGATGTGGGTCGACTACCTCGTCAGCGGCTCCAGGAGCGGGTCGTCCGCGTACGCCTCGGCCGCGTTCTCCTTGGTCACGATGATCGGCTTCAGCAGGTAGGCCGGGACGATCCGGGCCCCGTTGTCGTAGGACGTGTCGTCGTTGATCTCCGGCTTCTTGCCCTGCTGGAGGTCCTTGACCATCACGATGGCCTGGTTGACGAGGTTGCGAGTGTCCTTGTTGATCGTGGAGAACTGCTCCCCGGCCATGATGGACTTGACCGATTGCGCTTCCGAGTCCTGGCCGGTGACGACGGGGATCGGCTTGCCCGTGCTCCGAACCGAAGTGATTATTCCCCGGGCGAGGGTGTCGTTCGGCGCCAGCACGCCATGGAGCTCGGTCGAGCTGTAGTTCGCAGCAAGCAGCGTATCCATGCGGTTCTGCGCGTTCTGGCCCGACCAGCCCTGCGTCGCGGTCGCCTTGATGTCGGTCTGCCCCGAGACGACCCGGAGGGTGCCGTCGTCGATCTTCGGCTGCAGGATCTTCATCGCGCCTCGCCAGAAGACCTTGGAGTTCGCATCGTCAGGCGATCCGGAGAACAGCTCGATGTTGTAGGGCTTCACGCCCGGGAAGCGTTTGGCCAGACCGTCGAGGAGGGACTGGCCCTGCAACTCGCCGACCTTCTCGTTGTCGTACGCGACGTAGTAGTCAACGTACTTCGAGTTGATGATGAGGCGGTCATAGGCGATGACGACCGCGCCGGCGTCGTGCGCGGCCCTGGTCTGCGCGGTCAGCTGGCCACCGTCGACCGATCCGATGACGATGACCTTGGCCCCCTTCGTGATCATCGCCTGGATCTGGGACTGCTGGTCGGCGACCAGGCTGGTACCGCCCGCGTACTGCACGTCGCCCCTGAAACCGGCCTTCTTGAGCCCCTCCGTGAACAGGCCGCCTGCGAGGACGAAGTTCTCCGACGTCTTACTCGGGAGGGCGACACCGATCGTGGCATCCTTGGCGAATCCCGACTCCGTCGACCCCGCGGAGCCGGTACGGGTGGAACAGCCCGACAGGGCGAGCGTGGCGGCAGCGGCGATGGCCAGTGTCGCGAGTGCGATCTTGCGCATTCTTCGTTTCCTTCTGGTGTGCGGGGCGACGTCGTGGGCGACGGCTGGATCAGGTGGTCAGCGACCGGGAGGAGTCCTCGGCCGGTTCCGACGTGGGGACGACGGCGGGCTGCTCGACTCCCGCGGCCTCAGCCGCGACGGTGCGGCGGCCGCCGCCGCCGAACAAGCGTCCGATCAGCGAGGGTCCGCCGCGACGGTGCGAATAGACGTCGATGCCGACCGCGATCAAAAGGACGAGGCCCTTGATGATCTGGACCTTGTCGCTGGTCACGCCGAGCAACTGGAGGCCGTTGTTGAGCACGGCGATGACCAGACCACCGACGATGGATCCCGCGACGGTTCCGATTCCGCCGGACACCGCGGCACCACCGATGAACACGGCCGCGATCGCGTCGAGCTCCCAGCCGAGGCCGTCCTGCGGGCCGGACGAGACCGAGCGAGCCACGGCGATCATCCCGGCCAGCGCGGCAAGCACCGACATGTTCATCATCACGAAGAAGTTGACGCGCTTGATCTTCACACCCGACAGCTCCGCCGCGTGCGCGTTGCCGCCGACCGCGTAGACGTGACGGCCGAAGATCGTGCTCCGGGTCACGAACGAGTACAGGATGATCAGCAGACCGAGGATGATTCCCGACACCGGGAAGGAGGTTCCCACCCGGCCGCCTCCGAACAGCAGCGTCGCGTAGATCACGACGGCGTCGAGCACGAGCACCTTGAACACGCTCACCCACAGCGGCACCCTCTCTGCACCCGTCTTGGCCTGGTTGCGACGCGTGCGCACCTCGAGGAGCGCGATCGCCACCGCGACCACCAGCCCCAACAGCAGGGTGGAGTTGTTGTAGCCGGTGTCCGGGCCCCACTCGGGGAGGAACCCGCCGCCGATGAACGTGAACTCGTCCGGAACCGGGATGGTGTTGGCGTTTCCGATCAGCTGGTTGAGGCCGCGGAAGATCAGCATGCCCGCCAGGGTCACGATGAACGCGGGCACGCCGACGTAGGCGACCCACCAGCCCTGCCAGGCACCGATGACCACGCCGACCAGGAGGCCGAGCAGGATGGCCATGGGCCAGGGCAGCTGCCAGTCGGTCATGGACTTGGCCACGATGATGCCCACGACGGCGGCGACCGATCCGACCGAGAGGTCGATGTGGCCGGCGATGATGACCATCACCATGCCGATCGCCAGAATGAGCACGTACGCGTTCTGGTTGACCAGGTTGATCAGGTTGACCGGGTCGAGGGTCTTGCCTTCGGTCATGATCTGGAACAGCAGGATGATGACCACGAGGGCACCGAGGATGCCGAACTGGCGCCCAGTGGACTGGCCTCCGCCGAACATCTTGCCGAGGTCGCGGATCCCTCCGGGACTCTTTGCGGCAGGTGTCTGTGTCGTCATTTTCTCGCTGCCTTCTTCTCGGCGGATGTCATGCTCTTGAGGAGCGTCTCGGGGGTGGCCTCCGCGATGGGAAGCTCGTTGGTGATCTGGCCCTCGAAGATCGTGTAGATGCGGTCCGAGATGCCGAGGAGTTCCGGCAGCTCCGAGGAGATGACGATGACGCCCTTCCCCTGGGCGGCCAGCTGCTGGATGATGCCGTAGATCTCGTACTTGGCGCCCACGTCGATACCACGCGTGGGCTCGTCGAGGATCAGGATGTCCGGATCGGTGAACATCCACTTGGCCAGCACGACTTTCTGCTGATTGCCACCGGAGAGAGTCGCAACGCCGCGGTCCACGTCCGGGCTCTTGATGCGGAGGCTCTTGCGGTACCCCTCGGCAACCGCGTACTCCTTGCGGTCGTCGACGACCCCGCGCTTCGCGATCTTCTTCAGCTTCGCCGCGACGATCGACTGCTTGATGTCGTCGAGGAGGTTCAGACCGAGCACCTTGCGGTCCTCGCTCACGTAGGCCAGACCGTTGTCGATCGCGTCGGACACGGTGCGCACGCGGATCTCACGGCCGTCTTTGTACATCTCGCCCGACACGTACGTGCCGTACGACCGGCCGAAGATGCTCATCGCGAGCTCGGTGCGACCCGCACCCATCAGTCCGGCGAAGCCGACGATCTCACCGCGCCGGACGGTGAAGCTGGAGTTCTTGACCACGAGCCTGTCGGGTATCTGCGGGTGCTCGACGACCCAATTGCGCACCTCGAACAGGACCTCTCCGATTTTCGGGGTGTACTCCGGGAACCGGCTCTCGAGGGTGCGTCCGACCATGCCCCGGATGATCCGGTCCTCGTCGACGCCATCGCCCTTGACGTTGAGCGTCTCGATGGAATGGCCGTCGCGGATGATTGTGATCTCATCCGCGGTCTGTTCGATCTCGTTGAGCTTGTGGCTGATGATGATCGAGCTGACACCCTTGTGCTTCAGCCCGACGATCAGGTCCAGGAGGTGGGCGGACTCCGCCTCGTTCAGCGCGGCGGTCGGCTCGTCGAGGATCAGGAGCTTGACGTCCTTGTTGAGCGCCTTGGCGATCTCCACGAGCTGCTGCTTGCCCACGCCGATGTTCTTGATCTGCGTGTCCGGGTCGTCGCTCAGGCCGACGCGCGCGAGAAGCTCCGTCGCACGGGACTTCGCCGCGTTCCAGTCGATCACGCCGCCGCGACCCGGCTCGTTGCCGAGGAAGATGTTCTCGGTGATCGAGAGCTCGGGGATCAGCGCCAGCTCCTGGTGGATGATCACGATGCCGCGCTGCTCCGAGGACTTGATGTCCTTGAAACGCATGACCTCACCCTGGTAGACGATGTCTCCGCTGTACGTTCCGTACGGGTACACCCCAGACAAGACCTTCATCAGGGTGGACTTGCCCGCGCCGTTCTCGCCACAGATCGCATGGATCTCGTTCGCGTGAACGGTGAGAGAGACATCCTCGAGCGCCTTCACGCCGGGAAACTCCTTGGTGATGGCGCGCATCTGCAGGATGACTGCGTTCGACGGCATCGTCGCTCCTTGGATCGTGTTCGGGCTGAATGCGGTATGCGTGATTGCGCCGGGTGAATGAACGCGGTTTCAATGTTACCGCCAAATATCGATGGTTACATATCCACTTCGAGACGGTCGGTAGCATTTGGCTCGCCGGTCGGTTAGAACGGCGGTTCGATCCGGCGGGAGTGGTCGCTCTACTCGTTGCCGGCGAGTGCGCCCTGGATGACCAGGGCAGCCGCACCGAGGGATTCCGCGCGGTCGCCGAGCGACGAGATGCGCACCTCGGTCGTCTCGGCGATCACGGGGATGGCGTTGTGCCGGATGCCGCGCCTGATCGGATCCAGAAGTGCGTCGCCGAGCCCCACCAGCGGTCCGCCGATGAGGACGAGCTCGGGATTGATGACGTTGGCGATGTTGCCGATCGCCTGGCCGATCGCGATGCCGGCGTCGCTCACCACGCGAAGGACGGCGGGGTCGCGGTCGCGTCCCCGCCGCAGGACGTCCGCCGTGCTGACCGGCGCGTTCGCCCCGTGGCCGAGCGTCTCGATCATCACGCTCGTCGACGCGATCGTCTCCAGGCAGCCCCGATTGCCGCAGCGGCAGATCACGCCCTGTTCGGTGACCGGGATGTGCCCGAGCTCGCCCGTGATCCCGAGGAAGCCGTAGTACGGCAACCCGTTGAGGATCAGCCCGGCGCCGATGCCCGTGCCGATCTTGACGAAGATCAGATTGCGCACCCCGCGATTCGCACCCCATGTCACCTCTGCGAGCGCGCCGAGGTTCGCGTCGTTGTCCACCACGACCGAGAACCGGAACGCGTCCTCGAGGTCGCGCAGGCGCACTCCGACCCATTCCGGGAGGATGGCCCCTGCAGTACGGTCCCGGTGCGGCGGTCGATCGGGCCGGGGATGCCGATCCCGACGGCGAGGACCGCCTGCCGGTCGTGCGCTCCAGCGGCGAGCATCCGATCGAGGAGCCCGGCGGCCTCCTTCGCGGCCTCGGAGACGTCGTAACCGAGCGGCAGCGGAACCTCCTCCTCGGCGATCACCTCGTAGCCGAGGGTGCAGAGCACGATTCGCACGTGCCGGCGCCCGAAATCGAAGCCGACGGCGATGTCGCCCGTGTCCGTCAGCTGCACCAGCAGCGCACGCCGGCCGCTGGAGGTCACCGGCGAGGTGGCCACGACGCCCTTCGACCTCATGTCGCGGACGATGTTCGAGACGGTGGCGGTGGACAGGCCCGTCCCGCGTGCCAGCTCAGCCTGGGTGGACGAGCCGTTGGTCAGCAGGAACTCGACGAGGCGCTCCTGGTTCAAGTGCCTGAGCGCGCCCTGAGACCCGGGGTTGCGTGCGCCACGCGGGGGAAGACCCGGAGCGGCGATCATAGCGATAAGAGTGAATCATCGCTGAGTTGTAGTCAAGTTGTGAACGTAACGGTTGTGCCACCGTCGCTTCGAGCACCATCGTTTCGGGTGCGTTCAGGGAGGGCCGCCCGTCGTTCACGCCCCCTGCCACAATGGACCCATGCCCATCCTGAACAAGGACATGCAGGTCTGCATCTCCCTCTCCGGCCGTCCCAGCAACCTCGGGACACGGTTCCACAACTTCCTCTACGACGAACTCGGGCTGAATTTCGTCTATAAGGCGTTCACGACCGACGACCTGGAGGGTGCGATTCGCGGCATCCGGGCGCTCGGTTTCCGCGGCTGCTCCGTGTCGATGCCGTTCAAAGAGGCGATCATCCCGCTCGTCGACAACCTGGAGTCGTCGGCTCTGGCGATCGAGTCCGTGAACACGGTCGTCAACGAGGACGGCCTGCTCACAGCGTCCAACACCGACTACGAAGCGGTGGCCCAGCTCCTCGACGAGCACGGAGTCGACCCGGCGTCCCGCGTGATCGTGCGCGGCTCGGGTGGCATGGCAAAGGCCGTCGTCGCGGCTTTCCGCGGTGCGGGCTTCGACGACCTGACCGTGCTCGCCCGCAATGACCGTGCCGGCTCTGCACTCGCCGACAAGTACGGCTACACGTGGACCGCGCGCGAGCCGGAGCCCAACTTCGACGTGATCGTGAACGTGACACCGCTCGGCATGCGCGGCGCGGAGGAGGACGCCCTCGCCTTCGACGAGGCGTTCGTGCAGCGCGCGTCGGTCGTGTTCGACGTGGTCGCCTTCCCGGCCGAGACACCGCTGATCGCGGCGGGTCGGTCGGCGGGCAAGCGGCTCATCACCGGTGCCTCGGTCGTCGCACTGCAGGCGGCGCGGCAGTTCGAGCGCTATACCGGTGTGGCTCTGACGCCCGAGCAGGTGGCCAGGGCATCGGAGTTCTCGCGCGCGGAGTGAGCGGCCGTTCCGTCGGCCTCCTTGACCCTGCCCCACGGGTCAGGGTTTACGCTGGCGGCGGAGCGGCGTGATCGCGCCGCCGTGGAGGTTCGTCAGATGCAGATCAGCGAACTGGCCGACCGGGCCGGTGTGACAGTGAAGGCCGTGCGCTACTACGAGCGCCTCGGGCTGCTGGCGCCGCAGCGGCTATCCAACGGATATCGGGACTACGACGACGGCCAGCTGCGTGCGGCGCGGGAGATCCGCGAACTCGCCGCCGTCGGCATCCCGCCCAGCAAAGCGGCGCCCTTCATCGCGTGCCTCGGATCGGGCCACGCCCGCAGCGACGAATGCCCTGCGGCCGTCGTCGCGTACGCCGACGGCATCGCCGAGCTGGACGCCGCGATCGCCGCACTCGAAGCACGCCGCGAGCAGCTCTCGCGCCGGCTCGCCTCCGCGGCGGTCGTGCCGCCGTCCCCCGACCAGGGCTCGGGCTGCACTGTGGTCGCCTCCCTTCTCCCGCGGTAAAAGTCCTACGAGTCCCCTTCGGTCCCCCGTCGACCGGCGGCGGTGTCATCCCTCGGGATGACCACGAGCCGACCATCGGCCGATGCCGGAGCATCCCATCCCGGCTTGACTGGGTGTCGTGGCCGAGGGGAAGGCCACGGAGGGAAACGAGATGACCACGCTGGAGCACCGCCACCAGGGGGAACTGACGCGAGTGCGGGGGGCACTCGCGTCAGCGGCGGAGAACACCTATCTCAGGCTGTTCGCCACAGTGGTCGTTCTCGCGGCCAGCGCCGCAGTCCTCGCCATCATGATCGGCTTCATGCTCGACATCGTCGTGCCGCTGATCTTCGGCGACGAACTGCGTGCGCTGGCTGCGCTCCTCCCCCACTAGCGCACGTCGTAGCCCTGTTCTCACGTGCCGCCGAGGCCTAGAGTCGCGGCATGTCTCTCGTGTTCTCGGCGATCGCCTCGCTCGACGGTTACACCGCCGACACCACCGGCTCCTTCGACTGGGCAGCGCCCGACGAGGAGGTCCACGCTGCCGTCAACGCCCGCGAGCGCGGCGTCTCCACCTACCTCTACGGCCGACGGATGTACGAGACCATGCGCGTCTGGAACGACATCGGCAAGGGCGACGAACCTACGGTGATACGCGAGTACGCGGACATCTGGCGTGCCGCCGACAAGGTCGTGTACTCGTCGACGGTGACCGGTGTGACGACCCCGCGCACTCGCGTCGAGTCGGTCTTCGATCCGGCAGCGGTGCGTGCTCTGGTCGACTCCGCGTCCGGCGATGTCTCCATCGGCGGCCCGACGCTGGCGGCGGAGGCCTTCCGCGCCGGGCTGGTCGACGAGGTCGCGCTTCTCCTCGTCCCCATCTCCGTCGGCGGTGGGACGCCGGCACTGCCGACCGACCTGATGCTGCAGCTGGAGCTGCGGGAGACGCACGCCTTCGCCTCCGGAGTGGTGCTGGTGCGCTACCGCGTCATCGCACCCGGAGCGTGACACTCGGCCGGTCCAGCGCGAGCTCGAGGTCGTGGAGGGTGACCCCATGCTCGGCGAGCAGGGCGACCGGGTAGAAGAACGCGTCGAGACCTGTGCCGGTGTCCGGGAGGTCGATGCCGTCGGCCTCGAACGGAAGCGGATGACCGGAGGTTCGAGTGACCAGGTCACCGTCGTCGCCGAGCTCGACGGAGACGGTGCGTGTCGGCGCACCGCGCTCGAGGAAAGCCCAGCTCATCGCCGGCAGCCGCACGTCGATGGTCGCGCGGTATACGTCGCGCCGCTCGCTGAGCATGCCGGCCGCCCAGCCCACCGCCTCGCTCGCGCCGTGCAGCAGCCTCCAGCCGTTCATCGCCGCGCTGAGGACCAGCAGCCCTGCCCCTTCGCCGAGGTGCGGGTTCTCGCACCACGAGAACTGCTCGTCGAGGATCTCCGCCTCCAGCTCGGTCGCGAGACCTCGCGCGGGTGCGGCGGGCAGGAAGATCCAGCTCCCGCTCGCGAACACGTCGATGAGCGAATCGCTCAGCACCGGGACATCCTCGGACACGCGAAGATTCTACGGCGTCGGGCGATCCAGTCGCTTGCGGAGGCGGCGGGCGAGCGCGACAGCGTCCGTCAGCTCACGCTCGTCTTTGATGCGCTCGCCTCACGGCACCGCCGGCGTGGCTCCAGGACAGCCTCCCGTCAATCCTGCTGACCGGTGGCGAGCCGATCCACGCGACGCAGCGACCGGTCGACGAGCGTGATCACCAGGAAGATCACGGCCGCACAGAGCATGAACCACGCCAGGTCGTGGAGGCCGTCGGTGGTCGCGGTCGTGTGGAAGAACGCGCCGGTCGCCGCCGAGGCGAGCATCGCCCCGAGATACATGAAAGTGCGCAGGAGGCCCGAAGTGGCGCCCATCCTCGCGGGGTCGGCCTGGTGGTAGAGCGTGTTCTGGATCGCCAGGTTCACGATGCCCTGCGGGACACCGACGACGACAGCGATGAGCAGGAGCGCCCAGAGCGCGGCCTCCGGCCCGACGAAGAGCAGCAGCACCGCAATCACGACCTGGCCGAGCGCCCCGACGATGAGCTTCCAGCGGATCTCCGGCCGGCGCCCGAACACGGAGGCGACGACGATGCCGACGCCGAACGTCGGCAACAGGACGAGGCCGGCGAGAACGAGACGATTCACGCACGAACCAGCCAGACTGCGCACGGCTGGCCTCGGGGAACACTTCTCGCCAACTGACCGCATCGATGGAACCCGAAACTGACCCGCAGCTTCGCGGAATCTATACGAACCCGCCTCGCGCGGGTTCCGTCTGCCCGACGTGCACCGCACCGGTCTCCGGGTATGAGTACTGCATAGCGTGCAACGCGCACCGCCGAAGCGGCGTCAGCCTTGCCGATTTTGTTGCACCCCTGAGCTGGGCGGTGAAACAGACGCACCCTTACGAGGACGTCTCATCGTATAAGAGGTCGCGCCGATAGGTAGGGGTGTGGCGTTGGCATAGGGCAGGCACGAGCCCTGTTAAACACGGTTTCGACCAAGATTCCGTCGTTGCCCAGGAGTGCTCGTGCCTGCTGTTCCATCTTCCATCATCGAGCCCATTTGGGCGCAGTTCGAAGCGTTGATCCCACCCGTCGTGGACGAGCACCCGTGGGGTGGCCACCGGCCGAGGATCCCGGACCGGATCGTGTTCGACAAGCTGATCCAGGTACTCGTCCTCGGTGCCGCGTACGAGAAAATCGCCGACCACACCTGCTCGGCCACCACGATCCGCCGCCGCCGCGACGAATGGATCACCGCGGGACTCTTCACCGAACTGGAACGGCTCTGCCTAAACGGGTACGAGAAGATGATCGGCCTGGATCTGGCGAACCTGTCCGTGGACGGGTGCATCGTGAAAGCACCCTGCGGAGGTGAGGCCGCGGGCAGATCCCCGGTAGACCGGGGAAAGCAGGGCACGAAACGCTCGGTCCTGGTCGATGGCGGCGGGATCCCGCTCGGCGTCGTCGCAGCGCCAGCGAACCGGCACGACTCGCCCCTGCTCGCCCCGACCCTGGAGAAGCTGGCCCGGTTCGGGTTCGACCTGCCCGAGCAGATCACCGTGCACCTGGACGCCGGCTACGACTCGGGCAAGACCCGCAACCTGCTAAGCAGCCTCGGCTGCGACTGGGTCATCAGCAAGAAGGGCACCCCGCTCCAGGCCGGCGCCCGCTGGGTCGTGGAACGCACGAACTCCTGGCACAACCGCGGCTTCAAGAAGCTCCACATCTGCACCGAACGCCGCGTCCGCGTGATCGACGCGTTCATCGCCCTCGCCAACGCCATCATCATCGTCCGCCGACTACTTCGCGAAGGATGGAAACGCCACCGCTGGCACGGCAGGAGCGCCCGACAACGGGACTATCTCAGTAACGGTGTTTCCGGCGGTTTTCATTTAGTAGGTCTCCGCGGCCGGCCAGCGGTCTGCGAAGGTGATGGCGAACGCGTTGAGAGCAGGTTTCCATCGCATCGTCCATCGGACTCGTCCCGCACCGGTCGGGTCGAGTGATCTGGTGACAAGATACAGGCACTTGAGCGCCGCCTGCTCTGTCGGGAAGTGTCCTCTGGCGCGCACCGCACGCCGGTATCGGGCGTTGAGGGACTCAATCGCGTTCGTCGAGCAGATCACCCGGCGAATCTCGATGTCGTAGTCCAGGAAGGGGATGAACTCCTCCCACGCGGACTCCCAGAGCCGGATAATCGCCGCGTATTTCTTGCCCCACTTCTGGTCGAGCTCTTCCAACGCGGCCCGAGCGGCGTTCGGGCTCGGAGCGGTATAGATCGGCTTCACATCGCGTTTGAGCGCATCCCAGTCCTTCTTCGACGCCAACCGGAACGTGTTCCGGATCAGGTGGATGATGCACGTCTGCACCGTCGTGAGTGGCCAGACGTTGCCGACAACCTCGGGCAACCCTTCAGACCATCGCAGACGAGGAAGAACGTGTCACGCACCCCACGATTCTTGATGTCGGTGAGGACACTCATCCAGAACTTCGCACCCTCACCGCCGGTCCCAGCCCAGAGTCCGAGGACGTCCTTCTCGCCAGCGAGGGTGACTCCGATCGCGGCATAGATCGGCCGGTTCGCGACCTGCCCGTCGCGGATCTTCACCACGATCGCATCGATGAAGATCGCCGCATAGACCTCCTCGAGCGGCCTGGCGGACCATTCGTTCATCTCGTCGATCACCTTGTCCGTGATCCTGGAGATCGTCTCCTTCGAGACCGAGGCACCATAGATCTGAGCGAAGTGCGCCGAGATCTCACCAGTGGTGAGCCCGTTCGCATACAACGACAGGACGATTTCCTCGACCCCGTTCAACCGACGTTGGCGCTTCTTCACGATCTTCGGCTCGAACGACCCATCGCGATCCCGCGGCACATCGATCGTGACCTGCCCGGTCGCTTCGGTCAGCACGGTCTTCGGCCGAGTCCCGTTGCGCACGTTTCCGCTCTCACGGTCGAGGTCAGCCCGGTTCTTCTCATGGCCGAGGTGCTCGGTCAGCTCCTCGTTCAGCGCGGTCTCGAGCACGTTCTTCGTGAACAGCTTCAGCAACCCGTCCGGGCCCGTCAGAGCCAGACCCTGCTCTTTGGCCAGCCGCACCAGCTCGGCCGCCGCAGCGGCCTCCGCGGAACGGTCATCATCATGGTGTTTCTTCGGACTCACAACATCCAGTGTCGTCGTCATCACGGCACCTTCCCCGCCACACATCACACGCAGCGCGTCAGGCCGGAAACACCGTTAAATCCACAGTCCCGACCTTCGAACTGGTGCCAGATCGGGTCAATGACGGATGATGGAACGGCGGGCACGGGGTGTCCTGGAAACCGACTGATTCTTCACAAAATCGTGGTTAACAGACCTCGTGCCCGTCATGACGCTAACGCGCCGCGACCAGCGCCTATCGGCGCGAACTCTAAAGCGGTTCCCCGACGTCGATCCTCCGAGATCACGGCTAATCGCCTGCGCTCACTCTTCACGGCTGCGATCGTCAACCACGCAGACTGTCTAGTTCCGGGCTGGAGCGATGGACGGGTCGCGGTAATGATGGTTCCCTCGACCAGCGGCCGGGAGGGCACTCATCCCCTTGGCGCATACCTCGATCTATTCGCGACGAATTTTCCTCGTCTGCACCCCGAGTTCCTAGGAGACCCAGACGAGGACCGCAACCTCCGCAGGCGTCTTGCCCCGGACAAGTGGCGGATCGCAATCCCAGAAGGTGCCGACATTACCCGGGCGCTGATTGTTGACGACAGTGGGTAACTGGTGGCCATGCTCAGTCCATCGCCGCCAATCTCAAGAGCGCAGGACTGGAGCAAGTGGGAGTTGTTACGTTCGCGAGGGTTCTGGATAGAGACTGGCGCCCAAATGCTGAATATATCCGCGAACATCGGCCGCCGGAGCCGTACGACGCGGCCGTTTGTCCCGTCCATGGCCTAAGGCATTAGCCCGGTGCGAACGCAAATTAGACCACCTCGGGGGTCGGGGGCTACTCGCGGATAACAGAGAGGGCCGCCCCGACACTCAGTCGGGACGACCCTCTCGTTCGTGCGCGAGGGGGGACTTGAACCCCCACGCCCTTGCGGGCACTGGCACCTGAAGCCAGCGCGTCTGCCAATTCCGCCACTCGCGCGAACCCAGGAAGACTAACACGACCGCGTCTCCGCCGACGAATCGACCGAAGGCGCCCAAACCATGAACTTCACCGGTTAGCCAGGCGTCCGGGGTGTCTTCCCGGGCGTTCCGACTAACATGCATGTAGCTGGCAAGCCGGGAGCGGGAGACTAGTGGGCATTCTGGACAACTTCGAGCGGGGGCTCGAGCGCGCGGTCAACGGCGCGTTCGCGAAGACCTTCCGGTCCGGGCTTCAGCCTGTCGAGCTCACAAGCGCCATCCGCAAAGAGATGGACACGAAGGCCGCCGTCGTCGCGCGCGACCGGGTCCTCGCCCCCAACCGCTTCGTGCTGCGCATGTCGACCGCCGACTACAAGCGCATGCGATCGATGGGCGACGCGCTCACCGACGAACTCGTCTCGTTCGCGCAGAAGCATGCGACCAGCCAGCACTACCAGTTCGCCGGCGGCCTCTCCGTCGAGCTGGTGGAAGACCAGGACATTAGCGTCGGGATGCTGCAGATCGACTCGGAGAACGTCAAGGGCGACGTCGCGTGGACTCCGGTGCTCGACATCGACGGACGCCACTACCCGCTCACCGGCGGTCGAACCGTGGTGGGCCGCGGCAGCGACGCCGACATCACCGTCGATGACACCGGCATCTCCCGCCGCCACGTCATGATCACCTGGGACGGCCACCGGGCACAGGTGGAGGACCTGGGATCCACGAATGGTTCGCAGCTGAACGGGCAGCCGGTGAAGAAGGCGATCCTCGAACCCGACTCGGTCGTCACCATCGGCCGCACCCGTATCGTCTTCCGGGTGCTCCCGCAGGCCGCCGCCCCGCGCTCCGGACAGGGTGACAACTTCTGGAGCACCTCGTGAACCCGAGCGAGCTCACGCTGCTGGTGCTGCGCTTCGGGTTCCTCCTGCTCCTCTGGCTCTTCGTCTTCGGAATCGTGTACGCGCTCCGCACCGATCTGTTCGGCCAGCGCGTGCGCAAGCTTCCCGAGTCCCCGGCGGCCCAGGCACCGGCATCGCCGTTTCCGGCCGCGGCCCCCGCGCGCGTGCCGGCCAGTGCAGCGGCGGCCGCAGCCGGGCCGACAGAACCGGTCATGAAGCATGCCCCGGTGTCCAGCCTCCCCGCCGGCGCGAACACCGCTGGCGGCGGCACGAACGCCAGCGTCCAGACCGCCCATCGGCTCGTCATCACGTCGGGGCCGCGTACCGGGACAGAACTCGCCCTCGCCCGCGATCCGATCACCATCGGACGCTCGAGCGAGTCGGGGCTCGTCATCCGGGACGACTACACCTCCACCCACCACGCGCGCCTGCTGCTCTGGAACGACGAGTGGATGATCCAGGACCTCGACTCCACCAACGGCACGTTCCTCGATGGCCGCCGCGTCACCGTCCCGACCCAGGTACCGCTCGACACCCCGATCAAGATCGGGACGACCACATTCGAGCTGCGACGGTAACCGGTGGCAGCGAACCGCGCAGCGGCCGTCTCCCACACTGGGAAGATCCGCTCGAACAACCAGGACTCCGGCTACGCCGGCCGTGAGCTGTTCGTGGTGGCCGACGGCATGGGCGGCCACGCCGGTGGAGACGTCGCCAGCGCTATCGCCGTCAACCGCATCCGGGAGGCCGACGGCGACTACGACACCGCCTCGGAAGCCGAGTTCGCGCTGCAGGCCGCCCTGATCGCGGCGAACTCCCTCCTCGCCGAGACGGTCTTCGAGCATCCGGAGCTCACTGGCATGGGCACCACCGTCAGCGCGCTCCTGCGCGTGGGCGACGAGGTAGCGATCGCCCATATCGGCGATTCCCGCATCTACCTCTTCCGGGAGGGCGAGCTGAGCCAGGTCTCGGTCGACCACACATTCGTCCAGCGACTGGTCGACAGCGGTCGGATCACCGAAGAGGAGGCGATGGTCCACCCGCGCCGTTCCGTCCTCATGCGCGTACTCGGCGACGTCGACGCCTCCCCGGAGATCGACACTCTCATCCTCGCGACCCGACCCGGCGACCGCTGGCTGATCTGCTCCGATGGGCTCAGCGGCGTCGTCAAGAACGACGACCTCCTCGCCGCCCTCTCGTCGAAGGACGCCCCCAAGCAGGTCGCAGACCGGCTGCTCAAGCAGAGCCTCGACGCGGACGCCCCCGACAACGTCACCATCGTGATCCTCGACATCGGCGACGTGAGCCGCGGCGACGTCGTCAAAGACCCGGTGACGGTCGGCTCGGCCGCCGCGCCGCTCGAGTTCGGCGAGCCGAAGCCCTCCACGCGCCCCGCCCGCCTCCCCACGCTGCGCCTCCACCCCGTGCGACCCGCGACCGGGCCGACCCACTTCGAGCCGGAGTCCGATGACTACCTCGACGAGCTGATCGAAGAGGACGAACGCAGAGTGCGGCGGCGGCGGCTCACCTGGATGATCGGGCTGGCGATTCTCGTCGTCGCGATCGTCCTCGCCGTTCTCCTCGGCTACCAGTGGACCCAGTCGCGATTCTTCGTCGGCGCCTCCCCGGCGGGCAAAGTCGCGATCTTCCAGGGGGTGCAGCAGAACCTCGGGCCGATCGTGCTCTCGCACGTGTACGAGGAGTCCGACGTGCCGGTCAGGAGTCTCCCGCAGTACGACAAGCAGCTCGTGCAGCAGACCATCAACGCCGACGACCTGGAGGCTGCCAGGGCGATAGTGGATCAGTTGAGCGATGCCGCCAAGTGACGTGAGGGAGCGCAAGCAGGCCAGGCCGGCCACCGGCCCGGTCAAGCGGCTGCGCCTGCCCGCGAAGCTGCGCAACCTGGAGCTGTTCCTGCTGATCATCGCGTGCGGCATCAATGCGGCCGCGGTCGTCCTGGTGCAGTTGGGCGCTCTCGGGCACGTCGACCTGACGCTCGTCTACCTCGGCGCCGGCCTGTCCGTCCTGGTGATCGGCATGCACATCGCCCTCCGGTTCGTCGCACCGCAGGCCGACCCGTTCCTCCTGCCGATCGCCACCGTGCTCACCGGAATCGGCATCGCGGAGATCTACCGCATCGACATCCACTACCAGGACTCGGGCTGGGACAGCGCCGGCGTCAAGCAGATCGTCTGGGCTGGGATCGCGATCGTGGGCGCCGTCGCCGTCGTGGTGATCATCCGCAACCACCGCGTGTTGCAGCGCTACACCTATATCTTCGGGCTGGCCGCGCTCGTGCTGCTGCTGCTGCCGATGCTCCCCGGCATCGGCCGCGAGATCTACGGCGCGCGCGTGTGGATCGGCATCGGCCCGTTCAGCTTCCAGCCCGGTGAGGTCGCCAAGCTGTGCCTCGCGGTCTTCTTCGCCGGCTACCTCGTGCAGGCGCGGGACTCTCTCTCCATGGTGGGCAAGAAGTTCCTGGGCATCCGGTTCCCGCGCGCCCGCGACCTCGGCCCGCTACTGATCGTGTGGCTGATGTCGATGGCTGTCATCGTCTTCCAGCGCGACCTGGGCACCGGGCTCCTCATCTTCGGGTTGTTCCTCGTAATGGTCTACGTCGCGACCTCCCGCATCAGCTGGGTGATCCTCGGTCTGCTGCTGATCGTCGGCGGCGCGGTCATCGCGAGCCAGCTCCTGGTCTATGTGCACGACCGGTTCGAGAACTGGCTCGACCCGTTTACGCAGAGGGTCTACGACGCACAGGGCGGCAGCTTCCAGCTGGTCCAAGGGCTCTTCGGCCTGGCCCACGGAGGCCTCATCGGCACCGGCCTCGGCCAAGGTCAGCCCTGGGTCACGCCGGTCTCGCAGAGCGACTACATCATCGCCAGTTTGGGCGAGGAACTCGGGCTGGCCGGCCTCTTCGCGATCTTCGCGCTGTATCTCGTCTTCGTGGCGCGCGGGCTGCGGATCGGCTTCGCCGGACAAGATGACTTCGGCAAGCTGCTCGCCGTCGGCCTCTCGTTCACGCTCGCGCTGCAGTGCTTCATCGTCATCGGAGGCGTTACGCGCGTCATCCCGCTCACGGGCCTGACGACACCGTTCCTCGCGGCCGGAGGCTCGTCGCTGGTGGCGAACTGGATCATCGTCGCGCTCCTCCTCCGCCTCTCCGACACGGTCCGCAATCAACCCCGTCTGGTGGTGAGCTGAGCGATGAATCGCGAGATCAAGAGGGTGAGCACGATCGTGCTCGCCATGTTCGTGGCCCTGCTGGTGTCGACCTCGATCCTCCAGGTCGTGCAGGCGGACAGCCTGGCAGCTGACGCGCGCAACACGCGGGCCCGCAATGACAGCTACGCCGCTCAGCGGGGCGCCATCCTGGTGGCCGGGCAGCCGATCGCCCAGTCCGTCCCCTCCAGCGATGTCTACAAGTGGCAGCGGGTCTACAGCAACGGGCCGCTGTACTCCGCCATCACCGGCTTCTATCCGGTCAACGGCGAGGCGACGGGCCTGGAGGGCGCGCTCGACGACAAGCTCGCGGGAACCTCCAACTCGCAGTTCTTCGACCGCATCAACGCGATCCTCACCGGCAAGAACCCGCAGGGCGCCAGTGTGGAGACCACGATCGACCCGAAGGCGCAGCAAGCGGCGTGGGATGCGCTCGGCGACTACCAGGGAGCCGTGGTGCTCCTCGAGCCGAAGACCGGCAGGATCCTCGCGATGGTGTCCAAGCCGACCTACGACCCGAACGTGCTGGCGTCCCACGACACCGCAGCCGTCAACGCGACCTATCAGCAGCTGGTCGACGCATCGGGGAGCCCCCTCACCAACCGCACCATCGGCGGCAACCTCAACCCGCCCGGGTCGACGTTCAAACCCGTGATGAGCGCTGCGGCCTTCGGAACGGGCGACTACACGAAGGACAGCCAGCTCCCGAACCCGGCGTCGCTGCCGCTGCCCGGCTCCCCGACCATCGTGAAGAACGACTCGCTCACCACGTGCGGCCCCGGCGAGACCGTCTCGATCGCGACGGCTCAGATCCTCTCCTGCAACATCCCGTTCGCCGAGCTCGGGATGCAGCTCAAGCCGCAGGTGATCAAAGACCAAGCCGACAAATTCGGCTTCAACCAGTCGCTGGACATCCCGATCCCCGTCGAGAAGAGCTTCTACCCGCTCTACACCGACACGGCGGAGCGGGCTCTGGGATCCTTCGGTCAGAAAGACGACCGCGCGACTCCACTGCAGATGGCCATGGTGTCGGCGGCCGTTGCCAATGGCGGCAAGCTCATGACGCCGAACCTCGTCGACGCGATCCGGTCGTCGAATCTGCAGACCATCGAGAGCTTCACGCCCACGCAGTTCTCGCAGCCGATGAGCCAGCAGAACGCCGACACCATCAAGCAGATGATGGTCGACGGCGTCGATCACGGCGTGGCGAGCAATGCAAGAATAGACGGGGTTCAGGTCGGCGGTAAGACGGGGACGGCGCAGAATGGGGAGAACGACCCCTACACGCTGTGGTTCACGGGGTTCGCGCCGGCCAACGATCCCCAGTTCGCTGTAGCGGTTGTCGTTGAAAATGGCGGTGGACGCGGTCAGAACGGCACGGGTAACTCCATCGCCGCTCCGATCGCGAAGAAAGTACTTGAGGCGGTGCTGAATAAATGAGACCCACAGCAGGGCTCACCTTCGGAGGACGTTACGAGCTGCAGTCGCGCATCGCGATCGGCGGCATGGGCGAGGTCTGGCAGGCGACGGACCTGGTCATCGGACGCACCGTCGCGATCAAGATCCTCAAGGACGAATACCTGGGCGATCCCGGCTTCCTCGAGCGGTTCCGCGCCGAGGCCCGCCACGCCGCGCTCGTCAACCACGAAGGCATCGCGAACGTCTACGACTACGGCGAGGAGGAGGGCAGCGCCTTCCTCGTGATGGAGCTCGTGCCCGGCGAGGCGCTCTCCACCGTCCTGGAGCGTGAGCACGTACTCAGCAGCGACCGCACCCTCGACATCGTCGCGCAGACCGCCGCCGCACTGCACTCCGCGCATGCGGCCGGCCTCGTCCACCGCGACATCAAGCCGGGCAACCTCCTGATCACGCCCGACGGCCGCGTCAAGATCACCGACTTCGGAATCGCCCGCATCGCCGACCAGGTCCCGCTCACCGCCACGGGCCAGGTCATGGGCACCGTGCAGTACCTGTCGCCCGAGCAGGCGTCGGGGCATCCGGCGTCGCCGACGACCGACATCTACTCGCTCGGCATCGTCGCCTACGAGTGCCTCGCCGGCCGTCGGCCCTTCACCGGCGAGTCGCAGGTCGCCATCGCGATGGCGCAGATCAACGAGGCTCCGCCGGAGCTGCCCGCCACAGTCGCGGAGCCGGTGCGCAATCTGGTCTTCGCCTGCATCGCGAAGAACCCGGCCGACCGACCGGCGTCGGCTGCGCACCTGGCGCGCGCCGCCCAGTCGCTTCGCCGTGGCGACATCCGCGCGGCTGCCGCCTCCGTGCCTGCCGTGCTCGGGGTCGCCGCGGCCGCCGACGCGGCCACCGTCCTGATGACGTCGCCGAATGTCGCTCCCACCCAGGCAACCACGGTGCTGCCGGCCGCCGCAGCCGGGCAGGCCGTAGACGAGGAGATCACGGAGGAGCCGGTCGAGGAGAAGAAGCGCAGCCCGTGGACGTGGCCGCTGATCGCCCTCATCGCCCTCCTCGCCCTCGTTCTCATCGGCACGATCATCGCACTGCTCGCGCAGCCCAAGACCCCGGAGCCGACCACCACCACGGTGTCGCACAGTCCGTCGGAAACGCCTACGCCTACGCCAACACCGACGCCGACCAGCACGACGGTCCAGATCTCCGAGGGCGACTATCTCGGTCTCACGGCAGACCAGGCTCGCCAGAAGCTGCAGGCGGCCGGGATGGTCGCCGATGTCGAGACCGGCTCGGCTGCGTCGACCGGCGGCGAGGTCAACACCGTCTACTCGGTCAACCCGACCGGCCCGGTTCAGAAGGGCTCGACGATCACGGTCAAGGTCTACGGCCCGGTGACCCCCATACCGACGCCCTCCGACACCGTGTCGGCCAACCCGCCATCCGGCCAGGGGGAGGCCAATTCACAGATCACGGTATCCTTCGGCTCGGCGACCTGCCCAGCTGGACAGAACCTCACCGGGCGACGCCTGTTCGTGAATGGCCAGCCGCAGGCTCCCGTGAACGACTCCAAGTTCACCTGGTCCCCGACCACGGCTGGCGACTACACACTCAGCTACTCGATCTTCTGCAACCAGGGCGAGTCGGTCGAGTCGGCGCAGTCACCCACTTCGCCGTACACCGTCGCGCCGTCCGGCGGCCCGACTTCGCCCGCCACTCCCTGATTCCCGCGCTGCTGGATGGCCGTCCCCCACACGGGGGAGACGTCCAGAGTCAGCCCGCTACACTGTCCGGAGCCCATCACCCGAGAAGGAGTCGCCTTGAGCCCAGATAGCCGCCTGCTCGCAGGTCGATATCAGGTGGGCGAACTCATCGGCCGCGGCGGCATGTCCGACGTGCACCGCGGCGTCGACACCCGGCTCGGGCGCACCGTGGCCATCAAACTGCTGAAGCCGTCGCTCGCCACCGATCCGGCGTTCCGCACACGCTTCCGTCAAGAGGCCCAGGCCGCTGCGCGCATGACGCACCCGACGATCGTACGGGTCTTCGACGCGGGCGAGGAGACCGTCCGCGAGCCGAACGGCCACGAGGCGCAGCTCCCCTTCATCGTCATGGAGTACGTCGACGGCGTTCTTCTGAAAGATCTCATCAAACGCGGGCCGCTCGAGGTGACGGAGGCGGTGCGCATCACCGAGGGCATCCTGACGGCGCTCGAATACTCGCACCGCGCCGGCGTCGTGCATCGCGATATCAAGCCGGGCAACGTCATGATCACGACGACCGGCCAGGTCAAGGTCATGGACTTCGGAATCGCGCGCGCTATCAGCGACTCCTCGGCGACGGTCGCACAGACCACCGCGGTGCTCGGCACGGCCAGCTACTTCTCGCCCGAGCAGGCCAAGGGCGAGACAGTCGACGCGCGCACCGACCTCTATTCGACAGGCGTCGTGCTCTTCGAGATGCTCACGGGCCGGCCGCCGTTCCGTGGCGACACCCCGGTCGCGGTCGCGTATCAGCACGTCAGCGAGACCCCCGTCGCGCCGAGCACGATCAACCCCAAGGTCTCGCCGGCCATGGATGTGGTCGTCGCCCACGCTCTCACGAAGGACCGCTTCGAGCGCTACCAGACGGTCGTCGACTTCCGCCACGACCTCGACGAGGCCGCGGCGGGCCGTGTCCCCGTCCACAAGAAGCAGGACGAGTTCGCCGAGACCCTCTTCGGCGCGCCGCCGAGCTCCGTCTCCGGGCCGGAGGCCGCCTTCCGTCAGCTCGCCGAGGATCAGACCCTGGTCCGCACGCAGCGACGGCCCCCGGTCATCTGGATCTGGGCCGGAATCGCCGTCATGGCGGTCGTCGTCGTGGCCGTGCTCGCCTGGGTGCTGCGGCTCGCGCCGAACACGACCATGCCCGACACGTCACGTGAGGTCCCCAACCTCTCCGGTCAGACGCTCGACAAGGCCACGAAGCAGTTGGAAGGTCTCCACCTCAAGTGGACGCAGACGAGCGAAGAGAGCTCCACGTACGCCGCGGGCCAGGTGACGCACACCGATCCGGCGGCGGGGATCGTCGTCGCGACGGGCGACACGATCAATCTCTACGTCTCGACCGGCAAAAAGGCAGTCACCGTCCCCGACGTCAACAACATGACGCAGGACGCGGCCAAGCAGGCTCTGCAGACCGCCGGCCTGACGCTCGGGCCGGTGACGACGGAGAACTCGGCGACGGTTCCCGTCAATGTGGTCATCCAGACGAACCCAGCGGCCGGCGGCACGGCACACGAGGGCGACACGATCGCGATCACGGTCTCCAGCGGCAAGGTCACACTGACCGATCTGACCGGACAGTCGCTCACCGCGGCCACAGCTCTGCTCTCGCAGCTCGGCTTGACGTCGGATCCGAAAGCTGACCCGACGTGCCCGCAGAACTCGGGTACACCGCTGGTGCACACGCAGTCAGTCGCTCCCGGTGACGTGCCGCAGGGCAGCACCGTCGGCCTCACGTACTGCTCGGGCTAGCCCGCCGACGGGCACAGCCGGACGACGAGAACGCGTTCGGTCAGCCCAGCTCGACGAGCGGGTGCAGCGAGCGGGAGGCCTCGGCCGCGCCCGCGAGTCCGGCGACTTCGAGCCAGTTGCCCAGCATCCGGTAGCCCCCCTCCGTCAGCACGGACTCGGGATGGAACTGGACCCCGTAGATCGGTGCGTCGCGGTGCTGCAGAGCCATGATGACTCCGCCGGAGGTACGCGCGGTCACGATGAGCTCGTCGGGGAGCGTTCCGTCCACCACGGCGAGCGAGTGGTATCGGGTGGCGGTGAACGGCTGAGGGACGCCGTCGAAGAGCATGCTGTCGTCGTGCTCGACCTGCGAGGTCTTGCCGTGCATCAGCTCCTCGGCGTTGGCGACCACAGCGCCGAAGGCCTCCGCGATCGCCTGGTGCCCGAGACACACGCCGAGGAGCGGGGTGCGCGTGGCGAGCGCCAGCTCGACCACCGGGATGGACACTCCCGCGTCGGCGGGCTTGCCCGGGCCCGGCGAGACCAGCACCGCGTCATAGCCGGCCGCGCGGTCGGCGAGGTCGTCGACCGCGATGTCGTCGTTGCGCACGACCTCCGTCTCGGCGCCCAGTTCGTGCAGGTAGCCGTTGAGCGTGTAGACGAAACTGTCGTAGTTGTCGATGACGAGTACGCGGGTCACGGGCCCACGGTACCTTCCTGAGGACCCAGGAGCGAATCCACCCAGGGGAAGACCCAGTTCACGAGCGCCCACAGCGCGACGGCCGCGAGGACGATCAGGACGAGGATCCGAAACCACACCGGTCCGGGGAGTATCCGCCACAGCGCTCCGTACATGTCTCAGCCTCCCGTCACCGCGGCGCGGATCTCGTTGGGCACGTCCTGCGTCGGCGAGAACCCCTGGAACACGTTGTAAGCGATCAGCCGCTCGCCGGCGTGGAACGGCGGATTGCATGTCGTGATCGTCATCAACCGGTCGACCGGTTGCACGTCGGGATGTCGCGGCACCGCAGCGATCACCTGGACCTGCGTTGGCTGGACGTACTCGAAATTGCGGAAGAGATAGGTGTACCAGCCGTCTTTTGTCTGCACGTAGATGCGATCGCCCACGCGAAGTTTGGACAGATCGATGAAGGTGTTGCCCCATCCGGAGTCGTGGCCGGCGACGGCGAAGTTGCCCACCTCACCCGGCATCTGGGAATCGGGATAATGACCGACGCCTGCGGTGTAGCTGTTGAGGACTTTCTCTACGTCCACGGTCTGGCGGATCGTGCGCTTCCAGTCCGCGCCGAGCCGCGGGATGTAGACCACCGCGAACGGCTCGTAGTCCGACGGCCGAGCCATGACAGGCGGGTCGACGGACACCGGAGTCGTGGAGTCGGTCGGTGTGGGCCGCGGCGTCGCCGTGGCCTCGTCGATCCACTTCTTGCTCTGCTGCTGAGCTGCCGAGGTCTGCTGCCCGGACAGGACGAGGTTGTTCCACCAGACCTGCCAGCCCAGGAACAGCCCGACCAGGATGCCCGCCGTGATCAGCAGCTCCCCGATGACGCCGATGGTCGTCTCGATCGGGCCCCGCCTGCGCCGCGGCTTCTGAGCGGCCCGCCGAGCGCCGGCGCGACGAGGGCGCTCGGGTTCGACGGGAGCGGTCATATGACAGATTCTAACCGCGCCGGCACCAGGAAAGCCGGGTGTTTCCCGGGAACCCGCCTGCCGTCGTCACCACGAACGTTCAGATCCCTCCCGCTACACTTGTGTGCTATGGCACGCACCAAGTCCAAGACCAAGCTCGAGCGCTCCGCCCGTACCGAGCGCAGCTCGGCCGCAACAGGCGAGGACACTCCGAACCCCGTCTGGTTCAAGCCCGTGATGTTCGGCTTCATGCTGCTCGGGCTTATCTGGATCATCGTCTTCTACGTCAGCCAGAACCAGTACCCGATTCCGGCGCTCGGCGCCTGGAACATCCTGGTCGGGTTCGGGATCGCCTTCATCGGCTTCCTCATGACCACCCGCTGGCGCTGAGCGCGTCCAAACCGCGCTGCCCACTTATCCACAGCAGCTCTCCCGACAGCCCTGCCACTGACAGTCGGCTTCTCCCCAGTGTTAATAAGCCTGTGGAGAGTTACACCGGTGTAATTATCCCCAGTGTTAATAAGGGTGTGGATAACTTATCCACGCACTGTGGAAGTGCGGAACCGCGTCAGACGAAGTGCAGCAGACTGACGGCCAGCAGCACCAGACAGAGCAGTACGACGAGCGGCGTTTGCCAACGCCGCCGCGAGGGCTTTCGGGTCTCGACGTAGATCAACCCGACCAGCAGGCCGCCGATGAAGCCGCCGACGTGAGCCTGCCACGCGATGTTGAACCCGGGGATGAAACCGATGGCGAGGTTGATCGCCACCAGAACGAGGATCTGCGTGGAGTTCGCACCCAGGCGCCGCTGGATGATGAAGAACGCCCCGAACATGCCGAAGATGGCACCCGAGGCTCCGAGCACCGGCTGGTTCGCAGGACTGATGAGCAGCACGCCGAGCGAGCCGGCGAAACCGCTGATCAGGAACAGCGCCAGGTAGCGCGCGCGTCCGAGCATCGGCTCAAGCGCCATCCCGAAGATCCAGAGCGTGTACATGTTGAGCGCGATGTGGAGGATGTTCGCGTGCAAGAAGACGGAGGTCAGCATGCGCCACGGTTCGAACCCGAGCAGCGGCGAGAGCGAACCGGACGGATACGAATAGACACCCGCGTAGAGGAGCGAGTTCGTCACCTGCGTGCCGATGAACGGCAGGTTCTGGAGGATGAAGACGACCACGCACAGCGCGATGATCCCGTAGGTCACGACGGGGGCGCCGGGGCGGGTCAGCCGCGAGATCCACGGCGAACGTGTCCGCGGCGCAGCAGCACGCTGCTGGGCCATGCACTCTGGGCAGATCACACCGACGGCCGCGGGAGTCTGACACTCACCGCAGATCGCTCTCCCGCAACGCTGACAGCGCACGAAGGTCGCGCGATCGGGATGCCGGTAGCAGACGCTCGCCGGCGCATCGACAGGCTGAGACATCCGTGTTCGCTCCGCCCGCTCCCCCTGTGCCAGCCCCAGCCGGCTCAGGCCTGTTCGATCTCGACCGACTCGATCACGACGTCGTCGAGAGGACGGTCGCGCGCGTCGGTCGGCAGCTCGGCCAGCTTGTCGACGATCTTGCGCGACGCGTCGTCGGCCACCTCGCCGAAGATGGTGTGCTTGCCCTGCAGCCACGTGGTCGGTGCGACCGTGATGAAGAACTGCGAGCCGTTCGTGCCGCGTCCGCCCTGGACGCCGGCGTTGGCCATGGCGAGGATGTACGGCTGAGTGAAGTCGAGCTCCGGGTTGATCTCGTCGTCGAACTGGTAGCCCGGGCCGCCGATGCCCTGACCGAGCGGGTCGCCGCCCTGGACCATGAAGCCGGGAATGATGCGGTGGAACACCACACCGTCGTACAGCGGGGTGTTGGTCTTCTCGCCCGTGGCCGGGTGCGTCCACTCGATCTCACCGGTCGCGAGGCCCACGAAGTTACGGACCGTCTTGGGCGCGTGATTGCCGAAGAGGTTGACCTTGATGTCTCCGTAGTTAGTGTGGAGCGTGGCGACAGCGGTGTGCTTAGACATGGCACCAATTCTTGCACAGCGCAATACCGGGTTTCGGGAAGGCCCCGATGCTCTCGGGCCATCCTCAGGCCTTTCGGTGGCAAGATGGAGTCAGTTCGCCCAGCCGACGCAATGGAGGTCCAGAATGAGCCTGACGAAGAAGCGCAAGAGGGAACTCGACCGTCTGCGGAGTGACGCGCAGAACCTGTGGGGGCAGCAGCAGGAGGTGCTCGCGAACGCGAACGCCCTGGCCGCAGCAGCCCGCCAGCAGGCTGCCTACTACTCCCGCGAAGAACTCGCCCCGCGGGTTCGCGATGGCTACGAGTCCTACGTCCGCCCGGTGGCGCAGTCGGCCAGGGAGTCGGCCGGACGTTACGCGGGCGTCGCACGCGATCGTCTCGTGGGCGATGTCATACCCGCAGTCGGCACCGCTGTCGGCACGGCTCTCTCGGTGGTCGACCACGCACGCGCCGCTCGCAGCGCTGCTTTCAATCGCGATTTCGCCTCGGCGCGCAAGGAGGTCACCAAGCGCGCGTCCGAGGTGACACAGAAGTCGGGCCCCGGCGCCGGCACGGTCATCGCCGTCGGACTCGGGATCGTTGCGGCCGCCGGTCTGCTCTATGCGGTCTGGCAGACCTTCCGCGCCGACGACGAGCTCTGGGTCGCCGACGAGGAGCCGCCGACGGCCGCCGCCGAGTAGATCGCTGCTCTTTTCGGAGGCTCACATCCGGGACGAATTGGGGGTTTCCCCGATGGCGCCGTGACGCCAGGCGAACGAGGCTGGTGACATGAACAACCTCGAGCGACCGGTCGACGGTCCAATCATTGCCGGTGTGTGCGCCGGTCTCGCCCACCGCTTCGGTCTGAAGCCCTGGACCGTGCGCGTCCTCTTCCTTCTCTCCTGCCTGCTTCCTGGCCCGCAGTTCATCGCCTACATCGCGATGTGGATCATCATCCCGGCGGAGAAGCCTGGTGTACTGCGCGTGGCCTGACCGGACCTCGGCGGGAGCGGGACTCAGGCGCGCTACGGCCGGGCCAGCTCTTCGAGACCCGCCATTCTCAACGCGACGTCCACCAGGTCGACGCGGCGGTTCGGGATGGCGGTGAGCGAGAACCATGCGGCTTCGTCGGTGGTGCCGCCCAGTTCGTTCCGCAGACGCCCCCCGGTCACGGTGGCGCGGTAGACGATTCGGAGCGCGTGAAGCGGCCCGGCTTCGGCGACGAACCGGGCCTCAGCGGGGATGATCTTCGAGTCGATCCCGAGGAGCTCGTCGGCCCGGGCCTCGTAGCCCGTCTCCTCCGCGATCTCTCGCACCACGGCGTCCAGTGGATCCTCGCCTGCCTCGATCCCCCCGCCTGGAAGAGTCCAGCTCGAGTGGCCGCTGTCGTTCCAGTGAGCGAGCAGGATGCACGGCCAGTCCACGATGATGCCGTAGGCCGCGACCCTGATATCCACTCCGACACCCTACTGCCGCTCGTCTGTGGAGAGCGGCAGGATGGGAGGGTGCCCGAACTGCCGGAAGTCACCGCCCTCGCCGCCGATCTCGGAGAGCGGCTGAGCGGCCGTGTCATCGATCGGCTGACCATCGTCGCGTTCTCCGCTCTCAAGACATTCGATCCGCCACCGGAGGCGCTCAAGGCAACGACGATCTCCAACGTGACGCGTCATGGCAAGTTCCTCGACATCGCCGCCGACGATCTCCACATCGTCATCCATCTCGCCCGGGCGGGCTGGATCCGCTGGCGCGACGCCGCTCCCCCGCCGCCGTCCGGGAGGCCGACCAAAGGTCCGCTCGCCGCACGACTCGTTCTCGACGACGGCAGCGGTCTCGACATCACCGAGGCGGGAACGAAGAAGAGTCTCGCCATCTCGATCGTCCGGGATCCGGCAGAGGTCCCCGGCATCGCCCGCCTCGGACCAGACCCGCTCGACCCCGGATTCACACGTGACGCGTTCGCGGCGATCCTCGCCGGCCAGGGCCGCGCGCAGATCAAAGGAGTCCTCCGCAATCAGGGTCTGATCGCGGGCATCGGCAACGCCTACTCCGACGAGATCCTCCACGTAGCGAAGATGTCACCGTTCAAGCCGGCGTCGATGACAGACGAGGAGGTCGACCGCCTGTACGAGGCGCTCGAGTGGACGCTGCACGAGGCGCTCGCCCGCTCGGAGGGCCTGGCGGCCTCCGAGCTGAAGAGCGAGAAGAAGTCCGGGATGCGCGTCCACGGTCGCACCGGTCAGCCGTGCCCGGTCTGCGGCGACACGATCAGACAGGTGATCTTCGCGGACTCCACGCTGCAGTACTGCCCCACCTGCCAGACCGGCGGCAAGCCCCTCGCCGATCGGGTGCTCTCCCGGCTGCTCAAGTAGCGTCAGCCGGTGCCGGCGCGAAGGAGGGCCACGCTCCACGGCTCGGCGTCGCCGCAGGTGTAGATCCAGGCTGTGTCATCGGAACTGCGTTGCCAGCCGTTCCGCCACTGATCGGGCAGGGCGATGGAGCCCGGCCGCGGCTCTCCGACCTCGCATCCCGCCTTCCAGAGCGCCTCCGCCTGCGTCCATTGCTCTGTCGAGTCGATCGTCGTCCCGCACCAGCTCGACGCACGCCGGAACGCCGCGGCACGGGATCGTCGCGTCTCGACGTCGATGCCGCAACGCGTGCTCGAGCGCGCGATCATCGTGAGCCCTGGAATCGTCGAGACACTCCAACTCGCTGCGCAGCGCACGCACGTCCAACGCCCATCGGCCCCTCGCTCCGGACGACAGAGGCCGCCGCCGCAGACGACCTCGACCCTGCCGATCGCGCGAGCACCGGAACCGCCGAGAGGACGGCCCAGCGCGTCGCGCCGGACCTCCCGCTCGGCGATCGACCAGATGTCGACGACCTGACGGTCAGGACTGACGAGCCGAGAAGATGACCGACTGATAGCTGGCCCCCGTCGCGTACGACGAGATCAAGCTCGTCTGGGGCCGTCGGCGCAGGGGCGCCGTCGGCCGGATGAGGGCGAAGTCCGTTTCGGCGATCTCGCTACGCCGACTCATCCAGATCGCCTGTGCTACGCCGAGCAGCCCGGCGGAGGATCCGATCTCGCCGAATACGCTCTTGGGCGCCGAGAGCGCTGCCGCGTCGAGCCCGCTCCGTTCGAGCGCCGATCGTTCGGCGCGGTCCACGGCCGCGACCCCGTTCGCGGCGGAGACCACGACATCGATCTCCTCGGCGCTCACGCGCGCGTCGGCCAGAGCCGAGGCGAACGAACGCGCCCACGCAGCGCCGCTGGTGTCGATCCGGCCAGGGCCGCTGCGATCTCCGGTGAGTCCAAATCCGCGCACCTCGCCGAGGACGCGGGACGGCTCGGTCAGCTCCTCGGCCTCGACCAGGAGCGCGACGGCGGCGCCCCCGAAGACCGTCCCTGATCCCTCGAAGGGTCGGACCGCCGTCCCGCTGAGGTAGCCGGGAATACGGAGGTGCCCGGCGACCAGCGCCTCCGGAGCCTCGTCGGCCGCCAGTACGATAACGCGGTCGCATGAGCCGTTCGCGATGAGGCGAGTCGCGAAGTGCAGAGCCGTGAGCCCGCTCGTGGCACCCGCGCAGATGGTCGCGGTCGGACCCTGGAGCCGGTTGAGCAGCGCGACATGTCCGGCCGCGGCATTCATCACAGTGTTCGGGAAGAGCCGCTTGTTGCCGACTCCGGTCTCGATGAGCTCGCGTTGGAACGACTCCACGGTCGAGAGCGGTCCGATGCCCGTCGCGAAGATCAAGCCCGTGCCCGTGGCCTCCGCCGTGCTGAGACCGCGGCCGCCGAGCAACTCGGCAGCGGCGACCGCGGCCCGGCGGCCGAGCGCGTCCATCTTGCGCAGGTGTTGCGGATTCACGCCGCGACGAAGATGCGCCTCCGGGATCTCGCCGAGCGGGAAGCTCCCGTGGCCGTCGAACTCGACCCGGCCGGACTCGTAGACAGGTTCTCCGGCGGCCAGCGCCGCTTCCAGCGCCGCCGTGTCGGGCGCGTCGCCGGCGAGTGCCGACACTCCCGTGACGACGGCACGCCGCACGGAGCGATTGGTGTTCACCCGGTCGTCCGGATGCAGCAGGAGAAGTGATGCGTTGCTCCCGCCGAAGGCGAACGAGTTCTCCAGCACCGTCCTGACCCGCGCCGCGCGAGCGGACCCAGGAACGATGTCGACGTCCGTCCGCGGCGGAACGTCGGGGTCCGGCGTCGCCGTCGGTGGCAGTTGCTGGTCTCTGATGGCCAGGACCGACGTGACGGCGCCGACCGCTCCCGCCGCCCCCAGCGTGTGGCCGACCATCGATTTGGTCGTGCTCATCGACGGAGGGGTGCCCTCCCTGAGCCCGATGGCCGCGCGGAACTCCATGCTGTCGTTGGCCGGCGTCCCGGTTCCGTGGCCGTTGATGTAATCGACGCTCTCGACATCGACGCCTGCCATTTCGAGAGCTGCGCGCATCGCCCTGATGGAACCGCGCCCCATCGGATCGGGCGCCGTCGGGTGGTACGCGTCGAGCGCCAAGCCGTATCCGCCGACGATGCTGAGCGGTCGCGCACCGCGGGCGAGCGCCGCTGAACGCCGCTCGAGGATGACAACCCCCGCTCCCTCTCCGAGGTTGAGCCCCGAGCTCCTGGTGTAGGGCGCGCACTGCCGGGCATCGAGCGCGCCGAGGCAGGAGAACCCGGCATACGAGAAGTACGCAATCGGGTCGACGCCGCCGGCGATCGCCGCGTCGGCCGCGCCGCTCTCGATGAGCTCGAGCGCGTACGCGATCGAAACGGTTCCCGCAGCGCACGCGTTCGAGTGCACGGTCCTCGGACCTTGCGCTCCGAACTGCTCGGCGATGACGTCGGCCACACTGTGGAGCGGGTATTGGAGGAGTGCTGCGGGGTTGGCACGGCTGACCCCGCGTTCGAGCCACGTCCTGTGGAAGGCCTCCCCCGATCTCGAACCCCCGAGCGACGTCCCGAGCGAGATCGCGACGCGCTCCGGGGCGTAGCCGCCGAGAGCGTCGTCCACGGCCAAGCCGGCCGAATCGAGTGCCTCAGCGACCGCGTCGAGTGCGATCGCGTGGCAGCGATCGAGTTCACCACGAGCGTACGCGGACCTCGGAACCCACTTGTCGCCGCCGGGGAGCTCGGCGACCCGGTCGGAGGTCAAGCCATGCGCGCTGACGGTGGTCGGCCGTCCGAACGCCGCACGTCCGTGGCGGATGCTCGTCCAGTTCTCCTCGACGGTGAGCCCCGCTGCCGTCAGCAGCCCGATTCCGGTGATGACGATGTCGTCGCGCATGCTCATGAGATCGGGGTCACCCAGGACTGGGGCTCGACGGCCGGCCGCGCCACTGTTCGAATCTCCGCGCCGCAGTCGAGAACGAGCCCCGGGACATCGAACGGGCGATTGAGCAGTGCCAGTGCGAACACGGTCGCTTGCCCGGCACGGGGTGCGACAACCTGGATCCTGCCCACGACGACATCGCCGGCACGTACCTCCCCGCCCGGGTGGAGGTCGTCATCCGATACGACGGCTGTGAGGCGTCTGCTCAGCTCGCCCTCGTCGTCGGTCCGGCCTCGGTACGAGTCGGATCGCCCAGCGCCGGCCAGCCATCCCGCGCCGGCCTCGCGCACCGAGATGCCGTCGAACTGGCCGGCGAGGAGCGGGTGGTCGACCTCCATCCGCGCACGCACGACCGCGCTCTGGTCGACGAGACGGCCTCCCACTGCCTCGGCGAGGCCGCCGATCCACGAGGCCAGTTCCTCAGGCGCCAGCTCGGCGACGACCACGTAGCCGTACTCGGCAGTCGTCCCGGTCCGCGCGATCACCGCGCGCGCCTGGGAACCGGGAATCGCGGCGGTCCGCCACTCGCCGAGCAGCAGACCGGCGACGTCCTCGTCCAGCAGCGGGCCGACGACCTTCCAGGCCAAGGGACCTTCGACGGCGACCGCGGACAGATCCGGTCGATGCGTGATGCCGACGTCCTGGAGCCCGAGGTCGGACGCGATGGACTCCAGCTCGCCGAGGACACCCGCCGACGGTGCTTCGTCGGACAGCAGGATGACTCGATGCTCGTCCGTCACCACCAGGATGAGGTCGATCGGGCGCCCGTCATCGTCCAGGACGAGCGAGTCGAGGACGGTTCCTGGCTGGGAGTACTCGGTGCTGCGAGCGACAACGTGCTCAAGAAGGCGCTGACGGTCGCGGCCGGTCAGCTCGACGATCCGGGTGCCGCGGGCGTAGACCCCGGCTTCGGATCGGATCGCGTGATAGTCGAGGGCGTGATTCATTGTTCTCTCCTGATGTCTGTGTGTTCCGAATGACTGATGCGCCATCGGACGGGTTGGTTATGCGGGGTTTGCGTGCGGGCGAACATCGTCAGCAGCACTCCGGCGGACGTGGAGCGTACAAGGATCTCCGGGTGCCTGCCCGCGATGGAGGCAACCTCGAGCCAGCCGTTTCCGACTGCGAGCCGTGCCGAGCGGGTCCACGTTCGCCATCGCCCCCTCGAGGGGCCGATGCGGCGCCATCCCCGACCCGAGTCCATGATCTCGACCGGTGACTCGCGGTCGCCCGCCCGGAGGTAGACGGCCGCCTCCGGCGCAGTGTGCGCGGTGGCGCGGACGACGACATCGAGCGCGTCGAACTCGTCGCTGGGCACGAGAGTCCATCCATCGCGGTCGCCGTCGAAGTCCGTCAGGAACGGCAGCTGCGGATCCTGAAGCGACCAGCCCGCGCCACCGCCGACCGATCGGTCGGACTGGCCGGCCACCCAGATCGACGCCGGAAGCTCATCGAACGGACCGAAGGTGCGACGGCGGAGCGATGCCGCCTCGAGGATGGTGTCACTCGCGCGTGTCCACTCCACGACACCGCTCGTGGAGACCACGATGCTCGCGCTGCCGTCCAGGCGCTCGGCGACGAGGTCCGGCTCCTGCCGACTCGTGGTCTGCCGCCAGCGAACGTGGCCGGATTCGTCGGCGTCCGTTCGAGACCCGGTGTTCGCAGACTCCACGGCAGGGAATCCCGCCTGAGGCGCAACCGTGTACGAGATCACTCCGGACCCCAGGAGAACGACCGCATGTTGGCCGTCCATCCGGGCTCGCTCGGCTGAGATGCACACGATGCGGAACCCTGTCCCGAGTTCGCGGTCGACCCACCCGACCTGCAGCCCGTTCGCCTGCCATTTCGGCGTGGGCTCGCCGGCCGGCGCGAACCCGGGCATGTCTGGCGGCCACTCGCCGAGCACAGCATGCGCGAGCTCGACCTTGCCGTCCGCGGTGAGTGCTGAGACCTCCGCGATGCGGACGCCCGAGATCGGATACGCCGTGATGGTGCGCTCCGACGGACCATGCACGGTGATCGCCAGCGCGTGGTCGTCGAATGAGACAGATCGGGTGAGCTCGTCGCTCGTCGTCTGCCAGCCAGTGGAGGTGTCGGTGTTCACGACCCGCGTCACAGCCGGCCGCCAGCCTCCGGCCGGTGTGCCGTCGAGCACGGGGAACGGGTCGGAGAACACCGGCCCGAGGTGCCCGGGATGATGGATCGTCAGCTGGCCGTCCCGATCGAGCCGGACCACGAACTCACCGAGCCGTCGCTCTCGCGGTGGCTGACTGTCGAACGATGGACGAGTCGGCTTCTCGCCGAATCCCGCCTGAGTCACACCATCGATGGTGACGCGGTGGAGGACCCCGTCGTGAGCGCCGACGGTCGCGACGACGGACGTGTCGCGCACGTCGAAGGTGTAGTCGACCGTCCAGTCTGCCTCGTCTTCGGCGCGACGGACGCCGGTCGCCGTCGAATCCTGTCTCCTGGACCGGATAGCGCGCCAGCCGTCACGCGCGGGAGCGTCCTCCGGGTACGCGGATCGCAGGTCGGACGTGACTCCCGGGAGGTGGCTCACCAACTCGATGAAGCCGGCCTCGTCGGGAGCGGCGTCGCTGACCGAACGGAAGCCGCCCCGAACGTAGATCGGGAGGGCGCGTCTGTTCGACGGGTCGACCTCCACCCGCAATGTGCGAACCCCGGCCCTCACGGCCCACTCGAACGACTCGAGGAACAGCCGGCCCGCGAGCAGGCCGGCGCGCATGCTCGGATCGATGAGGAACATCCCGGCGTAGAGTTGACCTTCAGGGGCGACCCGTCGTCGGGACATCCGCGCGTAGCCGGATGTGCCGACGACCCGGTCGCCGTTCACGGCGACGAGGAAGAGCCGGGTCTCCCGCGATTCCATCGTCGCGATCAGCGACTCGGGAGTGAGCCGCTTGCCGGTCTCCATGGGTCCGTAGCCGACACTGTTGAAGAGCTGCGCGACCTGCTCGGCATCGGTCGCCGCATCGAAGTCGCGGATCTCGATGGCCATCGCGTCACCGACCGGCGGTGGCGATCACGATCGAGCCCTTCGCGACGACCGCGCCCTTCACACGGGCGACCACCGAGAACTCGGCGAGAAGGCCGAATACCGTCTTCTTCTCGACGTGGATGCTGACCTGGTCACCCGGGCGGATCGGCTGGGTGAATGCGAAGCGCTTGACCGTCGCGAGATAGCCGATCCGAGGCTCGCCGTCCTCCGTCGGCAGCGCGTTCAGGATGACCGCGGCGACCTGCGCCGACACTTCGATCAGGTGCGCACCCGGATAGATGGGCTCGCCGGGAAAGTGACCGGCGAAGACGGGATCGGAGATCGAGATGTTCTTGAGGCCGGTTCCGGCCTCTCCTGGGATCAGCTCGGACACTCCGTCGAGCAACAGCACGGGATGCCGATGTGGCAATAGTCTGACGACATCCGCGCCTGATAAGGATCCGGTGTCGGTGCTCACGCGCCGATCTCCCGCTCGATGTGGTCTGCGACGCTGTTGGTCGACCCGAAGACGAACTTGTCCTCGTCGGTGATCGCGACGCCGAACTCCTCCTCGACCAGGCTGACGATCTCGAGCGTGTCGAGGGAGTCGAGCTCCAGCCCGCGGCCGAAGAGCGGCTGGTCGTCGTCGATCTGCTCGGGTGCGATCGGGAGGTCGAGCCCCTCTGCGATCAGGCGGGTGAGGCTGTCGTTGATCTCACGACGTTTCGTCGCACGCTCGAGAATCTCCTCGTACATGTGGTCTCCATTTCTGGCCATTGGGTTCATGGCCGATTCGGGTGTTGATTTCAGTGGAGTGGGTGGATCAGGCGGTCAATCCGCCGTCGACGGTAAGGATCTGCCCGGTGATGTAAGACGAGTCGTCCCCCGCCAGGAAGCGGACGGCGGTCGCCACCTCTCGAGGTTCGGCGAGCCGACCGAGCGGGATGTGTTCCATGGCCTGCTCACGGGCGGCGCGAGGGATCTGACGAACCATGTCGGTGTCGGTGAAGCCGGGTGCCACCGCGTTGACGCGGATACCAGAGGGCGCGGCCTCCCGTGCGAGCGTGCGAGTGAGTGCGTTGAGACCACCCTTGCTCGCCGAATAGTTCGCCTGGCCCGGTTGTCCCCGCAATCCGGACACCGAGCTCACGAAGACCAGTGAACCGCCCGACTTGCGCATCGCCTTGAGGCTCTCGCGAGCCACGAGGAAGGCTCCGGTGAGGTTGACTCCGATCACTTCATCCCACGTCTGCAGGGACATCATCGGGGCGAACGCGTCCCGGGTGATCCCCGCGTTCGCCACGACCACGTTGAGCGGCGGGCACTCTGCCCTGATCCAACGGAAGAGTTCGCGTGTGTCGGCTTCGTCGGAGACGTCCGCGCGTCGTGCGATCGCTTCGCCTCCGGCCGCGCGGATGTCCGCGGCCAGCTCGGCGGCCTCGTCGGCGCCGGAGCGGTAGGTGGCCACCACGGTCCATCCGGCCGCCGCGAGCTCTCGCGCGCAGGCGCGCCCGATACCGCGCGAGGCGCCAGTGACCAGTGCAGTGTGTTCAAGCGGCACGTCGTGCGTCCTTTCGGAAAGAGTCGTCGACGACCTCCACGCGGTCGCCCAGCTGCGTGCGGCGCCAGATCCGCTTGAGCGGGGAGCCGTTGCCGAAGATCAGCCCGGCGGCGGCGCTCTGCGCACGCTCGGTCACGACTTGCCACCGCACGGGCTTGCGGACCCCGTCTGCGAGGTCGCTTGCGATGCCGTCGGCAGTTCGATGCAGCTGCCCCGTGCTGGCGGACAGGTACGGGACGTCGGGATCGGCGAATCGAACTCCGGCCACTGTCCGACGCCATTCGGGGACGATCGGATCCATCAGCCGCGAGTGGAACGCGTGGCTGACCTCCAGTACGAGGCTCTTGCTCCCGAGGATTCGGCTTGCATCCTCGATCAGCTGGAGGTCTCCAGACAGCACTAGCTGGCGGTCGCCGTTGTAGCAGGCGACGTCGAGTCCGAGCTCGTCGGCCAGCTCGGTCGTAGTGCGTGCGGAGGCGGCAGACGTCACCGCGACAGCGAGCATGCCGCCGTCTCCCGGCGCCGAGGCCATCAGCTCGCCGCGGCGCCGCGCGAGCCTCATCGCATCGGCGAGGCCGAGCGCGCCGACCGCGACGGCCGCTGCAAGGGCTCCGACGCTGTGGCCCGCCGCCCAGATCGGGGCGATGGTTCCGTCGCCGGAGGCTTCACACTCCGCACGCCACACCCGAAGGGCGGCGAGCGAATAGAGCAGGATGGCGGGTTGCGCGTTCTCGGTGCGGGTCAGCCGACTCGCGGACGAACTCCAGAGCAGGGCACGCAAATCGAGGTCGAGCGCTTCCGACGCTTCATCGAACGCCTCCGCCGCGACCGGGAACCGGCTCACCAACGCCTGTCCCATTCCGGGCGACTGACTGCCTTGCCCGGGGAACGCGAGGAATCGCCCCGTCAACTGATCGGGCATCATGCGATCCTCCTCGAGAGTCGCCACGAGCCCAGGCACACGAAGATCAGGACGACCAGCACCAGGCACAGCACCGCGATCCCGTTCGTCACCTGGAAGTCACCGATGTTCGTGGTGATGCCGTAGAACTCACGGAACGTGTCCGCTTCCGCGCCGGTCCCGGCGAGCTTGTCCACCGTCGCCGATGTGTAGGGCTGCCGGATGAGCATCGCCGACTGCGCGAAGGGCAGGGCGTTCATGACGTTGACGACCCCCTGCGGCAACGTGCCCGCGGGAATGTACGCGCCCGCGAGGAAGCCGGCGAGGGTCCCGACCACCGTCGACAGAGCCGCGAAGGACCCCGTCGACTTCAGGAACGTGACGGCGAACGTTCCCAGGGCCGCGAACGTCGCACTCGAGAGGATGACGCGCGACGCCAGCTCGATCGCGCCGATCGGCGAGAGGACTCCGCTGCCGTGGAGGCCGAGGTACACCTGGCCGACGATAACGATGGCCGTGGTCATCGTGATCGACACGAGGAGGCTCGAGAGGAGATAGCCGACCGTGAGCTGCCACCGGCGGATGGGTGCGACGAGGAAGTCGGAGAAGCGTCCGGTGGCGCGGTCGTCGACGAAGACGCTCAGAGCGGCGAGCGCGGTCGTGAGCGTCGTGATCGAGGTGATGCCAGCGAACACCCACGTGTCGACGAAGGCCTGGATTTCGCTGCTCGTCGCGGCGGAAAACTTCGCTTCGAGGGCCGTCACCTGCAGGTTGCCGAGGAAGAGCGCGTACAACCCGATGAGGATCAGTGCGGAGAGGAGGGAGAAGAACACCGCGGACTTGTCGCGGAAGAACAGGACGAGATTGCGTCGGGTAATGGTCAGGATCGTCATGCTGGCACCGTCTCCCGCGAGCCCGATGCGGTCACGGCGAGGAAGACGTCGTCCATCGTGCCGTGCCGGAACTCGAAGTCGTCCGGATCCAGGAGCGCCAGCAGCTCGCGAGCGTGACCGGCCGAATCCGTGAGGATCTCGATCTCGTCACCGCGATCGGTGAAGGCCAGTCCACTACGGGAGCACGCGGCCAGCAGGCCGCAGCGATCATGCGAGCGGACTGTCAGGACACTCGAACTGTGTCGCGCACGGAGTTCCGTCGGAGTCCCGTCGGCGACGATGCGGCCGCGATCGATGATGCACACCCGATCGGCGCGCTCGGTCTCCTCCATGTAGTGGGTGGTGAGGAAGACGGTCATCCCCTGGTCGCGGCGCAGCTGCTCGATCGTGTGCCAGATCTGTTCGCGCGACTGCGGATCGAGTCCGGCGGTCGGCTCATCGAGGAAGAGCACCGAAGGTGAATGGATCAGGGCGCGCGCGATGTCGGCCCGACGCTTTTGTCCACCGGACAGGGTTCCGTAGCGTCGGTCGAGGATCGACTCCAGCCCGACGAGCCCGCTCAACTTGCGGATGCGGCGCTTCGCGCAACGACCGCTGAGGCCGTACAGCCGCGCGCGACTTTCCACGTTCTCGCGGATCGTCAGTAGAGGGTCGAGCAGAGAAGCCTGGAACACGGCGCCGATCGAGCGTCGGACGCTCACTGCCTGTGTCGCGACGTCGTATCCGGCGACCGTAATCCGCCCTGCTGTCGGTGTCAGTGCAGTGGTGATGCAGCCGATGGTCGTCGACTTGCCTGCGCCGTTGGCTCCGAGGAATGCGAAAAGGGCCCCGGAGTCGACAGAGAACGACAGGTCATCGACCGCGGTGAAACCGCGGTATTGCTTGCGTAGTTCGTGTACGGTCAGGGACAAGCTCACTCCGAAATTCAAGTAAAGAGCTTAAAGTTTTACATATTCGAGTCCGAAACGCAAAATGACAGGTTGGAGTACGGGTACTTAACAGGCGCAGTTCAGCGCGCTCACGGGGGCGGTGGGCGAATCCGCAGGTCGGACCATGTGTCCGTTGCCGTCATCCACTGGCAGACCGTCGCGCATCCAGTACTCGAAACCGCCTAACGATCGGAACCTTCGGCAGCGTGACGACAAGCATCGCCTACTCGAGAACGGCGCCGACGTGGGCCATTCGGCCGCCCGAGTGAGTTGCAACGAAAGCGGCCAAGGGTTATCGGCAAGAAAGTGTGGATGGGTGAGTGATCTGGCCGCGTGATCACGGGGTGAAACGGGGATCGTTATGGTCGGCGACCCTTGGTCGTGGGAACGACTGCGGGCACGCAGCGCTGGCGCTGCCGTGTGTGCGGCGCGTCCTCGACCAGGCGCCGGCCGGACGGAGCCCGCCGGCAGCAGCTACGCCGGTTCCTGATCTGGCTGACCGGGAAGAGCACCCAAGCCGAGGCGGGAGGCGGCACGGGCCGCTCGTTCCGGCACGAGACAGCGTGGTGCTGGCATCTGCGACCCCGCATGCCGGTCACCGGCGAGATCCACGACGCCGTCCTAGTCGACGGGATCAGAATCGGATCCTGGTGCCTGCTGATCGCGCTCAGCAGCACCGGGCGCGTGATCTCCTGGCAGTGGTCCGCCGGCGAGTCCACCGCCGCGTGGGAGGCCCTCTTCGACCAGGTCCCGCCGCCCAAGGTCATCGTCACCGACGGCGGCACCGGCATCCGCTCGGCACTGGCAAGGGCCTGGCCCGACACCGCAGTGCAGCGATGCATCTTCCACCTGCAGATGAACGTAACCCGCGAGCTGACCAGGAATCCGCGGCTGAAGGCTGGGCGCGCGCTGCGCCAGATCGCGATGCGCCTCAGCAGCGTCCACGACGTCGACGCCGCGATCGAGTGGAGACTGATGCTGGAGGCCTGGTGGCAGCAGTTCGGACACCTCACCAAAGAGCGCACGCTCTACGACAACGGACAGTTCGGATTCACCCACCACCGGCTCCGCAAGGCGTGGGGCGTCCTGCACCGAGCCGCCGAGGCCGGCCACGAGTTCACGTTCCTCGAACACGGCAACCCACACACGACGTCCCCGCTCGAAGGCGGCGTCAACGCGCAGATACGGCACCTGCTGCGCCACCACCGCGGCATGACCATCGAGCACCGCCGCCGCGCCGTCGAGTGGTTCCTGCTGCTGAAAGAAGTCCCCATCGAATCCGCCCACGAATACGCCGACCCACCAGCCTCGCCACAGCCCCGACCCGTCGCTGAAAAACCAGACGGGCCAGCCCTCTACGACACCAGCCTCGACGCTGGCGAACGCCTATGGCTCAGATCAGGCTGGGCCGGACACAAATAACACGCCCGAACCATCCACACTTTCTTGCCGATAGCCCGCGGCCAAGCCAGCCGTGGACGGATCAAAACTGTGTGGAGCCTAGGAGATTCGAACTCCTGACATCCTGCTTGCAAAGCAGGCGCTCTACCAACTGAGCTAAGGCCCCCTATGAAGGAGATGACTTCCGTCGAGGAATGGTGGGGATACGAGGACTTGAACCTCGGACCTCTTCGTTATCAGCGAAGCGCTCTAACCGCCTGAGCTATATCCCCGAATGGGCAACAGATTAGAGGGTACCTGATCTGGCCCGGAGTGTGAAATCGAGTGCGCCCCGCCGGTCAGTTGTTCGTGAAACCGACGAGCAGGCCTCCGGTGATCTTCACCGAGAGGTTATAGAGGAGTGCGAAAACGGCGCCGAGCGCGGTCACCACGACGATGTCGAGGATGCCCACGACGAGCGAGAAGCCCATCACCTGGCCGAGCCCGAGCACCGACCGGAGGTCGCCGCCGCCGGCACCGGAGATGTCCTTCACCAGACCATTCAGCTGGTCGAAGATACCCGTCCGGTCGAGGACGGTCCAGATCAGGAACGAACCTACGATCGCGATGATCGCCAGGCAGATGCCTGCGAGGAACGAGAGCTTCACTGTCGACCAGAAGTCGATGTACACGAGCTTCAGCCGCACCTGCTTTGCGGATGCCGGACGTCGTGTCGACTTCCGTGCGAGTTTCTCGGCGACGCTACTGCTCATCTAAGACTTCATCCTTCCCGGCACGACCGGTCTCATCGTCGGCATCCGATTCTGCATCGGAAACCTGGGAATCGAGGTTGCGCTCGGTGTTCTTCGCCAGAGCGATGATCTTGTCGGACTCGGCGAAACGTGCAAAGACGACACCCATGGTGTCACGGCCCTTGGCGGGTACCTCGGCCACGGAGGAGCGTACCACCTTGCCGCTGGCAAGAACCACCAGGACCTCGTCGTCTTCGTCGACGATGAGAGAACCCACGAGGTCGCCTCGGTCGTCGCTCAGTTTCGCCACCTTGATGCCGAGACCGCCGCGGTTCTGCAGACGATACTGGTCGGCCGAGGTGCGCTTGGCGTAGCCTCCCTCGGTCACGACGAACACGTAGCCTTCGTCGGAGACCACCGCGGCATCGAGCAGCCTGTCCTCGCCTCGGAAGTGCATTCCGATCACGCCCGACGTCGACCGTCCCATTGGCCGCAGGGCCTCGTCGCTCGCGGTGAACCGGATCGACATGCCCTTGCGGGAGACGAGCAGCAGGTCGGAATCCTCTTCCACCAGCAGCGCGGAGACGAGCTCGTCGTCCTCGCGGAGCTTGATCGCGATGATGCCGCCCGAACGGTTGGTGTCGTACTCCTCGAGGGCGCTCTTCTTGATGAGACCGTCGCGGGTGGCGAGCACCAGATACTTCGCGGCCTGGTAGTCGCGGATGTCGAGGATCTCGGCGATCTCTTCGTCCGGCTGCATGGCGAGCAGGTTCGCGACGTGCTGTCCCTTCGCGTCGCGGCCGGCCTCTTGCACCTCGTACGCCTTGGCCCGGTAGACGCGGCCCTTGTTCGTGAAGAACAGGAGCCAGTGATGCGTCGTGGTCACAAAGAAGTGGTCGACGACGTCCTCGCCGCGCAGCTGGGCGCCCTTGACGCCCTTGCCTCCGCGGTGCTGGCTGCGGTAGTTGTCGCTCCGGGTGCGCTTGATGTAGCCGCCGCGGGTGACGGTGACCACCATCTCCTCTTCGGGGATAAGGTCTTCCATGCTCATGTCGCCGTCGAAGCCGAACATGATCTCGGTGCGCCGGTCGTCGCCGAAACGATCCACGATCTCGGTGAGCTCCTCGCTCACGATCGAACGCTGACGGGCCGGGTCTTCGAGGATCGACTTGAGCTCGGCGATGTCGAGCTCGATCTGGTCGTGCTCCTCGATGATCTTCTGGCGTTCGAGGGCGGCGAGGCGGCGCAGCTGCATCGCGAGGATGGCGTCGGCCTGCACGTCGTCCACGTCGAGCAGGGTCTTCAGGCCGTCGCGGGCGTCCTCGACCGTCGCCGAACGACGGATGAGCGCGATGACCTCGTCCAGAGCGTCGAGCGCCTTGAGATATCCGCGAAGGATGTGGGCGCGTTCCTCTTTCTTCCGCAGGCGGTAACGCGTGCGGCGCACGATCACGTCGATCTGGTGGTCGACCCAGGCCGTGATGAATCCGTCGAGGGCGAGCGTGCGCGGAACGTTGTCCACGATCGCCAGCATGTTCGCGCCGAAGTTCTCCTGCAGCTGCGTGTGCTTGTACAGGTTGTTCAACACGACCTTGGCGACGGCGTCGCGCTTCAGCACGATGACCAAGCGCTGGCCGGTGCGGCCGGAGGTCTCGTCGCGGATGTCGGCGATGCCGCCGACGCGGCCGTCCTTCACCAGCTCGGCGATCTTGATCGCGAGGTTGTCCGGGTTCACCTGGTACGGCAGCTCCGTGACGACCAGACAGACACGGCCCTGGATCTCTTCGATGCTCACGACAGCGCGCATCGTGATCGAGCCACGACCGGTGCGGTAGGTGTCCTGGATGCCCTTGACACCCAGGATCTGCGCGCCGGTCGGGAAGTCCGGTCCCTTGATCCGCCTGATCAGCTCCTCCAGGAGCTCCTCCCGCGGGGCCTCCGGGTGGGCGAGGTGCCAGAGAGCACCGTCGGCGACCTCCCGGAGGTTGTGCGGCGGGATGTTCGTCGCCATGCCGACCGCGATGCCGACGGAGCCGTTGACCAGCAGGTTCGGGAAACGGCTGGGCAGGACGGCCGGCTCCTGGGTGCGTCCGTCGTAGTTGTCCTGGAAATCGACGGTCTCCTCGTCGATGTCCCGGACCATCTCGAGGGCGAGCGGGGCCATCTTGGTCTCGGTGTACCGAGGGGCAGCCGCGCCGTCGTTGCCGGGCGAACCGAAGTTGCCCTGGCCGAGAGCGAGCGGGTAGCGGAGGCTCCACGGCTGCACGAGACGCACGAGCGCGTCGTAGATGGCGGAGTCACCGTGCGGGTGGAACTGCCCCATGACGTCGCCGACCACGCGAGCGCACTTCGAGAACGCCTTGTCGGGGCGGTAGCCGCCGTCGAACATCGCATAGATCACGCGACGGTGCACGGGCTTTAGTCCATCGCGCACCTCGGGCAGCGCACGCCCGATGATGACGCTCATCGCGTAGTCGAGGTACGAGCGCTCCATCTCTTTCTGCAGATCGACCTGATCGATCCGGCCGTGGATGCCGAAGCTCTCGCCGCTGGGGGTCTCGTCCGTCACAGTGCTCTCTTCTCGTAACCGAGGGGTCGTCTCGCTGGGGTCCTCAGATGTCGAGGAACCGCACGTCCTTGGCGTTCTTCTGGATGAACGAACGGCGCGACTCGACGTCCTCGCCCATCAGCGTGGCGAAGATCTCGTCAGCTGCGGCCGCGTCGTCAAGGGTGACCTGGAGGAGCGTGCGCGTCTCCGGGTTCATCGTCGTCTCCCACAGCTCCTTGTAGTCCATCTCGCCGAGACCCTTGTAGCGCTGCACCCCGTTGTCCTTGGGGATGCGCTTGCCCGCGGCGAGGCCCTCCGCCATGAATGCGTCGCGCTCGCGATCGGAGTACACGTACTCGTGCTCGGCGTTCGACCACTTGAGACGGTAGAGCGGAGGCTGCGCGAGATAGACGTAGCCGAGCTCGACGAGCGGCCGCATGTACCGGAACAGCAGAGTCAGCAGCAGCGTCGTGATGTGCTGGCCGTCGACATCGGCGTCGGCCATGAGCACGATCTTGTGATACCGCGCCTTCTCCGGATTGAAGTCCTCGCCGATTCCGGCGCCGAACGCCGTGATCATCGCCTGCACCTCGTTGTTGGCGAGCGCGCGGTCGAGCCGCGCCTTCTCGACGTTGAGGATCTTGCCGCGCAACGGGAGGATCGCCTGGGTCTCGGGGTTGCGGCCCTGAACAGCCGAGCCGCCAGCAGAGTCGCCCTCGACGATGAAGATCTCGGAGATGGTCGGGTCCTTCGACTGGCAGTCCTTGAGCTTGCCTGGCATTCCGCCGCTCTCGAGGAGGCCCTTGCGGCGGGCGGTCTCGCGCGCCTTGCGGGCGGCGATGCGCGCGGTCGCAGCCTGGAGCGCCTTGCGGATGATCTCCTTGGCCTGGTTCGGGTTGCGGTCGAACCAGTCGCCGAGCTGATCGCCGACCACCTTCTGCACGAACGCTTTGGCCTCTGTGTTGCCGAGCTTCGTCTTGGTCTGGCCCTCGAACTGCGGCTCCGACAGCTTCACCGACACCACCGCGGTCAGACCCTCGCGGACGTCCTCGCCCGAGAGGTTGTCGTCCTTCTCTTTAAGGATGTCCTTCTCGCGCGCATAGCGATTGACAAGCGTCGTCAGTGCGGCGCGGAAGCCCTCTTCGTGAGTGCCGCCCTCGTGCGTGTTGATCGTGTTGGCGTAGGTGAACACCGACTCGTTGTAGCTCGTCGTCCACTGCATCGCGACTTCGAGCGCGATCTTGCGCTCGGTGTCCTCCGACTCGAACGAGATGATCTCGTCGTTCACGACCTCCGCCTTCTTCGCGGCGTTGAGGTAGTGCACGTAATCGGTCAGACCCCGCTCGTAGAGGAAGACCTCTGAGCGGGCGGCGAACACCTCGCCTTCGTCCTCGATCTCGCCTTCCGCCGGCTCGACTTCCGGTGCGCGCTGATCGGTGATCGAGATGCGCAGACCTTTGTTGAGGAAGGCCATCTGCTGAAAGCGTGTGCGGAGCGTGTCGTAGTCGAACACGACCGTCTCGAAGGTGACCGGGCTCGGCCAGAAGGTGATGATCGTGCCGGTGCGATCCGAGACCTCACCTTGCTCGAGCGGGGCCTGCGGCACGCCGTTGCGGTAGCTCTGCCGCCACACATGCTCCTGACGGTGGACCTCGACGTCGAGCCGCGACGAGAGCGCGTTCACCACAGAGCTTCCTACGCCGTGCAGTCCGCCGGAGACGGCGTAGCCACGGCCGCCGAACTTGCCGCCGGCGTGGAGGATGGTGAGCACGACCTCCACCGTCGACTTCTTCTCTGTGGGGTGCTCGTCGACCGGGATGCCACGACCGTTGTCGTCCACCCGGACAGCGCCGTCGGGGAGGATGGTCACCTCGATGTTGTCGGCATGGCCGGCCAGAGCCTCGTCCACCGAATTGTCGACGATCTCGTACACGAGGTGATGGAGGCCACGGGGACCGGTGGAACCGATGTACATTCCAGGTCGTTTGCGGACGGCTTCGAGACCTTCGAGGATCTGGATCTCATTCGCGCCGTAGTCGTGTTCCGCCTCGGCCCTGTTCGGTTCCATCGTCATATGAAATTAGGCTCCTGACCGCACTCAACAGTGACTCTCCATTCTACCAAGCACGCGGAGCCGAATTGCCCGAAATCGCGCCTCTGACGCGTTTTCTTTGCTCGGGCGACCTCTTTTGTGCAATCAGCCGTAAGTATCGCGCGGACCGCGCCCTGGAATCGACCTGGGACCGCGTTTCCAGGAGGGGGCGTCCGGCCCCTGAAATCGGATCGACTCGATCTCAGCTCCGGGGAACCGCTCCCCGATCCGCACCAGAAGCTCCGAACGCATCAACCGCAGCTGAGTCGCCCATGCGGTCGACTCGCACCTCACGACGAGCACGCCGTCTGTGATCTGGTCGGGAATCGCGTGTCGCGCGGTCTCCGCTCCCGCCAGTTCCTCCCATCCCTCGAGGAGGTCGGACTTGGCGAGTGATCCCGTCCAGCCGAGCTGCGTCGCGAGTGCATCGACGACGTCGCCGAGTCCGCGCGGGTCACGCCCGGCGCCGAACGGCTTCGATGCGGTCGGGTCGTCGTCGGTTCGCTTCGTCCTGCGTCTGCGGGAGGGAGTTCCGGTAAAGAGCTCCTTCATCCGGAGGTAGACCGTCGCCGCTTCGCTCACGATCCCACGATAGTCCCGCCCTCGATCCACACAGTGTGCGCGGCGAGGACCTCCGGAACGTCTTCCAGGACGGCCGCCGTGATCAGGACCTGCTCGTAACTAGCTACGGCGGTTGCGAGCATGCGCCTCCGCGCTTGGTCGAGCTCCGCGAAGACGTCATCGAGGATCAGCACGGGATCTCCGGTCGACGACTCGCGCCGCAGCAGCTCCGCCGACGCCAGCTTCAGCGCCAGCGCGAACGACCAGGACTCGCCGTGGCTCGCATACCCCTTCGCCGGCAGGCCGTTGAGCTCGAACAGCACATCATCACGGTGCGGGCCGACGAGGGTCAGTCCGCGCTCCAGCTCCTTCGGGCGCACGGCGGCCAGTGCACCGCGGAACACCTCCGCGGTATCACCGGATGAGATGGTTACTGCGGAGTCCGCGTCATCCTCATCGTCGTCGACGTGCGCGCCCCGGATGGTGAGCTGCGGAAGCAACCGCGGGTGATGGTCGTCGCCGGCCACCGAGCGGTACGCGGCGACGAGCGGATCGCTCAATCGCGCTACGAGATCGAGCCGAGCGTCCACCAGCTCGGCGCCGAGCGCCACGAGACGTTCATCCCAGATATCGAGTGTTCCGAGCTGGTCGGGCTTGACCCGGGAGGCGCGGGCCGACTTGAGCAACGTATTGCGCTGTTTGAGCACGCGCTCGTAGTCGGCGATGACCGCAGAGAAGCGTGGGCTGCGCTGGACGAGCAGCTGATCGAGAAAGCGTCTGCGGATCCCCGGTTCGCCTCGAACGAGAGCGAGATCCTCCGGAGCGAAAAGGACGCTGGAGAAGTACCTCGGGAGCTCGCGCGGCTTGATCGCACCTCGGTTGACCTGCGCGCGGTTCGGTGCCGACCGGTTGAGCTGGACCTCCACGAGGCGCTCGCGGCCGTCGTGCTCGATGCGCGCCCGGACGATCGCCGAGTCGGCGTCCTTGCGGATCATCGCCTGGTCGCTCGACACCCGATGCGATCCCAGGGTGCTCAGGTAGCCGAGCGACTCGACGAGGTTGGTCTTGCCCTGACCGTTGCGGCCGACGAACAGGTTTGCGCCGGCCGCGAACGGGACCTCCGCGGTGCGATAGTTGCGGAAGTCAGTCAGAAAAAGATGCGTAACTCTCAATGAGGGTTAGTCCACGGCCTTCACAGCGTGGCCGCCGAACTGGTTGCGCAGGGCCGCGACAGCCTTCATGGCCGGCGAGTCCTCCTGGCGCGAGACGAAGCGGGCGAAGATCGACGCGCTGATCGTGGGAACAGGGACGGCGTTGTTCAGCGCCTCCTCGACCGTCCACCGGCCCTCGCCCGAATCCTGCACGAAACCCTCGATGTGCTCGAACTCGGGATCCTGCTCGAGAGCGCGGACGAGGAGGTCGAGAAGCCACGAACGCACGACGGTGCCGCGCTGCCACGCCTTGAAGGTGCCTGTGACGTCCTTGATGATGTCTTTGCGGGTGTCGAGCAGCTCATACCCCTCGGCATAGGCCTGCATGAGCGCGTACTCGATGCCGTTGTGCACCATCTTGGCGTAGTGGCCGGCGCCGACTTCGCCGACATGGACGAATCCCTCATCGCGCGGACCATCGGGGCGTAGTGCGTCGAAGACCGGCATGACCCGCTCGACCTGCTCCTTGGAACCGCCGACCATCAGGCCGTAGCCGTTCTCGAGTCCCCAGATGCCGCCGGAGACACCGGCATCCATGAAGTCGACACCCTTCGGCGCGAGCAGTTCGGCATGCTTGAAGTCCTCGGTGAACTTGGAGTTGCCACCGTCGATGACCAGGTCGCCCTTCTCGAGCAGCGGCCCCAGGTCGGTGATCACGCTGTCGGTGATAGCGCCGGCCGGCACCATCACCCACACGGTACGCGGCGTGGGTAGCGCCGCAACGAGGTCGGCCAGGGTCGCGACGTCAGACACCTCGGGATTGGTGTCGTAGCCGGTGACCTCGATGCCCTTCTTCTCCAGGCGGGCACGCATGTTGTTGCCCATGCGCCCGAGACCGATGAGGCCGATGTGCATGATTGTCCTTCTTCTCTCTCGGAGCGGGAGCGAGTCCTAACGCAGCAGCAGGTTGGGCTGCAGCAGGTACTTGTACGAGTCCGAACCGGACTGGTCCTTCGACGTCTGGCTCGTGATGAGCACCGGACCCGGCTTGTTGGGGTTCTCGGTCTTGGTGAAGGAGATGCGCACGAATTCCGAGTGCACGGCACCGAGACCATCGAGCAAGAACTGCGGCTTCAACGAAACCACCGTCTCGTGGCCAGTGAGGAGAGCGTCGATGGTCTCCGACGCTTGAGCCTGCTCGGAGCCGATCGCTTCCAGGGTCAGCCCCTCGGCGGTGAACGTGTAGCGGAGGGCGGCTTCGCGCTCGAGGACGAGCGCGACTCGTCGGGTCGCCTCGATCAGTTCGGCGGTGTTGATGACCGCGTAGTTGTCGACCTGCTCCGGGAAGAGACGGCGCACTGGCGGGAAGTTGCCCTTGATCAAGAGGGAGGTCACGGTCTTCTTGTCGGCCGTGAACGCGATCAGTTCGCGATCGTCGCGGTTGGTGATCGCGATCGAGACGGTTCCCGAGTGGCCGAAGGTCTTACCGATCTCGGTGAGAGTTCGCGCCGGCACCAGCGCGGTCTGCGTCTCGCCGGAGGTCGTGCCGTTGTCCCAGTCGATCTCCCGCACCGCGACACGATAGCGGTCGGTCGCGACCAGCCCCAGTGTGTTGTTGCCGACCTCCAACTGCACGCCGGTGATGACGGGCGTGACGTCGTCGCGCGAGGCGGCGACTCCGACCTGGGCAACGGCCTCGGCGAATTCCTCGGCGGGAACGAGTCCGGCGTCGCTCGAGACCTGCGGGATGCTGGGATATTCCTCGACGGGCATGGAGAGCAGCGTGAAGTTCGCCGATCCAGCTCGGACGACGATCTTGGATTCCTCGGTCGAGAATTGCACGGGCGCGTTGGGGAGTTTGGCCGCGATCTCGGCAAGAAGGCGTCCGGACACCAGGACGCGCCCCGGTTCCTCGACCTCAGCCGCGATCTCCGTCTGAGCGGAGACCTCGTAGTCGAAGGAGGAGAGCTGGAGCCCGCTGTCGGTGGTCTCGATCAGCACACCGCTCAGGATGGGGAGGGTCGTGCGCTGTGGAAGAAGCTTCACGGCGAAGGAGACGGCCTCACTGAAGACATCCCGATTGGCTTGGAACTTCACGAAGTCTCCCCTGGCTCTGCGCTCGGATACGGAACGACACAAATCCTAGCGCTTGGCCTCTGCCGCAGAAGTTGTCATTCGAGCAACCGCTTGAGGTTGTCGACCGGCCTTAACTCAGAAGAGTTAATCATTAATGGTGTTAACCGCTGTGGAAAATGTGGATAACTCGGTGGATAGCAGGAAATCAGAGGGAACTACAACCTCGTGACTTGTTGATGACCCGTGGATTCTTGCTGTTGACAGCTCGGGCGGGTTGATCCGATTCGAACGGCTTTTCACAGTTCCAGGCCGTCCGTCCCCATTAATCGAGTGACTTTCCGGAACTTCTCCACAAGTTATCCCCAGGTGTTAATAACGAACTCTCCCCACTCTGGGGATCAATCTGTGGATAACTTTCCGAGGCGCGACGGCGTGGCGGCGCTGCGGCGTCACTTTCCGTAGCGGTGGTTCTGCTTGATCCGGCTGGTGAGCTCCGTCACCTGGTTGTAGATCGAGCGTCGCTCCTTCATGAGCTCGCTGATCTTCTTGTTCGCGTACATGACCGTCGTGTGGTCGCGGCCGCCGAACAGCTGGCCGATCTTCGGCAGCGAGAGGTTGGTCAGTTCGCGGCAGAGGTACATCGCGATCTGCCGGGCAGTGGCGACGGCCTGAGAACGACTGGAACCGTACAGATCGTCGACGCTGAGCTTGAAGTACTCGGCGGTGTTGGTGATGATGTCGGTCGGCGCGATCACGTTGTCGTCGTCGAGCGTGATCAGGTCCTTCAGCACGGTCTGCACCAGGGGCATGTCGACCGGTGTGCGATTGAGGCTGGCGAAGGCGGTGACGCGGATCAGCGTCCCCTCTAGTTCGCGGATGTTGCTGGAGACCTTCGACGCCATGAATTCCAGGATGTCGTCCGGAACCAGGATCTTCTCGCTCTGCGCCTTCTTACGCAGGATCGCGATGCGGGTCTCGAGGTCGGGGACCTGCACGTCGGTGATAAGGCCCCACTCGAACCGCGAGCGCATCCGGTCCTCGAAGCCGGTGAGGTGCTTCGGAGGCAGGTCGCTGGTGATCACGACCTGCTTGTTGTGGTCATGGAGGGTGTTGAAGGTGTGGAAGAAGGCCTCTTGCGTCTCGACTGCGCGCTGGAGGAACTGGATGTCGTCGATCAGAAGGATGTCGATGTTCCGGTACCGCGCCTGGAAGGAGGACCCGCGGTTGTTGGCGATCGAGTTGATGAAGTCGTTCGTGAACTCCTCGCTCGACACGTACCGGACCCGGATGCCCGGGTAGAGGCTCATGGCGTAGTGGCCTATGGCGTGGAGGAGGTGGGTCTTGCCCAGGCCCGAGTCGCCGTAGATGAACAGCGGGTTGTAGGCCTTCGCAGGTGCTTCTGCCACGGCGACCGCCGCGGCGTGGGCGAACCGGTTCGACTGGCCGATGACGAAGTTGTCGAAACTGTACTTGGCATTGAGGCGGGTGTCGCCGTTCCTCGGCGGGGCCGTGATCTCGGTGGGCGGGGACACCATCGGTGTCACGGTGTCGAGATAGGGGGCCGGGTCCGGCTCGGACGGGCCGGCCATCGACTCCTGCTGGATTTCCGGGTTCACGACGATGGCGAATGTGTTCACCTCGAGAGTGTGGTCGAGGGTGCCGATCGCGTTGAGGAGGGGCACACGGCTGCGCTGCTCGATCATGCCGCGCGTGAACTCGTTGGGCACCTCGAGATAGAAAGTGCCGGCCATGATGCCCTTGGGCTCGACCAGACTGAGGAAGCCATGCAGCTGAGGTGTGATGCGGTCGTCCGTCTCGAGCTTGTCGAGCACGTTCTGCCATGCCGCAGAAATGGACTCTTCGCCGCCTGCCATCGTTCCCCGTCTTCAAATCGTGGATGCCGTTGGCCCGGCGTGAGACGAGTCGTCCCCCGTGTGACTCACGTCGGGCTGGCGGCAAGGGATGCCGCCATGGGGTATTCACAGAGTTATCCACCGCTGTGTGTGCAATACCGTAGCGATCTCCGGCCGCTTTTGGGATGGGCTGGGGATAACTTTGGACCTCACGCTAACTTGTCCACAGGTGGGGATCAAATTCGATCGGCGGAATACTCCGGCGCGTCGTCGGCGCAATTCCTGCAAATCCCGTGCATAATCAATGGTTTCGGGACGGTCGGTTTGACCTCGGTCGGCCTCAGGACGTAGTTTTAATCAGTTGACTTCAGCCGTTTTGGCTGCCCAGAAACTTTCCTGGCCTCCCCGTGCTGCCTTTTCCTTCAGCACCGGCCTGTGAAGAGACCATCACGGAGATAGATATGAGCAAGAGAACGTTCCAGCCGAACAACCGCAAGCGCGCGAAGACCCACGGCTTCCGCCTCCGCATGCGCACGCGAGCCGGCCGCGCCATCCTGTCTGCCCGCCGCGCCAAAGGCCGCGAGAAGCTCTCGGCCTGATCTCTCGCGGATAGGCACGGCGCTTGCTCGCGAAACCCCATCGCATCACGCGGGGCGCGGACTATCGGACGACAGTGCGACGCGGTGCACGCTTCACCGGAGCGAACACCGTCGCGTACATCCGTTTGAACCGTGATTCCGATGTCGTGCGATTCGGTTTCATCGTGAGCAAGTCCGTGGGGAACGCGGTGGTTCGCAACCGGGTGCGCCGTCGACTCAAGGCGGCGGCCTACGAGGTGCTACCCCGTCTCGCTGCCACTGCTGCTGTCGGCCCGGGTATCGACATCGTCATCCGGGCATTGCCAGCATCCGCCCAAGTGACGTGGGCTACCCTGCACGAAGAGGTATCGGGTGCCGCAGACCGGTTCCTCCGCCGCCACACCACCAGCTCACGCGAAACTCGTCGAAGCGTCACCACCGAAGGCAACGTCCGTCCATGAACACCGCGATCACAGCTGTGCTCCTCCTTCCGAGGAATGCTGCCGTGCTGGTGCTCCGGGCGTATCGAGCGGTGATCTCTCCGCTCTACGGGGATGTGTGCCGGTACTACCCGTCGTGCTCCGCCTATGCACTCCAGGCCATCCAGGAGCACGGAGTGATCGTCGGCAGTGTTCTCGGCGTACGCCGGATCATCCGCTGCCACCCGTGGGCGGCGGGCGGGGTCGATGACGTCCCCCTCAAGCAGAAACGCCGTTACCGGGTCACCCCGTTCGGATTCGTCGTCGCGACAAGCCAGGGAAAGGCCTAGCAACCAGACATGGACATCATCGGTACGATCCTCTGGCCCATCAAGTGGGTGGTGGAGCTCATCCTCGTCGCGTGGCACTGGATGTTCACGACGATAGGTATGGACCCCGCGGCCGGCATCACCTGGGTGCTGTCGATCGTCGGTCTGACCGTCGTCGTCCGTGCCGCGCTCATCCCGATCTTCGTCCGGCAGATCAAGAACCAGCGACGGATGCTCGAGATCGCCCCGCAGCTCAAGAAGATCCAGGACAAGTACAAGGGCAAGAAGGACCAGTTCTCGCGCGAGGCGATGTCGCGCGAGACTATGGACCTTTACAAGAAGACGGGCACGAACCCGCTGAGTTCGTGCCTCCCGTTGCTACTGCAAATGCCGGTGTTCTTCGCGCTGTTCCAGGTGCTCAACGGCGCCCAGAGCGGCAAAGCCGGAGTGGGCCCCCTCAACGCCACCCTCGCCCAGCAGTTCGGCAACGCAACACTGTTCGGCGTGGCGCCTCTGCACCAGAGTTTCCAGGGCGCGATGAACGCTCACCCGCCGCAGGTCGCTGTGATGGTGATCGCGGCGGTGATGGTCGTGCTCATGACGAGTTCGCAGTTCCTCACCCAGCTGCAGATCGTGTCGAAGAACATGTCGCCGGAGACCAAGGCGAGCCCGCAGTTCAAGCAGCAGCGGATCCTCTTGTACCTCCTCCCCTTCGTCTTCCTGTTCTCGGGCTTCGCGTTCCCGCTCGGCGTCATGTTCTACTGGCTCACCTCGAACTTCTGGACCATGGGCCAGCAGTTCCTGGTCATCCGCAACATGCCGACGCCAGGTTCGGATGCCGCCAAGGCTCGAGAGGCTCGCCTCGCCCGCAAGGGCAAGCTGGTACAGGACGGCGCTGTCGTTCTGACGGTGGAAGAGGCGCCCCAGCAGAAGACCACGACGCAGCGCGTTCAGCCGGTGAGTAAGAACCGCGCGAAGAAGCAGGCCGGAAAGAATTAAGGAAGATGACCGACGTGCAGACCGATTCCACGCCTTCCGACGAGGAAGTCGTCCACTCCCCCACCGACGAAACGGGGACGGCCGACTCGTCGTCGTCCTCTTCGGGAAGCGAGCTCGACCGCGAGGGCGATATCGCCGCGGACTACATCGAAGAACTCCTCGACATCGCTGACATCGACGGCGACATCGACATCGACACCCGCAATGGGCGTGCCTACGTTTCTGTGAGCGCTGAAGAGGGCTCCAATCTTCGCCTGCTCTCCAAGCCGGATACGGTGGCGGCCCTTCAAGAGCTCACGCGCCTTGCTGTCCAAAACCAGACCGGCGAGTTCTCGCGGCTGATCCTCGACATCGCCGGTTCCCGCGATGCGCGCCAGGCCGAACTCGCGACGCTGGTCGACCGCGCGATCGCGCGCATCGAGGAGGGTGCCGCGGAGGCAGCACTCCCCTCCATGTCCTCTTACGAGCGCAAGCTCGTCCACGACATCGTGTCCGAGCGCGGCTATGTATCGAACTCGCGCGGCGAGGGACGTGACCGCCACACGGTCATCACCGCCGCGTAGTTTCACGTGAAACGGTGACTGATTCCGTCGAGACCGAGCCCGCCGTCGCATACGCTTTGTTCGGAGAGCAGCTTGCGGTTGTTCGCGCGTTCACTGCGAACCTCGTTGCTCAAGGTGATGAGCGTGGGTTGATCGGGCCGCTCGAGCTCCCCCGCATCTGGACACGCCACATCCTGAACTGCGCGATCGTCGCTCCCTTGCTGCGGCCAGGAATCGTCGGCGACGTCGGAAGTGGCGCCGGCCTCCCTGGACTGGTGCTCGCGATCGCTCGCCCGGACGTTCAGGTCGTTCTGATCGAGCCGATGGAGCGTCGCGTTGCCTGGCTCAACGAGCAGGTTGCGGAGCTGGGTCTGACGAACGTGACCGTCTTGCGTGACCGCGCGGAAGACGCCCGGCTCCCCGATCGCCTGGATCAGGTCACCGCGCGCGCTGTCAGCGCCTTCCGCAAGCTGATCCCACTGACCGCGCCGCTCCTGCGCGACGGCGGTGAGCTCGTCCTGATGAAGGGCGCGGGCGCTGCGGCGGAGGTCGGCGCTGCGACGAAGGAGATGCGGAAGTACTCCGTGCACGACGTCGAGGTTGTGACCCTTGGCGAGGGCGTCCTGGACGACGTCACTCGAGTGATTCGCGCCACAGTCCGCTGAGGAATAGTGCGGTTTTCCACAGCTTCGCGATGCTGAACGGCTCGGTCGGACATGCAAGCTAGAGTTGACGAATGACGCGTTGAGCGTCCCTGTTTAGTACCGCGGCCAGGCCGTGCACCGAATCAAGCGACGAGGTTTCACGTGAAACAACCCGACCAGGATGCTCCCGCCAAGGTGGGTGAAGCCGCCTTCGATGGGTCGACTCCCCTGGCCCGGGAAATCCAGGATCTGGCGCGGAGGAGACAGGCCATCGCATCGACTACCCTGCCGCTGCCGTCCCGTACCCGCATTTTCACCATCTCCAATCAGAAGGGTGGAGTCGGGAAGACGACCACCGTCGTCAACCTCGCTGCGGCGCTGGCAAAGTCCGGTGCACGAGTGCTCGCTATCGACCTTGATCCGCAAGGGAATGCGTCGACTGCCTTGAGCGTCGAGCACCGCGAGGGCACCCCGAGCGTCTATGACGTCATCGTCAATGACAAAGAGCTTGAAGAGGTCATCCAGAAGAGCCCCGAGTTCGACGGGCTGTTCGTGATCCCCGCGACCATCGACCTCGCGGGTGCCGAGATCGAGCTCGTCTCGATGGTGGCGCGGGAACAGCGGCTGTCGCGTGCGCTGGATCGGTTCCTGGATGAGTTCGACATCGATTACGTCCTCATCGACTGCCCTCCATCACTCGGTCTGCTTACCATCAACGCGTTTGTCGCCGCCACCGAGGTGCTCATTCCGATCCAGTGCGAGTACTACGCGCTCGAAGGCCTGAGCCAGCTCCTCAAGAACATCCAGCTCATCGAGCGGCACCTCAACCCCAAGCTCTTGGTGTCCACGATCCTGCTCACAATGTACGACTCCCGGACAAACCTCGCGCACCAGGTGGCAGAGGACGTCCGGTCCCACTTCCCGAACGAGGTGCTCGACACCATCATCCCGCGCTCCGTTCGGATCTCCGAAGCCCCGAGCTACGGTCAGAGCGTCATCAGCTATGACGCTAACTCGTCAGGGTCGCTCTCTTACCTTGAAGCGGCCGCAGAAATCGCACGAAGAGGAGTACCCCGCTAATGGCAGCGAAGCGTACGGGTTTGGGACGGGGAATTGGAGCGCTCATCCCGACGAGTGACCAGTCGGCTCGCCCTGTCGACGTGTTCTTCCCAGAGGCGGTTGCCGTAGCGACCCAGACACTCGTGGCGGTCCCGGGTGCTCGCTTGGCCAACCTCTCCCCTGCCGACATCGTGCCGAACCCGGTGCAGCCTCGTCTGGAGTTCGACCGCGAGGCACTCGATGAACTGGTCGCGAGCATTCGCGAGGTCGGGGTGTTGCAGCCGGTGGTGGTGCGTCCGGTCTCCGGTCGGACGGACAAGTACGAGCTCATCATGGGTGAACGCCGTCTGCGTGCGACGAAGGAGCTCGGCCTCGACAGCATCCCCGCCGTCATCAAGGAGACGGCCGATGAAGACATGCTCCGGGACGCATTGTTGGAGAACCTGCACCGCTCCCAGCTGAACCCCTTGGAGGAGGCATCCGCTTATCAGCAGCTCCTCGCGGACTTCGGAATCACTCAGGAGCAGTTGGCAACCCGCATCGGTCGGTCGCGTCCGCAGATCACCAACACGATCCGGCTGCTCAAGCTGCCCGCCCCGGTGCAGTCCAGGGTTGCCGCCGGCGTTCTCAGTGCCGGTCATGCACGGGCGATTCTCTCGGTGGGTGACGATGAGGAGGCGATGGTGCGCCTCGCCGACAAAATCGTGAACGAGGATCTGTCGGTGCGTGCGGCCGAGGCGGCGGCGAGCAGGAGCCCGAAGCCGACGCGATCCAAGGCCTCCCCCGGAAAGCACCGTGGCCACCTCGACGAGGTGGCGGAGCGGCTCGGGGATAGGCTCAACACCCGTGTCAGGATCACTCTGGGCGCTCGGAAGGGTCAGATTATGGTGGACTTCGCCACGATCCAGGATCTGAATCGAATTCTGGACGAGATCGGCCAGCCTACCTACAGTTCCCCCGTCCGTTTCACGTGAAACGCCGGATGCGCTGATCTACTCCGATCATGCTGGGCCAGCGGCTCGAAGGTGAGTTGGCGAGACCGGAGGGTGGCAGTGAGGCGTGTCGTCGTTCAGACGGGCGGCACTCAGCTGAGGCTGGTCCTCGCGAATCGTGGTCAGCAGCCTCGACTGGCTGTCTTCCTCCGGACGCGCGGAAGGCGAGCGTGGGAGGGAACCCAATGTCCCGATGTCGTCTTCTACCCTTGCGAGGCTCGCCGAACTTCGATCGCAGAGCAGTCTCACGGTTCACGTCGGGAGTGTTGATGTGGCAACGCCGTGAGGTTCAAGCAGTAGATTACGCTGAGCCGATCGGACCAACCCGTTTCACGTGAAACCCCGACTCTCGAATCAGGCGTCAGCGATAGCCGCCGCGGCGAGAGTCGCGTAGACGTCGCCGACGTCTCGACCGGAGGCGGCGATCGCCTGAGGCACTATCGATGTTTCGGTCAGACCCGGGAGCACGTTCGCCTCCAGGAACCACGGAACACCGTTCGCATCGACGATCAGGTCGACGCGCGACAGGTGCCGCAGCCCGAGCGCGCTGTGGGCCGCGGTCGCTGCGGCTGACACTGCCTTGAGGACATCGGGCTGCAGCCTGGCCGGCACGTAGAACCGCGTCTCCCCCGCGTTGTAGCGTGCGTCGAAGGTGTAGGCGCCCTCGATCGGCTCGATCTCGACTGGAGGCAGTGCGAGAGGGCCGTCACCAGTGTCGAGAACCGCGACGGATACCTCTATGCCCTCGACCTTGCGTTCGATCAACGCGACATCGGCGTAGGTATACGCGTCCACCATCGCGCGTGGCAGCTCCCCCTCGGCTGTCACGACACTGACGCCCTGGGCCGAGCCTCCATGCGCCGGCTTGACCACCAGTGGGACCGCAAAGGCGGACAACACAGTCTCGAGCACACTATTGGCGCCGAGCTCACGGAACGTCTCTTTGGGCAAGGTCACGGATGCCGGCGTTGAGACGCCGGCACGGGAGACGACCGTCTTCGCTGTCGGTTTGGACCAGGCAAGACGGGCGGCGTCGGTGGTCGACCCGACGAACGGAACCCCTGCGAGCTCGAGCAGCGCGCGAAGTGCGCCATCCTCCCCACTCGACCCGTGCAGGGCGGGCCAGACTACGTCGGGACGGCTCTCCCGGAGATAGCCGAGCAGACTGGAGTCGGGCTCGAGGACGGTTACACGGTGGCCGAGGGAGTGTAAGCCATCCGCGACGCGACGCCCGGTGCGGAGCGAGATGTCGCGCTCGTGGGAGATCCCGCCGGCGAGGACGACGATATCGAGTGCTTCGTTTTCGGCCATGATCTGCTCTTTCTCTGGCGAAGATCCGATTGGGGCAGCGTAGTCGGGCGCTGGCTACCTCAACGGAGGTCGGTGGGCGGGTTGGGGCTGGTCCGGCTGGCACGCGGTGCGTTCAGGGGGCCAGTGCCAGCGAAGGTGTCCAGGAGGTCCTGCTCGCCATTGATGACATTCGCGAGCCGGCGTACGCCGACCTTGATGTTCTCCGGCGTCGGATAACAGAAGGACAACCGGATATTCTGCGCTCCGGACCCGTCTCCGTAGAAGGCGGTGCCGGGAGTGTAAGCCACCAGCTCCGTCACAGCGCGAGGGAGCATCGCCTTGGAGTCGAGGTGCGGCGGAAGGGTCAGCCAGACGTAGAAGCCACCGTTCGGGTTGGTCCAGGAGAGCTCGGCCAAGTGCTCCTGCAAGGCCGAGATCATCGCTTCCTTGCGTTTGCGGTACACCCCGCGGAAGGTGTCGATCTGCCCGCGCCAGTCGGCGTTGCGCAGATACTCCGAGATGACGAGTTGGCTGAACGAGCTGGGACTCAGCACGGCGGCCTCGTTCGCAAGGATCAGCTTCTCGCGGATGGCGTGCGGCGCGAGCGCCCAGCCGACGCGGAAGCCGGGCGCCAAGGTCTTCGAGAAAGTGCCGAGATAGACGACGCCGTCGCGCTCGACGGAGCGCATCGCAGCCGGCGGCTTGTCGCCGAAGTAAAGGAGGCCGTACGGGTTGTCCTCGAGGACGAGGATGTCGTTCTGGCGCGCGATCTCCAGGATCTCCAGGCGGCGCTCCCACGACAGGGTCACGCCAGCCGGATTGTGGAAGGTCGGGACGGTGTAAAGGAACTTGACCCGTCGTCCCGCGGCCTTCAGACGGGAGATGTGCTCGCGAAGCGCCTGCGGGATCAGACCATGCTCGTCCATGGGGATGTGATCGACCTCCGCCTGGTACGAGCGGAAGATCACCATGGCAGTGACATAGCTCGGGCCTTCGGCCAGCACGACGTCGCCCGGGTCGATGAAGAGTTTGCTGAACAGTTCGAGAGCGTGCTGGGACCCGGTGGTCACGATCACGTCGTCTGCGCTGCCGCTGATCCCCTCGAGCGCCATGACGTCCAGGATCTGCTCGCGCAGCGCGGGAATGCCCTGACCGGAGCCGTACTGCAGAGCGACGGGACCCTGCTCGCGGATCACCCGGTCCATGGCGCCGGCGACGAGATCCTCGGGAAGCGCAGCGACGTACGGCATGCCGCCGGCCAGCGAGACGACCTCTGGGCGGCTGGCGACCGCGAACAGGGCTCGGACCTCACTGGCGGCCAGGCCGCTCGTGCGCTGCGCGTAGTGGTGATACCACGGGTCCAGATTGTTGCCCTGCAGAGGCGGGCTCCCCTGTTCTGTCACGAATCAGTCCGTTTCTCGTGTCGTTCATTCATGCTAGGGGCGTCATGCATCCCTCTGGAAATCGAGGGGCTGCGAAAACGCGGAAGACCCGCCCGGCGCGCTGAGCGCCGGACGGGTCTGACAGTGCGGAAGCTCCCTGGCGGTCGGGCTACGCGAGGTAGGCGGCCAGGTCCTGCTCGAGGGCGGGCTTCGGCTTGGCGCCGATGACGGTCTTGACGACCTCGCCACCCTGGTAGACCTTCATCGCCGGGATGGAGGTGATCTGATACTTCGCAGCGGTCTGCGGGTTCTCGTCGACATTGAGCTTGACGATCTCGATCTTGTCCGCGTGCTCGGCGGCGATCTGGTCGAGGATCGGGCCGACAGCGCGACACGGACCGCACCACTCCGCCCAGAAATCGACGAGGACGGTCTTTCCGCTGTTGAGGACGTCCTGCTCGAAAGTGGCGTCCGTCACGGAACGTGCTGCTGACATTTCTTGAATCTCCTTATGCGGTGGTCGTAAGTTCGAGATCGCCGGACGCGGCTTCAGCGCGCTCTAGCAGGTCTGCGGGAAGAGTCGTCAGATAGTGCTCGGCGTCGAGCGCCGCGACCGTGCCCGATGCCGCGGCGGTGACCGCCTGACGGTAGGTGGGGTCGATCACGTCGCCGGCGGCGAACACACCGGCGACCTTCGTCTTGGAGCTTCGGCCGGCGACCGCGATGGTCCCGTCCGAAGTCAGGTCGAGCTGGCCGTGCACCAGGTGCACGCGCGGGTCATTGCCGATCGCGATGAACAGACCTTGCAGCTCGAGCTCGCTCTGCTCGCCGGTCTGCAGGTCGTGCAACGTGACGCTGCGGACCTGTTCATCGCCGTTGATGCCGACGACCTCGGAGTTCCAGATGAACTCGATCTTGTCGTTGGCGAACGCGCGATCCTGCATGATCTTGGAGGCGCGCAGCGAGTCGCGACGGTGGATGACGTACACCTTGTCCGCGAAGCGGGTCAGGAAGTTCGCCTCCTCCATCGCCGAGTCGCCACCGCCGACGACGGCGATCGTGCGCTCACGGAAGAAGAAGCCATCGCAGGTGGCGCACCAGGACACTCCGTGTCCGGACAGCCGCTCCTCGTCTTCGAGGCCGAGCTTGCGGTACGCGGACCCGGTCGCGAAGATCACAGCCAGTGCCTCATGCACCGCACCCGACCCGAGTGTCACCGTCTTGACGTCACCGGACAGGTCGACCGAAACGACGTCGTCGAGGACGACCTCGGTGCCGAACTTCTCGGCCTGCGCCTGCATCTTGAACATGAGATCAGGACCCATGATGCCGTCGGGGAAGCCCGGGAAGTTCTCGACCTCTGTGGTGTTCATCAGCTCGCCGCCGGCCTCGACCGAGGAGGCGATCAGCAGCGGCTCGAGGTTGGCTCGCGCGGCGTAGACGGCCGCGGTGTAACCGGCAGGACCGGATCCGATGATGATGATCTGCCGCACGGCGGAACTCCTTGATGGTCTGCGGCGCTCCCGACCGGAGGCACCGACCTGTAAAACACATCCTAGGCGGATGCTATTCCGTGTCACCTGCGAGCCGAGGAATGGCGAGCGGCGCGGTCCAGAACCGGCGCCAGACCGGCCTCCAGATCACGCGAACGCAGGATCCCGAGAGTTCCGACGTACACGATCAGCATGACGACGCCGATGATCGCGGAGGCGATGATCGCCGTGATCGGATTCCTGATGGGGAAGGCGCCGGCCGAGACGCCGCCGAGGATCACGAGGAAGCCCGCGCCCGCGATCGTCGCTGCGATCGCCGCGACGAGGAAGCGCCACAGCGATCCGAAGATCCGCGTGCCGTCTACTCCCCTGGTACGCCGGCGCAGCATCCAGAACGCGAGGAAAGCCTGCAGGAGGCTCGCGAGCGAGACGACGAGCGCGACGGAGGCGGCTCGCACCGAAGGCGGGACGGCGAAGCAGCTGAGCACGCCAGCGACGATCACGACGACCTGGGCGAGCGTGAACAAGAAGGGGGTGCGGGTGTCGCCGAGCGAGTAGAACGCGCGCTGGGCCATGAACACCAACGAGAACGGGACGAGTCCGATCAGGTAGGCCATGAGGACCAGGCCCATCGCCTGATAGTCCGACGTGAACACGCGTGCGATCGGGTACGCGGCCACGATGAGCACGGCGGACGCGAACACGATGAAGAGCATGATCGAGCGCGCGGCCGAGGAGAAGTCCTGTCGGAACGAGCCCACCTCGCCCCGGTGCGCGTGCTCGGCCATCCGCGTATAGAAGGCCGTGACGATCGAGACCGCGATGATGCCGTGCGGGAGCATGAAGATGAGCCATGCGTTCTGCATGACGAATGTTCCGGCGAAGTGGGGTCCGGCGGAGTTCGAGACGTTGACCTCGATCAGGCCGGCGAGCTGCGTCGCGATGAGCATCCCGAGCGTCCAGCCCGCGGCCTTGCCCGCGGTGCCCAGATTGACGCCGCGCCAGCCGAAGTCAAGGCGGAAACGCAGACCGATCCGGCGCCAGAATACGAAGAGGATGAGCGCTTGCACGGCGATCCCAAGCGTGGCGCCCCCGGCAAGCAGCGCGACCATCCAGAACGACCACGTCGGGTGGCCGCCGCGCGAGGACGTGCCGAACGCGATGATGAACACCACGAGCAGCGCGATGGCGACGATGTTGTTGGCGACAGGCGCCCAGGTGAACGGGCCGAACGACTTGCGGGCGTTGAGCACCTCCCCCAGTAGCGTGTAGAGCCCGAGAAAGAAGATCTGCGGAAGCGACCAATAGGCGAAGGCCGTCGCGAGCTCCCGCTGCTCGGGCGGCACGCCGAACAGCGCGATCAGGCCGGGAGCCAGGAGGGTCGCGGCCAGCGCGATCGCCGCGAACACGACGATGCCGAGTGTGACGAGTTTGTTGATGTACGCCCGTCCCCCGTCCGCGTTGACGGATGCGCGGACGATCTGCGGCACGAGCACGGCGTTCAGGATGCCCTGGGCGATGATCGCGTACAGGCTGTTCGGGATGGTGGTCGCCGTCGCGTACGCGTTCGCGGCGAACGACACCGCACCGATCGCCTGGACGAGCAGCCAGGCCTTGGCGAAGCCGAGGACCCTCGACACGAGCGTGCCGGAGGCGAGCATCGCGCTGGCGCGGCCGACGCTAGCCATGCGCGCCTCCCGAATCGGAAGGAGAGTGGTCGGCCGCCGGGCCGCGCTCCGAGTCGCGGGTCTCGGTGGCCGCGTCCTCGGCGATGACCGCGTCGTCGCTCGCGCCGTCACCCTCCTCGCCCTTCCGCCGCAGATCGCGACGGCGGAGGATGTTGCGCACGATTCCGAAGCCGAACAACAGCACGATCAGTACGCCGAAGATCAGCGCTCCTATGCCCTCCCAGTCGGCGTGGACCTCCACCGTCACCGAACTGGGATCGCCGATGGGAACGCCTGCGGAGCTGTACAACTGCAACGAGAGGACCACCTGGCCGTTGCCGACCTTGGCCTTCACCGGGACGAGCATCGTCGCCCGCGAGTCCTGCGGGATGGTCTTGGTCGTGGGCTGGTCGATCTCGAGGCGGCTGTTGGACGGGGAGGCGCTGAGGACGACCGTGACCGCCTCGTTCGGCAGCTCGTTGCTCACGGTGAACGGGATCGACCCCTGGGCGCTGACGAGGTTGACGTTCTCGGTGGGCAGGATGTGGACGGCGTGCAGTGTCTTGATCGTCGCGGCCCTGCTCTGAGCGACCGCCGCCGTCCAGTCGGAGCGCGGGTTCTGCCACGAGACAGCGAGGAGTGTGAGGAGCTGAGCGCGGGTGCTTCCCGTGAGTGTCGTCGGGTCGGCGAGGATGGTCGCGAACTCGTCGAGCAACTTCTCGTCCTGCAGGAGGGTGTGGATGGCATCGATCCGCGCCTGCGACTCCGGGGAATCCGTGAGGGCGAGCTCGGACGTCTGCTGCGACGCCAACACCGCCGAGAACGTGGAGGGCGTCGACCACGGGTTCGAGAACAGAGAATCGAGCGTTCGTTGCGCCTGAGTGCCGCTCGACGGCCACGACCGGTCGAGCGTGATCAGAAGGTGATGCGGTGTGGAGCTCTCGGAGCTGATGAGCTGCAGCTGAGCGTTCAGCTTGGACATGGCGGTGTTCCACGCGAGATCACTGGGCGCAGTGACCGCTTGGCGGAGCGCGTCGGAGAGGCGCTGGTCGGAGACCGCGAGGGTGGAGGACCCCGAACGGGTCGGAGCGTTCGGAGTGGAGACGAGCTTGGCGGCGTTCGTGTTGCTGCCGGAGACGATGACGGTGCCGAGGCCCGCGCTCGCCAGCGGTGCGAGGTCGGCGGCGCGGGTCGTCCCGTCGCCCGGCCACGCGATGCCTGCGAGGCTGTAGTCCCAGGCCAGCAACCGGTCGAGCGACGGCAGCGTCGGTCCAGCACCGGGCGTGGGGGTGGGGCTCGGCGTCGCCGCAGGGGTCGGCGTCTGCGTCTGCGGCTCGCCGATCGCCGTGGGCGTCGGGGCGAAATTCTTCGGGTCGAGCGCGTAGCCGAGTGCCGTCGGCTGGAGGGGCGCGGGGAGTCCGGCCTGTATCTGGCCGCTGACGTCGGCATCCCCGTAACCGAGTGAGAAGGTGTCGTTCGGAAGCGCGCTCAGACGATTGAGCCACGCCGTCGCGCTCGCCGGCGCGGCGTTCCCCAGAGCGCGGACGGACGCGATGATCATCGGGTCGATGCCGACGGTGACAGTGCTGTGGTTCTGCAGCCCGTCGAGGTCGCGGGTGAGGACGCCGTTCGGGGCCGTGTACGCGATGAGATCCTGAGCCGAGATCAGGCCGGCCGAAGTGGACGGGCTGACGATCGGCATGACAACGCCGATCTCCGAGCGGGTCGCTGCTCCGCCCGGGTACCAGACCACGGAGCTGCGCGCCTCGGCTGTGCGGTCGCCCGCAGCCACGGAGGCTCCAAAACCGAAGACCGCCGACGTCGGCCGGGATTCGAAGGGCACGGCCGCCGCGGGTACCGTCACGCGCACGACGACGCTCGTGCCCGGCTCGAGGATCGAGATGGGGGCCTGCCCGAGGTCGACGCGATCGGACACCGCGGCGGTGGACGACAGCCAGGAGTTCAGCTCGTTTCGGGAGGCGCGTGGCTCGGAGTCGTACCAGAGCTTCACGGAGCCGGAGCTGTAGGCCGTATCGGTCGGGTTGCTCACCGTGACGGAGGCGATCAGGTCCTGTCCAGGCGACAGGATTCCCGCGCCGTCGGTGGTCACCGAGGCGGTTATGGACGCGTCGGTCGCCGCGCGGAGGCTCGACGCGGTCGCGTTGGTGGCCACGTCGGGAGCCGCCGCCGGAGCCGCCGTGCTCGCGAGGAGAGTCGCCACCGTCACCGCGGCGCCGACCAACGCAGCGCGGACTCGCGCGCCCCGAAGGGAGAGGCCGGGTACCCTCATGCGCCCACGCACGATCCCGGTTCCGCCTCCATGTCGACGATTCTAGAGGCCGGCCCCTGTGAGCCCGGCGAGCACCGCGGGCGGGCGGAGAGGGCGTGCAGACGCGCGTCCCGTTAAAATAAGGCACCATGCAGTCCGTCGCCGAATCCCTCGAACGTCTCGGAGCCCTGGCGACGACACCCACCGTGGACCGCCTCGCGCGGGCGTTCACGACGGCCGGCTACGAGCTCTCCCTGGTCGGAGGTCCCGTGCGCGACGCCCTGCTGGGCCGGGAGGTCCGCGATCTCGACTTCACCACCGACGCGCGTCCCGACGACATCGTCGCCGTCGTCACACCGCTCGCCGACGCGGTCTGGGACATCGGGCGCGCCTTCGGCACCATCGGGGCGCGCCTCGGCGACGACACCGTCGAGATCACGACCTACCGCAGCGACAGCTACGACGGCGTGACCCGCAAACCGGACGTGCAGTTCGGCGACACTCTCGACGGCGACCTCCTGCGCCGCGACTTCACCGTCAACGCGCTCGCGCTCCGCGTGCCGGAGGTCCGGCTCGTCGACCCCTCGGGCGGTGTGGAGGACCTGATCGCACGCCGCATCACCACTCCGTCGACGCCGGCCATCTCGTTCGGAGACGACCCGCTCAGGATGATGCGCGCCGCCCGTTTCGCGGCCCAGCTCGGCTTCGTCGTCGACGATGAGACGCGCGACGCGATGGAGGGTATGGCCGACCGCATCGGGATCGTGAGCGCTGAACGCGTGCGCGACGAGCTCACCAAGCTGCTGCAGGCCGATGAGCCGAGACCGGGTGTCGAGCTGCTGGTCGAGACGGGACTGGCCGACCATGTCCTCCCCGAGGTACCAGCGCTGCAGCTGGAGGTCGACGAGCACCACCACCACAAGGACGTCTACCAGCACAGCCTCACCGTGCTCGACCAGGCCATCGGATACGAGAAGGAACGCCACCCCGGAGCCGCGCCCGACCTCGTGCTGCGCCTGGCCGCGCTCCTCCACGACATCGGCAAGCCGGCGACACGTCGTTTCGAGACGGGCGGCGCTGTCAGCTTCTACCACCACGACCTGGTCGGAGCGAAGCTCGCGAAGAAGCGCCTGACGGCTCTGCGGTTCGACAAGTCGACGGTGGACTCGGTCGCACGGCTGATCGAGCTGCACCTCCGCTTCTTCGGCTACTCGGACGCCCACTGGACCGATTCCGCCGTCCGCCGCTACGTGCGCGATGCGGGCGGAGAGCTGGAACGGCTGCACATGCTCACCCGTGCTGATGTGACGACGCGCAATCGGCGGAAGGCCGATCGGCTCGGGTTCGCCTACGACGATCTGGAGCGTCGGATCACGGAGCTCAAGGCCCAGGAGGAGCTGGACGCGGTGCGACCGGATCTCGACGGGGAACAGGTCATGCGCATCCTCGGCCTCCGGCCGGGCAGGGAGGTCGGCCAGGCGCTCGGCTTTCTCCTCGAGTTGCGCCTCGACGAGGGTCCGCTCGGCGAAGAGGGGGCCACGCGCCGGCTCCTCGCGTGGTGGGAGGCGCGCCAGTCTCCCTCACAATGAGGTCCTCGCCGGAGTTCTCCACGGATTCGCTTGCGGGAGCCTCCGACGGCTGATCGCAACGCGATGCTGGACGCATGAGCACGACAGACACCCTCACGCAGCGCCCCGGTTGGCGCGGAACAACCGCATCCGTTACCCTTGATAAGTTGCCCAGGCGGAATCCTGCCCAGGCAACCGATGTGAAACCCTCCTGCTGCAGAACGTCTGCAGCCGCTGAGACCAGAGGAGGTGGGTTAGTCATGCATCAATACGAGTTGATGGTCATCCTCGATCCCGAGATCGATGAGCGCACCGTTGCTCCCAGCCTCGACAAGTTCCTCAACGTCGTTCGCAACGACGGCGGAACGATCGACAACGTCGACATCTGGGGCCGTCGCCGCCTGGCGTACGAGATCAACAAGAAGTCCGAGGGCATCTACGCCGTCGTGCAGCTCACCGCGACCGGTGACACCACGAAGGAGCTCGACCGCCAGCTGAAGCTCAGCGAGGCCGTCATGCGCACCAAGGTGCTCCGCGCCGAGGAGGCCATCGCCCAGGTCGCTGCCGCTCAGCAGCGCGCCGACGAGAAGGCCGCCCGCAAGGCCGCGTCCTCCGCCGAGAAGGCTGCGGCCTCCGCCGAGAAGGCTGCGGCCTCCTCCGAGAAGGCCGGCGCCTAGTCCGATGGCCGGCGAGACCATCATCACCGTGGTGGGCAACCTCACGGCCGATCCCGAGCTGCGGTACACGCAGAGCGGGCTGGCCGTCGCCAACTTCACCATCGCGTCCACGCCCCGCACGTTCGACCGTCAGGCGAACGAGTGGAAGGACGGTGAGGCACTGTTCCTGCGCGCGAGCGTTTGGCGCGAGTTCGCCGAGCACGTCGCAGGCTCGCTGACCAAGGGGTCCCGTGTCATCGCTCAGGGTCGCCTCAAGCAGCGGTCCTACGAGACGAAAGAGGGCGAGAAGCGCACCTCGATCGAGCTGGAGATCGATGAGATCGGTCCGTCGCTGCGTTACGCCACCGCCCAGGTGACGCGCACGCAGTCGTCTCGTGGCCCTGGTGGCGGCTTCGGCGGCGGTGCTCCCGCTGTCGAGGAGCCGTGGGCCGCGTCCGCGCCGGCCGACCCGTCCGCGGGCGCCGACGTCTGGAACACGCCGGGCTCCTTCAACGACGAGACCCCGTTCTAAAGGGTCCCTACAACTGAATTTGCCTGGCAGGCCGTGGCCCGTCAGGCGGAAAGCAAAGGAAATCATGGCTGGAAAGTCGAGCGGCGACCGCCGCAAGCCGATCCGCAAGGGCAAGGACGGGAAGAACGCCGCACCGGCGAAGTCCGTCCGCGTGGGCGTCATTGACTACAAGGACGTCGCGACCCTGCGGAAGTTCATCTCGGAGCGCGGAAAGATCCGCGCCCGCCGCATCACCGGTGTCTCCGTCCAGGAGCAGCGCCTGATCGCCCGCGCCGTCAAGAACGCGCGCGAGATGGCCCTCCTCCCCTACGCCGGCTCTGGCCGTTAAGGAGGAGAGACAGAATGTCGAAGGTAATTCTCACGCACGAGGTCACCGGCCTCGGTTCGGCCGGTGACGTCGTCGACGTCAAGAACGGCTACGCACGCAACTACCTCGTCCCGCAGGGCTTCGCCATCGCGTGGACCCGTGGTGGCGAGAAGCAGGTGGAGCAGATCAAGGCGGCGCGTGCCGCTCGCGAGCTGCACACCGTCGAGCAGGCTCAGGACCTCAAGGCGAAGCTCGAGGCGACCCGCGTCAAGCTGGTCGTCAAGGCCGGCCGCGAGGGCCGTCTGTTCGGCTCCGTGAAGACGGGCGATGTCGCCGACGCGGTCAAGGCCGCAGGCATCGGCGAGCTCGACAAGCGCAAGATCGAACTGCCGAACGCGATCAAGGTCGTCGGCGACCACGAGGCAACCGTGCGCCTGCACGACGACCTCTCGGCCGTCATCTCGCTGCAGGTGGTCGCCGCCAAGTAGCGGTCGCGAGACAGCACAGTGTAGCGGCGGGCTTCGGCCCGCCGCTACACCTCGTTAAGTGAAGTTTTCCCCGGCTTCATCCACAGTCATGAATGGCCGTCGACGACCTTCGACCACGGGTCGAGAAGAGTTTCTTACCCACAGGCTGGGGAAAACGAAAAGCCAGGTCAGATGATCTTTCTGGGCCAGAACTCGTGCGTTTTCCACACCGATTCCCACATCTTCTGCACAGACGTGTCGGCGTTTCGCGCAGATTTTCCCCACAGTTATCCACAAGGCGAGTTGTGGTGGGAGGGGGCCTGTTCATAGGGTGGAGCGACGTCGACGGAAGACCGCCGAGGATCGGCTCGCACCGGGTTCATCGGTGGTGCGAGACGTTGTCGGTGGCCGTCCGTAGTCTGCGATCGGACGCGCCTCGGTGCGGTCACTCCGAACGTCCCGGAGCGGCCGTCGTCGGCGTGCCCGCGCACCGCCGAGCCAGCGGCGGCGCAGGCTGGAGACGGCGGCACCGAACGGTGCGTGCTCAGCAGCAGAAGTGAGGAGAGAACGTGTCGATCGCCCATATCGGTCTCGCAGACAGTCGCGAACCGGGCGAGGCCCGCTCCCCCGAGCGAACCCCTCCGCACGACCTCCTGGCCGAGCAGAGCGCCCTCGGCGGCATGCTCCTGAGCAAGGACGCCGTCGCAGACGTCGTCGAGGTCGTGCGCGGCACCGATTTCTACATCCCGAAGCACGAGATCATCTACGACGCGATCCTGTCGCTCTACTCCCACGGTGAGCCGACCGATGTCATCACCGTCACCGACGAACTCACCAAGCTCGGAGAGCTCTCCCGGGCGGGAGGCGCCGAGTACCTGCACACGCTCACCAGCCTCGTGCCCACGGCCGCCAACGCCGGCTACTACGCGAACATCGTCACGGAGAAGGCTCTGCTGCGTCGCCTGGTCGAGGCCGGAACGCGGATCACGCAGATGGGCTACAAGGCCGAGGGTGAGGTCCTCGACCTCGTCAACAGCGCGCAAGCCGAGATCTACTCCGTCACCGGCACCCAGGAGGCGGAGGACTACGTCCCGCTCACCGAGGCGGTGACCGTCGCAATCGACGAGATCGAGGCGGCCAAGCACAAGGACGGCTCGATGACCGGTGTTCCCACTGGGTTCGCCGAGCTCGACGAGCTGACCAACGGCCTCCATCCGGGCCAGATGGTCATCGTGGCCGCGCGTCCGGCACTCGGCAAGTCCACGCTTGCGCTCGACTTCGCGCGCGCGGCCGCCATCAAGCACGACATGCCGACCATCTTCTTCTCGCTCGAGATGGGGCGCAGTGAGATCGCGATGCGACTGCTGTCTGCCGAGGCGACGGTCCCGTTGCAGCACATGCGCAAGGGAACCGTCGACAACCGCGACTGGACGACCATCGCCTCCACCCGGGGTCGAATCAACGACGCTCCGTTGTACATTGACGACAGCCCCAACATGACGCTCGTGGAGATCCGGGCCAAGTGCCGGCGCCTCAAGCAGCGCGTCGGTCTCAAGATGGTCATCATCGACTACCTCCAGCTGATGACCAGCGGCAAGCGCGTCGAGAGCCGTCAGCAGGAGGTCAGCGAGTTCTCGCGTGCGCTCAAGCTGCTCGCCAAGGAGCTCCAGGTGCCCGTCATCGCCCTGTCGCAGCTGAACCGCGGACCCGAGCAGCGCGCGGACAAGCTTCCGGCCCTGAGCGACCTGCGAGAGTCCGGCTCGATCGAGCAGGACGCCGACGTGGTCATCCTGTTGCACCGCGAGTCGGCCTACGAGAAGGACAACCCGCGCGCGGGCGAGGCCGACCTGATCGTCGCCAAGCACCGCAACGGCCCCACCCGAACCGTGACGGTCGCCTTCCAGGGCATGTACTCCCGCTTCACCGACATGGCGCCGATCTGAGCGGCGCCTCGAACCGACCGGGCGCCTTCGGCGCCGTCACGTTCGCCGAACGACGTAGACGATCGTGCCTGCCAGGCTGGTCAGGCGCACCTCGTACTCGGGACCGGTGAGCAGCGCCGGACCGGGGCGCAACGCTCGCGTCAGGTAACCGGCAGCCGCGAGGCGATTCGTCGCTTCCGCCAACCCCTGTCCTCGCGCGGGGGCGATCGCCACGGTCCAGCCCTGGGCGGCGTCGCCGGTCGCGGCGATGACGGTGCCGGAGATCAGCGGCACTCGTGTGCGCGGGAAGTCAGCGGGGAGAGCGGTCGCTCTCGTCGCCTCAACCGGGAATCCTCCGTTTCCGGTCGCGGTCAGGGTCGTCGCGCAGCCGGTGAGCAGGCCTCCCAGCAGAAGAGCGGCAGCTCCCGTCGAGCCGAGTCGCGATGTCGTGCGCATGGATCCTCTCCGTCTCGTCGGTCGTCGTCAGAACGTCGAACAGGAGCGCCCCAGAACGACAGGCGCCGCCGATGAGGCATCGGGATAGGATCGCGGCATGTCCGAGCATCGCGTCCGCGCCCCGCAGATCGCACCCGGCGAGAAGGTCATGGGTCCGGCGTCGTACTTCCCGAGCATCGAAAAGAATGACGGGCGGCCCGTTCAGGACTGGCTGGATCTGGCGGTCGAACGGCTGGAGGGCGGGGCCTCCCACATGGAGGTCGTCGGCTGGCTCAAGTCGGAGCACGGGGTGGGCCACGGGCACGCCAACGCGATCGTCGGCTACGCGCGAGCGGAACTCGCCAAGACCGAGTGACCGGAGCGCGCCGCTGCGATGCTGTCGGCCCGCGAATCATTCTGCGGACTGACGCGTCCACGACCCGCTTCGCATGAAATGGAAGAATGAACACCATCCTCATCCCGTTGCTGCAGGGCGCAGGCCCCGTCGCGCTCGCGGTGGTGTCGTTCGCGCTCGCGTTCACCTGGCCCAACGTGATCGATCCCGTCGGTCGGCTCGGCAGCGAGCGCACGCGCCTGACCGCCTTCGCCTCGATCGGTGCGGCGCTCCCGCTCGCCGGCGCCGTCGTGTACGTCGTGCCCGGCCTCCTGCTCATGGACGACCTCGGCACGATCGTCGCCCTCCCGGTCGTCGTCACGTGGGGCATCCTGGCCGCCGCGCTCGCCGTGCGGGCCGCACTTCAGACCGGCGTCGAGCGCATGGTCTCGGCCTCCTTCGCGATCGTGGCCATCGTCGGGGCCCTCGCCGGCATCCTCCTGACGCTGAGCTGGAATCACGCGATCGCAGCGACGATCCTCCCCACCGGAGCCTTCGTCCTCGTCGTCAGCGCGATAGCCGCGCTCATAGGGTGGGCGCGCGTCGAACCAGTTTTCGACAACGCCTCGGCCTAGCGATCGGACCGCCCCGAGGATTCGAGAAGGGACATGGCGACCGCCGCTCTGCGCGGCGATTGCGCAGGAAGCCCCCGGCTAGACTGGAGAGCGAATCCTGACTGAGAGAGGTCGCCGAGTGGCACCCGCCGTTCCCCAGAATCAGGGCGATCCGAACCCGAGCCGTTATTGGGTCGTCCCCGCTGTGCGCGCGCTCGTCGCGCTCGCGACTGCCGCCGTCGTCACTTTCACCCGTGACGCGCACACCGCTCAGTTCGGCCTCGTCGTCTTCGGGATCTTCGCCGTGGTGGAGGGCCTCGCGACCAGCGTCCTCACCCTCCTGTTCGGTTCGCGCGGACTCACCAGGACACTTTTCGCCGTGCAGGGCGGCATCGGCATCGTCGCCGGGGTGATCGCCCTCGCGCTCAACGGCGGCGGTCTCGGCCTGTACCTCTACCTCGTGACGGTCTGGGCCGCGCTCACGGGCGTCCTCGAGCTCTACAACTGGATGCGGGAGCGCCGGCGTGCCGCTGCGGCCCGCGACTGGCTCATCACGGGCGCGCTGACGGCGATCCTGGCCCTGGTGCTCCTATTCGTTCCGGCCGACGCCGTTCTCGCCATCGGGCTCTTCGGAGCCTGGGCGGTCGTCGTCGGCGTCTTCCAGGGCATCGGCGCGGCGTCCCTGCGCTCCGCCGCGCGCAACGCTGCGGCCGCGCGCCGAATGGAGGGCGGATCGTGACCAAGCGCGACAAGAAAGGCCCCAGCGTGACCAACAGCCTGCAGCCGACCCGCCGCGACCGCTTCCTCCCCGCCGAGCTCCTCGGCATCTCGGCCGGTCTCGGTGTGTTCGTGGGGCTCATCGTCCTGATCGCGACGCGCGAGTTCATCCTCGCCGGCATCGCTCTGGGTGTGGCCTTCATTCTGTCGCTCGTGCTGATGGCTCTCTTCGCCCTCGCGTTCAAGCCGACGGCGGCCGAGGTCGAGGACATCCGCGAGCAGGACGTGGAGGCTCGGGAGAAGGCGGCAGAGAAGGCCGGGGACCCAGCTGACCCTGCGACCGAGGGCAGCGCCAGCGACGCCCCCGACGAGGACCGGCCGACTGGCCACTGACCAGCGCGCACCGGCCCCGGTGGCCGGCGCCGCGGACCACCGCGACCTCGTGCCGCCCGAGACGACTGCGGTCGCTCTCGAACCGCTCACCGCCGAAGCGGCCGACGGCGAGCCGACCGCCGTCAGAGACGGTCGACCAGCTCCGAGGCCAGGCCGATGTATGCGGTCGGAGTGAGCGCCAACAGGCGGTTCTTGGCAGCCTGACCGATGTCGAGACCGTCGACGAACGCGGTGAGTCCCTCCTGATCGACGCGCTTGCCGCGCGTGAGCTCCTTCAGCAGTGCGTACGGGTCGGAGATCGTGGAGCGGCCGGCGGTGACCTCGGCACGGATCACCGTCTGGATGGCCTCGGCCAGCACCTCCCAGTTGAGGTCGAGGTCGAGGGCGAGGGCCTCACGGTCGAGCGAGATCTGAGCGAGGCCGCGCTGGATGTTGTCGAGGGCGAGCAGCGAGTGCCCGAGTCCCACCCCGATGTTGCGCTGGGTCGTCGAGTCGGTGAGGTCACGCTGCAGCCGACTTGTCACCAGCGTCGATGCGAGCGAGTCGAGCACAGCGCTCGACAGCTCGAGGTTGGCCTCCGCGTTCTCGAAGCGGATCGGGTTGACCTTGTGCGGCATGGTCGAGGAGCCGGTCGCGCCCGGCTCCGGGGTCTGCCGGAAGTAGCCGAGCGAGATGTACGTCCAGATGTCGGTGCACAGGTTGTGGAGGACGCGGTTGGCATGCGAGACGCGAGAGTAGAGCTCGGCCTGCCAGTCGTGCGATTCGATCTGCGTCGTCAGCGGGTTCCAGTCGAGGCCGAGGCTCTCGACGAACTCGCGCGAGACGCGCGGCCAGTCGGCCTCGGGGTCGGCCACCAGGTGAGCGGCGAACGTCCCCGTCGCGCCGCTGAACTTGCCGAGGTACTCGGTGCTCTCGATCTGGGTGCGCAGGCGCTCGAGCCGGTGCACGAAGACGGCGAGCTCCTTGCCCATGGTCGTGGGGGTGGCGGGCTGGCCGTGGGTGCGCGCCAGCATGGCGTCGTCGCGGTACTGGAGCGCCTGGGCGCGGAGCTCGGCGATCACCGCGCGGAAGGCGGGCAACCAGACCTCGGCGACCGCGGCTCTGACCGTGATCGCATAGGAGAGGTTGTTGATGTCCTCGCTGGTTGCCGCGAAGTGCGTGAGCTCGGCGATGTGATCGAGGCCGAGCGCGTGCAGGCGCTCGCGCACCAGGTACTCGACGGCCTTCACGTCGTGCTTGGTCGTGGCCTCCAGCTCGGCGAGCCGGTCGATCTCGGGCTGACCGAAGTCGTCCGCGAGCGCGCGTAGCTGGCGGGCCTGCTCGTCGGTCAGCGGACTGGAGCCGAACATCCGGTGGGAGGTCAGGTAGAGCAGCCATTCGACCTCCACCTGCACGCGCGCCCGGTTCAGGCCGGCCTCGGAGAGGTGGTCGCCGAGACCGAGGACCGCGGAGCGGTAACGGCCGTCCAAGGGGCTGAGCGGCTGGGGAGGCAGGGCGGTCATGGGACTCCTCGCGGGATCGGCGTGGTGGATTCGCTCTATTCTCCCGCACCCGGTGAGGAGATCAGCGCTCGCGCGTCAGCGGCCGGAAGATCAGGCCGATGAGCCACGCGATGATGCCGAGCACCAGCGCGCCCCAGACGCCCACCCAGAAGCCGTCGACGTGGAGGCCGAAGCCCATCAGACTGCTGATCCACGACACCAGGAGCAGCAGCAACGCGTTCACGACGAACGAGATGAGGCCGAGGGTGAGGATGTACAGCGGGAACGCGATGACGCGGACTACGGTTCCGACGACGGCGTTGACCACACCGAAGATCAGCGCGACGAGCAGGTAGGTCAGCACGGCCGCGACATCCGAATGCGCGTACGGGACGACCGTGACGCCGGTGACGATGAAGGTCGTCAGCCACAGCGCCAGGGCGTTGATGATCACCTTGAGGAAGAATCGCATGCCGACATCCTCTCAAACAGCCGGCGCGGGCTGAACGGCTCGCCGCTGGAGTCGCGGTCAGTGAAGAGGAATGCCCCCACGCGCATGCGCCCGCGACTAAGTTGGGTCTGTGACTGACGAAGACGCGCTCGGCGTGCGGCTGCGGCCCGAGATCGCGGCGGTTCCCGCCTACAAGCAGGGCAGGCCGGCGCCGGCGGACGGTTTCAAGCTGTCCAGCAACGAGAACCCCTATTCCCCGCTCCCTTCCGTCGTGGAGGCCGTGGCGGCCACCCTGGCCGAGATCAACCGGTACCCGAACGCGGCAGGCGCCGACCTCCGCGAGCGGCTGGCCGAGCGTCACGGAGTGGACGTCGAGCAGGTGCACCTGGGCAGCGGATCGGTCGCGCTGCTCTCGCAGTTGATCACCGCCGCCGCTGGGCCGGGCGACGAGGTCGTCTACTCGTGGCGGTCGTTCGAGGCCTACCCGGGCCTCGTGACCGTCGCCGGTGCGACCAGCGTGCAGGTGCCCAATCGCGCGGACGGCGGGCACGACCTGCCGGCCATGGCGGCGGCCGTCACCGACCGCACCCGCGCCGTCATCGTGTGCACGCCGAACAACCCGACCGGGCCGATCGTCACCACCGCCGAGTTCGAGGCGTTCATGGCCGTGGTCCCTCGCGAACTCCTCATCCTGCTCGACGAGGCGTACTACGAGTTCATCACCGACGACGACTCCGTCGATGGGGTCCCGCTGCTCTCGCGCTATCCCAACCTCGTCGTGCTGCGCACGTTCTCGAAGGCCTACGGTCTCGCCGGGCTCCGGATCGGCTACGCGGTCGGACCGGTGCGGGTGCTGAACGCGGCACGCTCGGCTGCGGTCCCGCTCTCCGTCACCGACGCCTCCCGGGTCGCCGCCATCGCCTCGATCGAGGCGGAGGACGAGCTGATGGAGCGCGTGGCCCGCATCGCCATGCGCCGGGACAAGCTCCGGAACGCGCTCCTCGACCAGGGCTGGAACATCCCCGAGTCGAACGCCAATTTCGTCTGGCTGGCCACGGGCGAGCAGACAGCGGCGGCCAACAATGTCTTCTTCGATGCGGGGCTGACAGTGCGCGCATTCCCGCCGGAGGGCATCCGGATCAGCATCGGCGAGCAGGAATCTGTTGAGAAGCTCCTGCACGTCACGGGGGATATTGTCCAGAACCTACCAAATGGGCATCCTGCCAAGCGGTTAGGTTAGAACGGTGGTTGCGACGAACGATACCCCGCGCCCGGCGAACACCGTTCAGCTGCTGACCGCTGACGGCCGTTTCCAGCCGAGCGACCTGGCCGGAGAGTACCTCCCCTACCTCGAGCGACTCGACGAGGACGACTACCGGCGCTTCTACTGCGACATGGTGCGCGTCCGTGCGTTCGACGACGAGGCCGCCAACCTGCAACGCCAGGGACAGCTCGGCCTCTGGGTTCCGAGTCACGGTCAGGAGGGCGCGCAGGTGGGCTCCGCCCATGCTGCGAAGCCGCAGGACAGCCTGTTCCCCTCGTACCGCGAGCACGTCGTCGGGATGATCCGAGGCATCGACCCGGTCGGCATCATGGGCCTCCTGCGCGGCACGACCCACGGAGGCTGGGACCCGACCGACCCGGCGGTGCGCAACTTCCACCTCTACACGCTCGTCATCGGGTCGCACGCCGTGCACGCGACCGGCTACGCCCTCGGCATCAAGCTCGACGGCAAGATCGGCACCGGCGACCCGGACAGCGACGAGGCCGTCATCGTCTACTTCGGCGACGGCGCGACCAGTCAAGGCGACGTCAGCGAGGCGTTCGTCTTCGCGGCCAGCTACCAGACCCCGCAGGTGTTCTTCCTGCAGAACAACCATTGGGCCATCTCGGTTCCGGTGACGACCCAGTCCCGCACGCCGCTCTACCTGCGCTCGAGCGGCTTCGGCATCCCGGGCGTGCAGCTCGACGGCAACGACGTGCTCGCCTCCTACGCGGTCACCGCGAAGCACCTGGACGACGCGCGCAACGGCGAGGGCCCCAGCATGATCGAGGCGCTCACCTACCGGATGGGCGCGCACACGTCGAGCGACGACCCCAGCAAGTACCGCACCGACGACGAGGTGGCCTACTGGGCTGAGCGCGACCCGATCCGGCGTTTCCGGGTGTTCCTGGAGCAGCAGGGCGTCGGCCAGGCGTTCTTCGACGCGGCGCAGGAGGAGGCAGCGGATCTCGCCGCCGATGTCCGTCGGCGCACACTGGAGCTGCAGGCGCCGCCGGCGGCGAGCATGTTCGAGCACGTCTACAGCGAGCCGCATCCCGTGATGGACGAGCAGCGGCGCTGGCTCGACGAGTACGAGGCGTCCTTCGGAGGTGACGCATGAGCGATCTGAGCGGCGAGACCGGTTACGTTGAGGCCGAGCTGATCGACGACGAGACCGAGCAGGACGGCGCTCCGGTGGAGGACACGCAGGCGATCGACGTCGTGGAGATCGTGGAGAGCGAGCCCGGCTCGCTCGTGCTCGAGGAGCACGTGGTCGAGCAGGAGTGGACGCGCGAGTTCGTGATCGAGGACCAGGCGCCCGCAGCGCCGGAGGCCGAACTGGCTGAACGTGAGGGCGTGAGCGCCGAACCGCAAGCCGGCGTCTCGGAGTCGCAGAACGATAGCTCCACGGCGGCGCCGCCCGAGGCGAACGCCGACGCAGCGGAGGAGGGCGGGTCCCAGCAGGCGGCCTCCGAGCCGGCCGGCCCGCGCCTCCAGTCGCTGCCGATGGTCAAGGCACTGAATGCCGGCCTGCGCCGGGCGCTCGCCGACGATCCGAAGGTCCTGCTGATGGGCGAGGACATCGGCCCGCTCGGCGGTGTCTTCCGCGTCACGGAGGGCCTGCAGGCGGAGTTCGGCGCCAGGCGCGTGCTCGACACCCCGCTCGCGGAGTCGGGCATCATCGGCTCGGCGATCGGTCTCGCGATGCGCGGTTACCGACCCGTGGTCGAGATCCAGTTCAACGGCTTCGTCTTCCCCGGCTTCGACCAGATCACGACGCAACTCGCCAAGATGACGAACCGGCACTCCGGTGCGGTGTCGATGCCGGTCGTCATCCGCATCCCGCACGGCGGTCACATCGGCGCGGTCGAGCACCACCAGGAAGCTCCCGAGGCGTACTTCGCGCACACGGCGGGGCTGCGGGTCGTCGCGCCGTCGACGCCGCACGACGCATACTGGATGATCCAGGAGGCGATCGCCTCCGACGACCCGGTCATCTTCTTCGAGCCGATGAGCCGCTACTGGCCCAAGGGCGAGGTCGACACGGTCGAGAACGGCGTGCCCCTGCACGCAAGCCGTGTGGTCCGCACGGGCACCGACGCGACGATCGTCGCCTGGGCCGGCATGGTTCCCGTCGCCTTGCGCGCCGCCGAGATCGCGGCGGAGGAGGGCAGGAGCCTGGAGGTCGTCGACCTCCGCTCGCTATCGCCGATCGACTACGGACCCGTGCTGCAATCGGTGCAGAAGACCGGCCGACTCGTCATCGCGCAGGAGGCTCCCGGCATTGTCTCTGTCGGCTCTGAGGTGGCGGCTGTCGTCTCCGAGAAGGCGTTCTACTCGCTGGAGTCGCCTGTGCTGCGCGTCGCGGGCTTCGACACCCCCTTCCCGCCGGCCAAGCTCGAGGGCGTTTACCTGCCGGACGCCGACCGGATCCTCGAAGCCGTCGACCGCGCGCTCGCCTACTGAGCTGCGCCGAACGAAAGAAGTCGCACATGAGCGAGTCCCAGTTCCTGCTGCCCGACGTCGGCGAGGGCCTGACCGAAGCCGAGATCGTCTCGTGGAAGGTCGCGCCTGGAGAGCAGGTGGCCGTCAACCAGGTGATCGTCGAGATCGAGACGGCCAAGTCTCTGGTCGAGCTGCCGTCGCCGTTCGAGGGGACCGTCGGCGAGCTACTGGTCTCCGAGGGCCAGACCGTGGAGGTCGGAACGCCGATCATCACCGTCACCGGTGGTGAGGGCGTCGCGGCGCCCGCTGCACCGGTGAGCGAGGTGGCGCAGGTGGAGGCCGATGCGGCCCAGAGCGTCTCGCACGAGTCTGACGAGCCGAAGGCGGGCGCCGTCCTCGTCGGGTATGGCGCCGCCGGGCACGGCACGAGCCGCCGGCGCCGGGTGACGCACCCGGGGACGGCGGCCATCCCGACCACGTTCACGCCCGCGGCGCCGGCTCCCGCCGTCGCGTCGGCACGCGTTCCTGTCGCCGCGGCCTCCACCCCCCCCGCCCCTGACGCCGCTCCGCCGGCCGCCGCTCCGCCGGCCTCCACCCCCGCCGGCGCATCGCCCGTCGGAAGCCCGCCCGTGATCGCCAAACCGCCGATCCGCAAGCTGGCCAAGGACCTCGGTGTCGACCTCACGACAGTGACGCCCACCGGCCCGATCGGCGACATCACCCGCGACGACGTGTTGCGGGAGGCGACCCAGGCGAGCGTGTTCCGCAACATCCAGACGCCGGCCTGGCCCGACGACCGCGAAGATCGCATCCCCGTCAAGGGCATGCGCAAGGCGATCGCGACCGCGATGACGACCAGCGCGTTCAGCGCGCCGCACGTGAGCCTGTTCGTCGACGTGGACGCGACGCGCACCATGGAGTTCGTCAAGCGTCTCAAGAACTCCGCCGACTTCGTCGGCGTGAAGATCTCGCCGCTGCTCATCGTCGCCAAGGCGATCATCTGGGCGGTGCGGCGCAACCCCACCGTGAACTCGACCTGGACCGACGAGGAGATCATCGTCCGGCACTACGTGAACCTGGGCATCGCCGCGGCGACCCCGCGCGGGCTGATCGTGCCGAACGTCAAGGAGGCGCAGGGGATGTCCCTGCTCGAGCTCGCGAAGGCGCTCGAAGAGCTGACCCTGGTCGCCCGCGAGGGCAGGACTCCCCCGGCCGACATGGCGGGCGGCACCATCACCATCACGAACATCGGCGTGTTCGGGATGGACACGGGCACTCCGATCCTGAATCCCGGCGAGGTCGGCATCGTCGCGCTGGGCACGATCAAGCAGAAGCCGTGGGTCGTGGACGGCGAGGTTCGGCCGCGTTTCGTGACGACGGTGGGCGCGTCGTTCGACCACCGCGTGGTGGACGGCGACGTCGCATCGCGCTTCCTGGCGGACGTCGCCTCCATCATCGAGGAGCCGGCGCTGCTGCTCGACTAGCTGTAGTTCCCCGTGAGGTTGTGAACGCGGGCTGAGGGGACGAGGCCGCCGATTCCGGTGTGGGGTCTGTGGTGATTGTAGTGATGGAGCCAGGTGTCGTAGGTTGCGGCTCTGGCTTCGTCGCTGAGGTAGGCGTGCGCGTAGGCCCACTCGGTGGCCAGGGTGCGGTTGAATCGTTCGACTTTCCCGTTGGTCTGCGGCCGGTAGGGGCGCGTGCGCCGGTGCTTGACTCTCGTGCCGAGAGCGTCGGCGAACAGTTTCGACCGGTAGCACGCACCGTTGTCGGTCATGACCGCGGTGACGGTGATCCCAGCGGCGGTGAAGAACGCGTTGGCGCGCAGCCAGAATCCGGCGGCGGTCTCTTTGCGCTCATCGTTCAGGATCTCCGAGTAGGCCAGCCTGGAGTGGTCATCGATAGCGTGATGCAGGAACGCATAGCCGCGGCCGCGGTGCCGGGACGGTGCTGCTGCCCGCCCCAGGACTCGGTGGCCACCACCATCGGGGATGCGGCCGAGCTTCTTGATATCGACATGGACCAGCTGGCCGGGGCGAGCGTGCTCATAACGGACAGCCCTCGGTTTGCGGATAGGGAGCCCGGTCGCTTGATCGAGGTGGTGCAGTAGCGGCATCCGATACCGGGCCAGCACCCTGCCCACGGTGGAACGGGGAACACCGAGGTGGTAGCTGATCCGATGCGGACCCCACCGCCACCTGAACCGCAACGCCACGATCCGGCGCTCCAACCGGGCCGGACACCGATTCGGGGACGAGTGCGGGCGGGAGGGTCGGTCGGTCATCGGCAAGCCTGCGCGTGCCCGATCGACCCACCGTTTCGCCGTCGCGGGCGAGCACTGGAACCGTTCCGCCACCCGCCGCAATGACCACCCGCGCTCCAGAACCAGCTCGACCAGCCGTCGACGCCCTTCCGGCGTCAACGGTGCATTAGCGTGAGTCACGAAGACCTCCGTTGGCTAGTAGTACTTGGTTAGGTCTTGTTAACTCTGGCTGAGGCTGTTAATCTCGCGGGGTGGATCGGGTTGAGATCGAGCGGGTGCGCGGGGAGTTGGACGAGTTCGTGGGCGAGGTCTTCGCTTCTTTGCAGCGGAAGGATCAGCGGGCGAAGGGTGGCCTGTATTTGCAGGGGCTGATGCTGGAGGGTCGGCGTAAGTCGATGCAGTCGATGGGTGAGCGGCTGGGGATCGATTATCAGCAGTTGCAGCAGTTCGTGTCCTCGTCGCGGTGGCCGGTCGAGCCGGTCCGCAGGCAGCTCGCGCGTGCGGGCGTCGGACTGATCGGCCCGGAAGCGTGGGTGGTTGATGACACCGGGTTCGTGAAAGACGGCCCGGCCTCTCCTGGCGTCGCCCGCCAGTATTCGGGCACCTTGGGGAAGATCGGGAACGTGCAGATCGGCGTCAGCGTGCATGCTGTCACCGATGCTGCGTCGTGTCCGCTGGGGTGGCGGCTGTTCTTGCCAGAGTCGTGGGACGACGCATGCGCGGATACGAACGAGGACGCTGAGCAGATCGCGGCGCGGCGGGTGAAGGCGCAGATCCCGGACACCGTCCGGCACCGCGCCAAGTGGGAACTCGCGCTGGAGATGATCGACGAGCTGGGCTCGTGGGGGCTGCGCCCGCCGGTGATGGTCGGCGATGCCGGCTATGGGGAGATCGGGTCCTTCCGCACCGGCCTGACCGAACGAGCGATCCCCTACATCGTGCAGGTGAAGTCGTCGACGAGCGTGCACGATGCCGCCGCCCGGTTCGAGATGCCCGAACAGACCGGGAAACGGGGGCGCCCGTTCACTACGGCCAGTTACCGGAGCACCCCGGTCCAGGCGAAGGCCTACGCCGAGGCCCTGCCCGCCGGCGCGTTCCAGCAAGCGTCCTGGCGGCAAGGGTCGAAAGGTGCCATGACCAGCCGGTTTGCCGCAACACGAGTGCGTCCCGCGAACCGAAACCTGCCCCGCAACCCAGACGGGTCGTTGCCCGACTGCTGGTTGTTGATCGAGTGGCCCCACGACGCCACCGAGCCCACCGATTACTGGCTCTCCACGCTCCCGCCCGACACGCCGACCACCGAGCTCGTCCGGCTCGGGAAGATCCGATGGCGCATCGAGCACGACTACCGCGAACTCAAACACGGCCTCGGGTTGGACCACTTCGAGGGCCGCACCTGGCTCGGCTGGCACCACCACGTCACCCTCGTCACCGCCGCACACCTGTTCATCACCACCCAACGACTGGCCGCCGACCCAAAAGCAGCAGGGGCAGCCTGAGCTTCTACGAGATCCTCCGCGAACTCCAAACCGCGGTCATCCGACTCCTCAGCCACTGCCCCTACTGCAAACGCGCCGGACCAACCTAACCAAGTACTACTAGATGTGAGTGTGGTAACCCACATCCTCCACGGAGGTCTTCGCTCACCTCAACCGTTCACAACGTGTCGAGGAACTACAACTAGCTGCCACACGGCGCGAACGCGAGGCTGTCCTCAAGCGAGATGATTTTGACAATCATTCTCAACAAGAGCTAGTGTCATCGGGGTACCCACCGCCGAACGAGACAGGCCCCCATGCAGAAGCGCTCCGCCTTCGCTCTCGCCGTCACCGCCCTGACCGCTCTCGCGCTCACAGGATGCTCCGCCGGCTCCTCCGCCGACGACGGCAGAGTCCGCGTCGTCGCCAGCACCAACGTGTACGGCGACATCGCCTCCACCATCGCAGGCGACGCCGTCGAGGTGACCTCGCTGATGTCCGATCCGGCCCAGGACCCGCACTCGTTCGAGGCGAACGCCCAAAGCCAGCTCGCAGTGTCGAAGGCCGACATCCTCATCGAGAACGGGGGAGGCTACGACGGCTTCATGGACACCCTCCGTGCCGGATCGAAGAACACGAAGGCGACCGTGCTCAACGTGGTCGACCTCTCCGGCAAGAAGGCCCAGAATGGCGAACTCAACGAACACGTCTGGTACGACTTCCCGACGATCCAGAAGCTCACCACGGCTCTGACCGACGCACTATCGAAGGCCGACCCGGCCCAGAAGGCGACGTTCACCAAGAATGCGGACGCCTTCGCCGGCAAGCTCGCCGCGCTCCAGAACCGGGAGGCCGAGCTCAGATCGCAGTACGCCGGTGAAGGCGCGGCGATCACCGAGCCGGTTCCGCTCTACCTGCTCGACGCCATCGGACTGGTGAACAAGACGCCCGAGAAGTTCAGCGCCGCGATCGAGGAGGGCGACGACGTCTCGCCGCTCGTGCTGCACGAGACCCTCGCCCTGTTCAGCGCGCACCAGGTGAAGCTGCTCGCCTACAACGAGCAGACCTCCGGTCCGGAGACGGAACGCGTGCTCGCCGCGGCCAAGCAGGCCGGCGTCCCGGCTGTGCCGGTCACAGAGACCCTTCCGAAGGGCAAGGACTACGTCAGTTGGATGAACGCCAACATCGACGCCGTGGGAGCGGCGCTCTCGAAGTGAGCGAGCCGCTCGAACGGGTGCCCGCGCCGGAGCGGCGCGAGATCGTCCTCAGTCTGCGCTCCGCCGCTCTCGGGTTCGGCGATCGCACTCTGTGGAGCGGGCTCGACCTCGACGTGCACGCCGGCGAGTTCGTCGCTGTGCTCGGCCCGAACGGCTCGGGCAAGACCAGCCTCCTCAAGACGATCCTCGGCCAACAGGCCCTCGACTCCGGAACCATCGAGCTCGATGGGCGCGCCGTGCGCCGCGGAGACCGGCGCATCGGCTACGTCCCCCAGCAGAAGCTCATCCCCGCCGGCACCCCGATGCGCGCCCGCGACCTCGTCGCCCTCGGCGTCAACGGGCACCGCTGGGGCCTGCCGATCCCGACCCGGGCCGACCGCGCCCAGGTGGAGCAGCTGATCGACTCGGTCGGGGCTCGTCGCTACGCCGACACCGCTGTGGGTTCGCTGTCCGGCGGCGAGCAGCAGCGGCTCCGCGTCGCCCAGGCGCTCGCCGGAGACCCGGCGCTCCTGCTCTGCGACGAGCCGCTGCTGTCGCTCGACCTCCAGCACCAGCGCGGCGTCAGCGAGCTGATCGACCGCCGGCGGCGCGAGCACGGCAGCGCCGTCGTCTTCGTCACCCATGACGTTAACCCGGTGCTCGGAATGGTCGACCGCGTGCTCTACCTGGCGGGAGGCCGGTTTCGCACCGGCACTCCCGACGAGGTGCTGCGCAGCGAGGTGCTCACCGACCTGTACGGCACCCCGGTCGACGTCATCCGCAGCAGGGGCCGGATCGTCGTGGTCGGCATCCCGGACGCCGAGACCCACCAGCACCACGAGCACGCCCGCGAGCCCCACCCGGAGCCGGCGGCATGAACGATCTCTGGTCGCAGCTGTTCAATTTCACCGACTACGGCGAGCTGCTGGCGCTCGTGCGCAACTCGATCTTCGCGGGTGCCGTTCTCGGCGTCGTCGGTGGCCTCATCGGCGTCTTCGTCATGCAGCGCGACATGGCCTTCGCCGTTCACGGAATCAGCGAGCTCTCGTTCGCGGGCGCCGCGATCGCCCTGCTGTTCGGCGTGAACATCGTGGCCGGTTCGCTCGTCGGTTCGCTCGTCGCGGCCGTCTTGATCGGCCTCCTCGGCGCGAAAGCGCGCGACCGCAACTCGATCATCGCCGTGCTGATGCCGTTCGGCCTGGGTCTCGGCATCCTGGCGCTCGCGCTGTATCCCGGTCGGAGCGCCAACAAGTTCGGGCTGCTGACCGGTCAGATCGTGTCGGTGGACGACCCGCAGCTGGGTTCGCTGCTGGTCATCGGCGTGATCGTCCTGATCGCGCTGCTGCTCATGTGGCGCCCGCTCATGTTCGACAGCCTCGACGCCGACGTCGCAGCCTCCCGCGGTGTGCCGACGCGCTTCGTCTCGCTCGCCTTCATGGTGCTGCTCGGGCTGGCGGTCGCCGTCTCCGTCCAGATCGTGGGCGCACTGCTCGTGCTCTCGCTCCTGGTGACGCCCGCGGCCGCGGCGATGCGGGTCTCGTCGTCGCCGTTCGTCGTGCCGCTGTTGAGCGTGGGCTTCGCCTTGCTCTCGGTGGTGGGCGGCATCATGCTGGCGCTCGGCAGCTCCCTCCCGATCAGCCCGTACGTGACGACGATCTCATTCCTCATCTACGGGGTGTGCCGGCTCGTCGGCGCTCGCGGCTCACGGCGGCTGGTGAGCCAGGCAGGCTAGCCTGAGACCGTGAAGCGCAACACCTGGCAGCGGGAGGCCGTCCGCGAGGCCCTCACCTCGACGGAGGGCTTCATCAGCGCGCAGGCACTCCACCTCAACCTGCACGAGACCGGGTCGCCGATCGGTCTCGCGACCGTCTACCGCGCCCTGGCCGACCTGGCGGCGGAAGGGGATGCTGACTCCTTGCAGTCGCCGGAGGGCGAGAGCCTTTACCGCGCGTGCACCACCGGCCACCACCACCACCTGATCTGCCGCAACTGCGGCCTCACGGTCGAGATCGAGGCGGACGAGGTCGAGCAGTGGGCGCGAGCCGCCGCCGCGTCGCACGGCTTCACGCAGGCGCAGCACGTCGTCGACGTGTTCGGGCTCTGCGCGAGCTGCACGGCGAAAGCAGCGGCCGAGTAGCGCCCTCCGCGATTTGGCTGGTCGGCCTCCCGTGCCGTAGCATGGATGTTTGGCTGAGCGGGCTCCTCCCGCTCAGAGCCGTGTACGAAACCCCCTCTCTGAAAAGACAGCGGAAGTCGTGCGCCGACAAGTGACCTTGGGTGGTGCCGTCCGGCATCACGGTATTGGAGAAGAAAGCAAATGGCAGCAGTGTGCCAGGTGACAGGAGCCACTCCCGGCTTCGGTCACAACATCTCGCACTCGCACCGTCGCACGAAGCGCCGGTTCGACCCGAACATCCAGAAGAAGACGTACTACGTCCCGTCTCTTCGTCGTAACGTCACCCTGACCCTGAGCGCCAAGGGCATCAAGGTCATCGACGCCCGTGGCATCGAGTCCGTGGTCAAGGACCTCCTGGCCCGTGGGGAGAAGATCTAGCAATGGCGAAGCAGCAGGACATCCGTCCGATCATCAAGCTCCGTTCGACGGCGGGCACCGGTTACACCTACGTGACCAAGAAGAACCGCCGCAACGACCCCGACCGTCTCGTGCTCAAGAAGTACGACCCCATCGTGCGCAAGCACGTCGACTTCCGAGAGGAGCGCTAATCATGGCCAAGAAGTCCAAGATCGCCAAGAACGAGCAGCGCAAGGTCGTCGTAGAGCGCTACGCCGCCAAGCGCGCCGAGCTCAAGAAGGCTCTCGTCGACCCGAACGGCACCGACGAGTCCCGCGAGGCGGCCCGCATCGGCCTCCAGAAGCTCCCCCGCGACGCCTCCCCCATCCGCGTGCGCGGCCGCGACGCGGTAGACGGCCGTCCCCGTGGAAACCTCAGCAAGTTCGGTATCTCGCGCGTCCGCTTCCGCGACATGGCGCACCGTGGCGAGCTGCCCGGCATCACCAAGTCGAGCTGGTAAGGCTCCGTGAGCTGAAAAAGCACGAGTGACACCCTGTGAAGGGGCGTCCGGCATCTGCCGGGGGCCCCTTCGTCGTGTCTCGGGTGTGTGCCGGGCTGGACACGCCGTGGGAACCCGTCGAAAATCCGCGAGAATCCGCGTGTTTCCGGGGGATTCTGATACATTCGAGGCGGTCGACCGACCAAACGTAACGGCCCCCGTGGCCTCAACCGTTCCACAAGATAGCTGGATAACCAGCACAAGGTCCGAGGAGGACACTCAATGGCTGACAACCTGAACAAGACCGAGCTCGTTGCTGCCGTCGCTGCTGCGTCGGGTCAGAGCCAGGCGACCGTCTCGAGCGTCGTCGACGCGTTCTTCGCCACGATCACCGACACCGTCAAGGGTGGCGGCAAGGTCACCATCCCCGGCTGGCTCGCCGCCGAGCGCACTGAGACCGCCGCACGCACCGGCCGCAACCCGCAGACCGGCGAGGAGATCTCGATCCCGGCCGGCCACCGTGTCAAGCTGACCGCGGGCTCCAAGCTCAAGGCTGCCGTGAAGTAACCAGCCTGCACTGGCTCCACGGGGGCGGCGTCGCGATTGCGGCGCCGCCCCCGTTCTGTTGCTCCCGCCGGCGGCGACAGCTCCCTGTGGGCAGCCGTTGAGCGCCGGAGACGTAGGCTTGACAGGTGCCCCGACTTCTCCGCGTGATCGGTCCCGCCGTTCTGCTGGCGGTCGCTCTGGTCTCCGTCGTGGCGGCCCTCGCATTCGGCGGAGGCGCCGCCGCGCCCCTGCTCCTCGACCCGGGAGCGCTGGTGCGCTGGGGCCTCCCGATCTCGACGCTGATCGTCAACCTCAGTCTCTCGGGCACGGTCGGCGCGCTCGTGCTCGCCTGCTTCGCGTTCGGCTCCGACGAACGCGAGTACGGGCTGGCGCTCGACTTCGCAGCGGCGTGCGCGGCCGTCATGACGGTGGCCGCCGCCGTCACGGGCTTGTTCACCTTCGTCAGCGTCTCGAACGTGCCGTGGTCGTTCGACGAGACCTTCACGAACGGGCTGAGCTCGTTCGTCACGAGCGTGTCACTCGGTCAGGCATGGCTCGGCATCACACTCATCGCGGCCGCGGTCACCGTCTTGTGTTTCGCAGTGCGCAACCAGACCGCGATCGCCTTCGTCGCGATGCTCGCCATGGCCGCCGTCATCCCGATGGCGCAGCAGGGGCACAGTTCGGAGGCCGCCGGCCATGACGCCGCGGTCACGTCGTTCGGGCTGCATGTGCTCTTCGCCGCAATCTGGCTGGGCGGACTGGTGACTCTCATCGTCGTGAAGAACACGCTCGGTGGGGGCCGACTGGTGACCGTGCTCGAGCGATACTCCAGCATCGCCCTGATCTGCTTCATTGTCGTCGCGGCCTCCGGCTACGTGAACGCGGAGCTGCGCGTGGGAACACTGGCCGAACTGGCCACTCCCTACGGCATCCTCGTGCTCGTCAAGGTGGCCGCCCTGGTTGTGCTGGGGCTGTTCGGGCTGGTGCAACGCCGCATCCTGATCGACCGCCTCAAGCGCCCTGGCGAGCGCCGCACGTTCTGGTGGATCGTCACCGCCGAGCTCGCGTTCATGGGCATCGCCTCCGGCGTCGCCGCCGCACTCGCCCGCACGGTCACGCCGGTGCCGCAGACGCGCGCGGCGACGCCGACGCCCGCCGAGATCCTCACCGGCGAGAAGCTGCCTCCGGAACTCACTTGGGGCCGGCTGTTCACGAGCTGGAACTTCGACCTGCTCTGGGTGCTCGGCTGCGCCTTCGCGCTCTTCTTCTACTTGGCGGCGGTGTGGAGGCTGCGGCGCCGTGGCGACGCCTGGCCGGTCTACCGCACCATCCTGTGGGCGCTCGGCATCGTCCTGCTCTTCTACATCACCAACGGCGGCGTGAATCTCTACGAGAAATACCTCTTCTCGGCCCACATGTCGGCGCACATGGTGCTGACGATGGCCGTACCCCTGCTGCTGGTGCCCGGCGCCCCGGTGACGCTCGCGGCGCGGGCAATCCGCAAACGTCAGGACGGGTCGCGAGGCGGTCGAGAGTGGATCCTCCTCGCGGTGCACTCACGGTTCGCCGCGATCATCTCGCATCCGCTCGTCGCGGCGGGCCTGTTCGCCGGATCGCTGTGGGCCTTCTACTACACGCCGCTGATCCGCTGGGCGACGACCGACCACATCGGCCACGAGTGGATGGTGGTGCACTTCCTCATCACGGGATACCTGTTCGTGCAGTCGCTGATCGGCGTCGACCCGGTCAAGTACCGTCTGCCGTATCCGTTCCGGCTCCTGCTGCTGCTCGGGACGATGGCGTTCCACGCCTTCTTCGGGCTGTCGATCATGCAGATGCACGGCCTCCTGCTCGCCGACTGGTTCGGGGCGATGGGGCGCACCTGGGGTGCGACACCGCTGGTCGACCAGCAGACCGGCGGCGGGATCGCCTGGAGCGTCGGAGAGATCCCGACAGTGATCCTGGCGATCGCGGTGGCGATCCAGTGGAGCCGCAGCGATGAGCGCGAGACGAAGCGCCAGGACCGCAACGCCGATCGTACGGGCGACGCCGAGCTGAAGGCCTACAACGAGCAGCTCGCCCGCCTCGCCGCGCGCGACGGCACGGCGCAGCGGTGACGAGCGCTCGACAGGCGTGACGGATCCCGTCACTCCCCCACCACGATGTCGAGCGAACCGTCTGGCCGGATGACCACGCTGGTCAGCGAGACCCCGAACTTCTCGTCCGACTCGCGGTGCTCCACCGTGCCGTCGAAGATCGACTGCACGGTCACCGACAGGTGGACGATGCCGACCGCCTGCGACATGGTCCAGGAGATCGTGCCCGGCACCAGCTGGACCGTCGGGTACTGCACCATCTTCCAGGTGGGCGCGCCCTGCACGCGGTCGTCGATGACCACCCCGAACGGACAGCCTGCCGGCTGGAGAACCTGTTGCTTCGCGCACTCGTCGAGGAACCCGTTCAGCTCCTTCTGCACCGCGGCGGTGAAGTCGGCGTTGGGCTGCGTGTCGACGGTGACGTCGACGACCCGACCGGGAGCGGCCTGCAGCCGCACGGGTTCCGACTGGAGGTACTTCGACGTGTGGTCGAGTTCGTACACTGCCGGAGCGGGCACCAGGTAGTCGGCGGCAACGGTGAACGCCGACGCGGGCTGGCTCGGGTCCGCGGCGCGCGGGTTCACTGTGTGACCTCCGACGGTGAAGGTCTGGGCGTGCGCGACGGTGATGTGAGCGACACCGACCGGGGTCGTCGAGAACTCCCAGGTCGGTAGGAGGCCGAAGACCGCACCGGTCTGGCGAACGTCGAAGGTCGTCGTGACGGGTCGGCCGTCGGCGAGCAGGTGCGCGGACACGGTGCGCCGATCGCCGGAGGCCGCGGCGGAGTTGACGCGGATGTCCGAGAACATCGGCAGCAGGTCGGAGCGCAGCAGTTCGACGGAGGCGCCGGTTGGTAGCCCGGCCTGCGTCAGCGCCGCCTTCGTCGGGGCAGCTCCAGGCATCGACAGGGCCGCGGGGAGGTCGTGGGAGGCCAGCGAGGACAGGTATGCCGAGACGAAGCCCTCCGGGCTGTAGTACGCGCGCTGCACGGCGCCGAGGGCTGCCAGGAACGCGGCGACGAGCAGCACGCCGAGGCCGGACCACAGCAGCACCGGCCACACGGCACGACGCCCGCCGACCCCTCCCATAGACGCAATCCTAGGGGTGTGTGGATAACCGTCCCTGACGATGCCGCCCGCGTTAGAGTAGTTCGGCAGCTCGCGTGAGGGAAGGGATCGCCGATGGCCGGACTCTCGCTCTCGCCCGAGCAGCGCGCGGTGTTCGAGTTGGTCGAGCACACTCGCGACCATGTCTTCGTCACCGGCCGGGCCGGCACCGGCAAGTCGACGCTCCTCAACCACCTGTCATGGAACACCGAGAAGTCGATCGTCATCGCCGCCCCGACGGGTGTGGCCGCGCTCAACGTCGGCGGACAGACCATCCACTCGCTCTTCAAGCTGCCGATCGGCGTCATCGCCGATCACGACATCGACCAGACGAGCGAGCTGCGCAAGCTCCTGAACAGCATCGACACTCTCGTGATCGACGAGGTCTCGATGGTCAACGCCGACCTCATGGACGCCGTGGACCGCAGCCTCCGCCAGGCCAGGCAGCGGCCCAAAGAGCCGTTCGGCGGTGTGCAGGTGGTGCTCTTCGGCGACCCGTACCAGTTGGCGCCGGTTCCGGGAGACCACGAAGAGCGTGCCTATTTCAGCGACACCTACCGCTCGATGTGGTTCTTCGACGCGAAGGTGTGGCGCGAGGTCGACCTCCACCTCGTCGAGCTGCTGCAGGTGCACCGGCAGCACGAGTCCGACTTCCGCTACATGCTCAACGCGGTGCGCCACGGCCAGGTGACCAAGGAGATCGCCGACCGGCTCAACGCGGTCGGCGCGCGGCCGGCGCCCGACGACGGCACGATCACGCTTGCGACGCGCAACGACACCGTGAACCGCATCAACGCGCAGGCTCTCGAGCGCCTGCCCGGCCGCCCGCTGACGGCGAAGGCCGAGGTCAGTGGTGATTTCGGTGGCAGGAACTACCCGGCCGACGAGGTGCTCGAGCTGAAGGTCGGCGCCCAGGTGATGTTCCTCCGCAACGACGTGGGGCAGGGCGACGGCCCCCGCTGGGTGAACGGCACCATCGGCACTGTCACACGCATCGACACCAATGTGTACGTGGAGGTCGACGGCGAGGTGCACGAGGTCGAGCCGGCCATCTGGGAGAAGTACCGCTACAGCTACTCAGCCGAGACCAAGAAGCTGACCAAGGACGTCGTGGCCGAGTTCACGCAGTTCCCGCTGCGACTCGCCTGGGCGGTCACCATCCACAAGTCGCAGGGCAAGACCTACGACGCGGCGATCGTCGACCTCGGCTCGCGCGCGTTCACCTCCGGCCAGACCTACGTCGCCCTCAGCCGTATCACGAGCCTCGAGGGCCTGTATCTGACGCGCCCGCTGCGGCCGAGCGACATCACCGTCGACCCCGACGTGGAGCGGTTCATGCGGGACGCCCGGCCGGTGCGGATGCCGGTGGCGTCGGACTGACGCGCGGTTCCTTTTCGTGCCTGGACGCTCTTTGGATCACAGGCGTGTCATGGGATGCTGGGCGGGGCGCTTCGGGACGCCGGCGGAAGGAGAAACGGATGGCGGTCATGTTCGCACTGGACCTGAGCGACGGACAGCACGTGGAGACGTCGGGCAACGGCGTGATCGGCCGCAACCCAGCGTCGCACACTCCGGGAACCGAGTTCGACGACCCGGCGCACGTCGAGCTGGTGACGGTGTCGGACGACGCCAAGTCGGTCTCTCGCGCGCATCTCGCCTTCGGTCAGTACGACGGTGTGTTCTGGGTGATGGACCTCGGATCGGCCAACGGCACGACGATCAGCTACCCCGGCGAGGGCACCTTCGCCTGCGACCCCAAAACCCGCCACGAGGTCGACCCGGGGTCGATCGTTCGCTTCGGGAACGCATCCTTCGCGCTGAGCCGACTGAGCCGGCGCTGATCCGAGCTGATCCGAGCTGATCCGCGCCGGACGTGACGGTCAGTGGTGGTGGTGGTGGTGCACCGCCGCGGCCGCGACGCCGGCGCCCGTCGTGCCGAGCGCCGGGAATGGTCAGCGCGCAGAAGGCGAACGCGCTGACAGCGAGCGCGCAGACGAAACGCAGCGCGCCGCCCGCACGCCGGCCTGCCGCGCTGCGGCTGCCGGATCGGATTGGACACGGGTGGGGCTAGTCGGCGTGACCTTCGTGCGGGCTACAATCGCTGCACGGGGCCCGCGGCGGGCCTGGCCACGATCATCGGGGGATGTGATGCAGCGAGGTTCCCGCGTTCGCCGGATGGTCCTCGCGGCGACCGCCGCACTGCTGGCGGTCGCGCTCGCCGGATGCGCCTCGTCCGCGTCCGACACGGGCTTGCCGCCCCAGCAGCCGGGCGGGTTCTCCTCCGACGTGACGGCACGGCTGAAGGCGGCGGTGACGGATGCGATCGCCCAGTCGGGCGGATCGGCGGCCATCGTGGGTGTCTGGGCGCCGTGGGCCGGCAGTTGGACGGCCGCGATCGGCACGACGACCCGCGGCGGTTCGATTCCCGTCACACCGTCGATGACGTTCCGGATCGGCCAGCTCACCACGCCGATGACCTGCACCGTGCTCCTCGAGCTCGTCGACGCTGGCACCGTGCAGCTCGATGATCCCGTGTCCGAGTGGCTTCCCGGTCTGGTCGGAGTCGGCGGCGTGACCCTGCGCGAGCTCTGTCAGAACACCTCCGGAATCGGCGACTACGCCTCTCAGCTGCGCGGCGAGTTCCTCGCCAACCCGACCCGCTACTGGCCGCCGCTGGAGCTCGCGAGCGACGGGATCGCCACCACCCGCACCGGGACTCCTGGCCAGAGATACGCTCCGTCACAGACCAACACCGTGCTGGTGGGGATGGCGCTGCAGAACGCCGCCAACCGCAACTGGCAGCAGCTCTACGACAGCTACCTGTTCTCGCGGCTCGGGATGTCGGCCTCCACGCTCCGGGACAACAGCGTCCTGACCGTTCCGGGTGCGCATCCCGCCGGGTACGCCGCCGCGCTCGACGCCGCCGGCGCGCCCGTCTGCGACCAGGTGCACGAGATCCGCGCCCTGTCGCCGTCGATGGGCTGGACCTCGGCGGGGGTCGTGTCGAGCGTGCCCGACCTCAAGGCCTTCGTGCAGGCGCTGGTGAGCGGGTCCCTGCTCAGCAGCCGGTCGGCGGACGCCCAGAACAAGACCGTCGGCGCGGGTTCGTCCTGGCTGGGCTACGGCCTGGGCGTCCAGGCCGTCGGACCGCTGCGCGGTGGTGCGGCCGCCATCCCCGGCTACCTCTCGGCGATGTACGCCGACCCGTCGTCCGGACTCACCATCGTCGCCGCCGTCAACAACTCCACCCCGGGAGCGGGGTTCGCTCGGGCGCTCGCACAGCGGCTCGCCTCGATCGTGTCCAAGGTGCCCGCAGTGCAGAAGGGCGCCAAAGCGGTCGCGTCGCTCCCCTGGTCGGAGGATCAGGTCGTCGCCGCGATGAAGGCCGCAGCGCCCTGCCCGACGACTCCCGCGAAGTGACCACCGGGTAGGCGCAAGATCCGCCGAAAAGCGTCGAGCGGGCATACGATGCGCCTACTCGAGGCCGGTCAGGCCCCGGCGAGCGCGGCGAGTCTGGGCCTCCGGACGCTCGACCGACGACAGCGAGTACAGGCCGCCCCGCCCGGCTCATCGGGTGACCCCGCACACTCCCAACCTCCTTCCGGCGTGTCGCCGCGTTCATCGCGCGTTCGACGGGCGGGGTCGACCGAGGTGTCCGCGCGCTACGCTCACTCCCCGACTTCTCCACCTGTGGATAACTCTGGGGAAAAGCCGTGGATGAGTGCGGATAACGTGTGGAGGACACGCGCGACTTGTGTGGAATCTCAGAGTTCACAGAGAGTTGTAATTGGCTCTGACCAGCAAATTCGTTCGAATCATACTCGAATCGAAATTCTGTTCTAAACCACAACAGTGTAATTCACACCCGGAAAACAGCTGTGGATAGATCTGTGATTTCAGCGTCTGATAGACGAGTCATCCACAGCCCGTGCTGAATATACTTCAACCGCGCGAAGGCTGCCGTTCACCCGCCGATCCGGGCCACGAAGTGGACGACTGGCTACGGGCGGGCCGCCTTCAGGGCGGCTCCCTCGAGATGTCGAACGTCGGCCTGTCGCAGGTGTTCACCATTCTGATCGTCGCCCGGGGCGGATTCCAGGCCAACGCCCGCATCATCACCGCCTCCGAAGATCTCACGGTCCATCTCCGGCAACCGCCTCTCGCACCCGGGGACTCTTTCGGCGCCGCGTAGGCTCGCAAGGTGCCCATCGTCCACGAGCTCGCGCCCACTGTGCTCGGGGTCGCCCTCCTCGCGCTGCTGGCGACGGCGGTGCTCGGCGCGTACCGCGTGCCGCACCGGTGGGCGCCGCTGCTCGCCATCCTCCGCGGAGCCGCCCAGCTCGCGGTGATCAGCGTCGTGCTCTCCGGTGTCATCACGAGCCCGGTGTGGGTGGCGCTCGCCCTGTTGGTCATGTTCAGCGTGGCCGCCGCGACGGCGACCCATCGGATCGGCTGGTCTCTCGACCACGGCACCATGATGGCTGTCGGGATGGCGACGGGCGTCATCGTGACGTTCACCATCGTCTTCACGACCGGGGCGATCGACTTCACCGCCCGCTACGCGCTCGCCATCGGCGGCATCGTGATCGGCAACTCCATGAGCATCGCCACGCTCGCCGGCCGCCGGTTCACCGAGGCGGTGGACGACCACTGGGACGAGGTGGAGGGCTGGCTCGCGCTGGGCGCGACTCCGCGGCAGTCCACGATCGAGCAGGCGCGCGGCGCGGTCTACGCGGCGCTCATCCCGTCGGTCGACCAGACGAAGACCACGGGGCTCGTCACGCTCCCCGGAGCGTTCGTCGGGGCCATCTTCGGAGGGGTCTCTCCGCTAGAGGCCGGCCGGTTTCAGGTCGTCGTACTCGCGGCGATCATGTGCGCCGGGTCGATCACCGCCGTCATCGTCGCGACCTGGCTCGCCCCGGTGCGGGTACGGCCGGCGCGGTTGAAGTGAGAGAGTGGGCGACACGCCTCGTAGTGGTACCGGCATTGAGCGATGAGAGCGGTCCCTTCGTCGGGCCGGTAGACGAGTCGATGTTCATCCGTTATTCGACGTGACCAGAATCCTTGGAACCCGTGTGTGAGTGCCTCGGGTTTGCCGATTCCTTCGTTGCCGTTGCGCTCGATGCCCTTCAACAACAGGTTCATCCGTTTCAGAACCCGCCTGTCCTGTCCTGTCCCTGCCAATACAGGTAGTCCTCCCAGGCGTTCTCATCCCACACGAGCTTCATTCGGCGAGGTCGTGCTCGGACCCGCCCCCGGAGTGGAGGCGCCCGATCGATTCGATCAGGCGTCGTGCGTTGGCTGGGCTCCGAAGGAGGTACGCAGTCTCGCGGAGGGCCTCGTAATCCTTGAGTGCAACGATGACCACAGGTTCGCGGCCCGCCCGGGTGATGACGACCTCTTCGCGGTCGTCGAGGACTGCGTCGAGGGTCGCAGCGTAGTGCGCCCGCGACTCCGAGTAGCTCATCGTCTTCATTTCGCCCTCCATCGACGTACAAGAACTCGTACCCTATCGGCGGGGTGGCTCGGTTACCCCGACGCGGAGCCGACAGGCGCTGCGCGGAGCGACGTGCCCCCGACGTCAGCGGCGCGGCGTCCAGCCGGGCGGGACGGGGTACACCAGATCGGCCCGCTCACGGTCGGCCTGCGCCGACCAGCCCTGCGCGGCACCCTCAGCGTCGAACCCGCCGCGGGCCACGCGGAAGCCGAGATCCTCGTGCTGCGTGCGCGGCGAGCCGCCGCGGCGCACCGAGGCCCGCACGCTCCAGGCGTCGTCCGCGTAGCCTCCACCGCGGAACACCCGGTAGTCGTCGTACCGCGCAGGGTCGAGGTAGTCCCAGCACCACTCCCACACATTGCCGAGCGTGTCGAACAGCCCGTGGAGGTTGGGCAGCCTCCCGCCGACGTCGTGCGGAGCCGAGAGCCCGTCGGCGCTGGTCCAGGCGACCTCGGTCAGGGGGCCGTAGTGCGGCCCCGTGGAGCCGGCGCGGCAGGCGTACTCCCACTCGGCCTCGGTCGGGAGGCGGTAGCCGTCGGCGTCCACATGCCAGGTCACGTCCTCGCCGTCGAACGAGTAGACCGGGTCGAGGCCCTCCCACTCCGACGCCGCGTTGCAGAACCGGATCGCGCGCAGCCAGCTGATCCCGGTCGCCGGTCGCCGCGGATGCGAGGCCGGCTCGCCGATCAGCTCGGCGACCTGTTCCTCAGTCACAGCGAACACGCCGATCTCGAACGACTCCAGCTCCACCGTCCACCGGCGCTTGAGGCGGGCGTCGTGGAGCTGCACCGCGCCGGGCGGGATGTACGCCAGCTCGATCTCCGCGCCCTCCACGGCTCCACCCTGCCATAGGGCAGCAGTCGAGTACGCCCGAATTACGCCCGAAACCGCCGAGTACGCAGACAATCTCCGTACTCGGCTGTTGCCGTCCCCAGCGGCCTCGCCCTCACGAACCGCCGGCTGCAGGGTCGCATCCGGCGCGAAATGTCGACGCCCTGGCACCGCTAGCGTGGTGGCATGGACATCGTCAGCAGCACTGTTGCCGCTCCCGCGCACCGAACCGGATCGGCGATCGTCACCGTCATCGGGCCGGACGATGAGCCGCTGGCGAACCGCGACGTGACGATCGAGCAGATCTCGCACGCGTTCGGGTTCGGCAACCTCGGCTTCGATTTCGTCGAGCACGGCACTGCCGGCGCGGAGCCCTGGTTGCGGCTGTTCAATCAGGCGACGTTGCCGTTCTATTGGGGCACCTTCGAGCCCCGGCCCGGCGAGACCCGCGCCGCACGCCTCCACCAGGTCGCCTCCTGGCTCGTCGAGCAGAGGGTGCGGGTGAAGGGCCACCCGCTGGTCTGGCACACTTTGCAGCCCGACTGGCTGATGGAGGTCGGCGGCGACGAGGAGGTAGAGCGCCGGCTCCGCGCCCACGTGCGGGAGACGGTCGCGGGGTTCGCCGACGTCATCCACCTGTGGGACGCGATCAACGAGGCCGTCATCATGCCGGTCTTCGCCAATGGAGACAACGCGATCACACCGCTCGCCGCCGCCCGCGGGCGCGAGTACCTGATCCGGCTGGCCTTCGAGGAGGCGCGCGCTGCGAACCCCACCGCGACCCTCGTCATCAACGACTTCGACCTCTCGTCGGACTATGAGCGGGTGATCGAGGAGGCGATCGAGGACGGCGTGGCCATCGATGCCATCGGCCTCCAGACCCACATGCACCAGGGCTACCGAGGGGAGGAGCAGATCCTCTCGATCGTCGATCGCTTCGCCCGGTTCGGCCTCCCGCTGCAGCTGACCGAGACGACGTTCCTCTCGGGCAACCTGATGCCGCCGGAGATCGAGGACCTCAACGACTATCAGGTCGACTCGTGGCCGACGACGCCCGAGGGGGAGAGCAGGCAGGCCGACGACATCGAGCGTCACTACCGCTCGCTGTTCGGCCATCCCGCGGTCGAGTCGATCACGTACTGGGGCTTCTCGGACGCCGGTGCCTGGCTGGGCGCGCCCTCGGGGCTCGTGCGCGCCGACGGGTCTCCGAAGCCGTCGTACGACGCGCTCGATCGACTGATCCGGGGGGAGTGGTGGACGGCGCCGACGCTCGTCCGCACGGACGATGCCGGGCGGGTCCGCATCGAGGGCGTCGCCGGCTCCTACCGCGTGGCGGCCGGTTCGGCCGCCGCCGAGTTCGAGTTCGAGCGCGGCGGAGATTGGTCACGGACCGTCGTTGTCAGGGCCTGACCGCGAATCGCGCGACTCAGTGCCGGCTCACGGCGCGGGTGGGCGGGCAATGAGCGCCGACCCGTCGGTGTCGACCGTGAGCGCACCCGCCGCGGCGGGCACGACGGCCGTCGCTCCCGCGACGAGCACGACCTCCCCGGCGCTGGTGTGCAGCCGGGTCGTCCCCCTCGTCGCGACGACTACGGCGAAGCCGACCCCGAACACCGCCTGCGCGGTGACCCGGTCGACACGGAACCACGCGTCGGCCGCCGACGGCAGCACGCTGCCCGCGGCCGGCGAGCGCCGCACCAAGGCGGCGAGTCCGTCGGCCGACAACGCATGGACGTCCACGGCCGCGAGCGCTCGGTCGAAGCCCAAACCCAGATGGCCCTCCGCTGCGCCGTCGATCGGGTAGCCGCGCCATTCCAGCAGGACAGAGAAATCGGTGGGCTGCTGCACCTCCACCAGCAGCACCGAACGGCCGATCGCGTGCAGGGTGCCGGGCGGAACGAGCACCGCGTCGCCGGCCTCCACGTCGACCGTGTGCAGCAGGTCGAGGAGGGCCGCGGCGTCCTGAGTCTCCACAAGAGCGCGAAGGCGCTCCCTGTCGACGTCCTCGCGCAGGCCGAGGTGCACGGTGCCGGGCGTGAGGATGTACCAGGCCTCGGCCTTTCCATGCGCCGACGCGAGCTCGCGCGCGGCGAAGTCATCGTCGGGATGCGCATGGACGGGAAGGCGCTGGCCCGCGTCGAGCAGCTTCACGAGCAGCATGGCGTCTGCGCCCCAACGCTCGGTGTGGGCGCTGCCCAGCCAACCGGTCGGGTCCGCCGTGACCGCGTCGCGCAACAGCGTTCCGTCGTCGAGCCGGGTGAGGCCGGCGGGCTCCTGGCCGCGCACTGGTGTCGTCGAGCCCACCCAGTCCTCCGGGGTGTGATCCTCGCCGTGTGGGAGGCCCCGGAACGCATCGATCTGCGCACCTCCGTCGTAGAAGCGGTCGCGCGGACGATTGGTGGGCAGGACGATCGGGAGGGTGGGGGTGGAGCGTGCGTGGGAGACCATGGAGGTCAGCCTTTCACGACACCTGCACCGCCAGATCCACGAACCGCGCCGCCGACCACTGGAACGCGGTCGTCGCCGTGCGTGCCTTCTTGCCGGTCGTCGGGTTGAAGTACTCGTGGGGGCCGCCGCCGTGGATGACCAGGCGGAGCGTCTTCTCGATCAGCTCGCGCGATTCGCGACGCGTGTCCCGATACTGCCAGACCCTCCGCCAGCAGCGGGTTCACGTTGACCCACACCGGGCCGTGCCACATGAGCTCCTCCGAGAACGTCTCCTCTCTGCGCGCTACCGTCGGCGCGGTCCACGGCGTCGCGAAGCGATCGGGGTCGGAACAGTGCAGCGAGGATGCCGGTCACGTAGCGACCCGGCGGGTGCCCCGTCAGCAGGGGCAGCAACGACACCGCCGTCTCCGCAGAGATCGGCCGGCTGGCACCGGATGAACGGAAATAGCCGGCAGCGTTGTCCCACATCTTCTCGAGCAGCCCCGACGAGGTCCCCGACCGATCGCGCGCGCCCCCAGGAGGTCGTCCTGCAGGATCAGGTAGGCCGCGAGGTTGGCCGATGCGAGCGGCAGCTCCGCGTCGAAGACGGGGCTGTCGTCGAGGCCCGACGTGCACGGCGCTTGCGACCACCGGGAGCACGACACCCTCATCCGCGCGAGGTAGTTTAGCCAGATGAACGATCTCGCTCTGAACCCGTCGACCACCGCGCTGCTCCTCATGGACCTCCAGCCCGGGATCCTGGGCCGCCTGCCCGACTCCGACGGATTCCTGGCCGGCCTCGCCCGGGCACGGGAGGCCGCACGCGCGGCGGGCCTCACGGTCGGCTACGTGCGCGTCGCCGTCACAGAGGAGGAGGCGGCGGCAATCCCGGCGACCTCCCGTTTCGCCGGCGCGGCGGAGCGCCTGAACGCTGCGAGCCCGCACACGCAGATCGACCCGCGGATCGCGCCGGCCGACGGCGAGATCGTCGTGCGCAAGAAGCGCGTGGGCGCGTTCAGCACCACCGACCTCCAGGAGCGGCTGGCCGCCCGCGGCGTCGACACGCTTGTGCTGACAGGCGTCGCGACGAGCGGCGTCGTGCTGTCGACCGTTCGCGACGCCGCCGATCGCGACTACCGGCTCGTCGTGCTCGAGGACGGCTGCTGGGACGCCGATCCGGAGGTCCACCGGGTGCTCACCGAGAAGGTGTTCGCTCGCGGTGGCGTGACCGTGACCAGCATCGACGCCTTCATCGAGTCGCTCGCGTAGCGCGCGACCTCGGCCAGCCCCGGCGCGAGGTCCGCGGGTCCGTCCGGTCCATCGAGCGCGTCGACCGCCAGCCAGTGCAGCTCCTGCGACTCGTCCTCTCCCGGTCGCCCCGCCGGGTCCGACATCGCCACGAAGCCGTAGACCAGGTCGGTGTGGAAGTGGTCGGCGCCGATCGGGTGCACGTCGACGCAGAGCGGCTGCGGCAGCACGGCGACTCCCTCGGCGTGGTCGATCCGGTGCGGCGGCTGCAGCAGCAGCAACTGCTCCAACACGTAGCCGGACTCCTCGCGGAGCTCATGCGCGACGGCCGCCCACGGGTCCTCCGCGCGCTCGACATGGCCACCGGGCTGCATCAGGAGTCCCAGCTTGCGGTGCCGGTGCACGAGGAGGTGGAGGCGTCCGTCGAACTCCCGGAGGATCAGGGCGCTCGCCGTGAGGTCGTACTCGCCCGGCGCGGTGTTGAGGTGCGGCATCTATGCATTCTGACACGTTGTATTTGAGTCTCTAGCCTTTGGCGATCGCACGCGCCACAATGGAACACGAGTGCGCCTCCGCAGCAGAGAGTTACATATGGGTACCATCGATCGGGTCCGGGCGACCTCACTGCCGCCCGAGTACACCTCTTTCGTGGGACGCAGGGCCGACCTCAAGGCAGTGCGGGCGGCCGTCGAGGGCGCGCGCCTCCTGACGCTCGTCGGCCCGGGCGGTGTCGGCAAGACCCGGCTCGCCATCCAGCTGGCGAACGCCGTGAAGCGAGTCTTGCCCGACGGGATCTGGTTCGTCGACCTCGGCCGGCTCGCGGTCGGCGGGTCCGTTGCCGACGAGGCAGTGCGCATGCTCGGCCTGCGCACCGACTCGACGGACAAGACCGACGTCCTGATCAAGTACCTGAGCGACTTGCACGGCCTCCTGCTGCTGGACAACTGCGAGCACGTCCTGGACGACGCCGCGCGCGTGGTGCAGCGCGTCCTGGACGCCTGTCCAGGGGTCATGATCGTGACGACGAGCAGAGAGACGTTCCGGCTCGTGGCCGAGACAGTCTTCGTCGTGGCTCCGCTCGAGACCGTGTCCACCCGCGGCGCAGTGTCCCCCGCGGCTCAGCTCTTCCTCGACCGAGCGGCAGTATCGTTGCCCAACCCGACTCCCAGCGAGCTGTCGGCGATCGCCGCGATCTGCGAACGGCTCGGCGGGATGCCACTCGCGATCGAACTCGCCGCCAGCCGGACCCGAGCCCTGTCCCCCGCTCAGATCTTGGAGCGGCTGTCCGAGCCTCTCGGCGTCCTCACCGGGGCGACGAGGGATGCACCGGAGCGGCAGCAGACCCTCCGCACCACCATCGCGTGGAGTTACGACCTGTGCACACCGGCCGAGCGGGAGCTGTGGCGGAGGATGTCCGTCTTCGTCGGGGGCTGGGACTTCGAAGCGGCCGAGTGGATGTGCACGCAGGCGGGCGGCGCGGAGTCGGCACTGGACCTCGTCCAGTCGCTGCTCGACAAGTCGATCATCGCCCGCCGCGGGAGAGGGGCGATGGCCGGTTTCGCGATGCTCGACACCGTGAGGATCTTCGGGCTGGACGTGTCATCCGCAGCCGAACTGAGCCAAGCCCGTCGGCTGCATCGCGACTGGTACCAGAACAGGCTGGCAGCTCTGGAGGCCGAATGGTACGGGCCCCGGCAGGCGTATTGGCTGGCTTACACGCAGCTGGAACTGCCGAACATCAGAGCGGCCGTCGACTTCTGCCTCGAAGAGCACGACCTCTCCCGGGCGGCGACGATCCTGATGTCGGGGTGGCGGGTGGTCTGGCAGGCGCACGGCAGGTCCTACGAAGTGCAGGGCTGGATGTCGCTGGTCGTGTCGTTCCAGCCACCACCGGAGACCACCGATGTCTGCCAAGCCATGGCCTTCGTGGCCAGCGTCGAGGGTATGCACGGCGATCACGAGTCGGCCGAAAGGCGCTGGCGGTTGGCCGAGGAGGCGGCCGAACGCCTGGGCGACGACTTCACGCGGGCGTTCGTTGCCGCGACGCAAGGATCGCAGGAGCGCGACCCGGACCTCAGGCTCGCTCACACATCGCGAGCGAGCATCCTCCAGGGCGGCAGGAACCTCGCGGTGACCAGAGCGAACATCGAGGAGCGACTCGCGCTCGCCCACGATCACGTCGGGCATGCGCGCGTGGCGGAGGAGCTCAGACGCAAGCTCATCGCCCAGGCCATCGAGGCCGGCGACTCGTTCGAGACCGCCGAGCTCCTCCTGAAGTCGGGCTGGCTGGCGGCGACCAGGGAGGAGTTCGACGCTGCGAGGGGCCTGGTGCGCCAGTCGCTGAGCCTGACCCAGAATCTGGAGCACTCCAATGGAATCGCCGGAGCCCAGGAGGTCCTCGCGCTCATCGCGGCCCGCTCTCATGACTATGTTCGCGCAGCGACACTCCTCGGCATCACGCGGCCGTCTGCCGGCATGCAGGGCGCGTTCGCGTCGGCGTTCCCCTACGATGCCGAGTCCCTGTCCGTCGCGGAGCAGCACGCCAAGGCAGCCCTGGGCGACCGGGCGTTCGAGGCCGCCTTCGCCGCCGGAGCGGCGATGACCGCGGATCAGGGGATCGCCTACGCGCTCGGAGCGGAGCTGCCTCAGCGCAGGCGGCCGGCGTCCGCGGCGGCCGGCGTGGGGCTCACGCCCCGCGAGAGCCAGGTCGTGGCCCTCGTCGGACAGGGCCTGACCGACCGGCAGATCGCAGAGCGGCTGGTCATCTCCCGGCGTACGGCCGAGGGCCACGTGTCGAACAGCCTCGTCAAGCTCGGCTTCACGTCGCGCAGCCAGCTCGCCGCCTGGTCGACGCAGTCCGAGCTGGACTGACCGGCACGAGCAGCGTCGGCAACCTCCTGCTGGCGACGCTGACGATTCGGACAATGGAGGTGCTCATCGTCCGCACCCCCGGGATGCTGCGGCCGGAGGCCGTCGGCCAGTCCGACCTGCTGCGCGCCTGGACGTTCGTCATCCTGATGGCGATGGCGATGGCGATGGTGCTGGTGCTCGCCGTGGTCTTCCCGCGCGTCGGGATGCTCTGGCTGCTGATCCTGTTCCTCTCGCTCCTGATCGTCGACTCGGTGGCCGCCTTCTGGAACGACCCGACGGTCAAGAAGGCGCGCAAGAGCGCCAAGAAGCAGGCCGAGAAGACCCGCAAGCGCTTACTCCCGATTCCCCCCGCTGAGCGCGCACCGCGGTGCGGCGAGACGGGCATCGATATGCATGTAAAACAAAAGCGACAGACATATTTCTATCCTCGTTTCGCTCAACAGTTAGAGAAACCACTTGTCACTCCTCCCCCTATTCACTCGCGGCCCACGTCGGGTTCGCACCACCATCGCGTCGGCCATCGTCGCGATCGGAGGCGCCGCTTTGTTGACCGCGTCGCCGACATCGCCCGCTTACGCAGCGTCCACCCTCGATTGCTCCTGTCAGGACGCGGGGGCGTCACGCCGCCCGCGCAAGGCAACTGGAAGGTCGCATCTTCGACGCCGGTTCTCGACGCGAAAGGCGTGCAGGCGCGCACCTTCTCCGGCTGGATGGTGCCGCAGGAGGTCCTCGAGGAGGGCGACACCACCTGCGTCGGATACTTCGATGGCCAGAAGCGCCTCACCATCGCCAAGCAGAAGGCCGGTGGCGCCTGGTCGTCGGTCACGCTCGACAAGACGCTGAACCACGACTCGCACGCACGCATCGCCCTCGCGCTGGATACGAACGGCAACCTCCGCGTCAAGACGCACACGGACTCCAGCGATGACAAGCTCGAGTACTGGGTCACCACCGCTGGCGACGACCTGAGCACCCTGAAGGCGGGGACGATGGTTCCGTGGTGGACCACGACCGTCGATGGGGTCACGTACCCGATGGAGGATCTCGCGAACAGGTACGGCGAGTTCTACAAGGGAGCGGACGGGCAGCTGTTCTTCCGTGGCCGGGTGGGGTCGGCGGGTGGGGCTTACACGATCGCCTCCAATACGACGCGGCGTCGCGGACGTGGCAGCTCCAGGATCCCAAGACGGGATTCAACGGCCTCGCCATCGTCTTCAACGGATGGGCTTAAGAGTTCGCGCCGATAGGCGCTGGTCGCGGCGCGTTAGCGTCATGACGGGCACGAGGTCTGTTAACCACGATTTTGTGAAGAATCAGTCGGTTTCCAGGACACCCCGTGCCCGCCGTTCCATCATCGATCATTGACCCGATCTGGCACCAGTTCGAATCGCTCATCCCGCCCGTGATCGATCAGCATCCGCTCGGCTGTCACCGACCACGGGTGCCGGATCGGATCGTGTTCGACAAACTGGTGCAGGTCCTCGTCCTCGGGGCCGCGTATGTCAAGATCGCCGACAGCACCTGCTCAGCAACCACGATCCGCCGCCGTCGTGACGAATGGATCGCCGCCGGGATCTTCACCCGGCTGGAGCAGATCTGCCTCGACGGGTATGACAAGATGATCGGCCTCGAACTAGAGAACCTCTGCGTCGATGGGTGCATCGTGAAAGCACCCTGCGGTGGTGCAGCGGCCGGCCGTTCCCCGGTCGATCGCGGGAAACAGGGCACGAAACGTTCCCTCCTGGTCGACGGGCGAGGGATCCCGCTCGGCTGCGTGATCGCGGGGGCGAACTGCCACGATTCGCCCTTGCTGGCGCCAACGCTGGAAAAGCTCGGCCGGTTCGGGTTCGACCTACCCGAACGGATCACCGTGCACCTGGACGCCGGCTACGACTCCCGCACGACCCGGAACCTGCTCGAGGGCCTCGGCTGCGACTACATCATCAGCAAGAAGGGAGCACCTCTCCAAGCCGGAGCCCGCTGGGTCGTGGAACGCACGAACTCGTGGCACAACCGAGGATTCCGCAAACTCCACATCTGCACCGAAGTGCGCACCCGCGTCATCAACGCGTTCATCGCCCTCGCGAACGCCATCATCATCACCCGACGCCTTCTCGCCGAAGCCTGGACCCGCTACCGCTGGGAAGGGCGACCCACCCGACAACCATGACCTACCGGCGCGAACTCTAAGGCGCCCTTCACAGCGGCTTATCCGTCCGAGCCGGTGAAAGGTCCGGATGGTCGGTTCCACATGATCTGGACGTGGCGAGGGGACTCGGCGGCGGACAGCAACTCCGAGGTGCACTATGCGTCGAGCGCCGACATGCGCACCTGGCAGAACATCAAGGGCGAAGCGGTCTTCACCGGAGGCGTCAGTCAATTCACCCACGGTCTGAAGAGCACGATGGTCGATCCCGTCTCGTTCCACGGAGGCCTCCTCAATGACAACGGGATGGCGCTCGGCTTCGACGACAAGGGGAAGCCGCTGGTCTCCTATCACAAGTACGTCGGCACTGGTGCGGGCAAGACCACGCAACTGTTCATTGCCCGACCGGACACCGGGAGTGCTTCCGGATGGAAGCTCACGCAGGTCTCCGCGTGGAAGGGCCTCTACGATCTCGAACGTCGCGAAGACTCCTTCGTCGGTGACATGAACATCATGACCATGAGCGCGTCCTCGGGGGCCGTGTTCGACGGAAAGTACCTGACGCTGGACTACACCTGCCAGTGGAAGGGCCACCGGATGTACCTCGATCCGGTAACCGGCGAGCAGGTGGCGGATCTGCCGCTCCCCGATGCCGCCGCTTTGCCGGCGGAGATGCTCGCTTCGGTCTTCGCTCCGGGGTACATGATCACGGCACGACAGTCCTGGTCGCGCTCGTCGAGCGACGACCACGCCACGATCCTCAACTGGGAGGCCGGCCCCTACAATGTGCTCGGCACCCAGGACCAGTACACGAACTACCCGCTCGAGGGATCGCCCCTGACGGTCTACCGCCTCGAACGTCGGTAGCCCCGTCCCGTGATGATGCCCCGCCCCGAATCGCTCGGAGCGGGGCGTCGTTGCGCCGGGCGCCTGGCGACTGCACCCCTGACCGAGGCATCAACGAAGACTGCAATTCATTGCCACGAAAGTGGCATTCGTCTATTAGCACGGGCAGATGTTGCTCAACATCCTCTGGCTCGCGGCGATCGTCTTCATGCCCTTCACCGCCAACGTGCTCTCGGACAGCCCGAACGGCCAGCCGCCATGGAGGTGCTCATCGTCCGCACCCCCGGGATGCTGCTGCCGGAGGCGGTCGGCCAGTCCGACCTGCTGTGCGGCTGGACGTTCGTCATCCTGCTGGCGCTGACGCTGGCGCTCGCCGTGGTCTTCCCGCGCGTCGGGATGCTCTGGCTGCTGATCGTGTTCCTCTCGCAGCCGCTGCACCTGGTCGTGAGCAACGCGTTCCGCCGCAAGGCGAACACGGACGCGTGAGCGCGACGGGCCTTCCCACAGCCCAGACCGGGGGTTATCGTCGTGGCATGCGACCCAAGACATTCTTCGTGCTCCTGATCATCGCCACCGCCTACCTCCTGGGTGCGCGTGCCGGGCGCGAGCGCTACGACCAGATCGTCGACTCGGTGACCGCTTTCTGGAACGACCCGACGGTCAAGAAGGCGCGCAAGGACGCCAAGAAGCAGGCCGAGAAGGCGCGCAAGAAGTACTCCTGATGCCCTTCGGCGCGTCCCTCGGCATGGACGCTCAGGGCTCTCGGTAGTCGCTCTCGGTGTAGTCGCCTTCCGGTGCGTCGGCCGGTTCCTCGACGTCGGTGTACGTCCCTTCGACGTCGGGCTCCGGCCCCGGGTTGTCCTCGGACTCGGTGTACTGACCGTGGACTGTGCGCTCGTGGGGGCCTTCGTCGTCTGCCTCGGTATAGCTGCCCTCGAGGTTCTCGCGGGCGTCGCCTGCCGGCTCGTCTGGGGTGCTCATAGCGGTGAGCGTACGCTGTCCGGGGCCGCGCGACCAGAGGGCGATGCGGTGCCCCCGACGCCGCCCTGACGGCGCCGTAGCCAGTGGCCTCCGGCCCCGGTATCGTTCGGCCATGACACGGTCGCCTTCCGTCTTCGCGAGGCGCGGTCCGGCGGTCCTCGAGCTGAGGATCCACGGGATCAAGAACACGCCGCCGGGGGAGATGCTCGGCGTCGCGCCCGGCGACGTGCGCGCCGATCAGGCCGACGAGAACGGCGGCTTCTACGTGGCCACCGTCGACCCGGTGGACCCGGACGACCCTGCGACGCCGCCGACCGTGATCCGCCGCGAGGGCTACTCGTGGGGGATGCTGGCCCGCTACGGCGGCGGAGCCTGGGTGGCGATCGGGCAGTTCTTCGTCCAGCTCGCCTGGCTGCTCATCCTGCCCTTCGGTCTCTGCAATACGGCGTACTGGACCAGGAGGATCCCCGACCAGGCGCGGACGGGCGAGTGGCACGCCGGCCGTGGTGCGGCATCCCTCCGGGTCTTCGCGCTCGGGCTCACCCTGCTCTACGTGTGCGCTCTGGCCTCAGTGAGCCTCGACCTGATCGGGACGCAGTGCCTAGCCCGGCCGTCTTTGTGCCCGGCCCTGCCGGGCTGGGTGACCGCGTTCTTCGACGCACCCGGCTTCGACCACCGCGGCATCCGGGTCGCGGTGCTCTCGCTGGTGCCGATCGCGGGTGTTCTGCTGCTGTTCTTCGTCTCGCACCAGGCGCGGACGCGCTACGAGGCCGGCATCTTCGGGACCGTCGCGAAGATCCGCGCCGCGAGCGACCTCAGCGGTGTCGCGGCCGGGCAGCCTGCTGCGCCGCGTCGCCCGCTCGCCACCGACGGCTTCTGGGGGATCACCCGGGTCAAGCTCCCGAGCGAGCTGATTCACGTGGCCGCCGCGTTCTTCCTGGTGTCCCTGGTGATCGGCTGGGATGGCGTATTCGGCTCGTGCGCGCCCGCCGGGCTCGACCTCCCGCCCGCGTGTCTCGACCCGGCGACGACGCCGCTGCTCTCGAAATGGTGGCTGACCCTGGCGGCGGCGCTCGCCGTCGGCGGGCTGGTCGTCGTCGTCGCCCTGGTCGTGCGCCAGTCGGACACGACTGTGGCAGGCCGCACCGAGCGCGCGTTGGAGGGCGTAGCGCCCTCCGACCGGGACGAACGCCGGCATGCGCTCATCCGCGCGAAGCTGCGGCGCCGGGAAGGCGTGGCCGGCTGGATGCTGCTCGTCGCGACGGCCGTGTACCTCGCCGTCGCGGTGTCGGTGGCGGTGCCCGACGCGGCCGTCGACCACCACCCGCCGTCCTTCCTGGGGCTGGTGATCGCGCCCTCCATCATCCTCGGCGTGCTGCTCGCGATCGCGCTCTCCGCGCTCGGCTGGCGACGCGGAGTGCCGCGCTGGCTCTCGGTGATCGTGGTGGCGGTCGGAGGAGTCTCGCTGCTGGTAGCCGTCGTGTCGACGCCGCGCGACCTTCATCTGGCGCCCCTGACGGCCGCGGCGTACGGGCTGGCCGCGCTGTGCGCCGTGCTGCTGGCGGTGCTGGTGATCTTCTGGCCGGTGGGCCGCCGCCGCAGTTTCGCCTACCAGGGCTGGCACGGCACCGGACCGGGCGTGATCATGCTGCTGTCGCTCGGTGCGGCGATGCTGCTCTCTACCCTCCTCGTGCTCGGCACCCAGTGCGCGCTCGCTTCGACGGGTTCGACGCCGGTCTGCCCACTGAGTCCCGGGGGCCTGACGACGCCGGTCGCCTACCGCAACTTCGGCGGCACGGTTCCGGTGCTCGCCGTGCTGCTGGCGCTGTTCGTGCTGGTGGTGGCGCTGCTGCGGATACGGACGACCCCGCGGCTGACGACGCCGGAGACGGTCGGCGGCCGCGCCCTCCGGGAGCCGTTGCGCACCTACCGCGACGGCCGGGTGCCGCAGGTGAAGACCGCGGGCAAGCTCGACTTCCGGATGCTGCGCGCCCGGCGCTCCGCCGCGCTTTTCCACCGCGGCGAGCCGCTTCTCGGGGTGCTGGCCGGGCTGCTGGCGTTCGGAGTCGTGGTCGCGATCGCACTGCCTCAACCGCTGCGGCCCGCGTTGCTCGACCTGGCCCTCCCGGCGCTGGGCCTCATCACCGTGATCGCCGTCGTGACGATCGCAGAGAACGCGCTGACCACGAAGGAGCGCCCGATCGGCGTGATGTGGGACCTGATGTGCTTCCTGCCCCGGGCCGGCCATCCGTTCGGGCCGCCATGCTATGCCGAGCGCGTCATCCCGGAGCTGCGAGACCGAATCGTCGCGTGGCTGGAGGCCGACATCGCCGACGGCGCCGGGGGAGTGGAGGACCGTCGCACGGCCGAGCAGCGGGCCGACGACGAGCTGAGGGCGCTGACCACCCGGCAGCGCCGCAAGGTGGTCGTCAGCGCGCACAGTCTGGGCGCAGTGCTGGCCGTCTCGACGATCTTCACCCTCGGCGCCGACACCGTCGACGGCCTCAAGAACGTGGGACTGCTCACCTACGGCACGCAGCTGCGCGCATACTTTGGCCGGTTCTTCCCCGAGCTGTTCGGACCGGCGGCGCTGGGCACCCTCCCGAGCCGCGGCCCGTCGCTGTGGAAGGCGGACCCCTGGCTGCGTCAGGTGATCGAGGACCACCGCACAGACGGGTCGGGAGGCCGCGACCCCGACCTGCGCGAGAAGCCGACCCTCCGCGAGCTGCTGACGCAGCCGGACGGCCAGGTGGCGTGGATCAACCTGTGGCGCCGCACAGACTACCTCGGCTTTCCCGACGCCTCCTTCAAGGACAACGAGATCGACAGGGGCGCCGACGAGTTCGGGCCGCCGCTCTACCTCGTCAAGGTCGCGACGCACCCCGGGTATCAGGCGTCGTCGCAGTACATGTCGGCGCTGCGGGATCTGATGCAGCGGTTGTGAGTACGGGCCCCTACGTTCGCGCTGAATGTGCCCTCTCGGCGCGCCAGAGGCGACATTCGGGGCAAATGTGAGGGGGCACCCCGCACAAAAACCGACTGCGGTATGGTATTGCCAACCCGCGACCGTCATCGAAGGAGAACAATGGTCGACCGCCTCAGCCGCGCATCCGAACTTTCTGTCGAAGAGAAGGCGTCGCTCACCAGCGGTCGCAGCTTCTGGGAGACCGAACCCGTCGACCGCGTCGGCATTTCCTCCCTCTACCTCACCGACGGCCCGCACGGCGTCCGCAAGCAGGCGCAGGGCGGTGACCACCTCGGGATCGGCGACAGCGTGCCGGCGACCTGCTTCCCGCCGGCCGTCGCCCTCGGCTCCTCATGGGACGCCGAGCTGCTCGAGCGCGTCGGCGCGTCGCTCGGGGAGGAGGCCAAGGCCGAAGGGGTCGGCGTGCTGCTCGGCCCCGGCATCAACATCAAGCGCTCGCCGCTGTGCGGCCGCAACTTCGAGTACCTCTCGGAGGACCCGATCGTGTCCGGTCGGCTCGGCGCGGCGCTCGTGCGTGGCCTTCAGTCGCAGGGCGTCGGCGCCTCCCTCAAGCACTTCGCCGCCAACAACCAGGAGACCGATCGACTGCGCGTGAGCGCCGACGTCGACGAGCGGCCGCTGCGCGAGATCTACCTGCGTGGCTTCCAGCACGTCGTCGAGCAGACCCAGCCGTGGACGGTCATGTGCTCGTACAACCGGATCAACGGCGTCTACGCCAGCGAGGACGCGTGGCTGCTCACCTCGGTGCTGCGCGACGAGTGGGGCTTCGAAGGCCTCGTCGTCTCGGACTGGGGCGCGGTCAACGACCGGGTGAGCGCGCTCGTCGCCGGCCTCGATCTCGAGATGCCGTCGAGCGGCGGCGTCACCGACGCGCAGCTGGTCGCCGCAGTGCGCGACGGCTCGCTCGCCGAGTCCGTGCTCGACACCGCAGCGAACCGCGTCATCGACCTGGTCGAGAAGGCGCTCGCCGGGGCCGACGCCGACGCGACCTACGACGTGGAGGCGCACCACGCCCTCGCCCGGGAGGTCGCGGGACGCAGCATCGTCCTGCTCAAGAACGACGACGTCCTACCGCTCGCGACCGACGCCGGCCGCACGATCGCTGTCGTCGGCGAGTTCGCCCGCACGCCGCGCTTCCAGGGCGCCGGCTCCTCCCAGATCGTCCCGACCCGCCTCGACAACGCGCTCGACGAGATCATCGCGCTCGCCGGCGACGCGACGGTGACCTTCGCCCCCGGATACGTCCTGGGCGAGACGGGTGACGCCGACGCGGTGGCGCTCACCGCCGAGGCCGTCAGCGCCGCTGCAGCGGCGGACGACGTCGTGGTGTTCGTCGGCCTCCCGGGCGAGGATGAGTCGGAGGGCTTCGACCGGGAGCACCTCGAGCTGCCCGCTGCCCAGACCGCGCTGCTGGAGGGCGTCATCGCCGCCAACCCGCGCGCGACGGTCGTGCTGTCCAACGGCGGTGTCGTCCGTGTCTCCGGCTGGGCCGACCGTGTGCCCGCCATCGTCGAGGGCTGGCTGCTCGGGCAGGCGGGCGGCGGCGCGATCGCCGACGTGCTGTTCGGCGTCGTCAACCCGTCCGGCCGGCTCGCGGAGAGCATCCCGGTGCGGCTCGAGGACACCGCGTCGTACCTCAACTTCCCCGGAGAGAAGGGGCACGTGCGCTACGGAGAAGGCTTGTTCGTCGGCTACCGCGACTTCGACGCCCGGGGCGCGGCCGTCAGCTTCCCGTTCGGGCACGGCCTCTCGTACACGACGTTCGAGTTCGGTACGCTGGCCGCAACCCCAACGGCCGAGGGCGGCGTCCGCGTGTCGGTGGAGGTCACCAACACGGGCGAGCGCGACGGCCGGGAGGTGGTGCAGGTCTACGTGTCGGTTCCGGCCTCCCGGGTGCAACGCCCGGTGCGCGAACTCAAGGGCTTCGCCAACGTCGCCGTGGCCGCCGGAGCGACCGAGACCGTCGTCGTGGAACTCGCCGCGTCCGACCTGGCCTACTACGACACCGAGTTCGCCGGCTGGTCCGTGGAGGGCGGCGACTACATCGTGGAGGTCGGGGCATCGTCCCGCGACCTGCGCGGCTCCGTCACGGTGACGCTGGCCGGCGACGGCCGCACCGCACGTCTAACCGTCGATTCGACGCTCGGCGAGTGGCTGGAGCACCCGGTCGGCGGTCCGATCCTGATGGTGGCTCTCGCGCAGAGCGCAGGGGCGGAGGGCATCGGCGCCATGCTGGCCGACCCCGGCCTGCGGCGGATGGCCGAGTCCATCCCGCTGATCCGCGCGGCGTCGTTCCCCGGAAGCCCGGTCACGCGCGAGCAGCTGGATCAGCTGGTGGCCGCGACAAACGCCTAGCGTACCCCCGTTCGCGGCACGGTGAATCCCCTTGCGTCAGCGAGGAGTTCGGCGTTCGGTGGGGGCATGACCGACAAGCGTGACGAGCAGGATGCGGTCGCCGGCCACGACCCCACCAACGGGCTGGCGGGTGACCTCGAAGGAGACGACGGCGGCGCCGAGGTGCCGACCGCCGACCAGAACGTGATCCAGGACGTGATCGCCGACTTCGACCTCGATCCGGACCGACCGGTGGACGAAGACGACGATTCCGCTACGTCGTACAGTGAGGAGGGCAAGCCGTGAGCGATACGAGCGGTCTCCCGAACACCGACGCACAGGGCGTCCCCGCCGAGGACGATCCCGAGCGCTTCGCACCGAACTCGGGCGGGCCGGGCGCCGACCGCGACGCCCAGGCCGCCGAGCCGTCCGAGAACGAGCGGGGGCAGGGCGACGACAGCCCCGGCCGGACGACTCCGGAGGGCGCGGAGGACGTGACAGACGCGCAGACCCAGAACGCCCCCGCGACGGACTCGGAGGGCGCAGCGCCGCCTCCAGCCGACTTCGACCCCGCCCAGCAGCCGTCGAACCCCGACCTGGTGAAGAATGTCGAGCCGCCGGACGAGTGAGCCCGGCGTTCCCTCCAGAAATCGTGGCCCCGCCCTCTTCATCCCGGGTCGGGGCCGCTTCACGTCCCGGGCCGGTCGGCGAGGCGCTCAGCGCGCGCCGGAGCCCCGTTCGCCGGACAGCCACACCGCGCCGATGGCGAGTCCAACCAGGAGCATGCCGATGCCGACGCCGAGTATCGGCGCGTCGCCGGTTGGCGGCAGGATCAGCCCGACGAGGAACAGCACAGCCCCGAGGTTGAGCAGCACAGCGGCCACCCAACCGAGCGTCCTGCGCAGGCCTGCGTTCATCCCCGGTATCGTAGCCCGGCGCCCGGCGGAAGATGTGCGCCGAGGGGCACGTAAACGCCCGTATTTTGCGCGGATAGGGGCCTCTGCGTGCCCTTCGGCGTCGAAGATCAGGACGCGCCCTGGTTTCCGGTCGGCGACGACTCCTCGTCGAGGGCCTCATTGATGAGCGCCGCGACCAGGTACTTCCAGTCGGAGCCTTCGTGGAGAGTCTCCGCGTATCCGAGCGGGATGGCGCCGAACACCGGCTCGTGCTCCTCGCCTTCGACCGACACGCGCACGAGCCGCCCGAGCTCCGCGTGCGACTCGTCGAGGACGACCCACTGGCCTGGCGCCTTCTTCTCGATGTGGAAGATGCGCTCGCGGTACGGGTAGCGGACGCTCGACATCTCGAGTTCGCTGGCGGACATGGTCATCCCTTCCGTCGGAGGACGCTCTCACGAAGCATCCAACGCCCGAAGGGCTGTCCTTGGCAAGATGCCGCAGCCTACGCTGACCGTATGAGCGGCACCGTCCACAACCTCGATGAAGCGTTCGGGCTCGTGCCGGAGCCGTGGCAGCCGCACCGGCTGACCAGCGTGAACGATTACGACGTCAAGGTCGCACGGCTACGGGGCGAGTTCGTCTGGCACGCCCACCCCGACACCGACGAGCTGTTCCTGGTGGTCTCGGGCCGGCTGACCATCCGCCTGCGGGACGGTGACGTCGAGCTCGCTCCGCACGACGTCTTCGTCGTGCCGAAGGGCGTCGAGCACTGCCCGCAGGCCGATGAGGAGGCGCTCGTCGTCCTGTTCGAGCCGAAGGGAACCGTCAACACCGGCGACCGGCCGGGGGAGCGGACGAGCGAGCTGCGGGAGCTGCCCGGCGACTGACGGAACCGCGTGCGCCTCCTCAGAGGAGGTCGTCGAGCTCCGCCAGCAGAGCTGCCGGCCCCTCGTAGACCGACTGCGCCCCCGCGTCGACGAGCTCGGCCGCCCCGACCCCGCCGCACAGCACCCCTACGGAGCGGATCTGCGCGCGGGCCGCGGCGGTCAGGTCCCACACCGAGTCGCCGATCATCAGCGCTTCGGAGGCGGAGGCGTCCGCTCGGCGCAACGCGACCTCCAGGATGCCGGGGTCGGGCTTGGCCTGCTCGACGTCGTCAGCCGACGTCGCGGCGTGGATGGCGTCGTCGGCGTCGAGTGCCTCGCGCAGCAGCGCGAGCTCGTCTTCGGGCGCCGAGGTGGCCAGCACCACCCGGATGCCGCGGGCGGCGATCGCGCCAAGGAGGTCCGCCGCGCCGTCGAAGGCGCGCAGGCGCGGCGACAGCGCGCGGAAGTGCTCGCCGTGCAGCGACTTGGCCCGTTCGGCCCAGGCGTCGTCGCGCTCGCCCGCGACACTGCTCAGCAGCCGTGCCGAGTCCTGGCCGATCGCGCGGTGGATGCGCCAGGCGTCGACGGCGACGCCGAGATCGGCGAACGCGCGCTGCCAGGCGTCGACGTGGAGGTAGTTCGAGTCGACGAGGGTGCCGTCGACGTCGAAGAGCACGGTTCGAACGGTCATGCCCCCTGTGTACACCCGGTTCCAGCAGAGTCCATGCGTGCGTCGCACCCCTTGCCAGGAGGGCGAGCCGGGTGGACTCTGCGAAGCATGGCCGAGAACCAGCGTCCCGAACTGACCGACCCGCGCACGGCGATCGTGACCGGGTCCGACTCCGGCATCGGGAGGGCGGCGGCGATCCTACTGGCCCGGGCAGGCATGGACGTCGGTGTCACCTGGCACTCCGACGACGAGGGCGCGGAGGAGACCGCGCGCCTGGTGCGCGCCCAAGGGCGGACTGCCGTCGTGGCCCGGCTCGACACGACCGATGCGCCCGCCTGCGCCGACGTCGTGGACGCGCTCGCCGACGCCTCGGCGGCTGCGACGTGTTCGTGAACAACGCGGGCATCAACGGCGGTCCGGCGTTCGTCGACACCGACTGGGACACGTGGCGCACGACCATCCTGGCCGACCTCGACGGGCCGTTCGTGTGCATCCAGCGCATCGCGCGACGGATGGTGTCGGCCGGACGCGGCGGCCGGATCATCGGGGTCACCAGCGTGCACGAGCACCAGCCGCGGGTCGGCTTCGCCGCCTACGACGCCGCCAAGCACGGGTTCGGCGGTCTGCTCAAGACGCTCGCTCTGGAACTGGGCGAGTACGGGATCACCTGCAACGCGGTCGCGCCCGGCGAGATCGAGACGCCGATGAACGACGCCGCGGAGGTCGACGCGCGAGGCGTGCATCGCCCGGGCATCCCGCTCGGCCGGCCGGGCGCGCCCGAGGAGGTAGCCGCCGTCATCGCGTTCCTCGCCTCTCCCGCCGCCTCGTATGTGACCGGCGCCTCCTGGGCCGTCGACGGCGGGATGCTGCAGATGGGACCGCAGGCCGGCTCGGACCTCCCCTCCGGCGACTGGCGGCGCGCCTGACCCCGGCTACCCGATCAGCGACACCGCGCGGGCGATGACGAGCGCCAGGAGCACGAAGCCGGCGAACGACTCCAGCGCCATCAGCAGCTTGGCGCGGTGCCTGAGCGGCATCGTGTCGGTCGGGCTGAACGCCATCGAGTTGGAGAGCGAGAAGTAGAAGTAGTCGATGTAATTGGGCACCCAGTCCATCGTCTGGCTCGAGCCCCTGGCGACCTCGTCGACGTCGTCCTTGTCCTCGTCCTGCGGAAACCGGAAGTCGGCGAGCGGCAGCTCGCTGCGCTTCACCGTGACCCGGGCGACAGGGCCGCCCCGGTCCATCGTCCAGTACACGAGACCGAAGGCGATCACGTTGGTGACCCAGACCTGCAGCGAGGCGAGCAGGATCTCGGAGCCGTTCCCGTGCTTGTTCAGCAGCCGCACGATCGTCTCGACGAACGCGATCTGATTCGCGGCGAGGATGAGCACCGCGAGCGCGATCTCGGCTCGGCGGGACCACCGCGACTCCCGCGTGAGCCGGTGCGGATTGTAGACGATGAGCGCGACCAGCATGAGCACGCAGACGCCGACGACGGCCCAGCGGGCGGCGGGCGGCACGACGCTCGGCAGGAGCGCGTAGGCGATGAGCGCGACGAGGGTTCCGATCACCGCGGGCCAGCGGTGCTCGGGGGCGACATCACGCGCCCGCTTGTCGTCGGAGGCCGTGGTGGTTTCCCGGGCGTTCACGCCGTGGACAGTACGCCCGGGCGCGACCGCGCGGAATCCGAAAATCAGTTGAAGATAGCCCATTCCGAGCGGCTCAGCTTCGCCTGCTGCCCGTTGATGACCAGATACCAGCTCTCCTCGTCGCGGTGGAGGTACTGGGCGAGCATGGTCGTATAGCGCCATTCGCCGGAGACCTGCGTCCACCGGATCAGAGAGATGAGTTGGCCCTGGCGCAGGTAGGGCACCGCGACGAAATCGTCATGCCGCGCGTGCTCGGGACCGCTGATCTGGCCCCCCGCCCTCGGAGTGCTCATGCGTCACTTTAACCCCAAGACCCACCCTTTGGGAACAGTTGCTGCCCTGAAGATATGCAATAGATCTCGTGTCAATCGGCCGAGATGGAGGCCGCCAGCGCCCGTGTCCAGACCGTGAGCCGCCGGCCGTCCACGTGGGTCCCCGAGCGGAACCTCCGGAAGCCGCAGCGCACGGCGACGGCCTCGCTCGCCGCGTTGCCGTCGAGGGTGCTCAGCCACACGACAGTCTCGCCCTGGCCGGCGAGCCACGCGGCGAGAACGGTGACCGCGGATGTCATCAGCCCGCGCCCGCGGGCCTCCGGTCGCAGGGCGTAGAAGACCTCGAAGCCGTCGTCCGACCTTCCGAAGCCGACTGTGCCGAGCGCGTCACCGCGCTCGTCTACGACGTAGCGGACGCCGCGCTGCGCCTCGGCGGCCCGCACGTTGCGCGCGGCGCGCAGACGGGCGCCGTGCTCGTCGAGGTCGGCGGGGTACATCGTCCACCGCGGCACGTCCTCCACCCGCGCGAGCTGCAGCTCGATCCGCCAATCCGACTCCTCGAGGCGTCGCAGCGCGACCCCCGGATGGTCGGACAACCCGAGCTGCAGCGGGAACGGATCCATGACACGAGGCTACGCCCGGGTCGCGGACGGGATCCCGCCGCGACCCGGGCCGGCGTCAGTGCGTCGCGCTCAGCGCGGGGATGGCGGCGACCTCGCCGGTGCGGGCCGACTCGTAGGCGCCGAGGATGATGCCGAGCACCTCGATGCCCTCCTTCTGGGTGTGCAGCGGTCGGGTGCCGTCCAGGATGCTGCGCGCGAAGTGTTTCAGCTCCTGGCCGAACTGGTGCACGGGCTCCAGCTCGATGACGGTCGCCTCGGCCTCGCCGCGCTTTTTCACGGTCAGTGTGGTGCCGTCGCTGCTGAGGCTCCCGAGCTCGCCCACGGCCGAGAACTTCTCGGTGCCGGGTGCGGCCTCATACGCCCAGCTGGTGACCACGGTGCCGATCACCCCGTTGTCGAACCGCACGAGCACGGTGGCCGAGTCCTCGCCCTCCATGAACGCCAGTCGGTGGGTGGCGAGCATCGCCGTCACCTCCACAGGAGCCCCGCCCGCCAGGTGCAGCAGCAGATAGGTCGGGTGGTAGCCGGTGTCGATCAGTTCGCCGCCGCCGGAGGTCGCCGCGTGCGCGCGCCATCCCATGCTCGACGGATCGAAGTCGTTGAAGAACGAGTCGGTGGTGCGCACCTCGTACACGCGCCCGATCTCTCCCGACTCGATGAGCGCCTTCGCCTGAGCCACGGCCGGGAGGAACAGCTGGTTGTGCGCGCACATCAGCGTGACCCCGGCCTCCCCGACGGCGGCGGAGACCTCGGCGGCCTCCTCCGGCGTCAGGCAGAGCGGCTTCTCGCAGAGGATGTGCTTGCCCGCCCGGGCGGCCGCGACGATCGCGTCCTTGTGGAGGTGGTGCGGCAGGCAGATGTCGACGGCGTCGATATCGGCCTCTGCGAGCATGGTGCGGTAGTCGGCGTAGATGGCCGCGCCGGTGGCGTCGGCGCGCTTCTCGGCGCTCTCGCGGACCGGGTCGGCGACTGCGGCGAACGTGATCGTGTCGGGGTTGCGCAGGTAGCCCTCGACGTGGGCGCCGGCGATGCCGCCGGCCCCGATCAGGCCGATGCGGACGGTGGAGGTGGTGCTGTTGGACATGAGTTCTCCAAAGAAAGTAGGCGAAGTGTGCCGAGGTGCACGTCGTTGTCGCTTTTCGGCGCGCGAAGCGACGACAACGTGCCCCTCACGGATCGAGATCAGCGCGTGGGGGTTGCGGTGGGAAGCGCGGGCGTCACGGAACTGTGGGCGGCCGCCGAAGCGTTCGCGGCCACGACGGTGCGGGTGAGGGCGAGTGCGTGGTCGAGATTGGCGTCGGCCCTGCTGCCGTCGTGGATGCGCCGCACCCACTCGTCGAACGCGCCCGGCAGGTCGTCGGGCAGCGGCAGCTCGCGCCAGCCGTCGCCGACGTCGATCAGGAGTTCGCTGCCGGCGGCGCCGTAGGTCAGCGCACCTCTGGTTCCGCGCAGCTCGATCGTGAAGTCGCCGGGACCCTGCACGAGACTGGCCTCGAAGACGCCGATCCGGCCGCCGTCGAACTCGGCGGTGACCACCGCGTTGTCCTCGACCTCCCGGCCGGTGACGCTGCCGTAGGTCGCGGTGATGCGCGTCGGCTCGCTCCGGTGGAAGAGGCGCGTGAGGTAGGCGGGGTGGCAGCCGAGGTCGGTGAGCGCACCGCCGATGGCCTCTGCCGGATGCCCGAACCGGTCGGGCAGCCAGCCGGTGACCCATCCGTCGTGGGCCAGCCGGACCCGACTGTAGGCGAGCTCGCCGAGCGTGCCTTCGTCGAGCACGCGCTCGATGGCGACCGTGTAGCCGTGGTAGAGCCGCGGCAGCGAGACCACGAGCGACACCCCGGCGGCGTCGGCGGCGGCGACGAGCTCGTCGGCCTCCTCGACGGTGGGCGCCAGCACCTTCTCGGTGAAAACGTGCTTGCCCGCCGCGATGGCGCGTCCGATGACGTCGCGGTGCTGATCGGTGGAGGTGGTGATGGTGACGGCGTCGAGCCCGTCGCGGGCCAGCAGCTCGTCGAGGTCGGCGACGAACTCGACGCCGAACTGGTCGGCGGCGGCTCGACCACGCTCGGGATCGTCGTCCCACAGGGCGACGAGGGTGGTTCCGGGATGGTTCTGGGCAGCGCGCGCGTAATCGCCCGCGTGGACGTGCCAGAAACCGATCGCAGCGACAGCGAGTGGATGGGACATGACCTGGGAAGGCCTCCTTGCCTGGTATTCGATGCGCGCGAACCCGTCCAGCCTAACCACTTCGCGGCGCGCATCGAAGACCTTTTGCCGCATTGCCAGCAGAAGTTGGACGCAACGGGGTTTAGTATCGGTCGCATGCTGGGTCCTCGGTCGCAGGCTCCCTCGGCGCTGGGGTCGCAGGACCGCTCCGCGCTCCTCTCGAGCTCCACCGCGCGCATCCGACTGCACCGCGAATGGCACGGCGACGAGGACTCGCCGCATCCGCCGTTGCTGCTGATCCACGGCGGCGGCGCCACCATCCCGTCCAACTGGGGGATGCTGATCCCGCTGCTTGAGCGCAGTCGCTCCCTGCTCGCGGTCGAGCTGCAGGGTCACGGTCGCACGGCGGCGGGCGACAGGGAGCCGTCGTTCGAGGCGTCGGCCGACGATGTCGCCGCGGTGCTCGGCGAGCTGCGCCTCGCGCCCGTCGACGTGCTCGGCTTCAGCAACGGCGGCCAGGTGGCGCTGCAGCTCGCCGCGCGGCATCCCGAGCGAGTGCGCCGGCTCGTCCTCGCCTCCACGCCGGTGCGTCGGGAGGCCATGGTCGACGGGTTCTGGGAGGGGCTCGAGGCCGGGCGCTTCGACGACCTGCCCGCGGTGTACGCGGAGGCCGACATCGCCGTGAGTCATGACCCGGAGCACGCGCGGCGGATGTTCGAGCTCGACCGGCAGCTGATGCTCGGCTTCACGGACTTCCCGGACGAGCTGCTCGCGTCGGTCGTCGCGCCGACCCTCGTCGTCGGAGCCGATAGCGACGTCATCCGCGCAGGGCACTTCGTCGAGCTGGCCGCGCTGCTGCCCGACGCGCGCCTGCTGATCGTGCCGGGCGTCCACGGCGACTACCTCGGCGAGGCGCTGGCGGCGTCGGGAGACGACCGCGCGCTGCGCGCGTTCCTGCCCCACCTTCTGACCTTCCTCGGGGACTGACTTCCATAGGTCATCTGGAACCTCGTCAATCCCTCTTCTTCGTATGCGCAGAAAAAGCATGCATACGGCACTATTGGGTTCATGGGAAAACTCCTCTACGGCGGGGGTCAGGAATTTGACTTCGACGACCGTGTGCTGAGCCACGTGAAGCTCGCGATTGTCGCCAAATTGCGCCGACACGAGAGCTTCCTGCTCAACTGGGATGTGCCCGTCGAGCAAGGTTCAGGACGCGTCTCGCTCTGGATCAGCCGCGAGATCCCGCTCGCGTTCCAGTTCGCAGGCAGCCGCCCGCCTGCGATCAATCCGCAGTGGCTGGAGGCGCTCATGCACACTTCGCAGCGCACCGGCGGCATGGTCGTGATGGCCGAGGACGAGGCGGATCACCACCTGCCCTGACAGGCGGTATGTGGCCGTTTCTTGTCATGTCGCAGTGGAATGAGCGCCCGGAGTGATCATGCTCCGGGCGCTCACTCGCTGAGGTCGTCGGCGTTGGAGTTGGCGGCGAGTGTGTCGTGCAAGGCGGGCCATGCTGCGCGTGGGCCCGTGGACCGCGTGATCATATCGCGCAGGCATGGTGTGTGCTACGTTTTACTTTTTTCAAATATCAGAGATCTAACAATGAAAACGAGACAAGTGACCGAGGACCCGAACCGAGAGCCCGACCTCCGCAACGCCGAGCTGAAACGACGCTCCGTCGTCGGCGCTGCAGCGTGGGCTGCTCCCGCCATCGTCCTGAGTGTCGCGTCGCCGGCGTACGCCGCGTCGATCGGAAGGATCGTCGCCAGGTCCGTGCCGATCAAGGCGGGTGAGCCGAAGAGCACCACACTCCAACTCTCTCCCGCCGCAGACGGTGTACCGCTCACCCTCACGGTCGAGCCGGACGGCGCGATCAGCTGGTCGCCGGATATCGTCACCCTTCCCGGGGCCGGCGGAAGCGCATCCGTGTTGTTCAGCACCGAGTTGAGGGAGGCCCAGACCGTGTTGGTCACCGCCGTCGCCCCCGGCTACGGCACCGCCACCTTCTCACTGGAGATCGAAGCAGCCCCCTCCGGCAGTGGAGCGCATTTTGTGTCTGTCGCTGCCGGCTTTGTCCATTCGGTTGCTCTGGCGGCGGATGGAACAGTTTGGGCGTGGGGGGGCAACAACGGCGGCCTGGGGGAGTTGGGTAACGGTTCCACAACGGGTTCGAATGTTCCGGTGCAGGTGACGGGTCTTGATTCGATCATGTCTGTCGCCGTCGGCGATGTGCATTCGGTTGCTGTGGCGGCGGATGGAACAGTGTGGGCGTGGGGGAGAAACAGCTGGGGGGAGTTGGGTAACGGTTCCACGGATTCGAATGTTCCGGTGCAGGCGACGGGTCTTGATTCGATTACGTCTGTCGCCGCCGCCAGTAGCCATTCGGTTGCGGTGGCGGCGGATGGAACAGTGTGGGCGTGGGGGAAGAACAACATGGGCGAGTTGGGTGACGGTTCCACGACGGGTTCGAATGTTCCGGTGCAGGTGACGGGTCTTGATTCGATTACGTCTATCGCCGCCGACGATGGGAATTCGGTTGCGGTGGCGGCGGATGGAACAGTGTGGGCGTGGGGGTACAACAACAGGGGGCAGTTGGGTAACGGTTCCACAACGGGTTCGAATGTTCCGGTGCAGGTGACGGGTCTTGATTCGATCACGTCTGTCGCCACCGGCGGTAGCCATTCGGTTGCTTTGGCGGCGGATGGAACAGTGTGGGCGTGGGGGTACAACAACAGGGGGCAGTTGGGTAACGGTTCCACAACGGATTCGAATGTTCCGGTGCAGGTGACGGGTCTTGATTCGATCACGTCTATCGCCGCCGGCTACTTGCGTTCGGTTGCTGTGGCGGCGGATGGAACAGTTTGGGTGTGGGGAGACAACAACTTCGACTTCTGGGGTGACGCAACGGGTTCGAATGTTCCGGTGAAGTTGGGAGGTCTTGATTCGATCACGTCTGTCGCCGTCGGCATCTTTCATTCGGTTGCTGTGGCGGCGGATGGAACAGTTTGGGCGTGGGGAGACAACAACGGAGGGCAGTTGGGTAACGACTCCACCGAGAATTCGCTTGTTCCGGTGCAGGTGTTGACGCCGAAGTAGAACGGACCCGTTTGTACCCACTGGTCGTTGCAACACGGTGGAGATGCGGCTGTGCCAACCCACGCTTACGTGAATCAAAGCCCCCGCCACAAGAAGACCGACGACGCATTTCGTCTAGTCACCACGGGCTTCGTCCAGCGCGCGCTCGGCGTCGCGCACGGAACGTTGCAGCTCGGAGATGCGCCTGCGCAGCTCCCGTTCGGCGGCCTTCGACTCCGACAACTCCGACTCGGTGCGCTGCAGGCGACGGTCGAGGTCGGTCCGCTCCGCTTCGAGGTCGGCGCGCCGATCGACCTTCTCGTCGAGCTCGTCGTCGAGGGCGTCCGCCTCCGACCGTGCGCGTTCGAGCGCCCGCTCGGCCGCTCGGATGGCGCGCTGACGCTCTCGGCGATCGCTCGCCGACTCCCGTGGCCCTGACTCGGACTCGCCCTCAGGTTCGCTCTTCCGTCCAGGCTCGGAGACGGGAGTGCGTGCGGCGAGCTCCGACTCGTCCAGCGGCACTGCGACCGCGTCGGAGATGTCCACCGACTCGACACCCGTCGACTCCAGTGCGCGCACGAGCATCCCACTGCGCACCGCGAGGGCGGCCGCGGGATCGATGACGGCGGCCTGGAGGGTCTCCTCGACCTCCCTGCCCACCGCCGGGCTCGCGTCGAGGTCACGCAGCGCGGTCTGGAGGAGGCGCTGCCGTTGGCGCGTCGCCTCGCGGATGGCGTCGCGGTCGCGCGCGGCGAACGCGTCGCGCATGCGGTCCCCCTGGGCGAGGAGGCGGTCGATCAGCGCAGGGTCCTGGCGTGTCAGCGCGTTCACCGCGGCGGCCGACGCGGTCGGTTTGCGCAGCGCCTTGATGCCCGCGCGCAGCTCGCGATCCGCGTCGGAGGCCGCGGCCGCGCGCGCGGCGACGAAGCCCGCGGGAGCGACCCCGTACAGGTCCGCGGCCACGTCGCGCAGGTCCATGGCGCGAGTGTACGCGCTTCACAGTGCTGCGACGGCGCGGTCGCAGGTCAGTGGTTGCGGAGCTCCTTCACCAGCTCCGACTTGTTCTTCTTCGAGTAGCCGGTCAGGCCGAGCTCCTTCGCGCGCTTCTTGAGCTCGGGCACGGTCCAGTCGTCGTACGACCCGGACTCGCCTCCCTTGCGCCCGACCGACTTCCGTCCGCGGGCGGCCGCCGCGTTGGAGATGCGCGCCGACTTCTCCTTCGAGTTGCCTTCGTCGCGGAGCTTCTCGTACAGCTCCTGATCCTTCAGTGAGGACTCCCGTCCGGGCATGATGCGCTCCTTCCGTCGTGCAGCCCGCACAGTACGCCTCGGCCGGCCTCCGGTCAGGGGTGCGCAGACGTCGAAGGACCCGTGGCCGGGTGGCCGCGGGTCCTTCGGGAGGCGGTGATCTCGAAAGCTACGCGCGCGGCGCCTTCGACGCCTTGATCGCGGCGAACCAGGCGCTCGACGGGCGCAGCCAGATCATCACGACCGCGACGATCGCGGCGAGCACCTGCAGCAGACCGAACGGGAAGCCCGGGATGACGTTCAGCAGCGACAGCGCGGTGAGCACGGTCAGCACGATCCGGGCCCAGTTCGCTCCGCGGCGCAGGAAGAACGCGAAGAGCACGAAGACGATCGCCCAGAAGATCAGCGTGACGATCGACCAGCCGATGGCGAACGCGATCACCGCGTTGACCACTTGCTCGGCGTTCTGACCGTGGAGGTCGACGTTGGAGTTCGCCAGCTGACGGAGTACGGCGTCGCGGTTGCTGCCAGCGCCGACCACCGTCACGATGCCGCCGATCACGCTGAGCACGGCGCTGGCGATGTACAGCCAGAACGCCACGTTGACAGTCGTCGGGATGCCGGTGGGACGCTCGACGGGGGCCGCGGGGGCCGCGGCATACGCCGGGAAGGCTCCGGGCGGCGCGGGAGGCGGCGGGTATCCGCCAGCGGGAGCGGTCGGCGCTACGGGTTCGGGCGTGACGGGTGGGGCCGGAGGCGCGGGCGGCACGTCGCCGGCGGGCGGCGCGGGCGGCGCGGGAGGCGCGGGCGGCATCGGTTCGGCGGCCGGCTCCGTGGGCGCGGGAGCCGGTTCGCTCGGCGCTGCGGGCGGTTCCGCGGGCACCGCCGGCTCCGGGGCCGGCGGAACGGCGCCGGCCTGGTCGCCGCCCTCTGCGGGCCGCGGCGTGTTCTCGTCCTCAGGAATGGTCATGCCGCGACGATACTGGAATCGACGTGGTCAAGCTACAGTTGTCCGCGCGCGGCGGGGGATCGCTCGGAGGACTCGCGTCACGCGTGGCCCAGCGGCTCGACCCCTCCGCTCGGCCAGCGAGGAGCGCATGGTCCGTCCCTTCGATGGTTTTGGGCGGATTTTGCGCCGTTTCGGCGACCATGGCAGCCAGCTCAGCTCAGGGAGTCGAAGTCGAACCAGAACGAGTCGTCCTCCTCGTGCTCGCCAGAGGCGACCGGCTCCCGGGGGATACTCGCGGTCTCGATTCGCACGTGGGTCTGGGCGGTCACGAAGATCTCACTCGGAGGCCGGCTCGACTGCGTGATGGACACGAAGTCGCCCGCGTTGCGGCTGGCTTCGATGATGCGCCGTTTGAGTTCCTCGACAGGCTCGCGATCGACGAACGTGAAGCGCAGTTCGTCGATATAGACGTGAAAAACCTGCATGCTAACTCCCTGGATTTCACCTTCCCGCCGAATAGTACGCGGGCTTCCTTAGAGCGCCAGTGCACTTCCGTAGTGGGAGGGCGTCCTCACAGCAGATCGAAATCGAGGTCGTCGAGGTCGTCGGTGCCCTCGTGCACGTACGTCGCACGTCGAGGGCCGAGGTCGGCCGTGCGCTTGGAAAGCTCGGCCACGAAGCCGTCGGCGTGCAACTCGTCTCCGTCGTACTGCTCGGACTCCGCCAGGATCTGGCTGGCAGGGCCGAGGAGGAGCAGAGCTTCGCCTACTTCTCCGGTGTCGAGGATCGCGGGCACGCGGACCTCCGCGGCCGCCGCGTTCCTCCCGAGCGTGGCCGCGAATCGCACCACGGCGTCCGCGATATCGTCGCCGGTCAGCAACGAGCCGCTCGCGTAGTGGATCCTCTTCATAACCCATTCGTACGAGCCGAACCTCCCCGGGTCAAGGGTTGGCAGGGGGGTTGCATATCCGCCGTTCGGAGTGTCGCCTATACACACCTCGCCCGCCTGCTCACCGCCTCCCGTATCTCGCCTCCTGCTGCCCTGCCTCTAGCATGAGGCCGTGAGCGCAGGCGTCGAGAACGAGGCGATCGTCGTACGGCTACGTGCGGCCGGCTGCGTCTTCGCCGAAGAGGAGGCCGCTCTGCTGGTGGAGGCCGCCGCCTCTCCGGAGGAGCTCGAGGCGCTGGTCAGGCGCCGGGTCGGTGGCGAGCCGCTCGAACCGCTGCTCGGCTTCGCCGAGTTCGGTGGCTTGCGCATCCATGTCGATGCCGGGGTCTTCGTCCCGCGGCGGCGCACCGAGCTGCTCGCCGCACAGGCGGCGGGTCTGGCGCGACCCGGTGACGTGGTGCTCGATCTCTGCTGCGGTGCGGGAGCGATCGGCGCGGTGGTCGCCGCGCGCGTCGCCGGTGCCGTCGTCTACGCGGCCGACGTCGAGCCGGCGGCGGTGCGCGCCGCTCGGGTGAACCTCCCAGCGGACCGTGTCTTCGAGGGCGACCTGTTCGCGGCGCTGCCCGCGGCACTGCGGGGCGGCATCGCGGTCGTCGCCGTGAACGCGCCGTACGTTCCGACGGATGCGATCGCGCTGATGCCGCCGGAGGCGCGCCTCTACGAGCCGACCGTGGCGCTGGACGGCGGAGCGGACGGCCTCGACCTCCACCGCCGCATCGCCGCGGAGGCATCGAGCTGGCTCGCATCGGGCGGTTCCGTCGTCATCGAGACCAGTCGCGAGCAGTCCGCGCGCACCGCCGCCCTGTTCGAGGCCGACGGCTTCGCCACCCGCACCGTCGTGGACGACGACCTCGACGCCACGGTCGTCATCGCGACCCGCGCTCCCTGACCGCATGTGACCGCGGGAGACGCGCGCCGACGCTCGCCCCGCCTGGGGGCTCGGCTGGATCGCGGTCGCGCGCGGAGGGTGGCCTTTCGAGGACGTCGTGGCTGTGACCGCGCCCACGCGGGGATCCTGATCGTGCTGGTCACGGTCGTCGGTCGCGTCGCCCGCGGCGGCCGGGTACGGCGGGGCCGACCTCGGCGGAGCTGCCCTCGACGCGGCTGCCCTCGACCGTGTGGCTGCCCTCGATCGCCCGGGCGTCCACGACGCGGAGGTCGGAGATCAGCTGCGCGCCGCTTCGTCGTGACGGCGTGAGAAGCATCGTCGCCGCGTTCGCCAGCGCCAGGAGGGACGCGGCGAGGTCCAGGCCGGCGCCGGAGAGCAGGATGCATCCTCCGATACCCACGAGCAGGCGGAGCGGGCGCGCGATCCAGGCGTCGAGCCGGCCGGGCACCGCCCTGAGCAGGACCGCGCGCTCACCGACCGTCGCACCGGTCGCCAGGACGAACGCCGCCTGCACCGCGAATGCCAGCACGGTCCCCGTGATCGCCACGGCCTCCATCGTCGTGGCGCCGCTGAGCGCGCCTCCGAGAATCACGGGGAGGCGCACAGCGCCCGCGAGCAGCTCGGCGGCGATGAGGTCCACGAGACCGCCGATGAGGCGGCGACCCGCGGTCACCGGGCGAGGCAGCGTGGGGTCGCCGGTAGCGCGGCCGGCGGCCGGGCCGAGGGAGGCTGTCTCCGAGCGGACCACCATGCCGGCGAGGAGCGACCCGAGCACGGCGCCCGTCGTGTTCGTGGCGAGGTCGGTGACGTCGAAGAAGCGGTGGGCGCACGGCAGGAGCCCCCACACGCCGGTGAGCTGCGTGGTCTCGACCAGAAGCGAGACGCCGAAGCCGATGATCGCCGCTGCAGCGACGCCCCGGCGGAACATCGATCGAAGCAGGAACCCGAGGGGAACGAAGAACACGACGTTGAGCGCCATCTCCTGCAGGACGGGGTTCCTGAGGAACGACGTCCCCTCGGAGCCGTAGTGCAGCGCACCGCGCACGCTGCCCAGCGGATCGAGGATGGCTCCGACGCACCACACGTCGTCGGGGCCGGGCAGGGGCAGGATCGTGTAGGTCCAGATCGCGAAGGCGTAGACGACCGTCGCGATCCAGCCCGCTGTGCGCCAGAAGGTGAGGCCGCCGCGCCGTCGATAGCTGGCGATGACGAACGGGACGACGAGCAGCACGATGGTGACCGCCCCCGCCGAGAGGGCGAGGGAGGCCGCGTTCAGTGCGGCTTCGAGCGACACCCGACCATCATGCGCCCGATGGATCGGCCTGAGAGACCTGAGGTCTGACACACAGGAATCCCGAATGCGTCTCGACGTAGGCTGTGCAGATGCCTCTCGACAGACGAATCCGAGCCGGAGCGATCGTCGCGCTCATCGGGTACTCGGTCTTCGTCGCCGTCATCGGACTGTGGCCCTCCCCGGTCGACAGACCGTTCGATTCGGAGCTTTTTCGCGTCCTCGCCGCTCTGAAAGGCATCGGGGTGCGCCCGATCGACGCGTACAACGTGATCGAGTTCACCGCGAACGTGGCGTTCTTCGTCGTTCCGGCGGTCCTCGTGGTGCTCATCGTCGGGCGCAGGCGCTGGTGGATCGCACCCGTGCTCGGCCTCCTCTGCAGCATCGCGATCGAACTCGCCCAGCATTTCCTCCTCCCGCATCGATTCGCGACGGTCAACGACGTCATCGCCAACAGCCTCGGAGCGCTGATCGGAAGTGGAATCGGTGTGCTCGTGCTCGGGTGGCGTGGGAATCGAGACGCCGCGGCGGCACGGCGGCAGCGAGAGACTCACGGCCGACGCCGCGCCGTTGCGCGCGATCCGCAGAGTCCTTGACAGGATCGACTGAGCTCCTGACACGATTGCAGGGGGCCGTCGAGAGGAGACCGCACCGCGATGGCTGGAGTGCTGACCGGGTTCGGGATCATCGCCTTCGTCATCCTGGTCGGTTACATCGCCGGGAGGTTCGGGGTCGGCGGTCCGGCAGCTCCCTTCGTCCTCAACCGCATCGCGTTCTTCGTCACCAACCCGGCGCTGCTGTTCGTGACGCTCGCGCACGCCGACCTCACGGTGGTCTTCTCGACGCAGCTGCTGGTCGCGGCGATCGCCGCCGTCGTGTCGGCGGCCCTGTTCCTGCTGCTCTCCCGGCTGTTCTTCCGCCGGCCGGCTCCTGAGACGACGATCGGTGTTCTCGGCGCCGGCTACGTCAACGCCAACAACATCGGCCTCCCCGTCGCCGTCTACGTGCTCGGGAGTGCGTCATACGTGGCGCCCGTGCTGCTGTTGCAGCTGATCGTGTTCGCCCCGATCGCGCTCACCCTGCTCGACGTCACGAGCCGCGGCAACGTCTCGGTGTGGTCGATCGTCACCCAGCCGGTGCGCAACCCCATGATCATCGCGTCGGTGCTCGGCATCCTCGTTGACGTCTCCGGCCTCCACCTGCCGGACGTCGTCTACCAGCCGTTCGAGCTGATCGGCGGAGCGGCGGTACCGCTCGTGCTGATGGCCTTCGGGATGTCGTTGCACGGGTCCCGCCCGCTCCAGGCGGGTCAAGGCAGGGTCGAGATCGCCTCCGCTGTCGCGCTGAAGGCGGTGGGCATGCCGTTGATCGCGTTCCTGGCGGCCCGGTTCGTCTTCGGGCTGGAGGGGCACGCCCTGTTCGCGGCCGTGGCGCTCGCCGCCCTGCCGACCGCGCAGAACGTCTACAACTTCGCCGCGCGCTACGAGCGCGGGACGGCGGTCGCACGCGACATCGTGCTGCTGACGACGCTCTTCGCCGTGCCCGCCCTCCTGGTGATCGCCGCGCTCCTCGCGTAGCAGCCGAGTACGCCCGAATTCAGGCGAAAACCGTCGAGTACGCGGAAAGTCGACGTACTCGCGAGTTGCTCAGGCGGGCAACGCGGCGGTGAGCGCGTCGCGCAGGGGCGCCGGGAGCTCCTGCGCCGCGAGCTCGGAGGTGAGCAGCCGACCGTACAGCTCCTTGCGGCCCGATGTCGTGCCGAAGAAGCGATGCAGCTGGGCGGTCACCTCGCGTCCCCGCTGCGCCGGCTGACGCTGGAAAGTGCGGAACAGTCCGAGGTCGCCCTGGCGCGCGAGCACGGCCTCCACCCGTTCGGTGCCGAGAGCTCTCAGCAGTTCGCCTTCGAGATCCGGGCGGCACACCGAGACCTCCTCGTGGCCCAGGCCGGCCCGTCGGAAGAACCCCGCCTCACCCTCATCGCAGAGACCGTGGAGGCGCACCCCAGAGGGCGCCAGGGCGCCGACGAACCACCGCACGCTCATCGCACCGCCCATCGGGAGGATGGCCACGCCCGTGACCGCCGGATCGATTCCGAGCAGCGCCGCCGCGGCCTGCAGCGCGGCGCGGTCGCTCGCGCCCTCCACGAGCACGGCGCCGCTCACGGCCGCGGGAAGAGGCGGCAGGAGCGCGCTCGCCGTGGTGCCCCGGCTCTCGCGACGCGCCACCCACGCCGCGACAGCTCGCTCGAAGCCGGCCACGGCGTCGTCATCGCCCGTCATCGGTCGCGTCACGGAGCCCATTCTGCCCCCGGCGCCGTGGTGTTGCCCCCTGTCGCCGTCGCTCTCGCGCGCGTACGGTGCTGCGCATGAAGCTCATCATCTTTGTCGCGGGAGTCGCTGTCGGGTTCGTGATCGGATCGCGTGCCGGCCGTGGCGCCTACGAGAACATGCGGCGCAAGTGGCGGGGATTCTCCGGGTCCGACCCGGTGCAGAAGGTGAAAGGCGACGTACGCGACCTCGCGGACCGCGCCGCCTCCGACCTCGGCGACAAGGTGTCGGAGGCCGTGGGCAAGGCGTCCGACAAGCTCGACGAGGTCACCGGCAAGAACGCGGGGACGACGCCGACCGAGGCGTAAGCACGCGCCATGCGTGTCAGGCGCCCTCCGGAGGGTGCGCGAGCAGCTCGACGCGCTCCGCGAGGTAGGCGTCGAACTCCACGGTCTGATCGGAGGATGCGCTCCAGCGCACGAGCGGCCTCCCGCCGACGAGGAGGAGCGGCCCCGACGAGCGGCGGAGCGCCTCCGCCGTCAGATCGATGGGAGGAGCGTCGAAGTCGACCGTCTCCCCATCGCGGAAGTGCCCGCGCTCGGCCGCCGCGCGGTAGGCACGACGGGTCTCGGCCGAGACCGACACGTACTGCGTGCGCCCGGGAGGCGTCGCCCGCACGAGCTGACCCGTCGCGTACAGGGTGCCGTCGGCCCCGAGCAGCAGCACCCCGAGCCTCCAGACCCGGCCCGCCGGCTTGAGAACGGGTTCGCGCGGGATGCCGAGGGTGCGCCGTCGCGGCACGAGCACCGCGAGAGCCTCGTCGCGCGCGCCTGCCTCCGTGAGCCGTCGCGCCCCGTCGTCGAGCGCGCTCCGGATGCCGGCTACGGCCTCCTCGTCGGCGCGCTGATCATCCACGCATCCGAGGATAAGGCGCAGCAGGGACCGCTTGATCCGCCGGCGTCGCCGCGCGGATCGAGAACGACGTGCTGTCGGTCACCATGATCAGCTCGACGCCGTCCGTGTGCCGCAGCACGACGAGCGCCGACGAGTCCGACTCCGCCACGACCTCCACCTGGTGCAGGAAGATGCGCGCCATCTCGTCGCTCACACCGAAGTCGCGACCGAGCGCGTGCACCACGAACGCGGGGCTCTCCGGCGGCCGCGCCGCAAGGTGCGTCTCCTGCCGGAAACCGTCGACCGCCGCCTTCGCCGCTGTCGTGATCATCATCGGCTCCCTCCTGCCGTCAGTCGGGCCCTGCCCCGAACTCTGGACGCTAGTCCCATCATCGTGCCTTTCCAGGGGATTGACGAGGGGTTAGATGGAGAGATGAAAACGCTCACGCTTCCGAATGTCCCGATCCCGGCCTCCAACGTCATCCTCGGCCTCATGCGGATCACTCCGCTGAGCGACGAGGAGATCCGCACGCTCGTGCGAACGGCGCGCGACGCCGGCGTCACGATGTTCGATCACGCCGACATCTACGGCGACGAGCGTCACGGCTGCGAGACCCGTTTCGGCGATGCGGGAGCGGTGCCGGCGTCCGAGCGCGATCAAGTGATCATCCAGTCCAAGGTGGGCATCCGCGACGGCTACTTCGACTTCTCCCGCGAGCACATCCTCACCACCGTCGACGAGTCGCTCGCCGCGCTGCGCACCGACTACCTCGACATCCTGCTGCTGCACCGCCCCGACACGCTCGTGGAGCCCGAGGAGGTCGCGGCGGCGTTCGACGAGCTGGAGGCCTCCGGCAAGGTGCGCGCCTTCGGCGTCTCCAACCAGACCCCCGGCCAGATCGAACTGCTGCGCCGCTGGGTCACGCAGCCGCTCGGCGTCAACCAGGTGCAGCTGAGCATCACGCACTCGCCGATCATCGCGCAGGGCGTCGCGGCGAACATGGCCGCCCTCGACCAGTCGATCGACCGCGACAACGGCATCCTCGACTACGCGCGGCTGCACGACATCACGCTGCAGGCCTGGTCGCCGTACCAGAAGGGCTTCTTCGACGGCGTTTTCCTCGGCGACCGCGACAACTACGCGGAGCTCAACGATGCGATCGGCGAGCTGGCCGCGCGCTACGGGATCACCCCGACCGGCATCGCGACCGCGTGGATCACGCGCCACCCCGCCGACATGCAGGTGGTTCTCGGCACCACCAACCCGGGCCGCGTGCAGGAGGCCGCGGCCGGCTCCGACGTGCCGCTCACGCGCGAGGAGTGGTACCGGCTGTTCCGGCTAGCCGGGCACATCCTCCCGTAGCGGCGGTGGCGACGCGGAGGCCGAACTGGACGTGCTGCGCGACCTCGCCCTCCTCGCCCAGCGCGAGCTCTGGCGCTGGGACCCCGAGGCCCCGTGGCGGCCCAGCCGGCGCCCAGTAACCGCCGAGGCGGCGCAAAGTCCCCCGAAAACCATCGAGGCGGCGGATTTTGCGCCTTCTCGATCAGCCGCCCGCGGTGTGAGCGCGGCGCAAAGTGCGCCGATGAACCTCGAGGCGGCGGACTGTGCGCCCCCTCGATCAGCCGGCCGCCGCAGCGAGCGCCGCGAGCGCGCGGTCGAGGGAGCCGCCGAGCGCCCAACGCTCGGCGAGGGCGTCGAGCGTGGCGCGCTGTTCGGCGGTCGGCACGCGCAGCCGCGCGTCCACCGCGGCGATCGGGAGGTCGCGCACGACCTCCACGACCGTCGGCGCCACCGCGAGATAGTCCACAGCGGCGGCGAACCGCGCGCGCAGAGCCGGCGTCATCGCAGAGGACGAGTCGGTGGCGGCCGCCCGGATCCCGCTGAGGTCGCCGTACTCGGTGAGCAGCGCGGACGCGGTCTTCTCGCCGACACCGGCCACCCCGGGCAGCCCGTCGGACGTGTCGCCGCGCATCACCGCGAAGTCCGCGTACTGACGGGCGTGGATGCCGTACTTCGCCACGACGACGGCATCCGTCAGCACCTCCAGATTGCTCATCCCGCGCGCCGTGTAGACGACGCGGACGTCCGCCTCGTCGTCCACCAGCTGGAACAGGTCGCGATCGCCCGTCACGACATCCACCGCGCCGGAGGCACGGGTCGCGAGAGTGCCGATCACGTCGTCGGCCTCGGCCTCCGCCGCCCCCACGACAGGGATGCCGAGCGCGTCGAGCACCTCGCGGATGACGGGGACCTGCGCCACCAGCTCGGCCGGCACCTCCTCGACGTCCACCCCGCCCGGCACCTCCTCGGCGACCCGGTGCGCCTTGTAGCTCGGGATGAGGTCGACGCGCCAGCGCGGCCGCCAGTCGTCGTCCCAGCAGGCGACCAGCGACTCCGGACCGTACTCGGTCACCAGCTTCGCGATGATGTCGAGCAGCCCGCGGACGGCGTTGACGGGAGTGCCGTCCGGCGCGCGCACGGTGTCGGGCACGCCGTAGAAGCCGCGGAAGTAGAGGGATGCGCTGTCGAGGAGCATCGTTCGCCCAGTCACAGCCCGATCATGCCATGCCGCTAAGGTATGCGCATGGCCGGAACCGTCATCGTCGAGCGCACCGACACGATCCGTGCGCCCCGGGAGGCCGTGCAGCCTCTCATCGCCGAGCTCCCGAACTGGGTGGAATGGTCGCCGTGGGAGGGCATGGACCCCGGCATGAAGCGCGAGTACACCGGCGAGCCCGGCACGATCGGTTCGACCTACAGCTGGAACGGCAACCGCAAGGCCGGCGAAGGCCGAATGACGATCACCGCCGTGTACGACGATGGCGTCGGGATCGACCTCGACTTCACGCGGCCGTTCCGCTCGAGCAACCACGTGCGGTTCGTCCTCACGCCCGAGGGCGCAGGCACCGGCGCAGGCGCAGGAACAGGCACACGGGTCATCTGGAGGATGGAGAGCCCGAAGACGTTCTTCAGCCGGTTCTTCAACCTGGACAAGCTGGTCGGAGCCGACTTCGAGAAGGGGTTGCGGCAGTTGAAGCAGCTCGTCGAGGCCGGCTGACGATCCGCCGGAGGTCAGCTCGCCAGGTACGTCCCGTACCCTCGGCTGACCAGCTCGCCGTCGAACTCGAGCACCTCGCAGACGACCCCTCCGCTCTGGTTGCGGTAGCGGATGACGATCGTGCTCGCGCCGACATAGTGGTCGAGCACCTCGAACCGGAGGTCGGGCAGCGCGGCGAGACCCGCCGTCCAGTAGCTGCGCAGCGCGTCCTTGCCGTGCGCGACGCCCTCGCTGCCGGGCAGGAAGCGCTCGGCGAGCGGCGACGTGAACACGACGTCGTCGGTGTAGTGGCCGAGCAGGGCCTCCAGGTCGTGTGCGTTCCAGTCGGCGGCACATTGGTCGACGAAGCGGCGGGCGAAGTCGGCGCTGATCATCCCCACAGCATGGCATCGCGGGTCGTCGACACGCGTGGTCGGTAGCGTGGAGGCATGATCTTGCCTCCCCTGCTGGTGTCGGCCGTCGCGCTGGTGCGCGACCGACGGGTGCTCATGGTGACCGCTCGGGGACGGGACGTCTACTACATGCCGGGCGGCAAGGTCGACGCGGGCGAGTCGGCCGCGCAGGCCGCGGCAAGGGAGGCGCGCGAGGAGGTCGCACTGATCCTCGACGCCGATGAGCTCACCGAGCTATTCGAGGTGAGGACGCAGGCGCACGGAGAGCCCGACGGCAGGATGGTGCACATGACCGTCTTCCGCGGGGAGACCACCGCGGAGCCGGAGCCTTCCGCAGAGGTGGGCGCCATCCACTGGGTCACCACGGCCGACGCGGATCGCTGCCCGCCCGCCGGCCGCGCGGTCCTGGAGCGCCTGACGGCCCTCAACCTCATCGACTGACCCCCTCCCCCTGCTCCGTCCTCCTCCTCGTCCGTCCGCAAGCGCAGCAAGCACCGTCGAAGGGCACGTTAACGCCCCTAAAACCGCGAGATAGGGGCGTTAACGTACCCCTCGGGCCGGTGACAGCGAGTGGTGCGGCGGCCGGCCACTAGGGTGTCGGTGTGAGCGAGAGCGGGCGGGCGCCGGGCGTGCGGGAGGTCGCGGCGGCGGCAGGCGTGTCGCGCCAGACCGTGTCCCGCGTGCTCAACGACCACCCCAACATCCGCCCGGAGACGCGCGAGCGCGTGCTCAGCGCGATGGCCGACCTCAATTTCCGGCCGAACCGTGCCGCCCGCATGCTGACCACCGCGCGCTCCCGCACTATCGGGGTGCTGGCAGCGTCGGCGTCGTCGCTGTTCGGGCCGGCCTCCAGCATCGACGCTGTGGAGCAGGCCGGCCGGGAGGCCGGCTACTTCGTGACCGTCGCGCACGCGGCCTCCCTCGACCCGGCCGAGCTGGGCGCCGCCATCGACCACCTCGGCGCGCAGTCCGTGGAGGGCGTCGTGGTGATCGCACCACAGCAGGCGGTTCAGGAGGCCATGGCCGCGCTCTCGCTGTCGGTGCCGTCGGTGACGCTGCACGGGGCGGGAGTCGCCGGCGACGAGGGCGTGTTCGTCGACCAGTTCGAGGGCGCGCGCATCGCCACCCGTCACCTGCTCGACCGCGGGCACATCCGCATCGTGCACTTGAGCGGGCCCGGCGACTGGTCCGAGGCGCGCGCTCGCCGCGACGGGTTCGTCGCCGAGCTCTCCGCTGCCGGCCTGGAGGCCGTGGTGTCGCGGGAGGGCGATTGGACCGCCGCCTCCGGTGCGGCCATCGGCGCGGAGCTGCTCGCGGGCCCCGATGCCCCTACCGCGATCTTCTCGTCGAACGATCAGATGGCGCTCGGTGTGCTGCACGCGTCGCGGCTGCTCGGGCTGCGGGTGCCGGAGGATCTCGCGCTCGTCGGCTTCGACGACATCCCGGAGGCGGCCTTCTTCTCGCCGCCGCTGACGACCGTGCGGCAGGACTTCCCTGAGCTCGGCCGGCGCTGTGTGGCGCGGCTCGTCGCGCTCATCGAGGGCCGCGAGCTCGCCTTCGCCGCGCCCGTCGCGCCGGTGCTCGTCATCCGCGACTCCGCCTGACGCTGGCGCCGCCTGACGGGCGCCGAAGGGCACGCTCGGGCCCTTATTCCGCGGTTTTAGGGGCGTTTACGTGCCCTTCGGCGATGGGTTATGCTCGTTTTTGGAGAAATGTGACCGGTCACACGCGTGCGCGCGTGACGAACACGACGAAGTGAGGAACCAGCATGGCGCCCGCGACCGATGCCGAAGACACCACGCAGGAGAGCGCCGCGATCCTCTCCGGCCGCACCGCGCTCGGCATCGAGCTGGGCTCCACCCGAATCAAGGCCTGCCTGATAGACGCCGACGATCCCGCGACCGTCCTGGCCGTCGGCATTCACGACTGGGAGAACGAGTTCGTCGACCGGATGTGGACGTACTCGCTCGACGCGGTCTGGTCTGGCCTGCAGGCAGCGTACGCCGACCTCCTCGCCGACGCAGAGCGCCGTCACGGCGCGACGCCGCAGACGTTCGGCACGATCGGCGTCTCCGCGATGATGCACGGCTACCTCGCGTTCGACGCCGACGGCGAGCTGCTGGTGCCGTTCCGCACCTGGCGCAACACCACGACCAGCGCCGCGAGCGCCGAGCTGAGCGAGCTGTTCGGCGTCAACATCCCACTGCGCTGGTCGATCGCGCACCTCCACCAGGCTGTGCTCGACAGCGAGCCGCACTTAGCCTGGCTGCACTCGATCACCACGCTCGCCGGGTACGTGCACTGGAGGCTCACCGGTCGCCGGGTGCTCGGCGTCGGCGACGCGTCGGGGATGTTCCCGATCGACGCGGCGACCGCGACTTACGACGCCGACCTCCTCGGCCGGTACGACAGCCTCCTGACCGAGCGGGCCGATCTCCCGGCGCTCACCGATCTTCTGCCCGAGGTGCTCGTCGCCGGGCGATCGGCGGGCGAGTTGACCGCAGAGGGCGCCGCGCTGCTCGATCCGACGGGGGCGCTCCGGCCCGGTATCCAACTCTGCCCTCCGGAGGGCGACGCAGGCACCGGCATGGTCGCGACGAACTCGGTCGCACCGCGCACCGGCAATGTCAGCGCCGGTACCAGCATCTTCGCCATGGTCGTCCTGGAGCGCCCGCTCGAGCGGGTGCACCACGAGCTCGACCTGGTCACCACTCCGGCCGGCGACCCGGTCGCGATGGTGCACTGCAACAACGGCGCGAGCGAGCTGTCGGCCTGGGCGTCGCTGTTCGGGAGGTTCGCGGAGGCCGCCGGTGCGCCTGTCGCCCCGGATGCGGTCTTCGAGACACTGTTCCGCGAGGCGCTCACCGGCGAGGCCGACGCGGGAGGCCTCCTCGCCTACAACTACCTCGCGGGTGAGCCGATCACGGGCCTCGAGGAGGGCCGGCCGCTGGTCGTCCGCACCCCGGACAGCCGACTGACCCTCGGCAACTTCGTGCGTGCCCAGCTCTACGGTGTGTTCGGCACGCTCGCGCTCGGGATGCGGGTGCTCGACGGGGAGGGTGTCGCCCTCGACCGGATGTTCGCGCACGGGGGCATGTTCCGCACGGCGGGCGTCGCCCAGCGCTTCCTGGCGGGAGTCCTGGACGCCCCGGTGTCGGTCGCCGAGACCGCGTCGGAGGGCGGCGCCTGGGGCATCGCTGTGCTCGCGGCCTACCTGGGCGCCGCGGGTGACGGAGTCCCGCTCGACACCTACCTCCATCGCGATGTCTTCGGCGGGTTCGTCTTCGAGACGACCGAGCCGCACCCGGACGACGTCGCCGGCTTCGCCGCCCACCTCGACCGCTACCGCGACGGACTGGCCGCCGAGCGCGCGGCCGTCGCATCCATCGCTCTGAAGGGAGCCGCCCGATGACCGCCGACCTCGAGACGCCCGCCGTCCGCCGCACGCGCGAGCAGGTCGCCGCATTGCACGCCGAGCTCGTGCGTTACGGCCTCGTCGTGTGGACGGGAGGCAACGTCTCCGGCCGCGTGCCAGGCGAGGACCTCTTCGTCATCAAGCCGAGCGGCGTCGACTACGACGACCTCGCGCACGAGAACATGATCCTCTGCTCGCTCGACGGCGAGGTGGTGCCCGGTTCGCTCGGCTGCGAGCGCTCGCCCTCCAGCGACACCGCCGCGCACGCATACGTCTACCGCAACCTCCCCGACGTCGGCGGGGTCGTGCACACCCACTCCACCTACGCGACCGCCTGGGCCGCTCGTGCCGAGGCCATCCCGTGCGTCATCACCGCGATGGCCGACGAGTTCGGCGGCGAGATCCCGGTCGGCCCGTTCGCGATCATCGGCGACGACTCCATTGGCCGCGGCATCGTCGCGACGCTGGAGGGCCACCGCAGCCGCGCAGTGCTGATGCAGAACCACGGCGTCTTCACGATCGGCCGCGACGCTCGCGACGCTGTCAAAGCCGCGGTCATGGCGGAGGACGTGGCCCGCACCGTCCACATCGCCCGCCAGGGCGGCCCGCTCGTCCCCATCCCTCAGGAGGCCGTCGACGGCCTCTTCGACCGTTATCAGAACGTCTACGGACAGAACCCGGAAGGATCCCTCGACTGATGCCGAAGCTCATCACCACTCTCGACTCGTACGAGGTCTGGTTTCTCACCGGCAGCCAGCACCTGTACGGACCGGAGACGCTCGCGCAGGTCGCCGAGCAGTCGCGGGCGATCGCCGACCAGCTCGGCGCGTCCTCCGACGTGCCGGTGCGCGTGGTGTGGAAGCCCGTTCTGACCGACGCCGACGCGATCCGGCGCACGGCCTTGGAGGCCAACGCCGACGACGCCGTCATCGGCCTGGTCGCCTGGATGCACACCTTCAGCCCCGCCAAGATGTGGATCTCCGGCCTCGATGCGCTGCAGAAGCCACTGCTGCACTTCCACACCCAGGCGAACGTCGAGCTGCCGTGGAGTGAGATCGACTTCGACTTCATGAACCTCAACCAGGCGGCGCACGGCGACCGCGAGTTCGGGTACATCCAGACCCGCCTCGGCGTGCCGCGCACGACCGTCGTCGGCCACGTGAGCGACCCGGCCGTGACCTCCCGCATCGGCACCTGGACGCGCGCTGCCGCGGGCTGGGCGGCGACGCGCTCGCTCAAGCTGGCGCGCTTCGGCGACAACATGCGGTTCGTCGCGGTCACCGAGGGCGACAAGACGGAGGCCGAGCTGCGGTTCGGCGTGCAGGTGAACACCTGGGGGGTGAACGAGCTGGCCGGAGCCGTCGCCGCGGCTGCGTCCTCCGATGTCGACGCGCTCGTCGCCCAGTACGAGGATCTCTACGACGTCGTGCCAGAGCTCCGCCGCGGCGGCGACCGTCACCAGTCGTTGCGCGACGGCGCCGCGATCGAGCTGGGGCTGCGCTCGTTCCTCGAGGAGGGCGGCTTCGGCGCGTTCACGACCAGCTTCGAAGACCTCGGGGCGCTGAAGCAACTGCCCGGCCTGGCCGTGCAGCGCATGATGGCGGAGGGCTACGGGTTCGGCGCGGAGGGCGACTGGAAGACCGCGATCCTGGTGCGCGCGGCGAACGTCATGGGTGCCGGCCTCCCGGGCGGCGCATCGCTCATGGAGGACTACACCTACGACCTGACTCCTGGCGACGAGCGCATCCTTGGCGCGCACATGCTGGAGGTCGCTCCCTCCCTCACGACCGCGAAGCCGACTCTGGAGGTGCACCCGCTCGGCATCGGCGGCAAGGACGACCCGGTGCGTCTGGTCTTCACCGCCGACTCCGGCCCCGCGGTCGTGGTGGCGCTGTCGGACATGCGTGACCGGTTCCGGCTCGTGGCCAACGTCGTGGAGGTCGTGGAGCCGTCGGCTCCGCTGCCGAAGCTTCCGGTCGGCCGCGCCGTGTGGAAGCCGGCCCCCGACTTCACCACGTCGGCGACCGCCTGGCTGGAGGCCGGCGCCGCCCACCACACCGTGATGAGCACCGCCGTCGGCATCCAGGCGTTCGAGGACTTCGCGCGGATGGCCCGCACCGAACTGCTGATCATCGACGAGGACACCACGCTGCGCGCCTTCGAGCGCGAGCTCGCCTGGAACGCCGCCTACTACCGCCTCGCCCGAGGCATCTAACCCCGTCCCTGACTCCCTCCCGCGCACAAACCGCCGAGTGCACGGATTGTCTGCGTACTCGACGGTTTTCGGCTGATTTCGCGCGTACTCGGCGGGTGGGGGTCTGTGCGGTGAGGGTCAGGAGGTGCGCTCGACGGGGGCTTGCAGTTCTGTGATCCAGTCGGGGGCGGGGAGGTGGCCGGTGGCCTGGACATAGACCTCCCGGCTCGGGCCGACGACGCGGTAGCCGTCGGCGACGAGGCGCTCCGTGAGCGCCATCCAGGAGTCGCCGATGCCGGACATGTCGCCGTGGTGCCGCAGGGTCGCGGCGAGCGGGACCGCTGGCAACTCGACGACCTCGTAGCCCTCACCGGGCTGCGGCGGCGTCTCGGCCGGATACGAGACGTGCACCTCCAGCCGCTCGTCGTCGCGCGCTTCGTACCAGAACATCGACGGCTCGAGGATCGGCCGGCCCGCGGCCTTCAGGGCCTGGTCGAGCGAGCCGATGAGCGGCCCGACCATCGGCCCGACCAACTCGGGCCCCATTCCCGGCGCTGTGCCGCTGACGGCGTAGACGGTGACCGCCTCGAGGGGGCGGTATTCGACAGGTGTGGACATGATCTCCGTTCCTTCCAGTATGCGGAGGCGTCGCTCGAGCCGGTCGAGCCGGAAGCGGTCGTCGGCGATTCCCGCCTGCAACTCTGCCCGGCGCTGCCGCAGCGCCGCCGACAGGGCGGGCCGCGGGTCGGTCGAGGCGAGCACGGCGGCGATGGCGTCGAGCCCGATGCCGAGCTGCCGCAGCTCGACGATCAGCAGCAGGTCCGCCAGCTGCGTGTCCGAGTAGTAGCGGTACCCGCTGTACTCGTTGACGCGCGCCGGCGGCAGCAGGCCGATCGCGTCGTAGTGCCGCAGCATCCGGACACTGATCCGCCCGATCGCGGCGAACTCTCCGATGGTGTACATGATGGTGACCACGGTCCAGCCTGACACGGTGTGAGGGTCAAGCCCCACTAGGGTGAGCGCATGGATGACGCTCCCGCGCCCGAAGAGGCTCGAAGCCGCAGCGTCGCCCGTCGCACCGTGCTCGGCGCCGGCATCGGGGTCGCGACTCTCGCGGTCCTCGGCGCCGGAGCCACATTCGCGGTGGAGGAGCGGATCCTGCCGGGCCGCTCGAAACTGCACCAGCTCCTCGGCCTGAACGGCGAGCCGGGCCGCATCTCGTCGACGGCACCCGGACCGACCGCTACCGGGTCGTTCGTCTCGACCGCTCGACTCGGCGCGACGTGCGGGTGGACCGTGAGCTATCCGCCCGGGTCGAAGCCGGGCGACGCCCTTCCGGTGCTGGTCGCTCTGCACGGCTACGGCGGCGACCACCGGTCCGCGTTCGGGACAGGGCTCGGGCTCGACCGCTTCCTCGCCCAGTCGGTGCAGAACGGGTCGCGGCCATTCGCCGTCGCCTCCGTCGACGGCGGGAACACCTACTGGCACCGACGTGAGACCGGGGAGAACGCCGGCGCGATGGTGACCGACGAATTCCTCACACTGCTCACGCAAGCCGGGCTCGACACCTCGAAGGTGGGGCTCTTCGGCTGGTCGATGGGAGGCTACGGCGCCCTTCACCTCGGCGGCGTGCTCGGCGATTCGAGAGTCGCATCGATCGTGGCCGAGAGCCCCGCGATCTGGCACACCGCCGCGGAGGCCGCCCACGGGGCCTTCGACGGGGCGACGGACTTCGCCGCGAACACGCCGTTCGGGCGCGAGGCGGCGCTCACCGGCATTCCGCTGCGGGTCGACTGCGGCACCGGCGACGGCTTCTGCCCGAACGTCCAGGATTATGTCGCCGGCCTCCACCCGCGCCCCGCCGGCGGCTTCACGCCCGGCGGCCACAACCTCGACTTCTGGAGGCGCGAGGCTCCCGCGCAACTCGCCTTCGCCGCCGCCCGCTTCGCCTGAGCGGGCCCGAACCCTGTCGGCGCCGTCGATTTTCAGTCGACTCGGCGGTTTCTGCCCGATCATGGGCGTACTCGACGGCTGACGATTGGAGGGCGTGATGGGGATCGTGGCGGTGACCGGAGTGACCGGGACGGTGGGCCGGCTCGCGGCGGACGCTCTGTCGTACGCGGGAGTTCCGTTCCGGATGCTGGCGCGCTCGCCCGAGCGGGCGCCGCGCTTCCCGAACAGCGACGTCGCCGCCTGCAGCTACGGCGACACCTCGGCGGCGCGCGCGGCGTTGGAGGGCGTCGACACCCTCCTCATGGTGTCGGCCGCCGAGAACGCCGAGCGATTGCGCGAGCACGTCGCGTTCGTCGACGCGGCGGCCGCGGCTGGCGTGCGGCACATCGTCTACACATCGTTCTTCGGTGCGGCTCCCGACGCGACCTTCACGCTGGCGCGCGACCACTTCGCCACCGAGGAGCGGATCGCGGGAAGCGGGATGTCGTACACCTTCCTCCGCGACAACCTCTACCTGGACTTCGTCGAGTACCTGGTGGGGGATGACGACGTCATCCGCGGCCCTGCCGGTCACGGGCGCGCGGCGATGGTCGCGCGGGCCGACGTGGCCCGGGTCGCAGCCGTCGCCGTGCAGCGTCCCGAGCAGCATCGGAACGTCGCCTACGACCTCACGGGTCCGGAGGAGCTGACGATGGCGGAGGTCGCCGAGAAGCTGACCTCTCACCTCGGTCGTGCGGTGTCGTTCCACGACGAGACAGTGGAGGAGGCGTACGAGTCCCGCAAGAAGTGGCACGCCCCGCAGTGGCAGTACGACGCGTGGGTCTCCACCTATACGGCGATCGCCGCGGGCGAGCTCGCCGGCGTCAGCGGCGACGTCGAGCGCGTCACCGGCCGGCGGCCCCTCTCCTTCGACGAGTACCTCGCGGGCGAACGATGATAAGGGCCCCGGCTGCCACGTGTCGCCTGCGGGCAACTTCGGATTCTGAAGCATGTTGCGTCTTTTGGGTGCTTCTAAAGAGGTCGCGTCCATGAGACGATGCACTTCATGAAGGATTCTCACGGTATTGATGTCGCTGAGCCCGCGTCCGTTCACGGCCCCGGTCGTGCCCCTGCAGGAATCCCCCTGACCATTCGCATGGGCGAGCGCGAGTTCGCGGCGCTGGTCCGCATTGCCCGCCACCGGGAGACGACGGCGGCCGAACTCGTCGAGCAGCTGGTGCTGCACGCGCTCAGCCGGGCCGACGTGCCGCCTCCCGCCGAGTCGCACCCCGCCCGTAAGCACACCACCTACGAGGAGGCCACGGCCGGCTTCCGAGCCGATCACGGCGTCAGGACCCCTCCCGATATGTGATCTTGCCAGCGCTGTGCGCCCTGTCGTACCGTGTGGCCAGCATGGCGGCGCTGCGCCGCGATCCTGGGCGAGACGGGGTGCATGATGACCGATGTTCGCGTGACGGGCTGGACAGGGTGGGCCTGGTTCGCCGCGATCCTGCTCTTCATCGGAGCGGCGATCGATCTCTTCTACGGGTTCATGGCGATCTTCGGGCCGGACACCGCGTACTTCGTGTCGCCGAAAGCGCTCGTGAGCTTCAACCTCCAGGCGTGGGGGTGGTGGTCGGTGATCATCGGCGTGCTGCTGCTGCTCGCCGGGGTCTTCCTCATCCGCGGGGCCCTCTGGGCGCGCATCTTCGCCGTGATCGTCGCCGCCCTCAACGCGGTGACGCAGCTGATGTCACTGCCGGCCCAGCCCTGGTGGTCGATCGTCATGGTCACCGTCGACCTTCTGGTCATCTACGCCGTGACCGTGCACGGCCGTGAGCTGAAGGTGCTCGCGGGCGAGGACTAATCGCCGAACCGCGCGCTCAGTCGGCGCATGAGGTCGCGCATGGAGGTGTCGCGCGGGACGCCGTACATCGCGCCGGGGAAGTCGAGTCCGCGCTGCAACGCCCACAGCTCGTCGTGGCGATCGGGTGAGAACAGCTCTGCGGGGTCGCCGGCTGCGATCCAGCCGATCGGACCACGGTGTCCGGCAAGAGCACGGAGTTCACGTGGAGCACCGCGTGGACGCGCAGCTCCGACCGTGCGCCGACGACCGCGCCCGCGAACACGCAGGCGCCTGTCGCGACGAACACCTCGTCCTCGATCCGGGCCCCGGTGATGTTGGTGTGCGGACCGATGAGCACGGCGTCGCCGACCGTCACGGGATGTTCGGCCCGTCCTCGGATGACCGCGTGCTCCATGACGAGCACGTCCTCCCCGAGCACCACCGGGCCGCGCGAGCCATCGAGCACGGCCCCGGCCAGCACGCGCGCGCCCGGCCCGATCGTCACGTCCCCGCTGACCACCGCGCTCGCAGCCATCGACGCCGTCGGATGAATTCGCACCATCCCCACACCCTCAGGCGCATCCATCACTCTCCCATCACCGCCGAAGGGCAGGTAGACGCCCCTCAACGCGGGCGGGTTACAGGTGCTCCGAATGGCCCAGCACGTGCACCGGAATGCCGAATGAGAGCGCGACGCACACGATCCCGGCGAAGAAGACCAGCCCTTCCCAAGCCGGCAGGGTGTCGGCCAAGCCGAGGAGGAAGAGCCCCACCAGGAAGAGCAGGAAGCACAGGATGAATGCGATCACGTCGCCCATGCCGCAACTATCCACCTCGCCCTATGGCTTGGCAAGAGCGCCCGCACGCGCGATGCTGTGCTGGTGGAGCAGCGAACAGCGCAGCAACGAACAGCGCAGCAGCGCGCAGCCCGCGTGCGCGGCCTCCATCCGCTGCGCAGGATCGGTGTGCTCCTGGCCGACTGGGAGTTCGCCCTCCGGCACCAGCTGCGCGCGGCGTTCGACCGCGGGGAGCCCGACTCGCTCGTCGACGAGAGCGGCGCAGGAGAGCCCGTCGTCCTGCTGCCGGGGATCTACGAGACGTGGCGGTTCCTGCACCCGCTGGCCCGCCGCCTCCACGCCGCCGGGCACCCCGTGCACGTGGTCGCGGCCCTCGGCGACAACCGGATGTCGCTGGAGGAGGCTGCCGACCATGTGCAGCGCCATCTGCTCGACAACCACCTCGGCGACGTGACGATCGTGGCCCACAGCAAGGGCGGCCTGGTGGCGCGTGTGCTCCTCGGCCGGCCGGAGGTCGCCGCCCGCATCCGGCGCGTCGTCGCGATCTCGACGCCGTTCTCGGGGTCTACGCTGGCCGACTGGGTTCCGATCCCCGCCGTTCGTGCGCTGCGGCCCGACGGACCGGACTTCGCTTGGCTGGCGGCCACCGACGCGGACGTCTCGCGCATCGTCTCGATCTGGGGCTGGTACGACCCGCACATTCCGAGTGGCTGCGCGCTGCCTGGCGCGCTCAATATCGAGGTCCCGGTCGGAGGCCATTTCCGCATCCTGGGCAGCCCGCGCGTGCTCGCGCTGGTGGACGACCTCACCGACATGTGACCCACCAACGGGTGATCTGTGGGTGACGAACCCTTTTGCGCATCGCCGCGCACCGCTATCCTCAGCCTCGTGAAGGCCGGGCCGCCCCGCGGCGGGCCGCGGACGGGGAGGGCGACCATGACGCGAACGATCCGGAGGGCGCCCGTCGGCCTCCTCGGCGCCTGCGCCGCCGCTGCGGTCGTCGTGGGCCTTCTGTCGGGCTGCGCGGGCACGCCGAGCGGCGCAGCCCTCGTCGGAACCTGGGGGTCGACCGCCGAGAAACAGCCGAACCTCACGATCGAGAACGACGGCGCCTTCTCGGGCACCGACGGCTGCAACCGGCTCACCGGTCGCGGTTCGATCGACGGCGACAGCATCACGTTCGGGCCCATCGCCAGCACCATGATCGCGTGCACCGGCGTCGACGAGTGGCTGGGCAAGGCCGTCACCGGAACCGCCAAAGGCAACACCATGGTCGTCTACGACATCAGCGGAAACCAGATCGGAAAACTCGACAAGAAGTGATCCGAGGGGATCGGAAGGGGGGCGCGCACATGGCGCGGCTCGAGCCAGACATCGTATCGGCGATCGGGGACACCCCCCTCGCCCCCGCCTACACCGGGCGCCTCTCGCGTAAGAGCCCGCCGGATGTCCTGCCCGACGAGGCGACCGACCCGGGGTCCACGTACCGGTTGATCCGCGACGAACTGCTGCTCGACGGCAGCTCGCGGCTCAACTTGGCGACATTCGTCACGACGTGGATGGACCCCGAGGCCGAGGTCCTGATGGCCGAGGCGTTCGACAAGAACATGATCGACAAGGACGAGTACCCGGCGACCGCCGCGATGGAGCGCCGCTGCGTCTCGATCGTGTCCGGCCTCTTCAACGCCGAGCCGGGGGAGCCGACGGGGGCCGCGACCATCGGATCGAGCGAGGCGGTCATGCTGGCGGGCCTTGCGCTCAAATGGCGGTGGCGTATGCGCCGCTCGGGAGCGACAGGTGGCACGGAGGCGGGAGGCGTCCCCAACCTGGTGCTCGGCTCGAACGTGCAGGTGGTGTGGGAGAAGTTCTGCCGCTACTTCGAGGTCGAGCCCCGCTACCTCCCGGTCGCGAAAGGACGTTACGTCATCACGCCGGAGCAGGTCGTCGACGCGGTGGACGAGAACACCATCGGCGTCGTCGGCATCCTGGGAACGACTTACACCGGCGAGCTGGAGCCGATCGCGGAGATCTGCGCGGCCCTCGACGCCCTCGCCGCCTCGGGCGGCCCGGACGTGCCGGTGCACGTGGACGCCGCGAGCGGCGGCTTCGTGGTGCCGTTCCTGCACTCCGACCTGGAGTGGGACTTCCGCCTCCCGCGCGTGGTCTCGATAAACGTCAGCGGGCACAAGTACGGCCTCACCTATCCGGGGATCGGTTTCGTGGTGTGGAGGTCGGCCGAACAGCTGCCGGAGGAGCTCGTCTTCCGGGTGAACTACCTCGGCGGAGACATGCCGACGTTCACGCTGAACTTCTCGCGTCCGGGCAACCAGATCATAGGCCAGTACTACAACTTCGTGCGGCTGGGCCGGGCGGGCTTCACCGCGATCATGGAGGCGCTGCGCGAGACCGCCCTGCTGATCTCGAAGGGTCTCACCGACGATCCGGCCATCGAGATCATCACCGACGGCTCCGCCATCCCGGTGCTCGCCTTCGCTCTGAAGGAGGGCACTGCCTACACCGTCTTCCAGGTGTCGCACGAGCTGCGCGCCCGCGGCTGGCAGGTGCCGGCGTACACGATGCCCGCCGACGCGACCGACGTCGCCGTGCTGCGGGTGGTCGTCCGCGACGGCTTCAGCGCCGACCTGGCGGACGACCTCGTGCGCGATGTCCGCGCCGTCTGCGCCGAGCTCGACGAGCAGGCACGGATCGCGGGACCGGCGACAGAGGCGGGCGCGAAGGCGACCAAGTCGGCACGCACCAAGTCGCACTTCGCGCACTGAGTGGACGGCCCGTGAGCGGACGACCCGTGAACGGCGACGGAGGCGCCTGGGGTCGGAACAGGGTTCTGCTCTCCGACGCCTCCTTCGCCGTGGGGTCCGTGTGCTTCGCGCTCGCCGCCCTGCCGTCGATCGCCGTGGCGATCGGGGCGATCGCCACGAACGTCGTGTTCGTGACCGGCTCGATCTTCTTCACGGCGGGCGCTGGGCTGGCGCTCGGCCTCCCGAACCGCAGCTCGTCGCTCATCCAGTTCGTCGGAACGCTGTTCTTCAACGTGAGCACCTCGCTCGCGCTCGCCGCCGCGGTGCCGGCGGGAGCGGCGGGAGGGACCGGCTGGCGCCCGGACGTCTACGGCTCGATCTGCTTCCTCGTGTCGAGCGTTCTCGCGGTGGTCGCGCTCGCGCGGCAGCGTGCTGACCGCGCGCGGTGGAGCTCAGAGGCAGCGCGGAGCGCGCGGTGGAGCTCAGAGGCAGCGCGGAGCGCGCGGTGGAGCTCAGAGGCAGCGCGGAGCGATGCCGCGACCCCAGCGCCGCGCGGTGGAGCTCAAGAGGAGCGCGAAGCGATCCTGCGACCCCAGCGCCGAGGGAGCCTGCGACCGAGGGCAGAGCCTGCGACCGAGGACTCCGTGGCGGCCTGGCTCAACCTGACCGGCTCGGTACTGTTCGGCGTCGCGGCCATCGGCGCCTTCGAGCTGCCGGGGACGGACGCCCTCCTGAGCCCGTTCTGGAGCGGAGTCGGGACGGTCGGCGGCGCCCTCTGCTTCCTGGCGGCTGCGGTCCTCGGTCTCGTTCCGACCGCACGGGCGCGACCGGAACGTCAGCGCGCGGCGACCTCCTCGAAGTAGTACCCCGCCGCGAACCCGAGCCTCCAGGAGCGCGACCCACGACGAACGAGTTGGCAGAACACGCCGTCTCGTCAACGTGCGTCGCGGCGTGTCCTGCCAACTCGTTCGACTACGCGAGGGCGCGGTCGATGGCGGCCAGCTCGTCCTGCGTGAGCGGGGCGGCGTGCAGCGCACCCAGGTTCTGCTCCAGCTGGGCAACGCTGCTCGCGCCGATGATCGCGGACACGACGACCGGCTCCCGGAGCACCCACTGCAGCGCCAGCTGCGCGAGGCTCTGCCCGCGTCCGGCCGCGATCTCGTTCAGCGCGCGCGCCTTCGCGAGCACGTCCTCCGTCAGGTCCGACTCATGGAGGAACAAGCTCGTGACCGCACGGGAGCCCTCCGGCACGCCGTTCAGGTAGCGGTCGGTGAGCATGCCCTGGGCGAGCGGCGAGAACACGATCGCCGAAGCGCCCACGCGCTCGACGGCCTCCAGCGTGCCGTCCTCCACGTGTCGGTCGAACATCGAGTAGCGCGGCTGGTGCAGCAGCAACGGCGTCCCGGAGGCCGCGAGCAGCGCGGCGGCCGCCTCGGTCTGCGCCGGGTCGTAGTTGGAGACTCCGGTGTAGAGCGTCTTGCCCTGGGCGACGGACGTCGCCAGCGCGCCCATCGACTCCTCGAGCGGGGTCTGCGGGTCGGGACGGTGGTGGTAGAACACGTCGACATAGTCGAGCCCGAGCCGCTTGAGGCTCTGGTCGAGCGACGACAGCAGGTACTTGCGCGAGCCGAAATCGCCGTAGGGACCGGGCCACATCAGGTAGCCGGCCTTCGTCGACACAACGATCTCGTCACGGTAGGCGCGGAGGTCGGTGGCGAGGATCCGGCCGAAGAACTCCTCGGCGGCTCCGGGCGGCGGCCCGTAGTTGTTGGCGAGGTCGAAGTGCGTCACGCCCAGGTCGAACGCCCGCAGCACGATCGCGCGCTGGGTGTCGTAGGAGCGGGCGGTGCCGAAGTTCTGCCACAGGCCGAGCGACAGCGGAGGCAGCTGCAGCCCGCTGCGTCCGGCGCGGCGGTAGGGCATCGAGTCGTAACGGGCGGAGTCGGCGACGTAATCAGAGGGCATGGGGACCAGCGTAGAGCGCGACCCGGCACTACCGTCGGCATGAGCGGGGCGACGGGAGGCCGGATCGCGTAGGCGGCGCCCGGGCCGTGGGTGTTCCCTCCTCGCCGGGCCGCCGCGCCTGACGTCGGCTGACCTGAGTACCATTCCTGCCATGGACACCAACACGTGGCTCCTCGACTCCGATCCGAGTATCCGCTGGCAGGTGCTGCGTGACCTCGCCGGCGCGTCCGATGAGACCGTCGCCGCTGAGCGCGACCGCGTCGCGACCGAAGGCTGGGGCGCGCATCTGCTCGATCTGCAGGGTCCGGACGGCAACTGGGACAGCGGTGTCTACCGCCCCGGCTGGGCGCAGGAGGACCGCCCGTTCTTCGACGCGTGGACCGCGACTCATTTCGTCCTCCAGCAGCTCATCGCCTTCGGCGTCGACCCGAAGCATCCGCGTGCTCTGGAGGCCGTGTCCCACGTGCGCGATCACGTGCGCTGGGACCACGGCGGCGAACCGTACTTCGACGGGGAGGTCGAGCCTTGCATCAACGGGATGGTGCTCGTGGCCGCAGCTTACTTCGGCCAGGACGGCTCGCGCGTCGCCTCCACGCTGGCCGGCGACCGACTCGACGACGGCGCGTGGAACTGCTGGGCCGCGTACGGCGCACGGGTGTCGTCCTTCCACTCGACGATCTGCGCGGTGGAGGGACTGGCGGCGTGGCAGGCCGCCGGAGCTGCCGACGCCGCGGCCGCGGAGGCGCTGCGTTCGGGCGAGGAGTACCTCCTGGCGCGCGGGCTCTTCCGCCGGCTGAGCACCGGAGGCATCGCCGACCTGCGGATGACGATGCTGAGCAACCCGGTGCGCTGGTTCCATGACATCCTGCGCGGGCTGGAGCACTTCCGCAGCGTGGACCGGCGCGATCGCAGGCTGCAGGAGGCCGTGGAGGTGCTGCGAGCGAAGGCCGATGCCGACGGCCGCTGGAACCTGGAGAACCGGCACGAGGGCCCGACGTGGAACGACTTCGGCGAGAACGAGGGTATGAGCAGCCGCTGGATCACCTTGCGCGCCCTGCGCGTCCTCCACTGGTGGGACGCCGCCTCCCCGAAATGACTCGTCCCGACCCGCCGCCCCCCACAGGGGGTGACGACGGATCGGGACGAATCGATCAGCGGAGCTGGCGGCGACGGCGGCGGAGGAGCGCCGCACCCGAGAGGGAGGCCAGCGCCGCGGCGGCGAGCAGTGCCCACCAGGCGGGGCCGGTCACCGGGCTGCCACCGGTGTCCGCCAGCGAGCCGTCCGGCCCACTCGGACCGCCCGGATTGGGGACGGTGTCGACCGGGCCGGCGACCACTGTGGTGACCGTGCTGGTGGCAGGGCTCACCGGGTCGACGCCGGCAGGCGGAGTCGCGTTCGCGGTGGCGGTGTTGACCACCGTGCCGAGGAGGGCCTCGGCGTCCGTCACCACGTGAGCGTTGTCGCCGTGGCAGACGATGCTCTCCCCTGGCGCCAGCGGACCGGTGGGGCAGGTGACCGAGCCGCTGAGCTGGTCGGTGACCGTGACGTCGGTCAGGGTGACGTTGCCGGTGTTAGTGACGGTGAACGTGTAGGAGATGGTCTCGCCGGCGTCGACCTTGCCGTTGCCGTTCTCGTCACCCGGGACCGCGGTGGTGACCAGGTTCAGCGAGCCGTTGGCCGCGGCGGTCGGCGTGCTGACCGTGCTGCTCGCCGGCGTGATCGGCGTGACGCCGGGAGGGGTCGTCCCATCCGCGGTGCCCGTGTTGGGCACGTGGCCGTTCACGATGTCCGCCTCGGTCACGGTGTACGGGTTGTCGCCGGTGCAGGTGATCGTCGCGCCCGGTGCGAGCGGGCCGGTGGGGCAGGTGACCGAGCCGCTGAGCTGGTCGGTGACGGTCGGATCCGTGATGGTGACGGTTCCGGTGTTGGTGACGGTGAAGGTGTAGGAGATGGTCTCGCCCACGTCGACCGATCCGTCGCCGTTCTCGTCGCCGGGCACCGCCGTGGTGACGATGTCGAGCGCGCCGAGAACGGTGCCGGCTACCGGAGTGGTCACCGAGCTGCTCGGCGGCGTGAGCCCGGGCGCCCCGGGCGGTGTCGTGGCATCGGCGGTTCCGGTGTTGGCCACGTCGCCGGTGATGAGGTCGGCCTCCGTGACGGTGTGCGGGTTGTCGCCGGTGCAGGTGATCGTCGCGCCCGGTGCGAGCGGGCCGGTGGGGCAGGTGACCGAGCCGCTGAGCTGGTCGGTGACGGTGACGTCGGTCAGTGTCACGGTTCCGGTGTTGGTGACGGTGAAGGTGTAGGAGATGGTCTCGCCGACATCGACCGATCCGTCGCCGTTCTCGTCGCCGGGAACGGCCGTGGTGACGATGTCGAGCGACGACGTCGCGACGACGGTCGGTGTTGTGACGGTGCTCGTCGGCGGGAAGATCGGGGTGACTCCCACTGGAGTGGTGCCGTCGGCGGTTCCCGTGTTGGAGACCTGTCCGGCCACGATGTCCGCGTCGGTGGCGGTGTGCGGGTTGTCGCCGGTGCAGGTGATCGTCGCGCCCGGTGCGAGCGGGCCGGTGGGGCAGGTGACCGAGCCGCTGAGCTGGTCGGTGACGGTCGGATCCGTGATGGTGACGGTTCCGGTGTTGGTGACGGTGAAGGTGTAGGAGATGGTCTCGCCCACGTCGACCGATCCGTCGCCGTTCTCGTCGCCGGGAATGGCCGTGGTGACGATGCTCAGGGCGGCGGCCGCGACGACGGTCGGTGTTGTGACGGTGCTCGTCGGCGGGACGATCGGGGTGACTCCCACTGGAGTGGTGCCGTCGGCGGTTCCCGTGTTGGAGACCTGTCCGGCCACGATGTCCGCGTCGGTGGCGGTGTGCGGGTTGTCGCCGGTGCAGGTGATCGTCGCGCCCGGTGCGAGCGGGCCGGTGGGGCAGGTGACCGAGCCGCTGAGCTGGTCGGTGACGGTCGGATCCGTGATGGTGACGGTTCCGGTGTTGGTGACGGTGAAGGTGTAGGAGATGGTCTCGCCCACGTCGACCGATCCGTCGCCGTTCTCGTCGCCGGGAATGGCCGTGGTGACGATGCTCAGGGCGGCGGCCGCGACGACGGTCGGTGTTGTGACGGTGCTCGTCGGCGGGACGATCGGGGTGACTCCCACTGGAGTGGTGCCGTCGGCGGTTCCCGTGTTGGAGACCTGTCCGGCCACGATGTCCGCGTCGGTGGCGGTGTGCGGGTTGTCGCCGGTGCAGGTGATCGTCGCGCCCGGTGCGAGCGGGCCGGTGGGGCAGGTGACCGAGCCGCTGAGCTGGTCGGTGACGGTCGGATCCGTGATGGTGACGGTTCCGGTGTTGGTGACGGTGAAGGTGTAGGAGATGGTCTCGCCTACGTCGACCGATCCGTCGCCGTTCTCGTCGCCGGGAACGGCCGTGGTGACGATGCTCAGGGCGGCGACCGCGGCGGCGGTCGGCGTCGTCGCGGTGCTGCTGACCGGGGTGAGCGGCGGAACTCCCGCAGGGGTCGTGCCGTCAGCCGTGCCGGTGTTGCTCACGAGCCCGGTGAGGATGTCGGCCTCTGTGACGGTGTGCGGGTTGTCGCCGGTGCAGGTCACGGTCGCACCCGGTGCGAGCGGGGCTGTGGGACAGGTGACCGAACCGCTCAGGCCGTCCACGACCGACAGGTTCGTCACCGTCACATTACCGGTGTTGGTGACCTCGAACGTGTACGAGATGGTCTCGCCGAGGTCGACGACTCCGTTGCCGTTCTCGTCGCCCGGGATCGCTGTCGTGACCAGTGAGATGGAGCCGGCCGCGGCGGCGGTCGGTGTTGTGGCGGTGCTGCTGACCGGGGTGAGCGGCGGAACTCCCGCAGGGGTCGTGCCGTCAGCCGTGCCGGTGTTGTTCACGAGCCCGGTGAGGATGTCGGCCTCTGTGACGGTGTGCGGGTTGTCGCCGGTGCAGGTCACGGTCGCACCCGGTGCGAGCGGGGCTGTGGGACAGGTGACCGAACCGCTCAGGCCGTCCACGACCGACAGGTTCGTCACCGTCACATTACCGGTGTTGGTGACCTCGAACGTGTACGAGATGGTCTCGCCGGGGTCGACGACTCCGTTGCCGTTCTCGTCGCCCGGGATCGCGTTGGTCACGATCGACAGCGCTCCGGCCGCGGGGCCGGCGACCGGTGTGGTCGCCGTGCTGGTCGCGGGTGTGACGGCGGGGACGCCCGCGGGCGGTGTGGCGTTCGCGGTACCCGTGTTGACCACGTCGCCGGCGATGAGGTCGGCCTCCGTGACGGTGTGTGGGTTGTCGCCGGTGCAGGTGATCGTCGCGCCCGGTGCGAGCGGGCCGGTGGGGCAGGTCACCGAGCCGCTGAGCTGGTCGGCGACGGTCACGTTGTTCAGGGTCACTGTGCCGGTGTTCGTGACCTGGAAGGTGTACGAGATGGTCTCGCCGGGGTCGACGACTCCGTTGCTGTTCTCGTCGCCGGGGACAGCGGTGGTCACCAGCGAGATGGAGCCGACCGCGCTGCCGGCGACCGGGGTGGTCGCCGTGCTCGTCGCGGGCGTGACGGGCGGGACGCCCGCAGGCGGTGTGGCGTTCGCGGTACCCGTGTTGATCACGTCGCCGGCGATGAGGTCGGCTTGGGTGACGGTGTGCGGGTTGTCGCCGGTGCAGGTCAAGGTCGCCCCGGGTGCGAGCGGCGTGGTGGGGCAGGTCACCGAGCCGCTGAGCTGGTCGGCGACGGTCACGTTGTTCAGGGTCACTGTGCCGGTGTTCGTGACCTGGAAGGTGTACGAGATGGTCTCGCCGGGGTCGACGACTCCGTTGCTGTTCTCGTCGCCCGGGATCGCTGTCGTGACCAGTGAGATGGAGCCGGCCGCGGCGGCGGTCGGTGTTGTGGCGGTGCTGCTGACCGGGGTGAGCGGCGGAACTCCCGCAGGGGTCGTGCCGTCAGCCGTGCCGGTGTTGCTCACGAGCCCGGTGCGGATGTCGGCCTCTGTGACGGTGTGCGGGTTGTCGCCGGTGCAGGTCACGGTCGCACCCGGTGCGAGCGGGGCTGTGGGACAGGTGACCGAACCGCTCAGGCCGTCCACGACCGACAGGTTCGTCACCGTCACATTACCGGTGTTGGTGACCGTGAACGTGTACGAGATGGTCTCGCCGGGGTCGACGACTCCGTTGCCGTTCTCGTCGCCCGGGATCGCGTTGGTCACGATCGACAGCGCTCCGGCCGCGGGGCCGGCGACCGGTGTGGTCGCCGTGCTGGTCGCGGGTGTGACGGCGGGGACGCCCGCGGGCGGTGTGGCGTTCGCGGTACCCGTGTTGACCACGTCGCCGGCGATGAGGTCGGCCTCCGTGACGGTGTGTGGGTTGTCGCCGGTGCAGGTGATCGTCGCGCCCGGTGCGAGCGGGCCGGTGGGGCAGGTCACCGAGCCGCTGAGCTGGTCGGCGACGGTCACGTTGTTCAGGGTCACTGTGCCGGTGTTCGTGACCTGGAAGGTGTACGAGATGGTCTCGCCGGGGTCGACGACTCCGTTGCTGTTCTCGTCGCCGGGGACAGCGGTGGTCACCAGCGAGATGGAGCCGACCGCGCTGCCGGCGACCGGGGTGGTCGCCGTGCTCGTCGCGGGCGTGACGGGCGGGACGCCCGCAGGCGGTGTGGCGTTCGCGGTACCCGTGTTGATCACGTCGCCGGCGATGAGGTCGGCTTGGGTGACGGTGTGCGGGTTGTCGCCGGTGCAGGTCAAGGTCGCCCCGGGTGCGAGCGGCGTGGTGGGGCAGGTCACCGAGCCGCTGAGCTGGTCGGCGACGGTCACGTTGTTCAGGGTCACTGTGCCGGTGTTCGTGACCTGGAAGGTGTACGAGATGGTCTCGCCGGGGTCGACGACTCCGTTGCTGTTCTCGTCGCCCGGGATCGCTGTCGTGACCAGTGAGATGGAGCCGGCCGCGCTGCCGGCGACCGGGGTGGTCGCCGTGCTCGTCGCGGGCGTGACGGGCGGGACGCCTGCGGGTGGCGTGCCGTTCGCCGTGCCGGTGTTCGAGACCTGGCCGGCGATCAGGTCGGCCTGGGTGACGGTGTGCGGGTTGTCGCCGGTGCAGGTCATGGTCGCCCCGGGTGCGAGCGGCGTGGTGGGGCAGGTCACCGAGCCGCTGAGGCCGTCGACGACGGACACATTCGTCAGGGGGACGTTGCCTGTGTTCGTGACGTCGAACGTGTAGGAGATGGTCTCGCCCACCTCCACCGAGCCGTCGCCGTTCTGGTCGCCCGGGATGGCGTGCGTGACGATGCTCAGCGAGCCGATCTGCGGTGGGATCACGTTGATGGGGGGCGTGGAGGCGTCGCCGCCACCGCAGGAGCCGTCCTGACAGCCGGGGTCGGTCGGTGTGATCGTCGCTGTATTGGTGGCGAGTCCACCGGCCACGGCGGTAGCGGTGATGGTGAAGACCGTCGTCCCGCCTGGTGGGATCGTCGTCGTGCCCGTCACGTTCTGCCCGGTGAACCCGCCCGAACACGTGCCGGGGGCCGTCGTGGTGCAGGTGACGTTCGTCGGCGAGACGGTCGAGGGGAGCGCGTCCGCGAGGTCGGCCGTGCCCGTGTAAGCGCGGGAGTTCGTGGCGGTGACGGTGTAGGTGACGGTGTCGCCGACGTTGTACGTTGTCTGGTCGGACGTCTTCACCTGCTTGAAGTACGGGCCGCAGCCCGGATCCTGGATCGACGTCATGCCGAAGATCGCCGCGCCCATGCTCGCGATGGCCGTCGTGGGCAGCGCGGCGGTCGACGACGCCGTCGGGAGCGAGTCGACCGAGCGGAACGTCTGGTCGGGTCCGCCCGTGTAGACCACGCTCTCCGCCTGCGTCAGCCCGTATGACGTGGGGACCGTGCCGATGGCCGTCGTCGTGCCGTCCGGGTGAAGGCGGAACAGCGTGGTCGGGACGCCCACGCCCGAGGAGGCGCTCCCCGACATCAGGGTGTCGCCGTCCGCCAGCTGAATGAAATCGCCCGTTGGGAAGAAGCCGGCCGGATAGGACGCGATAGGCGTGGCCACGCCCGTCGTCACATCCACCGAGTACACGTTCGAGTTGCCGTTGAAGCCGATGAGCATGCCGCCGTCGCGTGTGGGCGACAGCGCGACCGGGTTACCGAGCGCTGGGCCGCTCGACGGGGTGATGGTCACAGAACTCAGCTCGGCGCCGGTGGTCCGGTCGATCTCGACCAGGGTCGAAGCGGCGAGGGCATACGCGGCGTACAGGTGCGTTCCATCGGAGCTGAAACCGATGTCTCCGTAGCTCCGCAGCAGGTTCACGGACGAGACCACGGTACCGTCCGCCGCCACCTCCCTCAGCGTGTTCGGGCCCGCAGTGTTGAGGTAGACGTTCTCAGCGGGACAGACGACGGCCGACGACGCGGGCGCCGCGGGGAGGGCCACCGACACGGCGACGAGGCTCGAGACGCCCAGGAGCGTGGAAAGGGCCGCGGCGACACCGCCGCGGAGCCTGGAGCGGAGCCGCCCTGCGCGGACGGGGCGGGGGAGCATGGGCTCGCCTCTCGTCCCGCGATGGATTCGTGGTTCGGTACGTGACATGGCTCTGTTGCCCCCGGCTCGACGTTGATGGCATTGATGATGACGGTGGAACGGAGGCAAGCATTCGTGCCGCGACGGGACCGTTTGTCGACGGTGAGACCAAAAACCCTTGTATTTCCTGGGCTGCGCAGGAGCGCTGACGAACTCGTCGGCACTCGGCCAGCAGGCACTTCACCAAGGCCTTCACCAAGGCCTTCACCCTAATAGGTTCCGCGCGCGGCCGGACGCGACGGTCACGCCTCCGCCAGCCGCCTTCGGCAGCCGGCGCACCGATGTCGTCGATGATCGCGCCGGCGGCGCGGAGGCCCATGATCTGTGCCGCGCGCACGGCGGCCTCCTCGTACTCCGGCGTCGACTCCACCGTTCGCGCAACGGACGTGGTCGCTCTCGCGCCGAGTCGGTGGACATGAGGTGAAGCGGCGTGTGAAGGAGCCGCGGCTTCTGTCTGGCGGAAACGCATGTCCACGCTGTTCCCGCGTCGGGGTTCGTTTTGCGAAATATTCGCTTGATCAGCTGATATTTACGATTCCAGCAGGCTACGGCATGGCTGGACGGTGCCCGCTCTCGTCTGGGGTCGCACGCTAACGTGCCGGAGACCACGAGGGGGAACCAGAGGGTGAACGAGCAGAGTACGGCGAATTTCATGCCGCGTGACCGCGCAATCGGCACGCGTCGTCCGAGGTCTGGCAAGGAACGGGGCAAGCGCCCGAGGTTCCGAGGAGTGGTGGCCGCCCTCCTCAGCGTGCTGCTGGGGATCGGAGGGCTGGTGGCCGTCACCCAGGCCGCGAGTGCCGCGCCGACGGATCAGCAGTGCTCCTACGCGAACGCCGGCACGGGACAGTACGCGCGGACACTGTGCTGGCTCGACATGAGCGCTTACTCGGCTGCGCAGGCTGCAGCCGGTGGGCAGCAGATGCAGGTCAAGCTCCCGGGCGGCTACACGCTCACCTACGACATCTCGCAGACGGGCCGTACGCTCACGGCGACCAACTTCCCCACGTGGAGGAACGCTTTCCTGGGTCGGGACGACGCGGCTGTTCCTGGAAGTCCCGGCCAATACCAGGGGGTGGCCGGAAGACCTGCTCTTTATCAGGTGGCCACTCCAGTAGGAGACTCCAGGGTGTCGCTGACCAACATCTCGCTCACCGACGCGGGCGGCAACCCCATCAGGGCATTCGCGATCGTCGCGGCCGATGCCGAGTCCACCGACAACGGCGAAAGCATCGTGTTCTCCTCGGACACTCCGCTCCGACAGATCGCACCGATCGGCAACGCGTGCCCCGACCAGTTCTCCGGGCTGGGGACGACCACCGTCACCTGCCTCAGCCGGGACGGAGTCCTCCGAACGGGTACGGCCATGCTCGCGGCGGACAGCCCGACGACCCTGACCCAGAACCTCCTGAGCGGCCAGATCCAAGGAGTCGCCTTCGGGGTCCTGATCTCGAAAGTCGTCCTCAACAAGACCGTCGCCAGCCGTGTGAGTGCGTCCGACTCGTTCGGGCTGAGCGTCACGTCGCACGAAGGACTCCAGCTCGCGACGGCGAACACCGGCACCGGCACGACCGCGACGACGGACGAGGTCGAGACCATCGCCGCCGCACCATCCGACCCCTTCACGCTCGCAGAGACCTCCACCGCGGGCAGCCCGCTCACGGCGTACGAGCAGTCATGGTCTTGCACGAGGAACGGCTCCGCCGACGCCTCGCTGCCCTCGGGCGCTGCAGGCAGCTCGGCTCAGGTCGTGCTCGGAACCGGGGATCTGGTCGACTGCACCATCACGAACACGGCGCTGCCCGCGAGCCTCAGCCTCCAGAAGCAGGTCGGTTCCGTGGTGGATGTCAACGGCAACGGACTCCGAGATGCCGGTGATCAGGCGAACTACGTCTTCACGGTGACGAACACCGGCTCATTGCCGATGGAGAACATCGCCGTCAACGACCCGAGCGTCGGCGCTGTCAGCTGCTCCGCCACCACCCTCGCGCCCGGCGCGACCACGAACTGCGCGGCAGTGAACCCTTACACCTTCACGTCGGCGGACGTGGCAGCAGGCTCGTTCACCAACACGGCGACCGCCACGGGCAATCCGCCGGGCACCTCCACCGTCGTGACGTCCAACTCCTCTGCGACCACGACGACTCTCGAAGCCGCGAACGCCGGTCTCGCCATGACCAAGAGCGCGACGCCGGCGACAGCGGGGGCGCCTGGCACCGTCGTCACGTACGACTACGCCGTCACGAACACAGGCAATGTCGATGTCAGCGCCATGTCCATCGTCGAGTCGTCCTTCTCGGGGTCCGGCCCGGCTCCAGCGCCTGTCTGCCCGGTGACCGCGCTCGCTCCGGGAACGTCCACCACATGCACTGCGACCTACACGATGACGCAGGCGGACTTCGACGCCGGTTCGGTGACGAACACCGCTCGCGCGACAGCACTCGATCCGCAGAACGGGACGGTCGACTCACCCGACTCGTCGGCGACCGTGACGATGACGCCGGCCCCGGCGATCGAGCTGGCGAAGTCCGTGTCCCCCGACGACGCCGCATCCTTCGTGGTGGGCCAGCAGCTGACGTACTCGTTCGTGGTCACCAACACCGGAAGCGTCACCCTCACGGACGTCGGCATCACCGAGCAGGCCTTCAGCGGCACCGGCGGTGCGGTCAATCCGACCTGCCCTGCCAGTGCGCCCATCCCGCCGCGGGGTCAGGTGACCTGCACCGCGACCTACACCTTCACGCAGGCCGACATCGACGCCGGTGACCTGACGAACACGGCGACCGCGCACGGCACGCCTCCGAGGGGGACCGTGGTGGACTCGCCTCCGGCGACCGTCGCCGTGGCGGGCGACCCGGCACCCGCGCTCGTCCTGGAGAAGTCGGTGACACCGACGACGGTCGCGGCAGCGGGCGACGTCGTCGACTACTCGTTCGCCGTCACCAACACCGGCAACGTGACCATGAAGAACGTCTCCGTCACCGAGACGGCGTTCTCCGGGAGCGGCCCGTTCCCCGTGGTCACGTGTCCCGCGGAGGCCGCGACGATACTGCCCGGGGCTCGGGTGGTCTGCTCGGCGAGCTATACGCTCACGGCCATTGACGCCGACCGGCCTCAGCTCACCAACACGGCCACGGCCACCGGCACGCCACCGGCATCGGCCGGCGGCCCCGTGACCAGCGCGCCGTCGAGTGCGGTCGTCGCGATCAGCGAAAGTCCCGCGTTGAGTCTCGCGAAGACGGCGAGTCCACTGCACGCTAGCGCCGCTGGTCAGACGATCACCTACTCGTTCGCCGTGACGAACACGGGAGACGTGACGGTGAATGGCATCACCATCGCCGAAGGCGCGTTCTCCGGAACGGGCACCGCGCCGACGCCGACCTGCCCGGCCGGAGCAGCCGCCCTCGCCCCCGGCGCTACGGTGACCTGCACCGCGACCTACACCGTCACCCAGGCGGATGCGGACGCCGGCCGAATCGACAACACCGCGACCGCTGCAGGCACCTCGCCGTCCGGGGTGGACGTCCCGTCCAACGAATCGCAGAATGTGGTGCCGATCACGCCTGACGCCTCGGTGACACTGCAGAAGACGGCGTCGGTCCCCAACGTGACTGCTGCCGGTCAGACGGTGACCTACACCTTCCTCGTCACGAACACCGGCAATGTGACGTTGCTGAGCTCCGACGTGATCGAGGGCCGGTTCACAGGGCACCCCGTCCTGAACCCGGTGTGCCCGCCCGGGATCTCGTCCCTCGCGCCCGGTGAGAGCATCAATTGCACGGCCGACTACACCGTGACGCAAGCCGACATCGACGCAGGCGCGATCGAGAACACGGCCACCGTCTCCGGACGCACTCCGGAAGGTGTGGAGATCACCACGCCGCCGTCGACGATCAACATCACGGCCCAGGCTGCTCCTGCACTGGAGATCCGGAAGTCGGTGACCCCGACGACGATCACGGCCGCCGGACAGTCGCTCACTTTCGACTTCGTGCTGACGAACACCGGCAATGTCACGCTGACCGACGTCACAGCCGTCGAAGGAGTCTTCACGGGCTCAGGGCCGAGGCCCGTCGTGACCTGTCCGGCCGAGGCCGCGTCGCTCGTTCCCGCGGCCTCGGTCACCTGCACTGCCCAGTACACGGCGACTCAGGCCGACGTCGACGCCGGAGCGGTGACCAACATCGCCACCGCTGACGGGACGCCGCCAGCCGGTGGCACCACGGTGAAGTCTCCGCCGTCCTCCGCGACGTTCAACGCAGTCGACTCCCCGGCCCTCAGCATCGTGAAGACGGCGAGCCCGACGACGATCACGCGGTCGGGCGAGATCGTCACGTACAGCTTCGTAGTGACGAACACGGGCAATGTGACGATGTCGGACATCGCGGTCATCGAGGGATCGTTCTCGGGTACGGGCGTGGCCCCCGTCGTGCAGTGCCCGACCGGCCCGATCGTCCTCGCCCCCGGTGACACCGTCACGTGCACGGCCACCTACACGGCTACCCAGGACGACGTCGACGCCGGGAACGTCGACAATACGGCGACAGTGCAGGGCACCAGCCCGGCAGCCCCTGGAGTGCCGCTGACCTTCGGGCCGGCGACGAGCACCTTCGGTGCGACTCCGGAGCCCAGCCTGAGCATCGTCAAGTCGGCCTCGCCGTCCGATTCTGCTTCCTTCGTCCCCGGAGCCGATATCACCTACACCTTCGTGGTGACGAACACCGGCAACGTGACACTGGACGACCTCCAGGTGACCGACACCGGGTTCACGGGCAGCGGTCCCGCGCCCGCGCCCGATTGCTCGGCCGGACCGACGACGCTGGCCCCGGACGAGCAGCTCACCTGCACGGCCACCTACACGGTCACCCAGGCGGATGTGGATGCCGGCGGGATCACGAACACTGCGACTGCCAGCGGCCTCCCGCCGTCGGGCGGCACCGCGATCGAGAGCGAGCCGTCGACGGTGACCCTGCCGCACGTCGCCGCTCCCGCACTCGACCTGGTGAAGACGGCAAGCGTCTCAGGGGCTTCGATCGACTATCGCTTCGCGGTGACCAACACGGGCAACGTGACCATGTGGAACGTTGCGATCGCGGAGGGCGACTTCTCGGGCACCGGCGCCTTCCCCGCCATCGATTGCCCTGCCGGTGCCAGTGCACTCGCACCCGGTGAGGTCATCGTGTGCACCGCGAACTACATCCTGACGGACGCCGATCGACGCACCGGCGCCCTCAGTAACACAGCGACTGCCGGAGGCGACGCGATCGGCGGCCCGGTGACCTCGCCGCCCTCGACCGCGCGAGTCACGTTGGCTGGCTTCGCGGCTTTGGCGCAGACCGGACTCGAAATCGGCGACATCCTCTGGCTCGTGGCGCTTCTCGTCGGGGTCGGTGGAACGATCGCAGCAGGCGCATACCTGCGACGACGCCAGTCGTAACCGATGGTGAACGGTGGCGGGGCGACGAGCGGTCGTCCCGCCATCGGCGTGTGCCGCAGCGCGGCCGGTCGTGACGGTCAGGCCTCGACCAGCGGCGCCTTCGGCAGCCGGAGCACTTTGCTGCGGCGCTTGCGGCGATCCGGGATCATCGACCGCATCTCCTCGAGCTTGCCGAAGCAGAGCAGACGGTCGCCCGCCTGCAGCTCCACTCCGCTGCGCGGGTTGGGGATGACGGTCGCACCGCGGTGCAGAGTCAGCACCGTGATGTCGCGGTCCCACAGGCCCGATTCCTTGATCGTCTTGCCGACCAGATCGGCGTTGCCGTGCACCAGAAGCTCTGCGACGCCGTAGCCGCGAGAGACGCTCAGCCGCTGGCGAACGTCGATCTCGGGGAAGGCGACCTGGTTGTCGATGAAGTCGATGATCGCGCCGGCCACGTCCAGGCCGGTCGCGCGCTCGATGCCCTCGAGGCCGGGAGAGGAGTTGACCTCCATCACCAGCGGGCCGTCGCGACCTTCGAGCATGTCGACGCCGGCGACGCGGAGGCCCATGATCTGCGCCGAACGCACCGCGGCCTCCTCGTACTCCGGCGTCAGCTCCACCTTCTCGACTGTTCCGCCACGGTGGACGTTGGAGCGGAACTCGTCTCCGCTGGCGACCCGGCGCATCGCCGCGACGACACGGTCGCCGACGACGAGGGCGCGGATGTCGCGACCGCGGCTCTCCGAGATGAAGCTCTGAATGAGGACGTTCTGCTTCGTGGAGTGCAGGGTCTCGACGATCGATTCGGCGATCTTCGCCTCCGGCGCCAGGATGACGCCGATGCCCTGGGTGCCCTCCAGCAGCTTGATGACGACCGGCGCACCGCCTACCTGCTGGATCGCCATGCGCACGTCAGCCCGGCTGTTCACGAACGTGGTCGCCGGCATGTCGATGTTGTGGCGGGAGAGGATCTGGTTGGCGCGCAGCTTGTCGCGCGAGTTGGTGATGCCGTTCGCGGTGTTGGGGGTGTAGACGTCCATCTGCTCGAACTGCCGCACGACCGCCGTGCCGTAATACGTGATCGAGTTGCCGATGCGCGGTAGCACCGCGTCGTAGTCCGACAGCAGCCGGCCGCGATACTGCAGGTCGGGCTCGTCCCCGGAGAGGTCGATGGCGAACCGCAGGGTGTTGAGCACCTTGACCGTGTGGCCGCGATCCCGCGCCGCGGCGCGCAGGCGCTGGGTCGAGTACGCGTGCGGAGCGCGGGAGAGGATGGCGAGCTTCATCGATGGATCCTGCGAAGATAGGGGGATGGTCGGTGATATCCATTCAAACACCCGGGTCGTGGGGTGGCGTGAATGGGCGAGCCTGCCCAGCATCGGCATTCCGTGGATCAAAGTCAAGGTCGACACAGGCGCGCGCAGTTCGGCTTTGCACGCGTTCGAGCTGGAGGAGCTGCCCGGCGACCGCGTGCGGTTCACGGTGCACCCGTGGCAGGACGCCGACGGCGACGCCACGGTGGTCGAGAAGCCCATCCACGACCGTCGCGTCGTGCGCAGTTCCTCCGGCCACACGGAGGAGCGGATCGTCGTGCTCCTGGAACTCGCGCTGGCCCAGCAGACTGTGCTCGCCGAGACCACGCTGAGCAACCGCGACCAGATGGGCTTCCGGATGCTCGTGGGGCGGGAGGCCCTCCGCCAGGGCTTCGTCGTCGACCCCGGGCGCTCGTTCCTCGCGGGGCGGGCGCCGCGGGAGGTGCGCCGTCGCAACCGCGGGCGGTGGGGCTCAGGTGCTGCCAGCACCCCGCCGAGGGGCACGTAAGTGCCCCTAAGACCTCCGGTTTACGGGCACTTACGTGCCCCTCGCGGGTGAAAGCGCGGGTCAGGTCGGGCGCGGACCGAGCGTGAGGTCGACCAGGCGCTCCGGGAGGCCGGGGTCGGCTGGCGTGCGCGCCAGCGCGCGCAGCATGATCGCGCCGATGAGCGTCTCGCTGACCTCGTCGACGGGGAGGTCGGCCCGCACCTCCCCGGACTCGCGGGCCGCGCGCAGCCGCGGCGCGAACAGGCGCGGGTCGGCGAGCGACTCGCGCAGGCGCTGCGCGACCTCCGCGTTCTCGGAGGCCGCGGCTATCAGCGAGCGGAACAGGCCCTCCCCGGACGGGCTCTGGAGCACGGCCTCCACTTCGCCGAGCCAGGCGATGAGGTCGGCGCGCAGGTCGCCGCTGTCAGGCACGGCGAAGCGGTCGGGCAGCAGCATCCCCTCGAGCAGGCAGTCGGCGATGAGCGCGCTCTTGCCCGGCCACCACCGGTAGACGGTCTGCTTGCTGACGACGGCGCGTGCGGCGATGCCCTCGATACTGAGATGGTCATAGCCGCGCTCCCCGAAGAGCGCCGCCGTCGCCTCGAGGATCGCGACCCGCGCAGCCTCGCTGCGCACTGCTCCCCGTCGACCTTCAGACATGCTCACAGCCTACATACATTCAACGAGACGCACCGTTGCGTATTCTTTTCGCCGGGACGTCGAAAGGACCGCACATGGCCGAACTGCTCTACCGCCTCGGGAGATTCTCGGCTCGCCGCGCCTGGACCGTGATCGTGGCCTGGCTCGCGGTGCTCGGCATCGCGGTGGTTGGCTTCCTCATCGGCTTCAAGGGGCTCACCGCCTCCTTCGACATCCCGGGCACGGCGGCGGGCGCGGTCGTCGACGAGCTCACCCACAAGCTGCCCGCCTACGCCGGCGCCTCGGGAACGATCGTCTTCCGCGCCGATGACGGCTCGGCGCTCGACGACGCGCAGAAGAAGGCCATCGGCTCCCTCATCGCCGACGCCGACGGCCTCCCCGACGTCTCTGGAGTCGTGAACCCGTTCTCGACCGAGGCGGAGCGTGCGGCGCGTCAGGCGCAGGTGACCGATGGTCAGACGCAGCTCACGCAGGGGCAGGCGAAGCTCGACGCGGCCACAGCGCAGTTGACCGCGGGCCAGCAGCAGCTCGACGCCGCGAAGGCCCAGCTCGAGGCCGCCCCGCCGGGCAGCATGTCTGCGGAGCAGTCGGCAGTCGCTCAGGCCCAACTCGCCGCTCAGCAGTCGACCATCGACGATGGCCTCGCCCAGCTCGCCGCGCAGCAGAAGCAGCTCACGACGCAGCAGAAGCAGCTCGACCAGGGCGCCGAGCTGCTGAAGCTCTCCCGCGACATCCGGATGGTCTCCGCAGACGGCTCGACAGCGCTCGTCAACGTGGCGTTCACCAAGCCGCGACTCGCGCTGTCCGAGACCTCGAAACATGCGGTCATCGACCACTTCGAGTCCAAGCCGATCGACGGCGTCACCGTCTCGTTCTCCACCGACATCGCCCAGGGCGTGCCGCAGATCGTCGGCGTCGGCGAGGCCGTCGGCGTGGTCTTCGCCGCGATCGTGCTCATCGTCGTTCTGGGATCGGTCGTCGCTGCGGCGCTGCCGATCGTCACCGCGCTCTTCGGCGTCGCGGTCGCGGCGCTCGGTTCACTGGCGTTCTCCGGCGTCGTCGACATGGCCTCCGTCACCCCGGTGCTGGCGATCATGCTCGGCCTCGCCGTCGGCATCGACTACTCCCTGTTCATCGTCAACCGGCACCGCAAGCAGTTGCTGGAGGGTGCGGAGCCGCGGGAGTCCATCGGTCTCGCCAACGGCACCTCCGGCAACGCGGTCGTCTTCGCGGGCACCACCGTGGTCGTGGCCCTGCTCGCGCTCAACGTCACCGGGGTGCCGTTCCTCGGCCTGATGGGAACGGTCGGCGCCATCGCGGTCGTGCTCGCGGTGCTGATCGCCGTCACCCTCACTCCCGCGATCCTCGGCCTCGTGGGGTTGCGCGTGCTGGGCCGCCGCGCCCGTGCCCAAGTCGGCCAGGTGCACCACGACGACACCGCGGCCAAGCCGATGAAGACCGGGCGCGCAGTGGTCACCGCGGTCGGCGCCACTGTCGCGCTGCTGATCGTCGCCATCCCCGTGCTGTCGATGCGGGTCGGCCTGCCCGACGGCTCCTCCGAGCCGGTCGGCTCCACCACGTACGAGGCCTTCACGGTCACCGAGAAGGCCTTCGGCGCCGGCGCCACCGGCCCGCTGCTCGTCACGGCGACCGCGAAGGAGGCCGTCGCGAAAGAGGACGTGACCTCCGTGCAGCTCGACGTCGCGCGCGCCCTCGCAGACCAGAAGAACGTCGTGGCGGTCGCGCCGATCGCCGTCTCCGACGACCGCACGCTGTTCGCGTTCCAGGTCGTGCCGGAGGAGGGGCCGAACAGTGTCTCGACCGAGAACCTGGTCAACGCTCTGCGCAGCCTCGCGCCGATCGACGGCGTTTACGAGCTCGGCGTGTCCGGCCAGACCGCGATCAACCTCGACATCTCCGCGAACCTGGCCTCGGTGCTTCCGCTGTACCTCGTGGTGGTCGTCGGCCTCTCGCTGCTCATCATGATCCTGGTGTTCCGGTCGATCCTCGTGCCGCTGATCGCGACGGGAGGCTTCATCCTCTCCCTGTTCGCCACCTACGGCGCGATCACCGCGCTGTTCCAGTGGGGCTGGGGCGCCGATGCGCTCGGCATCCACACCGGGCCGATCCTGAGCTTCCTGCCGGTCATCCTGGTGGGCATCCTGTTCGGCCTCGCGATGGACTACCAGCTGTTCCTGGCCTCCGGGATGCGCGAGGCGTACGTGCACGGAGCCTCCGCACGGCTTGCGGTCGTCAAGGGGTTGCGGGCGGGCCGCTCGGTCGTGATCGCCGCGGGCCTCATCATGATCTCGGTCTTCGGCGGCTTCATCTTCAGCGAGTCGACCATGATCCGCTCGATCGGCTTCGGACTCGCTTTCGGTGTGCTCGTCGACGCGTTCGTGGTGCGCATGCTGCTCATGCCGGCCCTGATGCACCTGCTCGGCCGATCGGCCTGGTGGCTGCCGACATGGCTCGACCGCATCATGCCGAACGTCGACGTGGAGGGCGCCGCGCTCGAGCGCCGGCACCATGTGGCGGTAGCGCCTGCCGAGGGTGCGGAATCCGGGGACGCCGCTCCGGCCGACCCGGCCCGCGTGTAGCCGACGGCACGGAGCCGTCACCTGCCGCTCCCGCGCGTGCTGCGGCTGAGCTCCTCCGCTGGCGGCGTACCTACTCCCGACGCAGCGAGCGGAGTGTCGTGATGGTGTCGGCCTCCGCGGCGGGCTTGTCGTCGCGGTAGCGCTTGACCCGAGCGAACCGCAGCGCGATGCCGCCGGGGTAGCGGGTGGAGCGTTGCACGCCGTCGATGGCGATCTCGACCACGGTCGTCGGCGACACCCACACCGTGCCTGGCGTACGGCGCACCTCGATCGACAAGAACTCGGCCGTCTGCCACCGCAGCAGCTCGTCCGTGAGTCCTTTGAAGGTCTTGCCGACCATCACGAAGCCTCCGGGCTCGCCGAACGCGCCGTCGGGGTCGCGCGCACCGAGATGGAGGTTGGACAGCAGGCCGCGCCGGCGCCCGGATCCCCACTCGCACGCCAGCACCACGAGGTCGTAGGTGAGCACCGGCTTGACCTTGATCCAGCTCGACCCGCGCCGCCCGGCCGCATAGGGGGAGTCGATCGCCTTGACGACGACGCCCTCCTGACCGGCCGCGAGCGCCTCGCGCGAGACCCGCTCGGCAGTCTCGGGATCGTCGGTGACCTCCCCCGGGATCCGGTATTCGCCGGCCACCCGCTCCAGCTCGTGCCGCCGCACCGAGAGCGGCTCGTCGAGGAGATCGCGGCCGTCGACGTGGAGGATGTCGAAGAACCACGGGTGGAGCGCGGTGGAGCTCCACCGCGCGAACCTGCTCATCGTCTCCTGGAAGGGTCGTGGCCCGCCGTCCTCGTCGAGCGAGAGCGTCTCGCCGTCGAGGATGACGTCGCGGGCCGGCAGCCGGCGCACGATCTCGACCACCTCCGGCACCCGGTGCGTGATGTCGGCCAGGTTGCGCGTGAACACCCGCACGCTGTCGCCCGAGCGGTGCACCTGGATCCGGGCACCGTCGAGCTTGTACTCCACGGAGGCCGGCCCGGTCGTCTCGAGCGCCGCCGCGGCCGACGACGCGGTGGCGGCGAGCATCGGGAGCACAGGCCGGCCGACCTGCAGCCCGACGGCGTCGAGCTCGTCAGCCGTACCGGTGAGAGCGATCACCGCGGTCTCGCCGAGGTCGCCCGTGAGCATGGCGGCGCGGCGGACGCTCGGACCCGGCCGGTCGGCCGCGCGCGCGATCGCGTCGGTGAGCACGCCCTCGAGCGCGCCGGTGCGCATCTCTCCCAGGAGCACGCGGGTCAGGAGGCCCTGCTCGCCGGCGTTCGCGCGCGCCGCGAAGTCGCGGAGCGCCGCGCTGCGGTCGCGCGCCGATCCCGCGCCGCCGAGCGCCGCGAGCTCCCCGAGCAGGGCGTCGAGATCGAGGACGGTGAGGGTCGGCGACTCCTGAGTCGCGGCCTCTCCGATGGCGGCCGAGACCCCGCGCCACCCCACGCCGACGCGACCCTGCCGTGGTCTGCCGACCAGGAATCCGACCGCTGGAGCGATCTCGTCCGGCGCCAGGCCTCCGAGCAGGCCCGCGAGTGCGTCGACCTTGGCCAGCCGCGAGCGCGTGGCCGCGACGGTATCGAGTGTGGTGACAACCGTGTCGAGGAGCACAGGCCCAGTCTGTCCCAGACCTCCGACCTCGGCGCAGGTCGGATCAAGCCGACGGAGTCGCGACCCCGCGTCCCCGGTGTGGAGCTAGGCCCCTTTCCGCCTCCAGCGCGCGCTGCTGCGAGCAATTCCGGAGGTCCTGGCTCACAGGCCTCCGGTCTCCGTCGGAACGGCCACAATACCGCGTGTCCCCGCGGGTGTCCGGAGTTACGGACACTCGGGACGGCCGTTCGGGCAACTCCGGAGGTCACCGACGGCACGCCGCGAGAGAGACCGTTCATCCGGATTCTCGTTGCGAAGTCCGCCCGGACTCCGGAGGAACGGAGCCTGAGCACGCCCCCGCCTGGGCCAAGAACTATCAGACATTCCCTAGAGGCAGCGCGAAGCGAGCCTGCGACGCCGGCGCCGACCGAGCCTACGACCGAGGTGCCCAGCCCGCTCCGAGCACGGCCTCACGCCGACGCAGTCGCGACCCCGCGCCCGAAACTGATCGCGCGCACGATCTGCACGATCCCGAGGACGATCAAGCTGATGCCGGCCAGGATGAACAGCACCACGATCCCCCACAGCGGGCTGAACAGCAGCAAGATGCCCGCGAGGATGCTCAGGATGCCGAAGAAGACCGACCAGCCGCGCGACGGCGAGTCGCCGAGCTGGGCGAGCGTGACCGCCCCCTCCACGATCCACGCGATGCCGACCAGGATGCCGATGAAGGCGGCGAGGAACGCCGTGGTGTCCGAGAGGTTGGCGAACGCGACGATCGCCGCGATCACGAGCAGGATGCCGAAGATGATGTCGAGCGCGCGGGCTCCGCCGCCGATCCCCTTGGCGAAGATCCCGATGCCGAGGTAGGAGATGCCGGAGACGAGCAGCGAGATCGCGATCAGCACCGTCAGTCCGACGGCCGCGGTCTTGGGCCAGAAGACGATGATGACGCCGATGATGAGCGCGACGGCGCCGCTGATCCCGAGTGCGACGCGGACGCTATTGATGACCGACGGCGTCAGGTCTCTGCCGTTGAGCGAGAACGACGCGAAGGCGGACGGCTGGGTGTTGGACATCGGCTGAATCCTTCTCATGAGACGGGCGAACGTCTTCGGACGCTATCGCCACCGCGCGCCACCTGTCTAGAGTTCGGAGACCCGCGCGGTAACAGTGCGCCGCGACCCGGACGAATCGTTGCCGGGCGGCCCGGCTAATAATCCTCGCGGCCTTCGCCGAGAACGGCGAGGGTGTCCTGGTCGACCGCCCAGGCCCGGAGGGCGCGCTCGAGTTGTCTGCGCGTCCAGTCCAAGGTGATGCCCTCGGTGTCACCGAGCCGGTCGAGCTGGTCGAGGCGTTCGGCCGCCGTGCCTTCGAGATCGTCCATGGTTCGTGCCTCCTGACCCGATCCTGACCCTCCGCCCGGTGGCGGTGCAAGAGGGAGGTCCGGTGGCGGGTGGCCGATACCGCGGCGCGGGCCACAGCGCAGCCAGCTCACGTCGAAGCTTCCGGACGCGCTGCGCACCGACCTGTCGCAACTCGCGTCGGCTCCCGCGGCCGACCCATCGCCGACGTGCAGCGGATCGCGACCACCGCGCTCTCCGGCGACCACGGCGCTCAGCTCCAGAAGGTCGCCGACCAGATCGAGCAGACGGTCAGCGCGGCCCACTGACGCCGCGACCATTGCGCCCTCGTTTCCTCTCGCGATTCGCCGAGTGCGTCGGGAGGAAACGACGACGCGTCCGCGACTCGCGCGGTATCCATCGCGAGACGGATGCCGGGAGGGCGCGCGCGGGCGCATGATGCCTCCATGTGGCTCAGGAGGATCATCGTCGCGGTGGCCGCCTACGCGCTCTTCGCGGGTGGGCTCGCGACGCTCTACGTCGTCGTGCAGCAAGACGGCCGACACGCGGTGGAGGACGCCCCGCGCGCCCTCCTCTCCGCGGGCGCGACCACCTCGCCCGCACAGCAGCCGGACCGGCTCGATCTCGAGCACTATCTCGGCACCTTCTGGGTGCGCTACGACGCCGCAGGCAGGCCGACGGCAGGCAACGGCTACCTCAGTGGATCGCTCGCCCAGGTGCCGCGTGGAGTCCTGGAGACAGCGCGGGCCACGGGGGAGGACGCCGTCAGCTGGGAACCGGAGCCCGGCCTCCGGTTCGCGATCGTGGCTCAGCCGCTCGACGAGGGCGTCATCGTCGCCGGCCAGTCCCTTCAACGCACCGAGCAGCGCACCGACCGGACCATGCTCTTCATCGCGGGGGCACTCGTCGCCGGGCTCTTCGTGGTGGGTGCGGCGGTCGCCGGCGACGCGCTCGTCACTCAGCGGCGCCTGACGCCGTAGCGGTGCTCCGGGCGGCCGGTCGCGCCGTAACGGAGCTCCAGCTTGAGCACGTCGCTCTGCTCCAGCTGCGTGAGCGCGCGCTGCGCCGTCGTGCGGCTGATCCCGATCGCGGTCGCCACGTCGTTGGCGGACAGACTGCCGTCGCTGGCCGCAACGGCGTCGTAGACCGACTGCAGTGTCGGGGCCAGCCGGCGCAAGGCGTCCGCCTGGGCCGGGGTGCCGGGGCGCAGGAGGTCGAAGATCCGGTCGATGTCGTGCTGCGTCGCCTCCGCGGGGAACGCGCCCAGGTCGTCGTACGCGCGCCGGAACGCCGTGAGCCGTTCCGCCAGCTGCGCGAAGCCGAACGGCTTGACCAGGTAGTGCAGGGCGCCGAGCTGAACGGCCTGCCGCACTGTCGCGACATCGTTGGCGGCCGAGATCACGATGACGGCGGGCGCCGACGGCTCGGCGAGCAACTGCCGCACGACCTGGAGGCCGTCGCCGTCGGGCAGGTAGATGTCCATCAGCACCAGGTCGGGCTGCAGTTCCCCGGCGAGACGGAGGGCGTCGGCCGCGCTGTGCGCCCGACCGGCCACGCGGAAGCCGGGTACGGCCTCCACGAACCCGACGTGCACCGACGCGACCCGGTAGTCGTCGTCGACCACGAGGACGGTGAGCGAGGGGGATGCTGCGCCTTCGGTGACGTCGCCGCTCATCGCGCACCGCCCGCCGAACCCCGCGCGGAGGCCGCTGCGGCTCCTGGCGACGTCGTCGCGCCTGCGCCGGCCCGCGGCAGCACCACCGTGAACACCGCACCGGGCCCACCGGACACGCCGACGCTGCCGCCGAGCTTCGTCGCCGTCGAGTGCACGAGCGAGAGCCCGAGGCCGCTGTGCCGCGCCAGCGACCCGCGCTTGGTCGAGTAGCCGCTCTCGAAGATCCGCGGCAGCTCGGCGCTGGGGACGCCCGGCCCGTTGTCGGCGACGCGCACCGTGACCGACTCCGGCGTCTCGACCACGCTGACCACTGTCCGCCGCGGGGCCGGCGCGCCCGCGAGCGCGTCGAACGCGTTGTCGATCAGATTGCCGAGCACCGTCGTCAGCGCCTGCGCCCGCTCCGGGGTCTCCCCGAGGTCGGTGTCGGGGGCGATCACCAGATCGATGCCGCGCTCGTTCGCCTCGGCGGCCTTACCCAGCAGCAGCCCGACGATCAGCGGCGAGCCGATGTGCGACCGGAGGGTCGCGTCGAGGTCGGCCGTGGTGCCGCGGATCTCGTTGAGATACTCGAGTGCCTCCTGCGTCCTCCCCAGCTCCAGGAGCCCGGAGACCGCGTGCATGCGGTTGGAGAACTCGTGCTGCTGCGCGCGGATGGACTCGCTGAAGCTGCGTTCGCCGTCGAGCTCCCGCGTGAGGCCGATGAGCTCCGTCCGGTCCTGGAGGGTGAACACCGCGCCGTGCGGACGTCCGCCCAGCGTGACGGGCATCCGGTTGATGACCAGGACGTGGTCGTCGGTGACGGCGATGGCGTCCGTGACCTCGGTCGTGCCGGTCAGCTGGTCGCGGATCGGACCCGCGATCAGCACGTCCTCCAGCAGTCGCCCTCTCGCGCCCTCGGGCAGTCGCAGCAGCCGCTGCGCCTCGTCGTTGACGACCGTGATGCGGCCGGCCGGGTCGATCGCGATGACGCCCTCCCGGATGCCGTGGAGGGTGGCCTCCCGCTCTTGCAGCAGGCGCGCGATCTCGTCGAGCTCGAGCCCGAATGTGCGGCGCTTCAGGAGGCTCGCGAGCGCGAACGACGCGAGCGCGCCGATCGCGAGGGCGAGCACGAACCAGGCGCCGTAGGCGGGCAGTTCGCCCAGGAGCTCACTGGCGACCGAGCTCTCGCGGATGCCGACCGACACCTCCCCGACGATGCGGTCGGAGGCCGGAGCGAACAACGGCACACGCGCGTTCGCGTTGACGCCGGTCGCGCCGGAGTCGGTGCCCAGGTGCACCTTGCCGTCGGCGGCGACCAGCGGCTCCTCCACCTTCTTGCCGATCAGTGCGACGTCGGGGTGCGAGTGCCGAACGCGGTTCATGTCGATCACGACCACGTAGGCGGCGCCCGTGCGGTTCGCGGTCTGCGAGGCGAGGTTCTGGACGGTCGTGGCGCAGTCGGCGCCGCCGTTCGCCATGCAGTTCTGGATGTCCGGGATACCCGCGAAGGTCTGTGCGATGGCAGCGGCGCGCGCCTGGTAGTCGGCGTCGAGGTTGGCGCGCGCGGTCTGCGCGAGGAGCAGGAAGCCGATCAGCATCGAGGCGGCGAGGATCGCAAGCTGAGCCAGCAGTATCTGGCTCGAGAGTCGTCGGATCCGTCGTCGCATCACCCGAAATTCTGTCATCTATGGCTGACCACCGCATGCGCGCAGAACGCCCAGAACCTGCGACAACGCACACAACCGGGCGAATCGCCCTCAAGCGCGACAGCGCACCTCCCGTTCGGCGAGCATCGGTCCCAGACAGGCGCCGGACAGCGAAGCGACCGTCCGGCCTGCATCGGAAAGACAGAGAGGTCTTGACTCATGGGTGAACACCGACCCCGCAGCGTCCCCGGCGCCGCCCCCGCGGCGGACGACGCGGTGCGCATCGACATCGTCGGACTGACGAAACGCTTCCTGACGCCGAAAGGCGACACCTTCACCGCGATCCGCGACGTGACGCTCACGGTCGAGCCCGGCCAGTTCTGCGCCATCGTCGGCCCGACCGGCTGCGGCAAGTCGACCACGCTGGCGCAAGTCTCGGGCCTCGAACGGCCGAGCGCCGGTTCGGTCAGCGTCGGCGGCCGCATCGTCGACGGGATCACGAGCGGCGTGAGCTACATGTTCCAAGCCGACTCGCTGTTCCCCTGGAAGACCGTGCTCGCCAACGTGATGATCGGCCCGATCCTGCTCGGCACGCCCAAGAAGGAAGCCACCGTTCTCGCGCTGGACTGGCTGCGTCGCGTCGGCCTCGCCGGTTTCGAGGACCGCTACCCGCACCAGCTCTCCGGCGGCATGCGCAAGCGCGTCGCGATGGCGGCTGCGCTCATCAACAACCCGCGCATCCTGCTCATGGACGAGCCGTTCGGCGCGCTCGACGTGCAGACCAAGGCGATCATGCAGACCGAGCTGCTCACGCTGTGGGAGGAGCTGCGGCCCTCCGTCCTCTTCATCACGCACGACCTCGACGAGGCCGTGGCGCTCTCCGACCGGGTCGTGATCATGACCAGCAGCCCGGGGACGGTCAAGGACGTCTTCGACATCGACCTCCCGAGGCCGCGCGGCGACGTGCAGGAGATCCGGCACGAGCGGCGGTTCATCGAACTGCAGGGGCGCATCTGGGAGTCCCTCCGCGACGAAGTGACGCGGGCGTACGAGCAGACGGCAGGAGCGGCGGCGTGACCACCATGACCATTGCAGAGAATCTGACCCCGACAGTCGACCGGGAGATCGAGCTCCGGGCATCCGCCCGCCGCACGCATCGGCGACGCGTCGCCTGGGTGTGGACGGGCCGCGTCGCCGTCGCCGTCATCGTGCTCGGCGGCTGGCAGTGGTTCACCTCCACCGGCTGGATCGACAAGTTCTTCTACGGCCAGCCGTCCGGCATCTGGGACAGCCTGGTGCACCTGTTCACGCAGGGCACGGCGTTCGGGACCATCTGGGAGAACCTGTGGATCACGGTCCAGGAGGCCTTCCTCGGCTTCCTGCTCGGCACGGTGCTGGGTGTCGTCTTCGGCATCCTGCTCGGTTCCAACCGCTACCTCGCGTCGGTGTTCGGCCCCTATATCAAGGTCGTCAACTCCATCCCGCGCATCGTGCTCGGCTCGATCTTCATCGTCGCCTTCGGCCTCGGGGTCTTCCCCAAGGTGCTGCTCGCGGCCGTGCTCGTCTTCTTCGTCGTCTTCTTCAACGCCTTCCAGGGCGTGAGGGAGGTCGACCAGAACCTGATCGCGAACGTGCGCGTGCTCGGTGCGTCACCGTTCCAGGTCGCGCGGCACGTGACCATCCCGTCGGCCATGACGTGGATCATCGCGAGCCTCCACACGGCGTTCGGCTTCGCCATCATCGGCGCCCTGGTCGCCGAGGTGCTCGGCGCACAACACGGCGTCGGCCTCATCATCAGCCAGGCGCAAGGCAACTTCGACCCGAACACGGTCTTCGCCTGCATGGTCATCGTCGCCGTGGTCACCCTCGTGGCCGAGTACCTCATCACCCTGCTCGAGAAGTCCCTTCTCAAGTGGCGTCCGCCGAGCCGTTCAGAGGCCCAGGCGATCTGAGCCCCACCAGTCCTGCAATGAAGCAGCGCCGGCCCCGGCCGGCACGACGAAAGGAACACATCCCATGAAGAAGCGCAGCATCGCAGCCATCGCGGCGGCGGGCGTCGTGGCCCTCGGGCTCGCAGCCTGCAGCGGCGGGGGAGGCGGCACCGCGGCCGCGGGAGGCTCGAGCGCCGGCCCGCTCCCGACCGTCAAGATGATGGTCGGCGGCATCGACAAGCAGATCTACCTCCCCTACCAGCTGGCGCAGCAGCTCGGCTACTACAAGAAGTACGGCGTCAACATGGAGCTGTCGACCGAGCAGAACGGCGGCGTCGGCGCCGAGGACGCCATGGCCTCCGGCCAGGTCGACCTCGCCGGCGCGTGGTACATCCACACCGTGGACTTCCAATCCAAGGGCAAGGACGTCGTCAACCTCGTGCAACTGTCCGGGGCTCCCGGCGAGCGCGTCATGTGCAGCCCGAAGAGCGGCGTCTCGTCGGCGGCGGACTTCAAGGGCAAGAACATGGGCGTCACCGACCTGGGTTCGGGCACCGACGAGCTGACCCAGTTCCTCGCCGCCCAGCAGGGGATCGACAAGAAGCAGTACAACACCATCGCGGTCCACGCCGGTTCCACCGCCATCGCGGCCATCCAGCGCGGCAGCGCCGACTGCGTGATGACCACCCAGCCGACGGTCGGGGCGCTCACCTCCCAGAAGCTCGCCACCTCGGCGGTCGACCTGGCCACCACGAAGGGCGCGACCAAGGCCCTGGGAGGCGCGTGGCCGGCCGCCGGTCTGCTCGCGCAGGCCAGCTGGGTCAAGTCGCACCAGGACGTCGCCCAGAAGGTGGTCGACGCTCTCGTCGCGACGATGCACTGGATCGCGAGCCACTCGGCCGCCGACATCGCGAACAAGCTGCCCCAGGACTTCGTGCAGAACAGCACGATCTCCAAGCAGCAGTACATCGACGGGCTGGCCACCGACAAGGGACAGTTCCTACCCGACGGCATCATGCCCGCCGGCGGCCCGAAGGTCATCTTCCAGATGGAGAAGACCATCGGTGTCGACACGTCGAAGGTGAAGATCTCGGACACCTTCACGAACAAGTACGCCGATGCGGCGAACAAGTTGGAGGGCTACAAGATCACGACGAAGCCCGCCGGCGCGGACGGCTGAGCCCTCCGCTGCCATTCGCGAATCGCCAGCCCGCCCGGTGCGTCCAACCATCCACTGCACCGGGCGGGCTTTCGCGCGTCGGCCGAGTGCCGAGGGGCACGTACATGCCCCTACCCGCGCGTTTTACGGGCGTCTACGTGCCCTTCGGTGGGGTTATCCGAGCGGGCGCGTCGCGCGGATGCGCTCGACGGCCCCGGAGCGCAGCCGCTCGTGCTCGACGACCTCCAGGCCCACGGCCTCCACTTCGCCTCGGTGCCGCCGGGTCAGGTGCTCGCCCTGCGTCGGGATCGTGAACCGCTCGATCAGCCACTGCCCGACGAACACGACGGCGCGGTCGCTGCGGGTGTGGTCGACGAGCACGACGGAATCACCGGGGACGACCACGCGCGCCATCTCGGCGAGAGCGACCTCCGGCCGCGGGATGGAGCAGAGCGCGAGCGCGCACACCACGGTGTCGAAGGAGGCGTCGGCGAACGGCAGCGCCTCCGCGTCGCCCTGCCGCAGCTCGTCGCCGACCCCGGTCTCGGCGGCCCTGGTGCGCGCGATCGCCAGCATCTCCGGGCTCAGGTCGATGCCGACCAGCTCGATGCCCGACGGGTAGTACGGGAGGCTGCGGCCCGTGCCGACCGCGACCTCCAGCACCCGGCCGGTCGCGCGTGCGGCGACCCACTCGCGGCTGCCGTCGAGCATGGTGCGCTCGGCGCGCTCGACCTTGCGGTCGTAGCTCGCGGCCTGCCGACGCCAGGCGCGCTGCTGGCGGCGGGTCTCCTTGGAGGTGCTCTGGTCGGTCACTGTGCCATTGTGCTCTGGCTCAATTCGTAGGCGCAGCCGGGGCCGATCGATTTGTCTAAAAGTCTTCCTGCGCGTGATGCTGACGCTGGATGAAGGCAGCCATGTTGGGGACCGTGAATGCGACCCGACCGCGCTCCGGCATGTAGATGATCCCCTTGTCAATGAGGTTCTGGCGCGAAGGTGAGAGCCGAGCGGGTTTGACATCCAGTCGTAGTGCGATTTCGGCTGTTCGGGAGCCGCTGTCGCCATCTGGTGCCATTGCGCGCAGGTAGGTCCGCTCCGCCGGCGTGGCGCGATCCCAGCGTGCAGGGAAGAAGCCCATATCGAGCTCCGCATTTCCATCGGCGATGGCGGCCAGTGCATCCTCTGTCGAAATTTCCTTGTCTCGCGCGATTTCCCAGACCGCTTGACCGTACGTCTGAAGGAAGTAGGGGTAGCCCTGCGCGGCGTCGACGATCGTCTCCGCTGCGTTCGCCGCGAACCGTGCGCCTTGGCGCTGCGCAGGAACGACCAGCGCATCCATGGCTGAAACAGGACTCAAGGCCCCGATCTCGCGATAGTTGAACAGTCGCTCGGCGTATGATCGTGCATCGCTGAGAACCGATGGCAGCGACGGAAGACCTGCCCCGAAGATGAAGAACGGCCAGTTCTTCTGCCCCGCCCGGTGCTGCGCTGCCAAGAGTGCGACCAGCAGTTCGTGATCAATGTCCTGCATCTCATCGATGAACAATGCGAAGGCCGATGATGTCTGTTTCAAGGCCGGGGCGAGATCCTCGACAACCTCTTCGAAGTCCACCTCGAGCTGGCCGCTATCGGCTCGCCCAGGAGCGGAGTCAACTCCGATTTCGATCGAGGCGACGCCTAATGAGAGGCTGAACGACTTCACGGTCCGGAGGGCATCCTTCACGGCATTCGTCGCATGACGCGTTCGCTGAAGACGTCGGCTGGCCAAGAGGAGCCCGCGTCCGAGCTTCTGTCGAATAGCCTCCATGCCGAGGTCGGTGGAGCGCCCCTCCAGCTCAATGACGAACCACTCGGCGTGCTCTGCTTGCTCGCGGAATTGATTGAGGAGCACAGTCTTTCCCACGCCCCGCAAACCGTGGAGCACAATTCCTCGACTGTGCAGGTTTCCGCGCGACCGCGCGACGACCAGATCGAATGCGTCGATCTCTGCCTGACGCCCGACCAAGTAGGGCGGAGTGAGGCCTGAACCGGGGGAATATGGATTGAGCTCAGGGTGCATCACGTCACTCTATCTTTTTCTATAGAAATATAGCGATGTGCATAGATTGACTTAGAAAAGCGAATTGTCCCTCATACCTCAGCCCATCCGCACCAGTGTCGACTGCTACCCCGCCGATCCGCTCGGCGGCATCGCCGTCGTCGAGGGCAGCACGGTCATAGTGACTGGTTCGGGCGACAACCCGAAGGTCAACGACGCGAACGTCATCTGCGGAGGGCGTGCACACGGTCAACGCCACGGTCTACCTCATCGACTCCGTTCGGATGCCTCCGACCACGTAGGCCCGGGCGCGCCCACCCGGAACCAACGACGTGCCCCTCGGCGTCAGTTGCGCCGGGTTCGACGGGCGAAGCTCGGCGTGGCGCGCGGAGGGCAGCCTCCACGCGGAGGAGGGTCTCGTCGTCCTCTGTCAGAGCCGCAATGCTGCGCCGAACGTCGCGGGCGAATCGGCGCTGCTCACGCGAGGGGCGTCGACGCACGCTCACGGGAGGCCGCCGTTCTGAGACGGCTCTGCGATGTCGGGTGCGGCCGCGTCGAGACTCGGGGTGTCCGCCTTCTGCGTGGCCGCCCAGCTGTCGAGCAGCTTCAGGGCGTCCTCGGACGGCGTGCCGGGGTCGGCGGTGTACACGTTGATGCGCAGGCTGGGTTCGCCGGGCAGCTCGAGTGCCTCGAAGGCGAGGTCGAGGTCGCCGACGATCGGGTGGTGCACGCGCTTGCGCCCCCGTGCGGTGGTACTTCACGTCGTGGCGCGCCCAGCGCACGCGGAACTCCTCGCTGCGCGTGCTGAGCTCGCCGACGAGGTCGGTGAGGTCCTTGTCGTAGGGGTTGCGGCCGGCCGCCGAGCGGAGGATCGCGACGATGTCGTCGGCGGCCTGCTCCCAGTCGGAGTAGAACTGCCGGGACTTCGGATTGAGGAACGTGAAGCGCGAGTTGTTGGGCGGCTGCACAGTCTCGGCCATCAGGTCGAGGTAGAGCGCGCGTCCCAGCTCGTTGGCGGCCAGGACGTCGCCGCGGTCGTTGCGCAACCACGCGGGCGCGCCCGTGATGGCGTCGATGACGCGCTGGAGGCTGGGCCGCACCGTCTGCGGACTGCGGCGCCGGCGGGCGCGCGGCGCGACGGCGGCGGCGCGCGCGAGGTCGTAGAGGTGCGCGATCTCGGCGTCGTTCAGCTGCAGCGCGCGGGCGAGGGCCTCCAGCACGCTGTCGGAGGCGCCGGACAGGTTGCCGCGCTCGAGGCGCGTGTAGTAGTCGACGCTCACGCCGGCGAGCATCGCGACCTCCTCGCGGCGCAGGCCCGAGACGCGGCGGTTGCCGCCGTACGCAGGCAGTCCGGCCTGCTCGGGAGTGATCCGGGCGCGGCGGGAGGTCAGGAACTCCCGCACGCTGTCGCTGTTCGCCATCCCCGAATTGCTCAGTCCCGGATCGCCCATACCTCGACGCTACGCCGTGCGTGTCGGCCGTGGGAGGCACTGGTACGGCCTCCCTGGCGCCGTGCAGCGGGCTTAGCGTGAGACGCATGACCATCGAACTCACTCTCAACAACGGCGTCACGATGCCCGCGCTCGGGCTCGGCGTCTTCCAGAGCCCGCCGGAGGAGACGACCGCCGCCGTGGAGGCCGCGCTCGCGACCGGTTACCGGCACATCGACACCGCCGCGGCCTACGGCAACGAGCGGGAGGTCGGCGAGGGCATCCGCCGCTCCGGCCTCGACCGGTCGGACGTCTTCGTCGAGACCAAGGTGTGGGTCTCGGACTACGGCTACGACGAGACCCTGCACGCGTGGGAGAAGGCCACAGGCAAGCTCGGGATCGAGCAGCTCGACCTCCTGATCCTCCACCAGCCGGCCCCAGACCGTTTCGAGCAGACGATCGCCGCCTACAAGGCACTGGAGTCCCTCCTCGCCGACGGCAGGGTGCGCGCGATCGGCGTCAGCAACTTCATGCCGCAGCACCTCGATCGTCTGCTCGCGGAGACGAGCGTCGTGCCGGCGGTGAACCAGGTGGAGCTGCACCCGTACTTCACGCAGCCGGACGTGCAGGCCGCCGACGCGGCCGACGGGATCGTCACCCAGGCGTGGTCGCCGATCGGCGGGATCACCTTCTACCCCGGCTGGGGCGAACAGCGGCGCAACGTCCTGCAGGACCCGGTGCTCGCCGAACTGGAGACCGCCCACGGCAAGACGCCGGCCCAGATCATGCTGCGCTGGCACCTCCAGCAGGGCCGCTCCGCCATCCCGAAGTCAGTGAACCCGGGCCGCATCGCCGAGAACTTCGATGTCTTCGACTTCGAGCTCAGCGACGCCGACCTGGCCCGCATCGACGCCCTGGACGCCGGCGTGCGCAACGGCCCCGACCCCGACGTGCCCCGCCCGGAGCGCTTCGCGATGGCGATCCCGGAGGCGTGAGCCCTTCTTCTTGCTCCGCCGAGGGGCACGCAAACTCCCCTAAAAGAGCGAAATACGGGCGCCTACGTGCCCCTCGGCGCAGGCTACCGCCCTACCGTGCTCGTACCCGGCCGCAGCTCGACCGGGAGCATGACGCGCTCGTGGCGGTGGTCGGGGGCCGCCTCGTCGAGGACGAGCCGGATGGCCTCCTCGCCCATGCGGAAGCCGGGGAGGGTGATGGAGGTGAGGGTGACCCAGTCCGTGTACTGGCCGTCGTGCGTGCCGTCGAGTCCCATCACGGCGACGTCCTCCGGGATCCGCAGGTCGCCGCGCTTGCGCAGCACCGTGAGCGCGCCAATGGCGAGGTCGTCGGTGATGGCGACGACGGCGAAGCGCTCGTCGACATGGCCGCTTTCATCGACGACCTCGGCGAGGAGGTCGGCCATCGCGGTGCGGCCGTGCTCGACGCGGAGGCCCTCGGTGACGACCACCGTGAGGTCGAGTCCGAAGCGCGCCGCGGCCTCCTCGATGCCGCTGCGGCGATCGGTGATGGGCTGGGCGGCGTCCGGGGGCGAGAAGTAGTAGACGCGTCGGATGCCGAGTTCGGCGAGGTGCTCGCCGGCGATGCGGCCGGCCTGCCGGTTGTTCATCAGCACCGAGCACCAGTCGCCGGGTTGGTCGTAGTTGATGACGACGATGGGGCGCACGTGGCTGCGGATGCGGTTGATCCCGTCAGTGGGGTCGCTCATCGCCGCGTAGAGGATGCCGCTGGTGCGCTCCTCGGCGAAGAAGTCGAGCAGCTGATCCTGCTGGTCGGTCACCACCAGCGGTTCGAAGGACTCGAAGGCGTAGACCGCGTTGGCCATCAGGAGGCTGAGGCCCTTCCTGCCTGCGGTGATCTGAGCGCCCCTGGCGATGTCGACGAAGAGCCGGTTGATGATGTCGGGCACGATGAGTCCGATGCCGTCGCTCCTGCTGCGCTTGAGGTCGCGGGCGGCGGCGTTGCGGATGTACCCGAGGCGCTCGATCGCCGCGCGGACTTTGTCCCGGGTCGCCGGAGTGACGCGTGACGGCTGGTTCATCACATTGGACACCGTCGCGAGCGACACCCCCGCCTCCCGGGCGACCGCCTGCATGGTGGGCAGCTTGTCACCCGTCATGGCGTGCGGTCTCCTCTGGATGGTGCGGACTGGTGGCGTCATCATCTCATTCCCGCCACCGCGGGCGGGAGTCAGCCGTCCTGGCGGGCGCGAAAGGCGCTCGCCGGCCTGCTGCTCGTCGTGGCGCCCGGCGGCGGCCACGGCCTCGACGCCGTCGGGGTGGCGCTCGCGGTCACCGCGATGCTCGGTTGCGCCGGCTACTACGTGATCGCCGCCCGGCCGCCGGACGGCCTCCCGCCCGTCGCGCTCGCCGCGGTCGTCGGCGTGCTCGCGACCGCGCTCGCGGCGTGCTCGCGACCGCGCTCGCCTACGCGGCCGGCATCACGGCCGCCGGCCTGCTCGGCTCGCGGCTGAGCTCATTCGCCGGGCTGCTGGAGGTCGTGGCCGCGACCGTCTACGCGTGGCTGCTGCTGGGGGAGTCGCTCGGCGCCCCCAACTCGTCGTCGGCGTGCTCATCCTGGCCGGCATCGCACTCGTGCGAGCAGAGCCCGCCTCCACCACCGCCCCCACCCCTCCCGCTCTCGCGGAGCCCGCGAAGGGCACGACGTTGTCGCTCTCGCGCGCCGAAAGCGACAACAACGTGCCCTCGGCTGACGCACGACGCGAGCACGGGTACGCGACTCAGCGGCCTTCCGAATGGCCCGTGTCGAGCGCGTCGAGGGTGACCAGGTCCTCCGCACTCAGTTCGAAGTCGACAGCGGCGTTCTCGACGATGCGGCTCGGCGTCGTCGACTTGGGCAGCGGCAGGATGTCGCGGTGCAAAAGGTACCGGATGCTCACCTGGGCGACGCTCGTGCCGTACTTCTCCGCGATCGCCGCGATGTCGCGGTTGCCGATCAGCTCGCCGGTCGCGAGCGGCGAGTACCCCTCAACGCGGATGTCGTGCTGCTGGCAGAACGCCGTCGTCAGCGGCTGGGTGTGACCGACGAACCACCGGATCTGATTCGCGTGCGGCACGACGTCGGTCGCGGCGAGGAGATCCTCGAGGTCGTCGACGACGAAGTTGCTCACGCCGATCGAACTGGTCTTGTCGGCGTCGTAGAGTTCCTCGAAGACCTTCCAGACTTCGATGTTGCCCGCGCGGTGGTCGGTGCCGATCGCTGTCCACGGCCACGGGGCGTGGATGAGGTAGAGGTCGACCGGCCCGAGGTCGAGGAGGGCGAACGAGCGCTCGAACGCCCGCCGCGCACCCGCGGCGTCCTTCACCTCGGCCGGGCACTTGGTGGTGATGAAGATCTCTTCGCGCGGGATCCCGCTGTCGCGCACCGCCCGTCCGACGCTCTCCTCGTTGCCGTAGGCGCGAGCCGTGTCGATGTGCCGGTACCCCGCGTCGAGCGCCGCACGGACCGAGTCGTAGGTCTGCGGACCGTCGGGGATCTGCCACGTGCCGAACCCTATTCTCGGGATGCGAACACCGTTCGAGAGCGTGAAGGTGTCGGTCAGCACCGGCATGGGGAGTCTCCTTTTTTTCGGGCCCGGCGCTCATGGTAGACCTCAGTCAGGGGTGGGGATACGCCCCGTTCAGGAGGGAGCGTGGCACGGTGAGGTGAGTGGATCCCCTCAGTCCGCCGTGTGGCGCATGACGGAAGATCGAGATTCGCCTGGACGCTCGGCGACAGAACCTCTGGTCATGAACATCATCGACGGCGCGCCAGCAGAGGCCGCAGCAGGCGCGGGGTGTGAGGTTCGTGGCGATCACCGGCACGCCAACCGTCATGGGTGCAACGTTGAGGTGGCAGTTCCCGCTGGCGGCGGGGAATGGCGCCGAGGTCGCGGTGATCGGCGCCATGGGGACGACGGTATCCGGTGACGTGGTGAGCTGCGTCGGCATCGACTCGGGCCGCGCTTGCGGCCGTGCTGCTCGTCGCGGACACGTGGCTGCGCCGCCACGACGGTGCCCGTGCAGCCCGTTTCCCCGGCGCCCCCTAGTAGTACTTGGTTAGGTTGGTCCGGCGCGTTTGCAGTAGGGGCAGTGGCTGAGGAGTCGGATGACCGCGGTTTGGAGTTCGCGGAGGATCTCGTAGAAGCTCAGGCTGCCCCTGCTGCTTTTGGGTCGGCGGCCAGTCGTTGGGTGGTGATGAACAGGTGTGCGGCGGTGACGAGGGTGACGTGGTGGTGCCAGCCGAGCCAGGTGCGGCCCTCGAAGTGGTCCAACCCGAGGCCGTGTTTGAGTTCGCGGTAGTCGTGCTCGATGCGCCATCGGATCTTCCCGAGCCGGACGAGCTCGGTGGTCGGCGTGTCGGGCGGGAGCGTGGAGAGCCAGTAATCGGTGGGCTCGGTGGCGTCGTGGGGCCACTCGATCAACAACCAGCAGTCGGGCAACGACCCGTCTGGGTTGCGGGGCAGGTTTCGGTTCGCGGGACGCACTCGTGTTGCGGCAAACCGGCTGGTCATGGCACCTTTCGACCCTTGCCGCCAGGACGCTTGCTGGAACGCGCCGGCGGGCAGGGCCTCGGCGTAGGCCTTCGCCTGGACCGGGGTGCTCCGGTAACTGGCCGTAGTGAACGGGCGCCCCCGTTTCCCGGTCTGTTCGGGCATCTCGAACCGGGCGGCGGCATCGTGCACGCTCGTCGACGACTTCACCTGCACGATGTAGGGGATCGCTCGTTCGGTCAGGCCGGTGCGGAAGGACCCGATCTCCCCATAGCCGGCATCGCCGACCATCACCGGCGGGCGCAGCCCCCACGAGCCCAGCTCGTCGATCATCTCCAGCGCGAGTTCCCACTTGGCGCGGTGCCGGACGGTGTCCGGGATCTGCGCCTTCACCCGCCGCGCCGCGATCTGCTCAGCGTCCTCGTTCGTATCCGCGCATGCGTCGTCCCACGACTCTGGCAAGAACAGCCGCCACCCCAGCGGACACGACGCAGCATCGGTGACAGCATGCACGCTGACGCCGATCTGCACGTTCCCGATCTTCCCCAAGGTGCCCGAATACTGGCGGGCGACGCCAGGAGAGGCCGGGCCGTCTTTCACGAACCCGGTGTCATCAACCACCCACGCTTCCGGGCCGATCAGTCCGACGCCCGCACGCGCGAGCTGCCTGCGGACCGGCTCGACCGGCCACCGCGACGAGGACACGAACTGCTGCAACTGCTGATAATCGATCCCCAGCCGATCACCCATCGGCTGCATCGACTTACGCCGACCCTCCAGCATCAGCCCCTGCAAATACAGGCCACCCTTCGACCGCTGATCCTTCCGCGCAAGCGACGCGAAGACCTCGCCCACGAACTCGTCCAACTCCCCGCGCACCCGCTCGATCTCAACCCGATCCACCCCGCGAGATTAACAGCCTCAGCCAGAGTTAACAAGACCTAACCAAGTACTACTAGACGCGGTGCCCGGGAGGAGGACCTGGCCCGGGCGCCGGTAGCCGGCGGGTGAGCTCAGCCGGAGATGCGGATGCTGTGGTTGAGTTCGCCGAGGGCCGTGTCGAGGTCGGTGTCGGTCTCGCAGATGGTGGTGAAGCCGATGACTTGGTGGGTGCTGATGGAGGCGCGAGCGAGGATCCTCCGGTGCTGCCCGGGCTCGGGGTCGGGGTCTGTCCAGGTGAGCACGTCGGCCTGGTAGGGGCCGTCCGGGCCGAAGCCGACGACGTCGTCGACGAGGGTCGCCTCGAGGTCCTGGACTTGCAGGCCGGTGATTGCGCGGAAGGCGCTGATGGTGGCGGCCCGGTCGGTCGTGGCGAGCACGTCGGGGCGGTGCGAGTCGGTGCGGTTCTTCCAGGTCAGCAACGTGCACGAGTTGATGGTGGAGGTGAAGGTGGCCTCGCCAGCAGAGTCCGTGTTCGCGGTGGGCGTCCATGCGGTCTGGTCGACGTACCAGCGTGGCGCTGGCAGGTCGAGGTCGGAGTCGAATCGGTAGTGGGCGGTGGCGAGGTAGGGGTCGCGGCCGTGGTCTTGGTAGCTGTCGTCTGCGGTCAGCCTCCAGAAGAGAACGGCGGGGCCGGTGGCGAGGATGGCGAGCAGGGCGAGGATGATGGCCATGTGTTTGGTCCGATCATGCCACCGGCCGGGAGGTGGTGGGGAAGTGGGTGTGCTGGTCACGGGGTGAGTCTCCTGCCGGTCAGCTGGTGGCGATCGCGATGGAGGCGTTGTCAGGTCCGGTCGCGGTTTGCAGGGCGGATTGGTCGGCGCATTCGATGTGGAAGCGGATGAACAGGTCGACGTCGGTGAGCACCCGGGCCACGCTGCGGTAGGCGCCGTCCTTGTCCGTTCCGTTCGTCTCCAGGACGTCGACCCGGCCGATGTGTTCGGGGTCGTTGCCGTACCGGATGGTGCTGAGCTTCCAGTCGCCCTTGACGTCGGCGATGTCGTAGCCAGTGAGTTTCGCGATGACGATGACGGTGCTGGCACGGTCCGCTCCGGCCTGGATGGCGCCCTCGATCACTGAGGCTGGGGAGGCGTTGACGGCGAGGGTGCATCCCTGGATGTGGAGGGATTGGAATCGTGTCGCCCCGCTGCTGTCGATGACGCCGACTGGTTCCCAGTAGCCCGGGTGTGCGACTGCTTCGGCGTCGTCGAAGTCGATCGGGGTTATCCAGGGCAGACCGTCGTTGGGGTGGTGCGTGGGCGTCGGCGTGGCGTTGTTCGGTTGTGTAGGCACGGAGCGGTTCAGTGTCGCAGTGCAGCCGCAGGCGAGCAGGACCAGGGCGGCGGCGACGAGGACCTGGGCGCCGCGGGTGGAGAACATGCAAGCAGCCTTGCACAGGCGGGCCACAATCGACCGGCCGGGTGCGGGCCGGTCAGAGGTGGATGTGGAAGGTGCTGTTGTGCTCGCCCGATAGCGTCGTCCGGGCTGCGCTCCGATCTCATGGCGGGGACGCGCCAGGTCTAGCGTGGGCCGGGTGTGCGGAGACCGGTTTCGTATGCGGCAATCACGAGTTGAGCGCGGTCGTGGGCGTAGAGCTTGGTCATGATGCGGCCGACGTGGGTTTTCACGGTGGCGGGCGAGATGACGAACTCGTCGGCGATCTGCGTGTTGTTGAGGCCCTGGGCGACGAGGAAGAGGACTTCCCGTTCGCGGTCGGTGAGTTCTTCTAGTCCGCGGAGCGGTCGTTCGTCGGCGGGGTCTTGCGGAAGGGGCCGGACATATCGGTCGATGAGCACCTGGGTCGCGTGCGGAGAAAGTAGGGATTCACCGGCACGGACGATGTGGATGGCACCGAGGAGGTCGTCGGTGTTGGTGCCTTTGCCGATGAAGCCACTGGCGCCAGCGCGGAGGGCGTTGACGACATATTCGTCTTCCTCGAAGGTGGTGAGGATGAGAACCCGCACGTCGGCGAGGTCGTGGTCGGCGCAAATCTCCTGGGTCGCTTCGATGCCGTTCTTGTTGGGCATCCGGATGTCCATCAAGACCACATCCGGGTGGAGCTGTTTGGCGAGGTTGACGGCTTCTACCCCGTCTGTGGCTTCGCCGACCACGGTGAGATCGGGTGCGAGGGCGATCAGGGAACGGACGGCGGATCGGATGAGTTCCTGGTCGTCGGCAAGGAGGACGGAGATGGTCATGATGCCATTGTTTCGGACACGTGGGGTGCGGCAGCAGGCGTCGCGAGAGGGATGAACACCTGGTACCGATACCCGGTGCCGGTGGGGCCGGTCTCGACGTGACCACCGACGACTTCGACGCGTTCGCGGATGCCTTGGAGTCCATGACCTGATGGGGGGACATCAGCTGCGGCGGTCGGTTCGTGTGCAGAGGTTCGGTTGGTGATGGTGATGGCGAGCTGGGTGGCCCGATACTGCAGCAGGACGTGTGCGCGGTGTTCGCTACCGTGCTTGTGGGCGTTGGTGAGGCCTTCCTGAATGGCACGGTAAGCGACGCCGGAGACCGCCGTGGGAAGGCTGACCTGGCGACCCTCGGTGCGGGTGGTGATCGTGAATCCGGATGACGTGTACCCGGCGATCAGCTCATCGAGGTCGTCCAGAGTGGCGACAGGCACATCCTCGTCGCCGATGTCGGCGCGCAGCATGGCGAGCAGTTGACCGATCTCGGTGAGGACGGCTCGCGCGGCGGTGCGGATCGTTACGAGAGACTGTTCCGCCAGTGTCGGATCGACGCGGAGGGAGTTGGTCACGACATTGGCGTGAAGGTTGATCACGGTGATCTGGTGGGCGACGGTGTCGTGGAGGTCGCGAGCGATCCGGAGTCGTTCCTCGGCAACGCGGCGGCGGGCTTCGGATTCCCGGGTCTCCTCGGCATGGAGCGCCCGTTCGGTGATCGCCGTGATGTATGCCCGTCGGGACCGGGTCGCATCTCCCGCGATCGCGGCGGCAGCCACGACCGTGGCGAGCGGCAGAATCCGTAGGTCCAGGATCTGCCCTCTCCCGATCATTTCGAGCACGATCAGCACCACGACGGTGGCTGCGGTGGCGACCAGCGTGGTTCGGCGGGTGGCGCGGAGTGCGACACCGAAAGCTGCGATCACGACGGGGACGACAAGGAGGAGCATCGTGGGGTTCGTGATCATGCCGGCGAGCAGAAGGACGACCGTCCCAGCGAGGGTCGCCGTCGGCCACCGTCGTCGGAACAGGAGGATGACCGTCGCGGCAATCGGGAAGACCAGGAGCCAGGGCGAATGGAATACTGCCGAGGGGATGGCCCGGTGGTCGGAGGCGTCTCCCGTCGGCAGCAGCGCCGCTCCGATCACGACGAACGCAACGATCAGGTCGGCCAGTGCCGTCGGCAGTCTTCTTCGCACGGGTACAACGGGGCGGCCGGATTGGTTCATGGGACTCCGAGAGAGGACGGCGGTCGGTGCGGGTGAGTGGGAAATCGTTCACTCCAGCATGCGTCGCGGTCTGCCCCTCGCGCATACCCCCGCTGGCGTATGCGCAACATACACCAGCCGGGTCAGCGCAGTGCTGCCGGGGTCCGATCCGTAGGGAGCGGCCGGGCACGAAACTGGAAGCACATCGTCCAGACATCGATACGAAGAGGCACCTTGTCAGCACCTATCCTGCAGGTTCGCGATCTGCACAAGCACTACGGCCGCGGGCCGAACCGTTTCGACGCACTGAAGGGGGTGTCGTTCGACGTCTTCGAGGGAGAGTCTCTCGCGATCGTCGGGAAGTCGGGATCCGGGAAGTCCACCCTGATGCATCTTCTCGCGTTGCTCGACCAGCCGAGCGCCGGATCGATCCTCCTCGCCGGCCAAGACGCGGCGACGCTGCGGGGGCGTGAACTGAACCGCACCAGGAACAAGACTTTCGGCTTCGTCTTCCAGCAGTTCTTCCTGACCTCCAACGCCAGCGTTCTCGACAACGTCGTCCTGCCGATGAAGATCGCGGGTGTCGGCCGAGCTGAACGGAAACGTCGCGGCCTTGCGGCGCTGTCCGAACTCGAACTCGAGACCAAGGCGAAGAACAAAGCGACGAATCTGTCCGGGGGCCAGAAGCAGCGCGCAGTGATCGCCCGCGCCCTGGTCAACAACCCGCGGGTCATTTTCGCCGACGAACCGACCGGCAACCTCGACACCGCCACCGGCGCCGTGGTGGAGGACATCCTCTTCGACCTCAACCGGACGCAGGGGATCACGCTGATCGTGGTCACCCATGACGAGGATCTCGCCGCCCGATGCGATCGCCGGATCTTCGTCCGAGACGGACTGATCGTGAACCGTGACGAAGACGAGGAGCTGGCCGCATGAAGATCACCGACGTCGCGACGAGCGCGATCGGAAACACGTTCCGTTCGAAGACTCGCACCACGCTCACCATTGTCGCAATCTTCATCGGCGGCTTCACGCTAACGATCACCAACGGCCTCGGCACGGGCATCAACCGGTACATCGACGACACAGTCGCCTCGATGGGCGCCACCGACGTCATGACCGTCACCCGCCCAGTAACCCAGGACACCACGAGCGGCCCGCAGAAGTACGAGCCCGGCCAAGTGACCTCAGATCAGGGGCCCCGCGGCCTGCAGACACTCGACCCGATCGGCCAGGCACAACTGGACCAGCTCGCCGGTATCGACGGGGTGCTCTCAGTGCAGCCGGTGAAGTCCGTCCAGGTCGATTACGTCCGTGCCAGCTCAGACGCGAGTTCCAGTACGGCGTATCAGATCAGTGTCGGCTCCTTCGTGGCCGGGATGAAGGTCCAACTCGCCGACGGATCACAGCCGTCCGAGACCGCCACCGAACCCCAGGTGGCGATCCCCGTCGACTACGTGAAGGCGCTCGGCTTCGCCAGCAACAGCGCCGCGCTCGGGCAGCAGGTCGTCTTCGGACTGAGCGACGCCATCGGCGGCGCCCACACCGTTGGCGCGACGATCGTCGGGATCTCCGAAGCGGGCCTCGGCGGAGGAAGCGCCAGCGCCACCCCGAACCAGGCCATGACCAACGCACTCTTCCAAGCGCAGAGCACAGGCCTCAGCGCCGCAAAAGCCGCGACATACAGCTCCGCGACCATCCGTTTCGACGACAAAGCGACCACGGATCAGGTGCAAGCCCTCAAAGACCGGCTCAGTGCGGCCGGCTACACCGGCACCACCCTCCAGGACACCCTCGGCAGCTTCAAGAGCGTCATCGACGCGATCGTGCTCGTCCTCAACGCATTCGCGATCATCGCTCTCCTCGCCGCGAGCTTCGGCATCGTGAACACGCTGTTCATGTCCGTCCAGGAGCGCACCCGCGAGATCGGCCTGATGAAAGCGATGGGAATGGGCGGCGGCAAGATCTTCGGCCTGTTCAGCTTCGAAGCCACCTTCATCGGCCTCCTCGGCTCCGCCATCGGCGTCGGCCTCGGCATGCTCGCCGGAACAGCTATCGGCTCCGCCCTCGGCACATCGATGTTCTCCAGCCTCCCCGGCCTCACCCTGATCGCCTTCGACCCCCTCTCCATCCTCGGGATCGTCCTCCTCGTCATGGGCATCGCGTTCCTTGCCGGAACCCTCCCCGCCGCACGCGCAGCCCGACAGGACCCTATCGAATCCCTCCGCTACGAATAGAGCCCTACCAGGAAGAAGGAGTGCCGGGCAGGCGCGAGAAACCGCGCCCGCCCGGCACTCGCCGTATCCGCGAAAGAGCGGGAGTCGCGGCTGAGCTCTCGATCACGTAGCATTGCGCGCTCGCACTCTTGAGTGATTCTCGCGGACTGACCGGCGAAGAGTTGCCCGAACTCAGAACGTGAGTGCCCAGAGGATGAGCGCGGCAATCGCCGCTTCGGTGACGCTGGGCTATGTCAAGAAAACACCGCGATGAGAACGGCGGTCGACGGCACATCATCCGGATGACCGAGGCCGGGCGCGGCTGAGAGGACGCAGGCCCACGAGTTGTAACAGCACTGGCTTGCTGACGTCGTCTCGACATTCACCGACGCTGAGCGAGCTCACCTGGTATCTGGACTGACGCTTCTCACGTGCATCGCCGAACCCTGACGACGGCGATATCAGTGCACTCGAGAGCCGAACGTGCCGGAAGGGCCTGATCGCTACGCTGGATAACGGGATTATCAGGATCGGGACCCTTACCCGGTCTTCGAGGTGGCGAGCTTGCGTTGGCATTTCGATTGCGCATGCCGGCAGCCCAGATCGAACCTCGTTGCCGCTTCTGAATCTGATCGGTCTGCTGCTTGTATCTGCCCGCGTTGCAGCTCGCTCCGGGTGCCTTCTCCGCCCGTCGTCGATCGGAATCGCCCGAGGGGTTTTGTCAGCGGGCGAGGTCTCGGCGGCGGAATCCGACGAATCCGATCGCGACGAACAATACGGTTATCAGGCTGATCCAGACCAACCCCCACCAGTCGGCGTCGTCCGTCGTGACGTTGGGGATGTGCCAGAACGGGCTGACCGCGAGGATCCAGTCCCAGAGCTTGAATGTCGGGCCCAGGAGGGTGAGTCCGAATGAAGCGAGCACTCCCAGCCAGGCGGCGAAAGCGATCTGGGGGCGCGCGCCGATAACGGCTACCGATACCGCGACGACAGTCCAGACGGCCGGGATGGTCGCGACTGCCTGGAGGAGCACGTCACCGAATTCCACGCCGATGTTGGCGGTCGCAGCCAGCGTCGCGATGAGCGTCCCGGCTATCAGGAGGAATATCGCCGGGGCGGCGAGAGCGAGGACCACATTGCTGGTGAAGTAGCGTTGGCGGCGCACCTTCGTGGCGATCATCGGCTCGACTCGATCTTCCATCTCCTCGGTGCGCACCTTGAGCATGATCTGCACGCCGGGGATGGCGGCGATGATGCCGACCAGGCTGAGGATCGTGACGAGGAATGCGGAGGTCAGGGCTTCCGGTGTAGTGGCACCGGCGGCGAGCACTTGCGCGACCGAATTGTTGTCGCCGAGGAGGTTGGTGATCGAGGTGGCGAAGTAGCCGAACACTCCGCCCAGGGCGATGAATGCGACTGTCCAGGTGATGATCGGTCCGCGGTTGAGTCGGAGAACGAGTCGCCAGGTGGAGCGGTCGCGCCCGCGCGCGGGTCCAGGGCGGGGCGCGATGGCTCCTTGTCCGAAATCGCGTCGGGCCTGCAGGACGAAGGCGACGCCGAGGAGCACGACGGTGAACGCGAGCGCGTACCAGAGCGGCCACCAATGGTTGCCAGTTGCCGGACGAGTCTCGGTCATCCAGCCGAGCGGGTTGATCCAGATGGTCCACTCGGGCGCGACGACGGCGTAGGCGAAACCGCGCAGTAGAAACAGCACGCCGAGCGTGCCGACCGCGAGGGAGTTGGCGGTGCGTAAGTCGGAGCCGATCTGGGCCGTGACCGCGGCGACGGCGGCCAACATCCAGCCGGTCGCAGTGAAGGTGGCGGCGAGGAGCATCGACGACTCCCAGTCGCCGCCGCACAACCCGGTGACGACGCCGGCGGTCACCCCCAACGCGAGGGAGCAGACGAACGCCAGTCCGACACCCGCGAGGAGTCGGCTGGCGCGGCCCATCACACCGGAGGCGAGCAGTTCGGCCTGGCCGGAGTCCTCCTGTCCACGAGTGGCGCGGGTGACAGCGAAGATCGCGCCCAGGGCTGCGATGAAGCCGCCGAGGGCGAGGCTGCGCCAGGCGTTGAACCCGTCGTTGGTCGAGAGGTCGAAGACGGGGCCGAAAATCAGCCCGATCGCCGGGTTCCCGCCGACCGCGGCGGCCAGTCCGGCACGGTCCTGCTGCGACGGGAAGATCAGCGGGTAGAGCAGAACGGCGGAACCCGACAGGAAAGTCGCGATGAGTATCCAGGGCGCGAAACTGGGTCCGTCGTGCTTGATCGACGTGCGCAGCAGTGGGGCGGTGCCCGCCAGCGCCGTGCTCATCGAGCCATCGCCGGTGCAGCGTCGTCGGCTTCGTAGAGGCGCAGGAAGAGGCTCTCCAGCGAGGGCGGCTCCACCGTGAGGGAGGCGATCCCGAGCGGGGTGAGTACGCTCATCGCGTCACCGATCCGGTTCGAGTCGACCGTGCCGCTGAGCTTCTGCCCGTCGAGGTGGATGTCGTGGAAGCCCGCGAGCTCCTGTGCGGACGGCGCCCGGTCGAGCACCGCGTGGATAGAGGTGCGAGTGTGCCCCCGCAGCTCGGTCAGCGTGCCGTTCTGGACGATGCGGCCGTCGCGGATGATGCTCAGCTGGTCGGCGAGCGTCTCTACCTCCGCCAGGATGTGGCTGGAGAGCAGCACGGTCGTCCCGCGCTCCTTGGCCTCGCCGATGACCTCCTGGAACACGCTCTCCATCAGTGGGTCGAGCCCGCTGGTCGGCTCGTCCAGGATGAGTAGCTCGACATCGGAAGCGAGGGCGGCCACGATCGCCACCTTCTGACGGTTGCCCTTCGAGTACTGCCTGCCGCGCTTGGTCGGATCGAGCTCGAACCGGTCGAGTAGGTCGACTCTGCGCTTCTCGTCCAGCCCGCCGCGAAGGGTCCCGAGCAGATCGATCGCCTCTCCGCCGGTCATCCCCGGCCAGAGGGAGACGTCGCCCGGCACGTATGCGAGCTTCTTGTGCAACTCGACGACGTCTTTCCACGGGTCACCGCCGAGCAGGCGGACGGTGCCGCCGTCCGCCCGGAGAAGGCCGAGCAGCACCCGGATGGTGGTAGACTTCCCTGCGCCGTTCGGGCCGAGGAAGCCGTGGACCTCCCCTTTCCGGACCGTGAGGTCGAGGCCGCGTAGAGCCTGGAACTTCCCGAACGACTTGGCCAGTCCATCGACCTCGATCACGGCTTCGTCTGCTCTCACTACTGTCTTTCCTTTGGTCGTCGTTCAGGACGGTTTACTGTGGATGTCTGGTGATTCGACACCGCTCGCCGAAGCTCGCAGCCAACGTGTTCGTACGCTACGCCTGCTGCAATACTCGAGCGATGGTGGGGGGTCGTGTCGCCGGCTCTACGGCCGGAGGGCGGTCAGGCGAGCACCGCCTCCGCTGCCACATCGCTGGGGTTCTCCTCGACGGTCAGGCGCCCCTGGTCGCGGAAGTGGCCGACGACGATGAGGATGAGGCCGAACACCGCCCAGGCGGTCAGCACGAGGATCGGGAATGCGGGATTCGCGTCATGGAAATATGACGTGTCCCGCAGGAGCGAGATTCCAGCTCCCGGTGGCAAGAACTGGCCGATTGCGCCCCAGGGGACAGGGAGGAACTCTTTCGGGAAGGATGCCCCCGAGATCGGGTTGCCGATGAGCATAAAGAGCACCGGCCCGACGGCGACGCCGATGCGACCGAATAGTGAGGCGAATCCGACGATCGTCGCTCCCATCGCGAGGAGTGTGAGCGCGAAGGCGCCGGCGTTGGCCCAGTAGGAGCCGCCGAGGAATCCGAACCAGCCCTGCATGATCCCCGCAATGGCGAGGCCGCCCACGATGGCATAGGTGAAGAGGGCGACGACGCGACGCCATGCTCCACTGACCGCGAACGTGATCCCAATACCACCGATCATTCCACCGAACACCAGGGGGAGCGCGGCTGCCGTCAGCCCGACGCCGCGCGGGTCAGTGCTGACCAGGGGAACGACGTCCGTCAGGGGCACGGTCACCGTCGGCACCGTCGGAGACCCGGCCGCCTTCGCGGCGGCGGCCGCCTGAGCTTGTGCCATCGTCTCCAGCTGGGTGTGCAGTTGCGTCATCAGCTGGTTCGTCGCGGCGCCCGCTGCCGACGCGGTGAGGACCTCGGGGGAGGTGCCGAGGATGATCGCTCCGTAGGCATCACGCGCCTTGATCTTCGACACGGCTGCTGCGCGATCGGAGACGACGATCAGATCGAACGCTCCGTCGGCCTGCTTGTCGAGCGTGGTCTTCACCTGATCGACCGCCTGCGCGGGCCCGGAGATCACGACCGGCACATTCTGCGGGTTGACGGTCGCGCTCGGCCACGAGAATGCGAGCACGATCACGCACACCACAGCCGAGAGCAGGACCCCGAGCACTCCTGCGCGCAGCCACGGCGTGTGGGGCGCAGCCAGTGCTGGTTGACCTGGCGTTTCTGGCGACGTCATCGGAATCTCCTCAGGTGAAATAAAAAACGATTACTCGTTCTTTATAGTTGAAGTCCGCATAGGATGCAATCGGAAAGGGAGGCCCGTGCCCAAGGTAACCGAGGCGTATCGCGAGGCGCGGAGGGATCAGATCATCGATGCCGCGATCGCATGCTTCATCCGGAATGGCATTCACGCCACGACGATGACCGATGTCATCGCCGAGTCCGGACTGTCGGCTGGTGCGATCTACGTCTACTTCGGGGGCAAGCAGGAGCTCGCGTTGGCTGCCGTGCGGCGCGAAGGGGCAGGGCGCTCATCGGGGATTGACGCCGCCAGTCTCGACGGGCCGATTTCGCCCGCGAACCTGCTTCGAGCGCTCGATGCCGACTTCGCCCGTCAACCGCGTACCAGGACGATCGTGATCCAGCTTTGGAGCGAAGCCGCGACCGACCCGGAATACGCGGAAGTCGCCACCAGTGCGTTCGCAGCGCTCGGATCCACGCTCTCCGCGCCGCTCACCAAGTGGGCGCAACAATCCCGAGACATGGGCCCGGATGCGGCCTTGCAGTGGGCGGAGAAGATAATGCCAGCCATGCTCGCGCTCCTGCAAGGGCTCGTCCTTCAGCAGACCATCGCGCCGGGTTTCGACAAGGAGCACTTCCTCGCCGGAGTTGATCTGCTCTTCTCATAGCGGTCTGCGCGGCATCGGCTCGAAGATAGAGCGAGGAGCCGCCCGACTGGACAATAAGGCTATCGCTTGGCCGAGGCGAAGCCAGCCGGTCAGTCATGGATCTGGGATCGGGGTCGCAGTCTTGCAGCGGGTCGTGAGGTGCACCGACTGAACCTCCGCGGTCAGTGACTTTATGAGCGCGAGCGGTTCGAAGTCTGGGGAGACCTCGACGCAGCTCACGTAATGGTCAGGCGAAAGGCGCGGAGCATCAACATGGCTTTTGAGACACGTATCCCGGCGATCCAGGATGTGACTATCAGGGGAGGGTGTATCTGCAAATCTTGCCGTTATACCCGTCCCCAAACTGACATAACGGTCATTAGCGGCTACACAAATAGGCTCGATTAAGCGGATCGGATTTGCTATGATGGTCATATGGCACCACGTTGGGCGGACTCGACCGCGAAGCACGGAGTCGCTCGGGCGGATGCGGTCTACGCGATGTTGCATGCGAGCTACACCGTGGACATTGCGGATCATGGCGACGGGACGGTCGACCGGCTCTACATCGGCCCTGAGCATGCTCAGACCGATCGTGAGCTGGAAGTCATCGTTCAGGTCGCCATCGATGGTTCGGGACGGGAGGCGTTCGTGTTCCACGTGATGCAGTTGGGACCGAGGTTCCGGAGAATGCGAGAGGAGTATCCCAATGGTTTCTGAACGTGATTTCGAGGCGGCGAGCGACCGCTACGCTGACCAGTCGATGCCTGTGGCGCCAACTGGACCGGCTCTGACCGGCGAAGCGGCCGCGGCCGCCGGCCGTGAATTCCTCGTAGCCGAGTACGGGTCGATCGAGGCAGTCGAGCGGGAGATCCGCCGTGGTCGCCGCAAGGTGGGCGATACCCGCCGCGGCGAGTCCCCGGTGGTGCGTGGCAGGATCTCGGATGAGGACTTCGCCGCGTTCAAGCGGTTGGAGGAAGCGACGGGGCGGACGCAGGCCGAGCTTGTGCGCGAGGGTGTTCACCTGCTGATCGAGCGACACAAGATCGCCAGCTGAACGCCTTGTCCAAGGCCGCAGGCGAAGAGACGCCGGCGCACGCGAAACCGCAGCGTGGCTGGGCTCGCCGATGGTGGCCGCTGCTTGCTTTGATCGCGGTGGTCTTGCTCGCTGTGGGATGGCTGCTCGGTCGCGTCTTGCCATTGAATCCCGTGGTCTGCAGCACGCGCATTCTGCCCGATACGGCGAGGTCGAGCGTCTGCGCGGCGACCGCCTTCTTGCTGCGACGGGTCACGTCCGCCGCGAGCAGCAGCCCCTCCTTCGGAGGCACGTACTCGGGGATGATCGTTCCGCGTCCGGGGCCGTCGCGCAGCAGGCCGACGCGCGCGACGATCGCGCCGACCACCGCCAGCATGCAGAGCAGGAGGCCGGCGACCGCTGCGAAGCCCCAGCCGGTGTCGAAGAGTCCGTCGGGGCGACCCGCGAAAGTGCCGGGGGCGAAGCCGATCGCGAACGTGAGATTCTCATGCGGACCGAGGTGGCCGGCACCGAAGCGATACCCGTCGCCTGTGCGCTCGACAGTCGCGGCCTCCGTTGAGCCCTGGACGCCGCGATACGCGGACGTGGTGCCCTGCAGGGCATCGGCCAGGCCGGAACCGAGATGCACGATCGCCGTCACGCGGTCGAAGGACTGCGCCCACCCGGTCCCGTTGGTGTCCCAATAGAACTCGTCATTGCCGGTATCGGCGAAGTAGCGCGTGACGTTCGACTGCCGGTAGGTGATGACGTAGGTCCGGTCGCCGTGCACGTAGTCCTTTGCCGCGATCGTCAGCGAGAGGACCCCACCGTCGGACGCCCTCGTGTACGGACGAGGCGTGCCCTTCTCGTCGGTCACCGACACCACCTCCAGGTCGGTCGGGTGGCCATCGTAGTTCTCGATCAGTGCGTGCGCATCGACGTGGTGGACACCGGCGACGTGAACCAGTACTCTGAACGCCCCGAGGAGGATTTCCCGCTCCCGCGCACGCAGTACGAGGAGCTCTACCTGCACGCCGACGACATGACCCTCTCGCGGGAGCCGAGTTCCATCGAGTCCTCGGTCTCGTACGAAGCGAGCGACGGAGTCGCGACGTTCGAGCTGACGTTCGATGAGGAAGTCGAACTCACCGGCTACATGAAGCTGCGGCTGTGGGTGGAGGCTGAGGGCGCGGATGACATGGACATCTTCGTCGCCGTGCAGAAAGCCGACCCGGGAAGGGAACTTCAGTCCAGTCGTCTACCTCGGCAACCCGCACCCGGGTGCCATTGGGATCCTGCGCGTGTCGCATCGCGAACTCGACGCCGAGGCCTCGACCCCGTTCGCTCCAGTTCAGACCCACGCTCACGAGCAGCTTCTGAGCCCTGGAGAGATCGTGCCCGTCGAGATCGCGGTATGGCCGTCGAGCCGGGTGTGTTACCCAGGGGAGCGACTGCGCCTGGTCATCTCTGGCCATCGGACGCCGTCGTGGTTCCTGCCCTTCGCGTGGGAGGTTCGCAACCAAGGTCGGCACACGCTTCATACCGGCGGGCAGTTCGACTCGCACCTCCTCGTTCCCGTCGTCCCCAGACGAAAGTATGCTTCGAAGCCGGCGGACGTGTCCGGCATCTTCGGGCCGGTCGGAGAATAGCGGTCGCGCGGGGCTCGACCGGTGACTGCCGCCAAGACTGCCCGCTCAACGGTTTCGCCAAACCCACCGGTTGCTCAGCGCTTTGGCGACAACGCTGAGCCGGTGCTCGGCAGTCAGGGTTCAAGGGCGCCTGTAAAGATTGCTAGCTTGGCTAGATTTATAGGCTTGTCCGGGCGAGCCTTGCGGTAAAGCGCTGACAAGCGCTCCGGCGCCCTGAGCGCTGAGCAAAGCTGCTGACCTCCGCAAGACTCGATCGATGGTGGGCCGGGCTTTCGTTCAGCCAACGGCGCAGTTCGTTAGGCCGGGACGGCTTTCGCTCGTACATCGGCCGGGTTCTCCTCGACTGCAAGGCGTCCCTGGTCACGGAAGTGTCCGACGACGATGAGGACGAGGCCGAGGACCGCCCACGCGCACAGAACGAGGATCGGGAAGGCGGAGTTCGCGTCGTGGAAGTACGACGTGTTGCGGAGCAGCGAGATCCCGGCGCCCGGCGGCAGGTACTGTCCGATCGCGCCCCAGGGGACGGGCAGGAACTCCTTCGGGAATTGGGCACCCGAGATCGGGTTGCCGATCAGCATGAACAGCACCGGGCCGACCGCGACGCCGATGCGGCCGATCAGGGATGCGAACCCGACGATTGTCGCTCCCATCGCCAGCAGGGTGAGGCCGAAGGCTCCGGCGTTCGCCCAGTAGGAGCCGCCCAGGAATCCGAACCAGCCCTGCAGGATCCCCGCGATCGCGAGGCCGCCGGCGATGCTGTAGCTGAAGAGGGCGAGTACCCGGCGCCAGGCTCCGCTGACGGCGAAGGTGATGGCGATACCGCCGATCATCCCGCCGAGGACGAGCGGCAACGCCGCGATGGTGAGCCCCACACCTCGAGAGTCCGTGCTGACGAGGGGGACGATGTCGGTGAGCGGTATGGTCACGGTCGGCACCGTCGGTGCGCCGGCGGCTTTGGCCGCAGCAGCAGCCTGCGCTTGCGCCATCGTCTGGAGCTGGGTGTGCAGCTGCGTCATCAGCTGGTTGGTGGCAGCGCCGGCGGCGGAGGCGGTGAGGACCTCCGGGGTGGTGCCCAGGACGATTGCGCCATAGGCGTCGCGTGACTGGATCTTGTCGACGGCGGATGCGCGGTCGGGCACGACGATCAGGTCGAATGCGCCGTCGGCCTGCTCGTCGAGCGTGCTCTTGACCTGGTCGACCGCCTGCGCCGGCCCGGTGATCGCGACGGGCAGGTTCTGGGGGTTAAGGGTCGCGCTCGGCCAGGAGAAGGCAAGGACGACGACGCAGACCACCGCGGAGAGCAGGACGCCCAGGACGGCGGACTGGAGCCACGGCGTGTGGGGCGCGTGGGGTGCGCTTTCGGTGCTCTGCTCTGGCGATGACATGTGATTCCCTCGAGTAAATAAAAGACGATTGCTCGTTCGCTTTTAGACAATAGCGGAGATACCATGTGGGCGGAAAGGGGTCGTATGCCGAAGGTGACCGAGGCGTATCGCGAGGCGCGCCGCCGTCAGATTCTGGATGCCGCGGTGTCGTGTTTCGTCCGGGGCGGCATCCACGCCACCACGATGGCCGACGTGATCGCGGAGTCCGGGTTGTCGTCCGGTGCCATCTACGACTACTACGGCAGCAAGCAGGAGCTCGCTCTGGCCGCAGTGCGACGGGAGGGCGCCGGCCGGGCGGCGGAGATCGAGGCGGCCGGCCACGAAGCGCCGATCCCGCCGAGCGCCGTGCTCCGCATCCTGGACGACGCCTTCGTCCGCCGGCCGAACGCCCCGAAGATCATCCTTCAGCTCTGGAGCGAGGCGGCGACGCAACCGGACTTCGCCGAGATCGCCAACAGCGCCTTCGACGAACTGAGACGGGCCTTCCGCGGTCCGTTGCTCGCGTGGGCACGAAGCGAGCACGGTCTCGACGACGCTGCCGCTGCCGCCTGGGCCGACCGGGTCGCTCCGACCATGCTCGCGCTCACCCAGGGTCTCGTCCTGCAGAAGACCGTCGTGCCGGGCTTCGAGCGGGAACGCTATTTCGCGGGAGTCGACGCGCTCTTCCAACTACAGGAACAGCCGGTCGCGGCACCAGGAGCGATCGCATGACACACGCGCCGGGCTCAGCGGAGGTCGACGTCTTCGCCATTCCACAGGTCGCCGCATTCGACGTCGAGCACATCGTTGCCGACGAGGTAGGCGCGGGCTCCGCGATCGCCGGTCAGTGTCCCGATCAGAGTGCTCCAGTGGCCGCGGCCGATGACCACGGGATGCCCCGGTCGTCCCGCGTAGATCGCCTGAGCGCATCCGGTGCTCATCGACGGCCCCAGCGCGCCGAGCACTCTGGTCAGGGCTTCAGCCGGAGCGGATGGGGTGTCGACCGGCGTCACGACCAGCGCCTCCGCGTCCGTCTCGCGGGCCGCGACGAGACCGGCGCGGAGTGTGGCCGACAGCCCATCGGCCCAGGCGCGGACCAGCACGACCTCGGCCGAGTCGGGTACGAGACGCGCCGCCTCCTCGGCACCGGCGCCGAGGCCGACGAACACACGATCGCAGCCGCCGTCACAGAGCATGCTCACGGCGAGTTCGACCCACGGCGTCCCGTCGGCCCGCCGCGCCAGGGCTTTGGGGCCGCCGAAGCGGGTGCCGGAGCCGGCGGCGAGGACGAGTCCGCACAGGCGGTGCGTGGATGCCGACATGATCTGCACAGCGTACCGACTCCCGATTCCAGCGGAAGGAGCTGCGGATGCTAGAGCTGGCGGAGCGACTGCTGCCGATCCTGCAATCTGGTGAGCGGGTCGCGGCGGTGTCGGTCATGCGTGTGCTGCGCAGTGCTCCGCACGGGGTCGGATCGACGATGGCCGTGACGGAGAGCGGCGCCATCATCGGGTCGATCTCGGGCGGCTGCGTGGAGAGCGACTCGGTGGTGCTCGCCCGTACTGTGTTGAGCGAGGGGACGGCCCGCACCGGCCGCTTCGGGTTCACCGATCAGGCAGCGCACGCGGCGGGGCTCGCCTGCGGGGGAGCGATCGAGCTCGTCGCCTATGAGATCGGGAGCCATAGCCGGGGGCTGCTGGAGCGAGCGGCCGACGGGAGGGCCGTCTCCCTCGGTGTCGTGACCTCCGGAACCGAGCTCGGCCGGATCATCGACGATCCCGGGCTCTTCACGCCGGCCGCCGTGGCGGGCCGGGAGAACGTCCTGGTGCCGGCGGCGTATGCGGCCGGCGCGTACGAGCCGGTCGATCTGCTGGTCCTCTCACGCGCGCCGAGGCCGCGGCTGATCATCCTCGGCGCCGGTGAGCACAGCGCGGCGCTATGCAGTCTGGCCGCGGCCGCCGGGTACGCCGTCACCGTCTGCGACGCATGGGAGCCGCTGGTCACCGCGTCGCGGTTCCCCGAGGCGGACGAGCTGGTCACGGCGTTCCCGGACGAGTACCTGGCGTCACTGGACGGCGAGGACGTGGACGCCAGGACGGCCATCTGCGTCCTGACGCATGACGAACGGCTCGATGTGCCCGCCTTGCGGATCGCCCTCGGCATGCCCGTCGGCTTCGTCGGCGCGATGGGGGCGCGGTCGACCGTCGCCCGACGCGCGGCTCTGCTCGCCGAGCAGGGCGTCGACGACAACGCGCTAAGCCGCCTGCACTCGCCCCTCGGCCTGGATCTCGGGGGTGCGACACCCGTCGAGACGGCGCTGTCGATCCTGGCCGAGATCACTGCAGCGCGGCACGGTGGGACCGGATCGCCGTTACGCGATGTCACGGGGCCGATGCACCATCGGCCGGTCGAACACGAAGAATCCTGTCGGGTGGCGCCCGTGGCTGCGGGAGCCGATCCGAGGGAACACGAGCGATGAGGGAGACGAACGTGGAAGATGTGCAGTTCACGGTCAACGGGCAGAGCCATGAACTGCAGCTGGACTCTCGGGTCAGTCTGCTCGACGCGCTGCGCGACCATCTCGGACTGACCGGAAGCAAGAAGGGCTGCGATCAGGGCGCGTGCGGAGCCTGCACGGTGATCGCGGATGGTCGGCGCATAGCATCCTGTCTGGCCCTCGCCACGCAGTACGACGGCGCCCAGATCACCACGATCGAAGGCGTCGGCGACCAAGGGGCGCCGCACCCGATGCAGCGCGCGTTCGTCGAGCACGACGGCTTCCAGTGCGGCTACTGCACCTCGGGCCAGATCTGCTCGGCGATCGCCATGCTGGCGGAGCACCGCTCCGGCGCTCCCAGTGTCGTCACCGCCGATCTCGGCGCAGCGCAGATCGAGCTCACCGATGAGGAGATCCGGGAGCGGATGAGTGGCAACCTCTGCCGCTGCGGGGCCTACAACGGCATCGTGGCCGCCATCCGGGAGGTCGCCGACGCTACCGAGGGGAGCGACCGATGAGACCGTTCGACTACATCCGCCCGTCCGACACCGCCGGGGCGCTGCAGGCACTCGCGGAGCCTGGCGCGGTCGCGCTGGGCGGCGGCACCAACCTGGTGGACCTGATGCGGCGCGGCATCGCGCACCCCGCCGCGCTGGTGGATCTCACGCGACTTCCGCTCACCGGCGTCCAGGAACTGCCGGACGGCGGCCTCCGCATCGGCTCGCTGGTACGCAACAGCGATCTGGCGGCCGATCCGCTCGTCAGACAGCGCTTCCCCGTACTGGCCCGCGCGCTCCTGTCCGGCGCGTCGGGTCAGGTGCGCAACATGGCCACCGTCGGCGGCAACCTCCTCCAGCGCACCCGTTGCCTTTACTTCGTGGACACGTCCGCCCCCTGTAACAAGCGCGAGCCCGGGACCGGATGCGCCGCCCTGGGCGGGTTCAACCGCAACACCGCTGTGCTCGGCGTGAGCGAGCACTGCATCGCCGCGCATCCCTCGGACATGGCGGTCGCCCTGGTGGCGCTGGATGCGATCGTCGAGGTCGAGAGCACGCACGGTTCGCGGCGGGTTCCGCTGAGCGACCTCCACAGGCTTCCCGGCGATCGCCCCGACCGTGAAACGACTCTGGAGGACGACGAGCTGATCGTCGCCGTCGAGCTTCCGCGCCCGGCGAGCCTCAACTCGACGTATCGCAAGGTCCGCGACCGGGCATCGTTCGCGTTCGCGCTGGTGTCGGTCGCGGCCGTCCTCGAAGTGTCCGGGAGAGAGATCACCGTGGCACGCCTCGCCCTCGGTGGCGTCGCGACGAAACCGTGGCGAGCGCGCGCCGCTGAGCGCCTCCTCCTCGGCGCAGCACCGACCGAGGAGACCTTCCGCGCCGCCGCCGACGCCGAACTCGCCGACGCCGACCCGAGAGACGGGAACGCCTTCAAAGTCGAACTCGCACGCAGGACGATCGTGGCGACGCTGCGCAGTCTGGCGGAGGAGGCGATCGCGGCATGAGCACGACGACGCGACAGAGCACAGTGGCGGGGGAGGCCGTGCAGTATGTCGGGCGGCCGCTCGACCGGGTCGACGGAGGCGCGAAGACGTCGGGGCAGGCCCGGTACTCCGGTGAGTACTCCTTCCCAGACCTGGCGTACGCCGCGCTGGTGCTCGCCGACATCCCACGAGGACGCATCAGCGCCATCCACGCGGAGGAAGCGGCGGCCGTCCCCGGCGTCGTCCGGGTGCTCACCCACGAGAACGCGCCGCGGATGGCACCGCCGCCCAAAGTGAACTACCTGAGGGCCGGAACCGCGGCCGGCGGGGCGCGGGTCAGCTACCTGAACACGGACGAAGTGTTCTGGAACGGCCAGCCCGTCGCCATGGTCGTCGCCGACAGCCAGGAGGCCGCGGATGACGCCGCCCGGCTGGTCCGCGTCGACTATGTGCCGCTGCCCGCGGAGACCGATTTCGTCGCAGCCCAGGAGCACGCCGTGCCGGTGAAGAACAACATCGTCATGATCGGCGAGGCGAAGGTGGGCCAACCGGAGGAGGCGCTGGCCGCCGCCGCCGCACGCGTCGACAACGAGTACTCGACGCCGCCGCACAACCACAACGCCATGGAGCCGCATGCGACGACGGCCGTCTGGGATGGCGACTCGCTGACGGTGTACGACGCGACCCAGAACATCGACTGGACCCGTCGGCACCTGGCCATGCGGTTCGAGGTGCCGGCGAGCGGCGTGCGGGTGATCGCCACCGCGGTCGGCGGCGGCTTCGGGGGCAAGGCGGCCGTCTGGGCCGGGACCCTCTTGGCCGTCCTCGCCGCTCGGGCCTGCGCGCGGCCGGTGCGATTGGTCTCCAGCCGCGAGACGGTCTACCGCACGGTCGGCGCGCGCACACCGACCGCCCAGCGCGTCGCCCTCGGCGCTGACCGCGACGGTCGCATCACCGCGCTCGTGCACACCGGCATCTCCCAGATCGGACGGGTCGGCGGGATGGCCGAGCCGGTGACCTCTCAGTCCGGCCACGTCTACACCGCGCCGAACATCCTGCTCCGGCAGGCCACCACGGAGCTGGATGCGCTCCCGAACACCTTCATGCGCGCTCCCGGAGAGGCGATGGGGTCATTCGCCCTCGAGTCCGCCCTCGACGAGCTCGCCGTCGAGCTGGGGATGGATCCTGTCGAGCTCCGATTGCGGAACGATCCCGAGCGCAGCCCCCTCGATGGGAAGCGCTTCACCCGGCGCGCCCGCCGATCGGTCTACGAGCGCGGCGCGGAGCGATTCGGCTGGGCCGAGCGGCCGTCCGCCCCGCGGGCGACGCGCGAGGGCCGCTGGCTGATCGGCTGGGGTGTGGCCGGAGCCTTCTACCTCCCCGCGCAGATGCCGGCGGACGTGTCGGTTCGGCTCAACGCCGACGGCACCGTTCTCGTCCGTTGCGCCTTCCAGGAGATCGGCATCGGCGCGGCGACGGCGCAAGCGCAGATCACTGCCGACGCACTCCATGTCCCCGTCGACGCGGTGACCGTCGAGCATGGCGACAGCCGGCTGCCACCGGGTCCCGGTGCGTTCGCCTCCGCTCAGACCGCCAGCGTCGCCGCTTCCGTGCTCGAGGCCTGCGAGCAGCTCACCGGCGAACTGGACCGTCTCCGCAAGCGTGGCCACGGGACAGGCCAGGATGCGCCGGGCGCGGTCGTCGCTGCCGGCGGCCTGCCCTTCATCGAGGCGCGGACCGGCTCGGACTCGGCGCTAGCCCGTGGCCTCTCCCAGGTGCGCTTCATCACGAACCTGGTCCGCGACCGCCGTCGCTTCGTCCGCGCGGCGACCGGGGCGCACTTCTGCCAGGTCAAGGTCGACGTCGACACCGGCGAGATCCGGGTGGCCCGCTGGCTCGGCGTCTTCGACGTCGGACGCGTCATCAACGCCAAGCTCGCGAGCAGTCAGCTCCGCGGCGGCATCATCATGGGCATCGGCGCCGGGCTCGAAGAAGAAGCACTGATCGACCCCCGCAACGGCCGGCACATGAACGCCGACCTCGTCGGCTACCACCTGCCGGTCCACGCCGATATCCCGGACATCGAAGTCGAATACCTCGACGAACCGGACCCGACCTCCCCGCTCGGCCTTCTCGGACTGGGCGAGGTCGGCATCACCGGCACCACAGCGGCACTGGCCAACGCCGTCTACCACGCCACCGGAGTGCGCGTGCGCGACCTTCCGATCACGCTCGATCGGCTTCTCTGAGCACGGGTCGGATGCAGAAGGAAACGAACTGACTGGAGGTAACCATGAGCACGTTCGGCGATTTCTACCGCAAGCAGTGGCCGCGCGTGGGCGCGGTCACGGCGATGGCTCTCGGAGGCGCGAGTGTCCTCGTCGCCAGCGCCAAGAAGCCGGAGCTGAACGTCCGAGCGCTCTCGGTGATGAACTCGGTGGCGATGTCCGCGCACCAGTACGAGGAATACGTCGACCCCGGGTACTTCCCCGGGATGGCGAACCGCACCATGTTCAAGAGCGACCAGCCGCGGAACTGGCCGATGAACACGCAGGGCCTGATGTGCGCGAACGTCGGCTTCTCCGCCCTCTACGTGCTGCCGATCCTGTTCCCGAAGGTGAAGTGGCTGGCGTTGCCGGCGGCGGCGCTCGGGATCTTCCAGGCCTTCGGGCACGGCGTCCTCATGCCCCGGATGGCGCACACGACGTACAGCCCGGGGTTCCTGACCTCCTTCTTGCTCCATGTCCCGGTCGGGATCGCCACGATCCGCGCGATCCACGCGAAGGGGCCGATCACCGGCGGCGACGTCGCGAAGTCCGCCGGCGCATTGGCCACGTTCTTGGTGGCAGGCGTGGTCGCCCCGAACTACCTGGCGGCCGACCGGAATTCTCCGTACGTGATCCCCGACGAGCAGATGGGGAAGTACGACGTCGAACCGGCAGCCGAGGAGTCCGGAGCGGAGGCCGCGAAATGAAGATCATCACCGTCGAAGAGCACTTCAGCGTGCCGGGAACCAGCGCCGTCGAGGGGATGGGCGCATCCGCGGGGCCGCTGGGCGACAGCAGCATGGACGGCGGGCTCGTCGGCGGCGCCGATCAGAGCGGACTCTCGATCGACGACCATCGTGTCGTGGCCATGGACGCCGCCGGGGTCGACGTGCAGGTGCTCTCGTCTCCCGAGACCCGGCCCGATCGGGTGGGCGAGACGAACGACTACGCCTCCGACGCGATCCGGCGCTACCCCGGCCGCTTCTCGGCGTTCGCGACCCTTCCCTGGACCCAGCCCGAAGCCGCGGCCGCCGAGCTGAAGCGCTGCGTCGACGACCTCGGGTTCGTCGGAGCGTTCGTCACCAACCGGGTGGAGGACGAATTCCTCGACGCAGAACGATTCGACCCGATCCTCAAGACGGCGGTCAACCTCGGTGTGCCCATCAACATCCACCCCGGGCTCCCGCCGGAGGCCATCCGCACCGCCGCCTACGGTGGCCTCTCCCCGATGGTCAGCGCCGTGTTCTCCAGCTTCGGCTACGGATGGCACGTCGACACCGGCACCCACGCCCTACACCTGATCCTGTCCGGAGTGTTCGACCGGTACCCCGACCTCCAGCTCATCCTCGGCCACTGGGGCGAGCTGATCCCCTACTACTTGCCCCGACTGGAGGACCGGATGCCGCCACGGGTGACCGGCCTGAAACGCCGCATCACCGACTACGTCATCGACAACATCCACATCTCGCCCAGCGGAATCTTCGACTACCGCAACCTGCAGCTATGCATTCAAATGCTCGGCGTCGAGCGCATTCTGTACGCGGTCGACTACCCGATCATGGGGCTGGAGGAGGCACGACCCTTCCTCGAGAACGCGCCGATCCCGGACGCCGACAAAGAGAAGATTGCGCACGGAAACGCCGAGCGCCTGCTGAGACTCTGAGCCGCTGACCGGACAGTGACGAAGGGAGACGATCGTGGGTAGGTTCGTGTTGCGTCACTGGTACGACATCGGCGGAGTCCTCGTGATCCCGGTGCTGCTGGTCGCGTTTCTCGGCCAGTGGCCGACGGTGCAATTCATCCTGCTGCTGAACTTGGCCGTGATCTTCATCCACCAGTTCGAGGAGTACCGTTTCCCCGGCGGTGAGCCATGGGTGCTCAACGAGGTCTTCATGCCGAGGCCGAACGTTCGCGTCGACCGACTGCCCACGAACGAACTCTCCAGCATCTGGATCAACGGTGCCGCGTGGGTGGTCTACTTCGTCGCGGTGTTCTTCCCCGACCAGGTGTGGCTCGGGCTGGCGCCGATTCTGATGGGCTTCCCCGCTCAGTTCGTGATCCACGGGATCATCACCACCCGCAAGCTCAAGTTCTTCTACAACCCCGGCCTCGGCGCAGTGGTGCTCGGCCACCTGCCGCTGGCCATCTGGTACATCATCGCCGTCTACCAGGAAGGGCTGATTCACTGGTGGGACTGGATCATCGGGATCGCGCTCCTCGGCTTCTTCATGGGCGTCGTCATGCAGATCGTGGGTTTCAGGTTCTTCGCGCCGCGGGGCGCCGAGAAGTGGCACTACACCCGTTCCGAGTACGAGCGCTGGGACCGTGAGCGCCGGCTCCGCCGAGCCGGGATTACCCCCCGGCCGATCGGACCGGACAGCGTCCTGCCACCCGCTCCCGGTGGCGGATCTCGGTCCTGCCAGTCAAGCAATCAGTGACCCCTCAAGCTCGTTGCGGAGGTTCTCGGCGTCGGCGTGTTTGCCAGACCACGATTCGACCAACTGGCGTATCGAATCGAACGCCTCGATTGCAAAACCCTCGATACAAACTGACATAACGCACACCATCAGATGGTCCCGAGAGGGGAGTCTTAGCCCACCGAGGAGCGTCTTTCGGGAGCGAGCACCATTTGAGCCTCGAACCCGTTCGCGGTCTCCAGCAGTGGTCAGACTGGATATTCGTTTGCGGCCAACCGATTCCGTCGTGGGCGTACGCTTAGCAGCGGAGACCAAGGAGGCGCTGATGGCGTCCGGACAGACTTCGAGATCATTCACCCTCGGCTCAGGCAGCGGGTGGCCTGATTACAGCGACCCGAACTTACCCCCTGAGCGCGTCCCAACGCACCCGGTGGACCCGGGTAATGGCGTCGCAGATCCTGGCGAGACAACTGTCGAGGACTTCTTCACAGTTAGGAGTTTCGAGGGCTCCCCACTGGGGATAAAACCATTCGAAACCGTCCGCCTGGACTGGACCATCGAGACGACAGACGCGTCTGCGAACTTTGGCGACTTCACCTTCCGGGTTTACGGCAATAGGACCGTGTATCTCGATGACGTCAATCAAGCGGGTTCAGGTCTTGTAAGCCCACTCGAGTCTGGCGAACTTCGACTTCAGGGCAGCAGGCGTGGTCGCCACATGTATCGCGACCTCGCTTCCGTGCACGTCGATGTGGACACGAGCGAGTGCACCGAAATTGTTCTTGGCCACGAATCCTTAGAGGTCGCGCCGGTAGGTGATGGTGTGGCGTTGCGTTGAGGTGGGCACGAGGCCTGTTAACCACGGTTGTGTGAATAACTCGTTGGTTTCCAGGACGCCTCGTGCCCGCTGTTCCATCTTCGATCATTGACCCGATCTGGCACCAGTTCGAAGCGCTCATCCCGCCCGTGGTGGATGAGCATCCGCTTGGGTGTCACCGGCCACGTGTTCCGGACCGGGTCGTGTTCGACAAGCTGGTGCAGGTGCTCGTGCTCGGCGCCGCGTACGCAAAGATCGCCGACAGCGCCTGCTCGGCGACCACGATCCGTCGACGGCGGGATGAATGGATCGTCGCGGGGATCTTCACCATGCTGGAGCAGATCTGTCTGGACTCCTACGACAAGATGATCGGACTGCAACTGGGTGACTTGTCCGTGGACGGGTGCATCGTGAAAGCCCCCTGCGGTGGCGAAGCTGCCGGCCGTTCCCCGGTAGACCGTGGGAAACAGGGCACGAAACGCTCCCTCCTGGTCGATGGGCGAGGGATTCCACTCGGATGCGTTGTCGCCGGCGCGAACCGTCCAGACTCCCCGCTGCTTGGTCCGACCCTGGAGAAACTGAGCCGGTTCGGCTTCAACCTTCCCGAGCGAATCACGGTGCACCTGGACGCAGGCTACGACAACACCAAAACCCGCGACCTACTCGACGTCCTCGGGTGCGACTACGTCATCAGCAAGAAGGGCGAACCGCTACAAGCCGGCGCTCGGTGGGTCGTGGAGAGAACGAACTCCTGGCACAACCGCGGATTCCGGAAACTCCAGATCTGCACCGAGGTCCGCACCCGCGTGATCGACGCGTTCATCGCCCTCGCCGCCGCGATCATCACCACCCGCAGCCTCATCCGCGAAGCCTGGACCCGCTACCGCTGGAACACCAGACCCAACCGACAACCATGACCTACCGGCGCGACCTCTTAGACGATTTTTTCGCCAATTGGGTCGGGCAGATCGACAATGAAACGGCTGCAATCCGCTTCCCGCGTGGGATACGTCCCGACTGGCAGCCGGGAGTGATCCGCTACGACATGAACGGTGACCTGGTCCTAAACAACTTCTTCAATGGCACCATCACGATTCGGTTTGAGATGACGTTCACGGTCACCCACGAGGAATCCACGGATCCAATCGATGCGACCATCTTCCACAGCTCAGACGTTGATTTCAGCTGGATAGAGGACGTCTCCAGCATTGGCGCCTCAGCGATTATTGCCAATACCGCGGACAAGCTCGTGCCGGTAATCCTCACCCTCATAGCGAGAGAAATTGAACGGGAAACGATAGCTGAGCTCCGGCGTTCGCTGCGCCTGTTCAGCAACAAGCGACTCCTCGGGATCAGAATTTACGGAGATCCTGCCGCGGTCGTCTTCCAGCTGTGCCCAAAACCGAAACAACCACAACCAGGAACGATTGACCCCGTCGACCCATCCGTCCTGCGATGAGATTAGCGTCGCCGCCCTCGTCACCCCGCGAGAACTGGTTCTCTATTTGGCCACGCTCGCCGCACCAACGCAGAGACCGGGCACTTCGCTGCAGGCGCTCTGCACACGCTCCACCGGCTGCGCATCGAGCACGATCAGCTCGAGCCGACGGTCCACGGTGGCTGCTTAAGTCCCGGACTGCGCCTTGCCAGTGAGACCAGGCCGCTGATGGCGGAGGTCCTCAGCGAGGTCTTTCACGGGCCGGCACAGCTACAGCGGATCCGAGCAACGGGCCTGAGTGACATAAGAAATATTACCAGCTACCGAACGGTTGAATGTCCGCGTTCCGTGTACCGCCTATTCGAACGGACGGACGCGCGACGACTCAGCTGCTCGGACCAAATCCATGCGTGAGGGAATGTATTCCCGGCGATTCTGCCGTCCCTTTGGTGGCTTCTCGCTGACAGGCCTTGCTCGCCGGGTGGAAGGCTCGCCGTCGCAAACGGAATTTCCGTTCAGATTGGGGATTGACTGCGTTGTCTAGGTAGGACGAGTATTACACCAGCGCTGCCATACGTATATGGATGGTCTCCAACGCCAATTTCTGCATGCATGAACAAGGCATGGACCGGTTTGTTGCGACGACGCGGTTCACGAGACATCGGAGGGCATTATGTTCGCTGACTTTCAGGACTATTCGATTCCTTGGGCGGAACTGATTAGGGCGAGAACTGCGGGCGAACGTGAGAGGGCTGCACTCGAGGCTATTGGCCGGGCCTCGGCGACCATCGGAGTGGCGCGAGTGCGGGCTTCGCTGCAGGGCGCCGCGGCGAAAGTAGCCGCACGCCAGGCCATGCGCGCTGACAGTGCGGACCTTGGATCCGCTGCGGCCCCGCAGCTCGACGCAGAACTACTTGGGCTCGCTGCGGACATGGAAGAATTGTGCCCGCCACTGATAAGCGAGTTGTTGCGAAGGCTCATCGGTCCTCACCCACATCATTGGTGGTTCGATCCCATCAACCCGGTGGAGGCTCGTCAGGAGCTCACAGTCGCCGAGGTTGGCCTGCTCGAGGGCATCAGCCGGTTTGCCGTCGGCGCTGGCTTGCCATCGATTCAAGAAGCGGTGGAGAGCGCGCTCCGCGAGGCGGCCGAAAGCGAACGGAACGAGTAGCGGACAGGCCTTTCGATAGCCTGCCGAAGACGAGCGATACCCGGTTTCGGGGCTCAGAATGACGCCCGTTCGGATTGCAACCTTCGTGTTCTTGTCGGTGGCTGCAGGCCTCCTGCACAGCCAGATCAGCGCGGAAGCGGCACGCGCCGAGAGCGTGACAATCAGTAGTCCCGACACGATCGCCGACGTCGACTCTCACGGCACATCGGGCGCGACCATCACGGGGACAGCCGAGTACCGTGCGGGCTACATCCCCGTTGAGGCCGCTCCGACGTTAACACCAACGACCAAAGGCAGCTGTTTCGCGGTAGATCCCCCGTACTATTCCAGACTCGACGTCGACAGACCCTATGAGACCTCGGCAGTCACTGTTGATGGCAGCTGCGTGCTGGACGGTGACCCCAAACCGGTCGTCATGGATTCCGGTCAAACGGAAGGAAATCTCAACGGCGCATGGACTTTCTTTGTGCCCGCTACCGCCTTTCCTACCACCCGCCGAACGGTCTCAGCCAGCCCGCTGGACGGGCCGCACAAGTTCCGGGTAGAAATCTTCGTCGTCACGAGAAGTGACCGCGGTTCAGTGACCTACCAGCTCGTGGACTGGTTTGAGAAGGAGATCACACTCGTCCCTGCCTTGGAGCTTCAGTCGCCGTCGACCTCCCCAACGTCATCGACCTCCCCAACGCAGGAGGGACAGACGTCAGCGCCGCCAACCGCGACTCCAACTCCAACTCCCACAACTGCGGCGCCTCGAAGCGCTAGCACACCCCGAGGCCCACGGCACACTGCCTCCAAGCTCGGCACCGGCTCAGCCGACGCCGACTCCGTCTACAGCGCACTGACGCCCGTGCAAGACATCGACATGACGCCCACCTCCGCACTCGTCCTGGCCGCGGTCACAGTGATCCTGCTCCTGCTCATCGGGTTTCCCGGCGTTCTGATCGAGTCCACCGTCTCCAAACACTATGACGAGCTGTTTCCCTGGGTGAAACGCAGACGAGAGAAAGAGAACGATCTGGATAGCCCGGCGCACGTCGCGACCTGGATAACGGTTACCCTCGGAGTCGCTATCGCGACAGTCATCTCCGGGTTCATCGACCCCCAGTTTGGCCTCAACCCGGGGTCGGCCCGAGTTCTCCTGAGCTCAGGGGTCGTGTTTATCGTCCTCTCGGTTCTCGGCTGGCTGATCGTGGAATGGGTGATCCACTCCACCGACCCGGCCTTGAAACCGTCGATCGAGTTCAAGTGGTTCTCGCTCCTCGTTGTCGCCCTCGCCGTACTGCTGTCACGCTTGACCGGGTTCGAGCCCGGGATCGTTTTCGGTCTCGTCGTCGGCCTGTCATTCGGGGCGACACTCAGCAAAGCGCAGAATGCGCGCACCGTCTTGGTCGGCGTCCTCTACGCGCTGATTCTCGGACTCGGTAGCTGGTTGGCATACTCGGCGCTCAAACCACTCCTCGAAAGCCAGCCGAGCGTCGCTTCGCAGTTCGCGCTCGACATGCTCGCCGGTATCGCTGTAGCCGGTATGTCCACGCTCCCGGTGGCGCTTCTGCCGATAACCGGCCTCGGCGGGGCCGCCGTCTTCACATGGAACAAGTGGGTATGGACAGTCGCCTATGCGGTTGGACTTGCCACATTCTTCGTCGTGCTCATGCCGCTGCCCCAAGCCTGGGGCGAGATCTCGCTCGCACTGACAGTCTGGGTGATCCTCTACGCGTGCTTCGCGGTTGGCGCGATCATCTTCTGGGCGTACTTCCGGATCAAAGACCGTAGTCCGACAACCGAGCCGGCACGACACGGAAAGTAGCAGCACATGGCGCCATAGCCAAAGAGCGGCAGGCGTGAGCGGATATCTCCGCGATGGTCCACCACTCGGCATAACCCGGGTCCAGCTTCGCCTCGTCGTTAGCATTGATCGTGGAAGATGCCAGAGCCTCCATGTGTGAGGGGCCCCAGAGTTGACACCGCCTGAGCTCGCCGCGACGGATTTGGCTGTCCTCCACGAGCGCGGTCCGATAGCGGCCGAACCACTACAACGGCACTAGCGCCGGATGGTGTTCCGAACTGGTAGCCGCTTACCGGTCAGGGGTGAGGGGCGCCGATGCGTTGTGCAATATCCCCACAGCCTGCGGGGATATTTCACTCGCCGCATGAGACCAGTCCGGGCGCTCAGTTAGGCTCCCTGCATGGCCACGGATATCGCCCTCCCCGAGTCGTACGGCCGTGTCCTCGAGGATCTGAAGCAGCGCGTCAAGCTCTCGCAGGTTCGTGTCCGCCGGCGTGCGAACAATGAGCTCGTACGTCTCTACTACTCGATCGGCCACACGATTCTTGAGCACCAAGAAGAACAGGGATGGGGCGCCGGTGTCATCGAGCGGCTCGCACCTGATCTGTCGGCAGCCTTTGCCGGGGTTCAGGGCTTCTCCCCGACGAATCTGAGGTACATGCGCGCAGCCGCTTTGGCTTGGCCCGATCAGAATCTCCCACAAGCTGTGGGGGAACTGCCGTGGGGTCACGTGCGGGCCCGTCTGGACCGCTTGGACACGACAGAAGACCGCAACTGGTACGCGGCTGCCGCGGTCGAGCAGGGATGGTCCCGTAATGTTCTCCTGGATCGGATCAAGGCCCGAACGCGTCAACGCATCGGTGCTGCCCCTTCGAACTTCTCAGAGCAGCTAACCGGGGAGGACTCGGATCTTGCCGTCCAACTCGCCCGTGACCCATACGTGTTCGACTTCCTCGGCCTGACCCAGGTTGCCGCCGAACGAGACCTCGAACAGGCGATCGTCGACAAGCTCGAGCACACCCTTCTTGAACTCGGCGACGGGTTCGCGTTCGTCGGCCGTCAAAAGCACTTCGTGGTCGACGGCGACGACTTCTACATCGACTTGCTCTTCTTCCACACGACTCAGCTGCGTTACGTCGTCATCGAGTTGAAGATCGGAAAGTTCGAGCCCTCATTCGCAGGCCAGCTGGGATTCTACGTAGCGCTCGTGGACGACAGGCTTCGCCTCCCAACCCATGCGCCCACCGTCGGAATCCTGTTATGCACGGACCGCAATGAGGCAGTCGTCCGTTACAGCCTGGGCGCGACGCCCCAGCCGGTCGCTGTGAGCACCTACACCTACGATCTGCTCCCCGAACCTGAGCAACAAGCGCTCCCCTCGGCCGAGGCACTTACCCGAGCGATCGCCGTTGAACATCAACAAGATGAGAAAACGGATGGCGAGTGATCGCCAAGTAATCGATCGCCAGCGGACCCGGTCGCGCACACCCAACTCACCGAGCACGGGCGGGCGGCGGTGGATATCTTCATTCGGCGGGGGCTTGCAGGAGGCTTCAAACAAGCGATTCGAGGAAGGCCAATGAGTCATTTGCTTATTACGGCGTTGGAATGGTGCGGCTTCCTAGCGGTTCTAGCACTCATCACGTGGGTTGCTTACGTCCTGCGCCATAAGGGTAATCCGCGTTTGGGCAACGCTACTCAGGAGCAAATCGCATTGTTTCGTGCAGGCGTCCTGAGCCAGAGTGCTAGGCAACCTCGTCACCGGCCACGTGAGCTTGACCGAGCGCAAGGACGTTGGTGGTTTGCGGGATATGACGAAGCTGAACTCAGAGGCAAAGACTTTGCTTTGACGCTTCTCGACAACGATGAACCGTCCCAGGTTCTCCGCCGCTTCTATGTGGGGAGCGGCTCTGGTCTGAGGGCCGCGTAGTAGGCAGCCTCGAACTCGTCGGGGCTGACCATTCCGAGGCTACCGTGGAGCCTGCGGTGGTTGTACCAGTCGACTCAGCCGGCGGTCGCGAACTCGACGTCCGCGATCGTCTTGTGCGGGCTGTCGTGGAAGATCGTGGTGCGCACGCACTCGGCTTTGTAAAGTCCGTTGATCGTCTCCATCAGCGCGTTATCGTAGGCGTCGCCGACCGTCCCGATCGAGGGCGCGATCTGCTCGAGCGCGAGGTGATCGGTCAGCACAATCGATGTGTACTGGGACCCCGCATCGCTGTGATGGATCAGCTGGCCGGGCGTGACCCGGCGTCCCTGGCGGTCGCGTTCCCACAACGCCATCCGCAGCGGGATCATCACGAGATCCACGTGCTTGCTGGTCTGCGCGTGCCAGGCCACGATGCGTTGCGAGAACACGTCGAGGATGAACGCGACGTACACCCAGCCCGCCCAGGTGCGCACGTAGGTGAAGTCGGTAACCCAGGTGTGATCCGGCCGCGGCGCGGTGAAGTCCCGGTTCAGCAGATCCCCGGCACGGACCCCATCCTTGGCCTGGATCGTGGTGCGGATCGCCTTCGCGCGGGTGATGCCCGACAGCCCGAGGACCCGCATCGCCCGGTCCACCGCACCGCGGGACGCATCGCTGATCGCGGTGCGTCGGATCAGCGCGGTCATCTTCTTCCGCCCATACAGCCCCTCCGGTGACATCCAGCGCCGCGTGGTCCCATCGGGCAGCACCTCGATGCGCCAGGCAGCATCACGGACCGCGCCTTCGACCATCGCGTCGGTGATCGTCCGGGCCGAGACGCGGCCCCGCCGCCAAGCCCGGTAGGTGCGCGCGGCGATCTGCACGCCCTGCTCCCGCAGGACGCGGATGATCGACTCGACCGCATGCCCCTCGGCCCTCATCTGGTCGATGAAGACCCATCATCAGCGGTTGCGGGGGTCGAGTTCCCCCGCGAAGAAAGTTGCCGCTGCTTTCAGGATCGCGACGTCCTCACGCAGCCGCTTGTTCTCCGCCTTCAACCGGCGGATCTCAGCATGTTCCTCGCTGGTCTGACCGTCACGGCGGCCCGCGTCGATCTCGGCTTGAAGCACCCACCGGCGCAGGGACTCCGACCCAACACACTCCTGGCGGGCGACGGCGGCAATCGCCTTCGCCGTCGACGGGTACTCCGCCCGATGCTCAAGCACCAGCCTCACAGCCCGCTCGCGAACCTCGGGATCGATCTTCTTCGGCATGACGCCATCCTTTCAACTCGAAAGGAAACGGCACCAAACCTGGGACGGTTCAGTTGGCGGCGGCCGGTGGTGGTGCGTGGGTGGCCGTGAAGAGCCGGTCGAAGGCGTTCTGCCAGGGCCAGGCCTCGGGTAGGTGCAGGGTGATGCGGCGCGCGGAGCGCGCCAGCCGTGCTGGGATGTGGATCAGGGTGCGGCGGATCGTCGCGGTCGTCGCTTTCGCGAGCCGGCCCGCTTGATCAGCGATCAGGCCAGCGGTGCGGGTGAGGTTGAACGCGATCACGGCGAGGACGAGCCAGGCGCTGTTTGCGGTGAACACCCCGGAGGGTAGGTGGGCGAGCGGGCCGTTCTTGAGGTCGGCGTGGATTTGCTCGATGATCGCGTGGCCGCGATGGGTCTTGTCCGCGATGACCGTGTCCATCACGTCCTTGTCGGTGGTGGTGAAGAATGCGTGGTGCCGGTAGGTGTCGAACAGTGTCGGCTGTTCAACGTTGTTCGGGTTCAGGTCAGGGATGCGGCGGACCACCAGGCGCCCTTCGACGCGCTCGGCGTTCTTCCTTGAGCGGAACGCGGTGAACGGGACCTCGGCGACCTCGGCTTTGGAGACCAACTGCCCGGTGATCTCGTCACGGATCGCGTCGGTGTACTCGATCATCTCCCACGCATCCTCGGCAATGGTCGCGATCGCTGCTTTCACCGCAGGGCGTTGATGGCGGTGCCGATGGTGGCGTGTCCGTAGAACGCGGAGTCCGCCCGCAGCAACGGCCGCGACGTGCCGGCGGGGTTCATGCGGCGCAGGGTCGCGAGGGCGTCGCCGACGATCCGTGCCGCGCCTTTCGGGGACCCAGTCTTGCCCTGCCGCAGCCGTTGACCGAGGATCACCGGAGCCGACGAGGTCGTCGATGCGGTCGCGAGCAGCGCGTTCAAGCCGCGGACGCCGGAGTACCCGAACCCGGCGCCCTGCTTCTTGTATCCGTGAACCTCGATGATCGTGTCGTCCAAATCGACCATCACCCGTTCGTCGCCGCGCGTGCGCAGCAGCGGCATGTGGCCGGCAAGATCCGCGAGGACACGGCAAGAGACCGCGTCGAGCTGACGGACATGCCCGAACCGGAACTCCCGCAGAAACGACCCCAGCGTCGACGGCGCATATACCCGGTCGAACAGCCGCCCCATCCCGCCGTGGCGGAGCAGGTTCATGTCCTCGATCGAGTCCGCCCCGGCAAGCATCCCCGCCACCAGCGCCATCACCTTCGCACCGGCGTTGGCGCCCTTGTCCGTCGGGACACTCAACCAGGACTGCGCCAGCCGTTCAACTCCCGCAGCCCGCGCCAGCCGCAGCATCGGGACCAGCCCAGCGAACGACACGAGATTCGGATCATCGAACACCGCAGACACCGCGGCAGGAGCATGCTTGAATTGCATCTACGAAATGCCTCTCGGACCAGACGAACAGAACCCTAAGCAAGCTCTATTCTCCCCGGTCAGAGGGGCATTTCTCTGTCACGACGCCCACTCACCACCCGACCGCCTCGGTGGATCGAGGCTTAGCGCCCCGCTCGCGGGATATGACTCTATTCGTTGCGGGTTGCTTGGGAGTTCCTCTGGGCACTCTGCTGTTCGGATATGCAATTGCTGCTTGGCCGAGACGATCTAAGCGAGGGTGATGGGCAGCCGGCGATAGTTCGCGGACTAGCCGCGCAACAAGCCCAGAACCATCGCTGCGACGATTCCGACCGCCACGAGAAAGGCCGCCACCGTCGCGATGACGACGGCCCAGTGAATGATGCTTCGCTTTTGATTTGCCCGGGGATCGTTTTTGCCAACTGCCAATCTTATGAGTATTGACTCGACAATGCCGACATACCGTGCTTCCTCCCCAAGTGGGTCCTCCTCGGCGCGTCCCTTGGTCATGCCATCAGTTTACGGCGCGCTGTTGCGGTGGATGAGAACTGAACAGCCCGGAGCCGATCCCCAGGCTCTCCTTACTGGCCGGTGATGGCGAAGGGCTCTATCGTCTCGGCGATCGGAGGGTGTTGGCGATTTCCGTTGGTCCGGCCGGCGTTTCAAAGGGCGGAACGATGGTCGCGTGTAGTGGACATTGCGAGAGGGAAATGTGCCACCGTCCTCTATGTCGGCGAGAGGGGGGGTACCGATGAGGATGGCCACTGGACCGTCAGTTGCTTGCAGCGTCGCCCCATCGGTGGCGGAGCGGATTGCCAAGCTATTCACTGACTCGGTGCCCGCCATTATCTGCCATTCCCCACTGACCACCTGCCCACGTGTGGCAGACACGGCGGACACGGTTCCGAAGCCTTCGGGAACGTACACAACGGTGCCCAGCGCAAAGACGACGTCGGGTTGTTGCCCGGCTCCGGCCTGAAACCTCCGCACGGCTGCGTCCATGGCGGCGCCGAAGCGCTGGCCCACAGCACCCTCGTCGAGCAGCCCCGCTGCGGAGAGCAGCCTCGCCCACCTCGCGGAACGGCCCGTGACCCGCAAGCGTTGGCCCGAGGGTGTCCGCACCGCCACCGCACCACTTGCGGCGTTCTTCGAGAAGGACCTCGGCGCAGGGGTCCCCGACTGGGTACTCCGCCAGGCTGGGCTGCACTCCAGCGCCGAGAAGCGCTACCCCGTCGTTGCCGACCGAGCGACCCCGGTCTGGCTCGCCCAGTCCGCCGCACTCGAGCTGCACGTGCCGCAGTGGCGGTTCGACACCGACCGAAGGCCTACCCGGGTGGTGCTGGACTTCGATCCCGGCCCGGGCGGGCCTGCCCGAGTGCGCGCAGGTCGCGCTCGGGGCCAAGGAAATCCTCGACGACATGGCCCTCCGAACGTGGCGTACGACGATGCGATGCCGAGTTGTTCCTCGATCAGCGCAGTCGATTGCGGTCCGCGGGCCGTGACGAGGATGACGTGGACGTCCTCCGTCTGCGTCACACGCCGGACCTCCGACGCCGTGAAGCTCGAAATGCGTTTGTCCGAACCGATGAGCGTCCCGTCGATGTCGAGCGCCAGGATGTGCAGATCGCTCACGCGACGACCTCCAGTTTTCGCGAACCCTCGTCGCGCTCGCAGCCTACACGCCACCACCACCCCCTCCACCGCCCCCGCCGCCGGAGAACCCGCCACCTCCGGTGCCGCCGGACGACGAGCTGCTCGCGATCGTCGCGCTGGAGGAGATCCCGCTGACCATCTGGGAGAGCACGGCGGCGTTGAAGGCGGTCTGGCCGGAGTACCAGGCGGGGGTCTCTCCGGTCTGCTCGTAGAACCTCCCGAGCTCGCCCACCCACTTCTTCTCCTCGCCGAACAGCACAGCCCACGGCAGGAGGCGCTCCGTGAGCTTCAGCATCTCGCGCGGGTCGTCCACGGCGACGGGCACGCGCTCCGCCCCGTGCGGCGACTGCAGGTAGCGGATGCGGTCGGCTTCGGCCAGCTCGACGTACATCCGCAGCCCCTCCACGTACTCGCGGAGAGCCGTACCCGTGCTGGTCAGAGGCGAGCGCGACAGGAGGACGGCGGCGGCGACGAAGAGCACGACAGAGCCGACGAGGATCGCGAAGGGCACTGCCCCGCCGTATATGCCGACGATGCACAGCACCGAGCTGACGACCGCGAGCACTGTCGCAGCCAACGCGGTGAAGAACACCGCGCGAACCGGACCGCGCGGTCCCATGGTGCGGTAGCCGAGACGGGTGGCGTCCTTGTGCATCCGCTTGCGCAGCGCCGCGACGGCGCGCGCGACCCGCGAGTTGGACGAGCCGAGGGCCAACGTCGTGCCCGGGACGAGGGCCTCGCCGAACAGGGCCTGAAGGAACTGCAACTCGTCGGCCGTCGGCTGCGGCTCGCGCAGCGCCTGGCGACCGGTCGCCTCCGTCGAAACGAGTTCGAGCGTGTAGGAGGGGCGACCGAAGAATCCCGTGGTCTGCAGCACGCGCACTCTGCCCGATACGGCGAGATCGAGCGTCTGCGCGGCGACCGCCTTCTTGCTGCGGCCGGTCACGTCCGCTGCGAGGAGCAGCCCTTCCTTCGGCGGCACGTACTCGGGGATGATCGTTCCGCGTCCGGGGGCATCGCGGAGCAGGCGGACGCGCACGACGATCGCGCCGACCACCGCCAGCATGCAGAGCAGGAGGCCGGCGACCGCTGCGAAGCCCCAGCCGGTGTCGAAGAGTCCGTCGGGGCGACCCGCGAAAGTGCCGGGGGCGAAGCCGATCGCGAACGTGAGATTCTCATGCGGACCGAGGTGGCCGGCACTGAAGCGATACCCGTCGCCCGTGCGTTCGACAGTCGCGGCCTCCGTGGAGCCCTGGACGCCGCGATACGCGGACGTGGTGCCCTGCAGGGCATCGGCCAGGCCGGAACCGAGATGCACGGTCGCCGTCACGCGATCGAAGGGCTGCGCCCACCCGGTGCCGTTGGCGTCCCAGTAGAACTCGTCATTGCCGGTATCGGCGAAGTAGCGCGTGACGTTCGTCTGCCGGTAGGTGATGACGTAGGTCTGGTCGCCGTGCACGTAGCCTTTCGCTGCGATCGTCAGCGAGAGGACCCCACCGTCGGACGCCCTCGTGTACGGACGAGGCGTGCCTTTCTCGTCGGTCACCGACACCACCTCCAGGTCGGTCGGGTGGCCGTCGTAGTTCTCGATCAGTTCGCGCCGGATGCCATGGTTCTGGTCGGTCTCGGGAAAGCGCGCCACCAGCGTCTCGACGGTGGTGAGCGTCGAGTGCCCCTGTGCATCGCGGTCGAGTCGGTAGTCGCCGGCGAAGCTCGCGAACGTGAAGTCGTCGACCCCGGCGGGAGCGCTGGCGGCGGTCGGCGCACGGCTGGCGGGGTGGGCCTGCGCGGCCGTGGCGCCCGCGCCCAGGACCGCCCCCGTCACGATGAGCGAGCACAGCGCCACGGCGACTGCGGCCGCGATCGGCCTCCTGGCCAGACCGCCCGGCCGCCGGTTCCGAGCGCGCAATCTCACCTGCCCCGCCGTCCTCCGCTCCACGGGACGATTCGACTCGGCTGTCGGCCGCTCCGGCAGCACTCGTCCATCCTGACATAGGCGATGTCGGTCGGGTGGGCGCGCGGTTCATAGAAACTCGGGAGTCGAGCCCGGTGGGCGGTGTGCTGGTGTCCAGGCCCGACGAGAACAGGAGACGCCCAGGACCTCGAGAAGTCGCAATCGGAGCGAGTGACGGGAATCGAACCCGCGCTATCAGCTTGGGAAGCTGAAGTTCTACCATTGAACTACACTCGCATAGCCCGCGATTCCAGTTAAACACTGGGAAGTAAGCCTGCGGACCAGACTACCCGCTCAATAGTTTTTGGCCAAACTCACCGTTTACTCACCGCTTTGAGATCTCGTAAGCCCGCGCGAGCCGTGCCCTCCGGGCGACTTAAGGCTTGAACGCGCCGAAAAGGTCGCATGTTCGCCCATCCAGTTGGTGCAGGCAGGCCGTTTCATACGGGCAAGCGGCGCGGCGGAGGGTCTGCCGCGGGCGTTGCTCGGTGGTGGGTCGCGCCGAGCGGCGCTCCATAGAGCTCCAATGGGCCGTTCCCCGGGGCGCCCAATTCCGAGGCCTATATCGCCCGGATTCCGAACGGGCAACCTCGAGATTTCGCGGCGAAGTTGGCCATACCTAAGTGGGCAGGACATCAGGCGCAGGCCGCGCCATGTCCCCAAGTGTGCAACCCCATATGATGGCGGCGTGCTCCGAGTCGATTTTGCCTTCCTTGCCGATTACGCGCGGGCCGATAATGCGGCAATCACTGCGGTCGGTGCTGGCCGCCGCACTCTTGAGTTGCCAGAGTTTCTGCGCAACGCGACTTACGACGTCTTCATTGCGGGCCGCGTGCTGTCAACGCCAGACCAAGATCCCGTGTTGGTTTTCGGAATCCAATCACCGAATCGCGAAGTGAATATGACGATCGAGGTGCCCCTAGGCTCGGGACCGTCACTACCCCAGAGCGATGAGGTCCCGGCGCTGTTTGCATTCCGCGCGCCGCTCCCTATGGTCGAAGAAGGCGACTGGACCTTCACCATTGCGCACGCTGGCGAGGTACTTAGCTCGATGACGCTCTCAATCTCGTTCACAGAAGAAGGCCTGTACACTGAAGTAAGACCAAACTAGGCGTCGCGATGCGATTGCGACCCTCGCGTCACGCGAACGAGCAAATGCGGGATCGGCACGTGACTCTCGATCAAGTAAACGAAGCCGTCGATAGTCCCGGATGGACCACCCCTAACACTGGGGGCCGCCCGGGCACTAAGTACTTCAAGCATTTTGGGGCACGATTATTGTGCGTAGTATTGACGCCCGCACAAGGAACGTCTAGCACGGACGAGTATCGTATTGTTACCGTCATCTGGAAGGGTGAGGATGATGACTGAACGCATTATTCGCGTGAGCATTGACCCAGAGGTCTCTGCTGCGTATCTGCGCGTCAGCGATGCCGCCGTCAAGCGCACCGTCGAGGTGTCCGACGTGATCAATGTCGATCTCGACGAGCACCGAATGGTGCGAGGAATCGAACTGCTCGATCTGGACGCAATCATCCCCTACGACGAACTCGAGCGACTTTTTCATGTCGACTCGCGACTCATTAACGCTCTGAAGACGATCCGCCCCACCATCAATGGATTCATGGGATCGCTGCAGGCTCAGCGCGAGACGGTGGACGCCGTGCCGCGGCCCTGGGTGAACTCTGGACACCTCCAGGGCGCTTGATACACCGCATTTTCTTGCGCCGATAGCGAACTCGTGGCTTTTGCGCGCCATATATATTACTTGCTCCGAAGCGTCAGAGCGTGGCCCAAAGGGAAGCTCTTTTCTCTTGAGCTTGACCTAATCGATTGTGGCATTGAGGCCGGCGAGCGATTCAGCTATGAGTTCGGGAACCGCACTCAAGGCCGCATCAAGCGTGTACTCGATCATCGCGGCGATCGTCGAGTTCGACAGATCGAGCAAGCGCGTCCAGTCGCTCGGGTTGTAGCGGGCCAGCATCGACAGCACGAAGAGCACTAGCCACCACGAAGCTAGTGGATGAAGGTCGCCCTCGGTCTCGCCTAGCGATGGCAGCACAACTCGTGATGGCGGTAGGTCCGCGAGCGAAGTAGTTGTCGGCCCCCGTTGGCTTGCTGCTCAAGCGCCGCGGCAGGTACCAGCACGAAGACCTATTCGGGATTGTGCGACTCCAGCGGCCCGTCGTCCTCGCGCCGCGCCACATCGAATCCGCGCAGAGCCGGGTACTGATCCACGAACTCGCGCACTTCATTGATCCGCCAATCCGAGGTGAATCCGGGCACTGGCAGCTCGAACCGTTCAAATTCCTCGCCACCGCTTGGCGTGTAGATCCCGTTTGGGGAGAGCACCGGCGCGGCGGAAAGGTGGTGTGGGTAGTTGACCCGGAGCTCTAGGATCTGGCTCATGACGGCGCATATGGACACCCGCCGCACATCCGTCGTTGACTCGAGCGCGACCGATAGCCGTGAGAAGGAGTCGCGCGGGCTCGGGATGACGGTAACGAGCGAATCAGGGAAAGCGCCGCCCGAAAGCTCCCCGGTGTCCTTCAAACAGTGTCAGTTGCACATCCAATTGGAGTCGACTGCGCCCTCAATCTCGCCGAGGCGATCGCTGGCACCCGCGATAGCGCGCCCTGCTGCGACAGACCGAAGAGATTCAAGGGCCGGCTTTCCGATCAGAGACGCAGCTGTGAACTGCTGCTGTGCCTGCTGGGAAAAGCCCCGATCAACGGGGCTTACGAGGCTGAATGTGACGCTCTGATATCCAGAGTAGTAGAAGCTGAAGTTCCACCATGAACTACACTCGCGCCACCCGCAAATCCCAGTAAAACACTGGGACCTAAGGCTGCCGCCAAGACTACCCGCTCAATGGTTCTTGGCCAAACCCACAGGTTGCTCAGCGCTTTGGCGACAACGCTGCGCTGAGGGCCGGCAGTCAGGGTTCAAGCACGCCTCTAAAGATTGCTAAGCTTGGCTAGATTTATAGGCTCGTCCGGTTAGCCTTGCGTAAAGCGCTGACAAGCGCTTCGGTGCCCTGAGCGAGGCTATTACCTCGTACAAAGGCTTTAGCTGACCGAGGGCGCGGCACGTCTGCCGTCAGTGCCTGGTGCGGGCGGTCCGCAGCTGGGAGCGACTCGAGCCCGATCTCAGGAACTGGCTGTTGAACGCCTACGGCATTCCGCAGGGCGATCGCCGTCACGTACCAACCCCAGCCGCACGCCTTACGCCAGTCTTAACCGCCCCCACGAAACGCCACCACTCCCGTGTCCGACCCGATGAGCAGCAGCCCGAGCGCGGTGCTCGGGCTCGTGAAGTGCGGGACGGAGTCCCCCACCCCTCGACGTTGAAGCAGAGCCCCGGTGGCGGCGTCGAATTGGCTGAGGGTGCCGTCTGGGTACTGCACTGCCCACACCGCCCCTCCGATCACGATCGGCGGCCCGTTCGCACCCGCGAGGCGCGAGCCCCGCTGGTCGCTGGCGAGGTCGACGGTCTGGATGCCGCCGCCGCTGCAGGGGACGAACAGGCGATTCGTCGCCTGGTCGTACGCGGCGCCGCCGTCGGGGTCGCTGCCGCAGATGCCGCTGATGGTCGCGACCACCGACAGGTCGGTTTGGCGGAGGACGAAGCCGACATCGGTCTTCCCCGCGACGAACAGCAGGCCGCCGGGCAGCAGCACGGGGTTGCCTGTGCCGAGATCGTCGTCGGCGCCCGCCGCTTGGTCCTTGAACGAGGCGATCGGCTTCAGGTCGCTCGACAGCTTGACCACACTCTCCGCGTATTGGACCGGATCGGGGCCGCCCGACGGCGGGTCCGGGTTGGAGTTGCCGGTCGACACGTAGAGGTCTCCGCCCACGCTGACCGCCGGCGCGCCTCCGCCCTGCCAGATCGCCCCGCCCTGGCCGTCCGGCGCCGCCTCGAAGGAGACGAGGTGGGGCGCGCCGGTCTCGTTCACTCCGACGACCCAGCCGTGGTAGGCGCCGCAGTCGCCGTAATTGCCGCCGTACGCGATGTAGACGCGGCCGTTCGCGACGGTGAGCGATGCCCGTTGCAGCAGGTTGACCGGGTCCTCGCCAGCGGGGAGGGGCGGATCGACCGGCTCCGAGAGCACCAGCTGGCCCGTGGCGACGCTGAAGCCCGCAAGCTGGTGGTGCACGGCCCCTCCGCCTGTGCTCACCTCGCCGACGACGAACACGGTCCCGCTGGTGGGGTCGACGGCCGGCGTGCTGGTGATGCCGAGCGGGTCGATGTTCCCGCAGCCTGCGACCGAACCGACGTCGGTGAGTGGCGTCCCGAGGGAGGCCGACCAGACGACGTTCCCGGTGGCCGGGTCGAGCGCCGCCACCCGGTTCGTCTCCGTGGCAGCGATCACGCGGCCGCCCGCGACGACGGGCTGACCGAAGACCGCGCCGCCGAGGTCCGCGGACCAGGCGCGGGCGACCGAGGCGAGCGGTGCGCCGGCGTCCACTGCCCCGGTGCGAGAGGGGTCGGCGTGGTACGAGGACCACGCAGTGATCCCGGGAATCGGGACCGCGACCGGAGGCTCGGAACCCGTCGGCGACGGGCGCGAGCTGGGCGACGCGCTCGACGCATGGGAGGTCGTCGGCGTGGGAGGCCCGGATGCCGTGCAACCCGCGAGAAGCAGCAGGGTCGCAAGGGCGACCGCCGCGCGGCGAGCGCCCGTGCGGCCACCTGTTCCCTGTGTCGCGCGGTGCATGGCGACAGCGTATGCCGACCGACCGGACGAGACGACAGTTGTGTGCGCAGCAGCCGTGAAGCGCTCGGATCGCGTGGCTCACCGTCGGAGGGTGGGATCGAGTTCGACCGATCTGCTCGTCGTCCGGGAGGACGGGGAACCGGCTGCGGGACTCACTCCGGATCGATGAACGGCTCATCGTGACCGGGTCGCCCCGCGGCAAGCCTGTCGGAGAGGTGACGAATCCGCTCGACCAATGCTTCGTCCGTGATTTCCGCGCCCACCAGTGACATCGGTTCGCTCAGGAGTTGGCTCGCGGGGCCAAGGAGGACTTCCACCCGCCGCATGTCACCGTCGATGCCTTGCGCTGGAATGAACACCGTGTCGGCTGTGGAGTTGCGGGCGAGCTCTCGAGCGTAATCCAGGAGCGCCTCGGCGATCGCATCCCCTGTGTAGAAAGCGCCGCCGGCGTACTCGATCCTTCGCATGACCGCAGAGAACCACCAGGCTCGGCCACCGTACAGGGGGTTGTTCTTTCGCTCAGCGCGGTCTGCGCATGGCGGGCGGGACAACCGCTCCGGTGATCGCCGCGAGGGCGGACACGGAGGTCGCCGCTTCCGCGAGCGATGTGGCGGGATCGCCGAGTCCGGTGCCCGACACCCTCGTCAGCAGCCGGTCATTGGGCTGCAGACCCCGTGGCTCCCGTCAGCGGAACGCCCCGACCGTCCTCAGCGCGTCGTGGACGGCGAGGCCCGGTGGTGAGGACCTCGCGAGTTCGTCGCGGTCCTCGACGGCCTTGCGGGTGATGTCGGTGACGATGCCGTCGACGCCGAGGCGGAGCAGTCCGCGCACGCGGGTGTCGTCGTTGACGGTCCAGACGTAGACGGACTTGTCCTGCCGGTGGGCGTCGCGGAGGAACTGCTCGGTGAACGAGGCCTGTTCGACGAGGAAGAAGTCGGCCGGGCTGTCCGGCACTCCGCCGATGCTCAGGGCGATGGTCAGGCCGACGCGGAGGTCGGGGCGGAGGTGCTTCAGCTCGGCGACCGCATCCGGATCGAGGGAGTGGTAGTTCGCGTCGTCGGCGTCGCCGAGTGCGTCGAGTTCGCGGACGAAGTCCCGCACGACGTCGCCGCGCTCGTGGCCGTGGACCTTGAGCTCGATGAGCAGTGGCACGCCGAGCTGGCGCGCGCGGGTGACGTAGTGGGCCATCGTCGGGATCACATCGGTGTGGCCGTGCTGCGTCACCTGCGTTCGCGCGAGTTCGGCGGCGGTCAGGTCATAGACGTTGACGTCCCGGCCGGACATCATGAGCAAGTTCGTGTCGTGGGAGGCGATGAAGACGCCGTCCTTGCTCTGCTGCACGTCCACCTCGACGTAGTCCGGATGCACGGCGGCTGCCGCCTCGAGTGCGCCGAGGGTGTTCTCGACGCCGCCCCACACGTCGCCGCGGTGGGCCACGATCACGGCGTCCGCGATCGGGCGGGCGGGCGCGGCCGAGGCGGTCGCGGACACGGCGGCCACCATCGAAGCGACCACGAAACTGACGCCCACGCCGATCGCATTCCGGCCCACGTGTCGCCGGGTCCTCGGCTCCGCGCGGACTGGAGCCGGCTGCGGTCGCAGGTCGAGCGCGGTCCACGTGTCGTCGACGATCCGGTTCAGCGCCGTCGCCAGTCCGAGCGCGAGCGGGGCGAGTGCCAGCGCCGATCCGCACCCGATCAGCGCGGCTGACGTGGTGCCGTGGTCGCCGGGCAGCAGCGAGGCGACCCAGGAGAGCGCGCCGGTCACGGCGGTCGAGAGGAGGGCGCCGAGCCCGACAGGGATCAGGACGGACAGCACGGCGGCGACGGTCCGCTTGCGCGTCATCCGGAAGCTCGCGCCCATCGCAGCCAGCGGCGTCGTCCGGCCGATCAACATCACCGGGATCGTGTACACCAGGCGTGCGTTGACAGAGAACAGCGCGGCGATCGCCGCGCAGTACGCGGCGGCGCTGAGTGGGGTCTTCAGGAGCTCCCGAGTGACGAACGGCGGGATGGCGATCCCCTGCGTCACGGTCGAATAGGCCCCGAGCCCGGTGAGCGGCACGACGACGAGCAGGTAGAGCAGCAGGAGCGGCGCTTGAGGGTGCCAGGCCGAACGGAGTGCCCTCCCGACGTCGCGCAGGATCGTGGCGAGTGAGAGGGGCGCGCGGTTGCGCGCCTGGGAGGCGACCGCGATCAGTGCAGCGATCTGCACGACGAGGGTCGCGCCCATCACGACCACGGCGCTGACGATGAGGAACGCGGCGAGCGGATCGGAGAGAACGCTCGAAACCGTCCGGTCGGTGAGGTTGCGGGTTCCGGAGCGAGCCAGTGCCAGGTCCACGAGTGAGCCGACGACCGGGAGGGTCCCGGCGATCGCTGCGAACTGGACGGCCAGTGCCGTCACCAGAAACATCGCCGGCCGGCTCCGCGTCCGCCGGGCCGCGTCCCTGTTCCGCCCGAACTCGACCCCGATGGAGCTGCTCATGCGGCGGAGCGGCCGGCGGACGCCGGTTCCGCTGTGCGTGCTCGCATGCTGCTCTCCCACTCGACCCAGCCTATGCAGAATGTCCGTTCCACTTTGTGAACGAGGTGTGAGTGGTGGATGCCCGCCGAGGCACCCGATAGTGGGCGGGCGTGCAGCTGAGCGGCCTTACTCCGTACTGACTGCGCGTCCGCGGTCCTCATTTCGTTGGGCGGCGCTGATGATCGCCAGCTCGGCTGTCGTGAGGGCGACGGCGTTGGAGCCGTCGATCTCGAGGCTGTCCGCGATCACGTCGGAGTGGTCGATCGTGGTTCGGAGCGGCACCTCGCGAAGGAAGACGACGAGCAGGGTCGCGACCACCATCAGCGGAACCATGGCGAGGAAGATCGGCGTGAGGGCATCGGCGTAGGAGGCGACGATGATGTCACGGATCGCGGCGGGCAGGTGTTTGACCGAGCCCGGAGTGAACTCGTTGCTCGCTCCAGCGGCGGCCGATCCACCGGCCGACAGTCGCTGCGTCAGCAGATCGGCGAGGCGCGACGTGAAGACGGTGCCGACGATGGCAGCGCCGAGCGACGAGCCGATCTGACGGAAGTAGTTGTTGGTCGCCGTGGCGGTGCCCACCATCGAGTTCGGAAAGGTGTTCTGCACGACGAGAATGAGGTTCTGCATGCACAGCCCGAGTCCGAGTCCCATGACCGCGAGGTAGAGGCAGGTCACCCACACGGCCGTCGTCGCGGACATCGTGGAGAGCAGGAAGAGTCCGACGGCCGTCGTGAGTGTGCCCGCTATCGGCGCCCACTTGTATCGGCCGGTTCGGCTGACGATCTGCCCGGACGCGACCGAGGAGACCAGCAGAGCGGCCATCATCGGGACCATCAGCAGCCCGGCCTGGGTGGCGTTGACGCCCGTCACCATCTGCAGATAGGTGGGGGTGTAGGCGATCGTCCCGAACATGGCGACGCCGATGAGGAGGCCTGCGCCGGTGCTCAGGTTGAAGTTGCGGCGTCGGAACAGCTTCAGGGGCATGATCGGCTCGGGGGTGCGTCGTTCGACGAGCACGAACACGATGGCGGCGATAGCGGTGGCGACGATCAGCAGGATGATGAGGGGCGAGTCCCAGTCGTACGTGGTGCCACCCCAGGTGCTCACCAGGATGAGGCCTGTGGACGCGAGGGCGAGCAGGCCGATCCCGTAGACATCGAGCCGCACTGCGGCAGTCGGGTGTTTCTGCAGGTGCAGGAACGCCGCGGCTGCGATGATCGCGAGAATGCCGAGCGGGATGTTGACCCACAGGCACCAGCGCCAGCTGACCGCATCGGTGAGCCACCCGCCCAAGAGCGGTCCTGCCACCGAGGACACCGCGAATACGGCACCCATGATGCCCATATAGCGCCCGCGCTCGCGCGCGGGAACGACGTCGGCGATGATCGCTTGGGACAGGATCATCAGCCCGCCGCCGCCGAGACCCTGCACGCCGCGGCCGATGATCAACCAGGTCATGTCAGGTGCGAACCCGCCGATCGTCGAGCCGACCACGAAGATCGAGATGGCCGCGATGAAGATGCCCTTGCGCCCGATGAGGTCGCCCAGCTTGCCATAGACGGGCAGCACGATCGTCGAGGTGAGCAGATAGATCGTGATGACCCAGCCCATCTCGTCAGCGGCGTGCAGCTCGCCGACGATCGTCGGCAGCGCGGTGCTGAAGATCGTCTGATCGAGAGACGCCAGAAGCATCGTCAGCAGCAGTCCGGCGAACACCAGAACGATGTTGGGCTTGTCCGTCACCGACCGTGGAGCCGCCTGAGGTCCGCTCGAAGCATCCATACCGCTCGCCTCCGCTCGTCGACAGGAACTCACTGCCCGGTATAGCATGCGTTCCCGATCCCGCCCGGGCCCGGGCCCGCCCGTGCCCGGTCGACCCGTGCCTCCGTCGCTAGCGGGCGAGCGCCGTGAGCAGCCCCGCGTAGTCCTCGCCGCAGGCCTCGCATCCGGCGAGGTGCGCAGCGACGCGAGGGTAGCGTGCGGCGGCGTCGAGTCCGGCGAGGACGAGTTCGGCGAACACGTGCATGAGCGACATCGTCTCGGCGCAGCCGCCGTCGTCGGGGTCGGTGTGGAGGAACCGGTCGAGGCTGTCCCTGGCGCTCATCTCGCCTCCTTCCCGTCGTCGTCCAGATACCGATTAGTGACAAGGTAGCGCCGCAACTTCCGTCGCGCGTCGAAGAGCGTCTTGTACAGCGCACCGCGCGTGGTCTTGCGGGCGAGCGCGAGGGCATCGAGCGGGACGCCCTGCAGCACCACGGCGAGGAGCACGTCGCGCTGCCGTCGCGTCAGCACCGTCTCGATCGCGGTCCGGAGGGCGGCGAGCAGCTCGGCCGCCTCACCGGCTTCCTCGGGTGAGATCCCCAGCCGGTCCGGGAGGCGCTCCCACTTGGCCGCGTCCAGCGAGACGGTGGGGTGCTGCCAGAAGTGGCGGCCGATCTTGGTCGAGACCTCGAACACGGCGAACGTGTACGCCCAGGTCGTGAACCGGCTCTCGCCCCGGAACTCGTGGAGCTTCCGGAGCACCCCGATGGTTGCATCCGCTGCTGCCTGATGCGCGATGTCGTCCAGCTCCGGGCCCGAGAACCGCACCGAGACCGAGCGGCGGCGAACCTCGCCCTGCGCGACGCGCAGAAGCAGCCCGTAGAGACGCTCTTCGGCGGCGCGCTGGACGGCTCCTCCTGCCGTGAGCGTGCGCCGCCACTCGTCGGTCTCCGCCTGGTCGTCGGGAGACGGCCGCCACTGCCCTGGGCGCACGTCGCCGACTGCCATGCACCCGATGCTACGGCTCGGGGCCGCCTCGGCCGGAGAACCGGGAGAGAAAGTCGACGCGCGGGTAAGGATTCCCCGCCGTCCGTCACTCACCGATCGGGCGCCACTGCGCATGACGGCGCTCGGCATGAGGTGCTGACCCGCACCCGAACCGTTCGAACGAAGGAGAAATCATGAGAACGCAACTCCGTCTCGCGGTCGCGGCTGTCGCCGCCGTCGCCGCGACCGCTCTCTTCACTGGGCCGGCGCTCGCCGCGCCCGCACCCTCGAGCTCCGCGCCTCCCCTCGGCCCGTCCGCGGCCGTCTTCGTGCAGACCGACGGGCTCGCGGGCAACTCGGTCGTCGCCTACGACCGCGCGCCCGACGGCACCCTCCATCAGGCCGGCACGTATCCGACCGGAGGGGTCGGCGGCGCGCTGACCGGCTCGGTCGTCGACCATCTGGCCTCGCAGGGCTCCCTCGTCTACGACCGCGGGCTGCTCTACGCCGTCAACGCGGGAAGCAACACGCTCACCGTGTTCGCGGTCCGCGGCGATCGCCTGATCCGGCTCGAGGTGCTGTCGACCGGAGGCTCGTTCCCGGTGAGCGTGACAGCGCACGGGCCGTTCGTGTACGTGCTCGACGCCCGCGCGGGCGGAGCGGTGCAGGGCTACGCGAGGATCGGGGACTTCCTCGTGCGCGTGCCCTCCTACAACCGGCCGCTCGGCCTCGACCCGACGCAGACCCCTGAGTTCACGCACACTCCCGGCCAGGTGGCGTTCACTCCGGACGGGTCGCACCTGGTCGTGACCACGAAGGGGAACGGGAGCGCCATCGACGTGTTCGCTGTCGACCGCTTCGGCGGGCTCTCGCACCACCCCGTCGTGACTCCCGAACCGGGCGCTGTCCCGTTCGCGGTGTCGTTCGATGCCGGCGGCCACCTCGTGGTCGCTGAGGCGGGAACCAACGCGGTCGCCACGTTCCGCATCGACCCGAGCGGCGCGGTCATCCCGACCGCGCAGGCGGCCACAGGGCAGGCGGCCACCTGCTGGATCGTCCGCGACGGTTCCCGCTTCTACGCCTCGAATGCCGGCAGCTCCACGCTGTCCGGCTTCACCGATGCGGGCGCCGGCACGCTCGCGGCGCTCGGCACGACGGCGACCGGCCCCGGCACCGTGGACGCCGCCGTCTCCTCTGACGGGCGTTACCTCTACGCGCAGACCGGCGGCAACGGAGGCGTCGACGCGTTCCGCGTGGGTGCAGACGGCAGCCTGACGAAGGTCGGCTCCGTCGTCGTCCCCGGCGCGGTCGGCGGCGAAGGCATCGCGGCGCTCTGACCGTCACCAGTCCGCACGCCGCGACCCGATCGCGGCGTGTGGAGTCGCCCGCTCACGCGCGCCGGAAGCGCTGGGCGGCGGGGCAGTCGAAGGGGTCGCGCGCGGCGAGGCCGACCCTGTTGAGATAGCGGATGACGATCCGGTAGGAGTTCACCAGCCCGGTCTCGGTGTAGGGGATGTCGTGGGCGGCGCAGTGCTCTCGCACGAGTTCGCGGGCGCGGCGCAGGTGGGGCCGAGGCATGCTCGGGAACAGGTGGTGCTCGACCTGGTGGTTGAGACCGCCCATGAACAGGCTCATCGTCCAGCCACCGCGAATGTTGCGCGAGGTGAGGACCTGCTTGTTCAGGAAGTCGACGCGGGCGCCGGCGGGCAGCTGCGGCATCCCCTTGTGATTGGGGGCGAACGAGGCGCCCATGTAGACGCCGAAGACGGCGAGCTGGACTCCGAGGAACGCGAACGCCAAACCGAGCGGCAACATCGTGAACACGATCGTGACGTAGATGGACAGCCGCAGGGCGATCGCGACCAGCTCGCTCGTCCGGCGCTCGACCGGCCCGCGAGCGAGCAGCGATCGAATGGATGTCACGTGCAAATTCACACCCTCCAGCAGAAGAAGGGGGAAGAACAGGTAACCCTGCCTGCGGGTGATCGCCGCGAGGACGCCACGCTGACGTGCTGCGTCCTCCTCGGTGAAGGAGATCGTGTCGAAGGCGATGTCGGGGTCTTTGCCGACCGTGTTGGGGTTGGCGTGGTGGCGGGTGTGCTTGGTCATCCACCACTGGTAGCTCATCCCGACCACCCAGGTCGCGATGAGACGGCCCGCGCGGTCGTTGCGGGGGCCGGAGGCGAACACCTGGCGGTGGGAGGCCTCATGGCCGAGGAACGCGAACTGGGTGAAGATCAGGCCGAGCGCTCCGGCGACGAGCAGCTGGAACCACGAGTCGCCGAGGAGCACGAAACCGGCGATGGCGCCGAGGAGTGCTGCCGTGAGCACGGCGAACATGGTGATGTAGAAGCCGCGCCGACGCTCCAACAGGCCTTCGCCGCGGACGCGGCCGAGGAGCTCGTTGTAGGTGCTCGTGACCGGTGCACGCGATTCGTCCCGCTGTCGCGTGCGCAGAACGGGTCCGAGAGTGGATGCGGTCATGGCTTCCTCCGCTGATGCGACGACTTCCCAGCCGAGGATGGTGGGCGGAACGCCCGAGATGCAGCAAGCGTAAGGGCGGTTGCTGGGGGTTGCCGGTGTGGTGCCCGACCGTCGGCCGGGCACCACACAGCGATCACGCGGGCCGGATGTTGGCGGCCTGGGGGCCCTTCGGTCCCTGCGCGAGGTCGTACTCGACCTTCTGGTTCTCGTCGAGGTTGCGGTAGCCGCCGGTCGCGGCGATCTCGCTGAAGTGGGCGAAGACGTCGGCGCTGCCGTCATCCGGGGCGATGAATCCGTAGCCCTTTTCCGAGTTGAACCATTTGACGGTGCCTGTGGGCATCTTTTCTTCCTTCATTCTTCATTCTTCGGGAACCGGGAGGCCGGTTCCGGTCGCCGCGCCCGAATCGGCGCGGACGTTCTGGTGACACCGCGGCGGACGCGGTGCGATGGTGTGCGTCGGAGGAGTGTTTCCGCCTCGGCGATGGTGGGGGCGGTTCCGACGGGGTGCGAGCGGTTGTCGAGCACGCGGAAGCGGCCGGCGTCGAGTTCGGCGATGCCGATGTACTCGTCGCCGGCGGTCGCCACCCAGACGCTCTCGTCGGCCCGGCGCCAGACAAGCGCGGCCGAAGGGTGCTGAGAGAGGGTGATGGTGAGTCCTTTCGCCTCGTCTCGAGGCGGGGGAGGGGCTGCGGCAGGTCTGCTGCGGCGGGTGAAAAAAGTATGGAGGCCCGGGAGCCGGGCGTGAATCGGGGCACGCGATCAGAACGCGTTATCTCATTCGACGAAGAACGGATGTTCCGCCTCGAACCACTCCACCATACACGGTGAACCCGGGGAACCGGTCCAGAGCCAGCGAGACCATGGGGAAATGGTCGTCTCATGACGCGGTTTCTGCTGACTGAACGCGAAAACATGCGTCACCGGGTGGAGAGATCCTGGCGCAGGCCGGCCAGGATGGTCCAGACCGCGTTCCGCTTCTTCGGAGTGTTCGCATCGCTCATCGGGATCACGATCTCCAACCCGTCCCGGTACTGGGCGCGTACGGCGAACGAACCCGGCCACTCCGCAGGGTCGTCCCCGCCGAACGACGCCGTGCCTCCCCTGATCTCGAGGCGTTCGAGGTCGGACCGGCGGTGGACCCGGGTCACGACCTCGGCATGACGGCTGGCGAGGTCGAAATCTGCGCTGATCGTCGTCAGCGTGCTGTCGGTGAACCCTCCGAACCGGAGCCGCACCAGCTCCTCCGTCCGCTGAACGCTCGCCCCGGTGTACCGGAGGTCATCGTCGCCGATTGCGAGTGCGGCGCCCGTGACCACGGCCCCGATGAAGCTCTCTGGCACGCCCGCCAGCGCCGCATCGCCCACTTCGTCGAGAATCATCCGACGGATCCTGTCACGCGGAACTCGCATTCGTCATTCCTCCGGTTCGGTGAGTCGTGTCTAGCGGACGACGTCGTCGTCGTCGTAGCCGAGGTGCAGCGTGTTCTTGACGCGTTCGATGCCCTCGGTGATCAGCGACGTCGCCGAAGCCTTGATCGCGCCGAGCCCCTCCGGGTCGCCCTTCAGCAGCGCAAGGCCGGTGTTCTTCGCGAACTCGAACGTGATGTGCGGAGGCAGCGGCGGCGCGTTCTTGCTGGTGTGCGCATCGATGATCGTGACGCCGGGATGGGCGAGGGCGGTGTCCCAGGCCGCCTCGATCTGGTCGTCGGCGGTGACCGCGATGCCCTGGAAGCCGAGCAGTCGGGCCCATCCGGCGTAGTCGACCGATTCGACGTCCTGGGAGGTGGGCCAGACCGGGTTGGCGTCCTCGGTGCGCATCTCCCACGACACCTGGGTCAGGTCGTCGTTGTGCAGCACGAGAACGACGAAACTCGGGTTCGACCACCGCGATTGGTACTTCTTCACCGTGATGAGTTCGTTCATCCCCAGCATCTGGAAGGCGCCGTCGCCGATCGTGCAGATCACGGTGCGGTCGGGGTAGGCGAACTTCGCGGCCGTCGCGTACGGCATGGCGGCGAGCATGGTGGCGAGTCGTCCGGAGAGATCGCCCCTCATGCCGTCGCGCAGCCGGATGTGCTGGCCGTACCAATCCGCGGTCGTCCCCGCGTCTGCGGTGACGATCGCACCGGCGGGGAGGCGCTTGTTCAGCTCGTGGTAGACGGCGCGCGGGTTGACGCCGTCGTCGTAGTGCTGCTCGGCCTGGGCGGCGAGCTCGTCCTCCCAGTCGCGCATCTTCGCCGCGATGCCCTCCTGCCACGAGAGGTCCTCCTTCTGGGTGAGCAGCGGAATGAGGCCGTCGAGGGTGGTCTTCACGTCGCCCCAGATGCTCACCTCGGTCGGGTAACGCAGCCCGAGCTGCTCCGGCCGGAGGTCGACTTGGATGGCGCGCGCCTGCCCGGTCGCCGGGAGGAACTGTCCGTACGGGTAGTTGGTGCCGAGGAGGACGAGCGTGTCGCACTCCTGCATCTGTTCGTAACTCGGTCGGGAGCCGAGCAGGCCGAGCTGCTGCGTGTGGAACGGGACGTCGCCGGGAACGACCTGCTTACCGCGCAGCGTCGTCATGACACCTGCGCCGGCCAGCCGGGCCGCCGCGAGAACCTCCTCGGTCGCGCCCACGGCGCCGTGGCCGACGAGGAAGGTCACGCGCTCGCCGGCGTTGATGATGTCGGCGGCAGCCCTCAGCTGCTCGGGCGGAGGGGCGATCGCCGTCGACGGCGCCACGGCGCTGGAGCGCGAGACCCACATCTCGGCCCCGGGCTCGGCCATCTCCATGCCCTGCACGTCGTGGGGGAGGATGATCACGCAGGGCTGCTTGCGCGTGATCGCGGTACGGAAGGCGGTGTCGACAACGGCTTGCGTCTGCTCCGGGGAGACGATCGTCTGCACATAGGCGGCGACGTCGGAGAACGTCTGCTCGAGCTTGCTCTCCTGCTGGTTGAAGGTTCCGAACGCGTTCAGCCCCTGCTGGCCGACGATGGCGACGACGGGCTGGTTGTCCATCTTGGCGTCGTAGAGGCCGTTCATCAGGTGGAACCCGCCGGGGCTGGAGGTGGCGACGCACACCCCGACTTCGCCGGTGAACTTCGCGTGCGCCACCGCCATCAGGGCGCAGATCTCCTCGTGCGTCGGCCGGATGTACTCCAGTCCGTCGCCGGCTCGCTCGGTCTTGCCGAGCATCCCGTCGAACTCCCCGATCCCGTCGCCGGGGAAGCCGAACACACGCCGTACGCCCCACTCCCGCAGGCGCCCGATCACGAACTCGCTGACCGTCGTTGCCATAGTCGTTCCCTACTTTCGCCCTCTTTCGCGTCTCGACGCCAGCGAACGTCCGGAAGGCGGCGCGCGCAACCCCTTGCGGCCTATTCGTGCACATGCATGCCCGGCCGCCGCGCCCGAGCGAGTGCGGGAGCGGCCCCTCAGGGTGTCGGCATTCCACCCGTCACTGTGAGCGTCTCGCCGACGACGTAACTGGACTCCGGCGACGCCAGGAGCACGTAGGCCGGTGCGAGTTCGGCGGGCTGCCCGGGGCGCCCGAGCGGGGTCTGCGAGCCGAAGTCCGGCAGCTTCTGCGGCGGCTGTCCGGCGCTGACCTGCAACGGCGTCCAGATCGGTCCAGGAGCGACGGCGTTCACACGGATGCCCTTCGGGGCGAGCTGCTGACCGAGCGCCTTGGTGAAGGTGTTGATCGCCGCTTTCGTCGTCGCGTAGTCCACCAGCAGCTCACTCGGCAGGTAGGCCTGCACCGAGGTGGTGTTGATGATCGTCGACCCCGCGGGCAGGTGCGGCAGCGCCGCCTTGGTGAGCCAGAACATCGCGTAGACGTTCGTCTTCATGGTCTCGTCGAACTGCTCGTCAGGGAGGTCGGCCAGGTCGGTGCAGAACAGCTGCTTTCCCGCGTTGTTGACCAGGATGTCCAGCGAGCCGAACTCGTCGACCGCGCGCTTCACGACCTCCCGACAGAACGCCGGTTCGGTCAGGTCGCCGGGGAGCATCAGCGCGCTCTGATTCGTGTCGCGGATCTGCTCGGCGACGGCTTGAGCGTCGACCTCCTCGTCGGGCCGGTAGACGATCGCGACGTCCGCCCCTTCCCGCGCGAACGCGATGGCCACGGCGGCGCCGATGCCGGAGTCGCCTCCTGTGACGATCGCCTTCCTCCCGGTGAGCCGACCGGTGCCCACGTAGCTGGACTCGCCGTGATCGGCGGGCGGGTCGAGTTCGCTGTCGCGGCCGGGCTCCGGCACCTGCGTCTCGGGCGGGTGGATGTGCGGGTAGCGGTCGACCGGGTTGTCGAAGCTGTACTGGCTGTCAGGCATTCGTTCTCCTTCCTCAGACGGCGGGGTTGTGTGCCTGCGCGCCACTGAACCGCGTCCGGTCCGCCGGACATACCGGTTGACAGCGCAGCGGAGGCGGGTAGTCCGGCGGTGCGTCCCGAGGCCGTGCGTCGGGCGCGTGCGTGGTCGCCCACGTTCGCACGGTTCGCGCAAGGGGTCGGAACCAACGGAATATCGGACGACGGTGGCGATCATGGAGGAGACACGGATCGATGACGTCTGGGGCCGACGAACTCCGTATGCGGCCGGGGCCACCTGGCCGACGCGCGTCGACCAGGTGCTGGCCGACGGACTCACCGAAGCAGACATCGACCGCTGGACGCGCTCGGCCTGCGTGCTCTGCAGCAACGGCTGCGGCCTCGACATCGCGGTGAAGGACGGCCGGATGGTCGGGGTGCGCGGTCGCGCCGATGACGCCATCAACCGCGGCCGCCTCGGGCCCAAGGGTCTTTATGGCAGCTGGCAGGGGATGGGTGGTGACGACCGGCTCACCACGCCGCTCCTCCGTCGCGGAGGCGAGCTGGAGCCGGCGACCTGGGAGGAGGCGATGGAGGCCATCGTCTCGCGCAGCCGGGAACTCCTCGACACCGTCGGCCCGCTCAGCCATGGCTTCTACACGAGCGGCCAGCTCTTCATCGAGGAGTACTACGCTCTCGCGGTGCTCGGGAAGGGCGGCATCGGAACGCCGCACATGGACGGCAACACCCGCCTGTGCACGGCGACCGCTGCCTCCGCTCTCAAGGAGACCTTCGGCGCCGACGGTCAGCCCGGCTGCTATGAGGACATCGACGACTGCGATGCCCTCTTCCTCTACGGCCACAACATTGCCGCGACGCAGACAGTCACCTGGTCGCACATCCTCGACCGGCTCGACGGGGCAGACCCGCCGAAGCTCGTCGTCGTCGACCCGAGGAACACCCCGGTGGCCCAGCGCGCGGACGTGCATCTGGCGCTCGAGCCTGGCACCAATCTCGCACTGATGCTCGGGCTCGTTCGCGAGTTGATCGTGAACGGCTGGGTCGATGAGGAGTTCGTCGCCGCACACACGGTCGGCTTCGATGAGCTGCGCGACCAGTGCGCGCTGTGGACCCCCGAGCACACCGCCGAGGTCTGCGGGCTCGACGCCGCCGACATCCGTGAGGCCGCCCGCATCTTCGCGAGCTCCGAGCGCGTCGTCTCCACCGTGCTGCAGGGCTTCTACCAGGCGCCGCAGGCGACCGCCGCCTCGTGCCAGGTGAACAACCTCCATCTGCTGCGCGGGATGCTCGGCCGGCCCGGCGCCGGCATCCTCCAGATGAACGGACAGCCGACCGCGCAGAACAACCGCGAGACCGGCGCCGATGGCGATCTGCCCGGTTTCCGCAACTGGGAGAACCCCGAGCACGTCCAGCAGCTGGCCACGCTGTGGGATGTCGACCCGCTGGTGATTCCGCACTGGGCGGCGCCGACGCACGCGATGCAGTTGTTCCGCTACGTCGAACAGGGGTCGATCTCGTTCCTCTGGATCTCGGCCACCAACCCGGCGGTGTCGCTGCCGCAGCTGGCACGCATCCGGGAGATCCTTGCGAAGAAGGACCTGTTCCTGGTCGTGCAGGATCTCTACCTCACCGAGACGGCCGAGCTCGCAGATGTCGTCCTTCCGGCAGCAGGCTGGGGCGAGAAGACGGGGACCTTCACCAACGCGACCCGCACCGTCCACCTGTCGGAGAAGGCGGTCGATCCGCCGGGCGAGGCGCGCTCGGACCTCGACATCTTCCTCGACTACGCGCGCCGGATGGACTTCCGTCGCAACGACGGCGGCCCACTGCTCGACTGGCGCGGACCGGAGGACGCCTACCGGGCGTGGCAGGAGTGCTCACGCGGACGCCCGTGCGACTACACCGGGATCTCCTATGACGACCTCCGCCGTGAGTCCGGGATCCACTGGCCCCGACGCGAGCACGAGACCAAGAGCGTGATCCGGCTGTACACCGACTTCGACTTCCCGTCACGACCCGAGTACTGCGAGACCTACGGGCACGACCTCCTCACCGGCGCCGCGGTCGGCGGGGAGGCCTACAAGGCGCTCGGCGTCGACGGCCGCGCGATGCTCAAGTCGGCGACGTTCACCGGCCCGCATGAGCCGCCGGACGACGGGTACCCGCTGCGGTTGACCACCGGGCGCAGCGTCTACCACTTCCACACCCGCACCAAGACGGGCCGCACCCCGCTGCTGCAGGAGGCCGCCCCCGAGGTCTGGCTCGAGCTGGCCGCGTCGGACGCAGCCGCGCGCGGTCTGACAGAGGGCGAGCTCGTGGAGGTCCGCTCCCGGCGTGGGCGCATCGTGGCTCCGGTCCGCATCACCGACATCAAGCCCGGAACGGTGTTCGCGCCGTTCCACTACGGGTACTGGGATGCTCCTCCGGAGGCCGAGGAGCGGCATCCGACGGCCGCCAACGAGATGACGGCGACGGAGTGGGACCCGGTGTCGAAGCAGCCCGTGTTCAAGTCGGCCGCGGTGCAGGTGCGCGCGTGGAAGGACGAATCGTGAAGCTCCCTGTGTATCTGACCCTCCTGGCGGAGTCCGAGTCCACGCTCGCCGAGTCGTACCGGCAGGTCGCCGACGCGCACGGCGACGAGCCCGATGTGCACTTCCTCTGCCGGAGCCTCGCCTCGCAGTGCGACGATCACCGGGCCAAGCTCGACCCGGTGATCGCCCGCGTCGGCACGGCCCCGGCTGACGACGAGCCGGAACGCCTCCGCGCGGACGCGATCTCGCAACCGCGCTCCGGCCCGCTCGGACTGCTACGCGACCTCCAGGACCTCTACCTCCTCGCGAGCCTCACCGACATCACCTGGTCGATGGTCGGGCAGGCGGCGATGGCGTTGCATGACCGCGAGCTGCTCGACGTCGTGGGCTCGTGCGACAAGCAGACCGCGATCCAACTGCGCTGGCTGCGCACCCGGATGAAGCAGGCCGCGCCGCAAGCGCTGGTCGTCGCCCGATGAGCGCTCGCGCTCCAGGGGGTCACTCCCGCAACGTCAGCCCGTGACCGGGCAGACGCTCGGGAGTGAGCGCACCGTCCACGAGCGGCAGCGTTCCGGAGAACACCTCGCTCTCCAGCCGAGCGTGGTCGTGGAAGTACTCCAGGTGCCGGAACCCGCGGGTCGCGCAGCCCGCGTGCGCGGCGAGTTGCGGTGCGCAGTGCGCCGAGACCGGGACACCGTGCGCCGCGGCCTGCCTGCTCAGCTGCAGCCAGCCGCTGTAGCCGCCGCAGCGGGTGACGTCGAGCTGGAGGCAGTCCACCGAGCCGAGGAGGGCAACGGCGTCCGAGGGGCGGTACACATACTCGCCCGCCGCGATGTCGGCCAGCGCGCCCGCCCGCACGGCGGCGAGCTGGTCCGGGTAGTCCGAGCTCACCGGCTCTTCGAACCAGGTCACGTCGTACCGCCGCAGCGCGCGCTCCACGCGTAGCGCCTGGCCGACACCGTAGGCGCCGTTCGCGTCGACGAACAGGCCGACCTCGGGTCCGATCGCCTCACGCGCCACCTGCACCCGGTGGAGGTCGCGCTCCTCCTGCGTGCCCCACGCTTCGCCGATCTTCAGCTTCACCCACCGGCAGCCCTCGCGCGCCCAGCCCGCGAGCTGGTCGTGCAGGCGCTCGTCGTCGTAGGTCGTGAAGCCTCCGCTCCCGTACGCGGGAGCGGACACGCGAACCCGTCCCAGGAGGTCGACCAGCGGCATTCCGAGCGCGCGGGCGCGTCCATCCCAGAGCGCGACGTCCACCGCAGAGAGCGCGCACGCGCCGATGCCAGGGCGGCCGGGGTTGCGCAGCGCGTGCTCGAGGTCGGCGACGATCGCGGCGAGGTCGGCGAGCGACCTCCCGCGCACCACCGGCGCGAGCTCGTCGTCGATCACGGTCGCCGCCGCGGCCGAGCTGTACGTGTAGCCGAGGCCGGTCACCTCGCCGGCCCGGAGCAGCACGACGACCAGCGTCGTGCTGTCCCAGGAGGCTGTGCCGTCGGCCTCCGGGGAGTCGGTGGGGATGCGGAGGACCCGAGTCTCCAGCGCCTCCACGACTGGGAGCGTCCCGCCCATCGACCGTTCAGCTCCTCTGCCGCACGCGCTCCGAGGCGAGCGCCCGCTCGACCGCCTCCGCGGGCACACGCTCGGCGGTCCGGCCCGGGCGGTCCACCCGCACGGGCACGCCGCGGCGCGCTCCGAGCTGCAGTGCGAGGACCTCCGCGAGGTGCAGCGGCCGCGACGCCTCGGAGAGGCCGGCGGTGCCACCGAGCTGCTCGACCTGGGTGCGGCAGCTGAAGCCGTCCGCGATCACGCGCGCGCCCGGTCCGGCCTCCCGGATGGCGGGAAGCAGCGCGTGCTCGGCTGCCGCCGCCGACACGTCCAGATGGCCGTCCTCGAAGCCGAAGTTGCCGGCGAGACCGCAGCAGCCCTCCACCGTGGTCGTCTCGATCCCGGCCCTGTCGAGAATCGTCTGGTCGGCGCCGAAGCCGCCCACCGCGTGCTGGTGGCAGTGCGGCTGCACGACCGCAGTGCCACCGATGTGCGGGGGCGACCAGTCGGGCGTGCGCTCCAGCAGCTCGGCGAAGGAGGTCGCCCGCTCGGCGACCGCGGCGACGTTCGGATCGTCGGGCAGCAGTTCGGGAGCGTCGGAGCGGAAGACCGCGAGGCAGCTCGGCTCCAACCCGACCAGGGGCACGTCGTCGCTCAGCGCGGCGGCGAGCACCTCGGCGGTGTGTGCCAGCATTCTCCCGGCCGTCGCGAGCTGGCCGGTCGAGATCCAGGTCAGGCCGCAGCAGAGGTGCCCCGGCGGCAGAACCACGCGGTAGCCGGCGTCTTCGAGCACGGTGACGGCCGCGCGGCCGATGGAGGGGTGGAAGTTGTCGGTGAACGTGTCCGGCCAGATCATCACGTCGCCCAGCGGCGCAGGGGGCCCGGGCGGCCGTTCGGCGAACCAGTCGGTGAAGCGCTGGGGCGCGAACCGCGGCACTGGCCGGTCGGGCTCGACGCCTCCGAGCCGCTTGGCCGCACGGGAGAGCCCGGGGATGCGCGCGAGCCGGTTCACGAGCGCCGGCGCGACGCTCGCGATCCGCGCCCAGATCGGCAGCCAGCCCATCGTGTAGTGGGCGGCCGGGCGCAGCCTCCCCTCGTAGTGGTGCGAGAGGAACTCGGCCTTGTAGGTCGCCATGTCGACGTTGACCGGGCAGTCGGTCTTGCAGCCCTTGCACGACAGGCACAGGTCGAGGGCGTCGCGCACCTCGGTCGAGCGCCAGCCGTCGGCGATCGGGCTCTCGCGGTACTGTCCCTCCAGCATCTCGAAGAGCAGCCGCGAGCGGCCGCGCGTGGAGTGCTCCTCCTCGTTCGTCGCCCGGAACGACGGGCACATGACGTTGCCGCTGTGGCTGCGGCAGTTGCCGACGCCCACGCAACGCAGGGCCGCGCGGTCGAACTGCCCGCGGTCCTTCGGGTACGAGAAGTGCAACTCCACGTCGACCTTCGGCCCGTACCCGGCGCCGAGCCGGAGGTTCTCGGTCGGCTGGTAGGGATGCACGACCTTGCCCGGGTTCATCCTGTCCTCCGGATCGAACAGCGCCTTGAACCGCTCGAACACGTGCACGACCTCCTCGCCGAACATCACGGGCAGCAGGGCCCCGCGCGACTGCCCGTCGCCGTGCTCGCCGGAGAGCGAACCTCCGTAGCTCGCGACCAGCTCCGCCGCGCGCTGGATGAACGCGCGGTATTGCGCGATCCCCTCCTCCGTCACGAGGTCGAACGGGATGCGGCAGTGCACGCAGCCCTGCCCGAAGTGCCCGTAGCGGGAGACGTTCTGGTAGCCGAACTCGTCGAGGAGGTCGCCGAAGTCGCGCAGGTACCGGCCGAGGTGCTCGGGAGGCACCGCGGCGTCCTCCCAGCCCTCCCAGGTGTCCTGGCGGTCGGGGATCCACGCCGTTGCGCCGAGCCCCGCTTCGCGGACCTCCAGGATCTCCTTCTGGTGCGCCTCGTCGCCGAACTCGCGATCGTGGGGCACGACGTCGCGGTCCTGGAGCGCCGCGACCATTCTCCGCGCCTTCTCGTCCGACTCGTCCTTGGTCTGACCGCCGAACTCGACGACCAGCCAGCCGTCGCCCTCGGGGAGCAGATGCAGGGCCTCCACGTTCTGGCGCTTGGTCTTCTGGTCGTTCACCAGCACGCTGTCGAGGCCCTCGATCGTGAGCGGGTCGTGCTCGGCGATCTCGGTAGCGGCATCCGCGGCGTCCTCGATGCTCGGGAAGCCGAGGACCAGGAAGGTGCGCGTCGGCGGCACGGGAACGAGGTCGAGCTCCGCGCGCAGCACCGTGACCAGCGTGGACTCCGAGCCGACCAGCGCCCTGCCCACGTCGAACCCGGCCTCCGGCAGCAGCGAGTCGAGGTTGTAGCCCGAGACCCGGCGCGGGATGTGCGGATAGCGCTCGCGGATGAGGTCGCCCGACGTCTCGGCGAGGTCGCGCATCGCGGTGTAGAGCTCCGCCACCGGCCCGCCGGCGTGCTGGATGCGCTCGAACTCCTCGGTGGAGGTCGGTCCCGCCCAGAACCGGTCGCCCGCGTAGGTCAGCACCTCCAGCCGGCGCACGTTGTCGACGGTCTTGCCGTACGCCTGGGCGGTGGACCCGCACGAGTTGTTGCCGATCATCCCGCCGAGCGTGCAGTGCGAGTGCGTGGCCGGCTTCGGCCCGAATTGGAGGCCGTGCGGGGCCAGCACCGCGTTGAGGTCGTCGAGCGCGATGCCGGGCTCGACCGTCGCGGTGCGTGCGTCGGGGTCGACGGACAGAACCCGGTTGCAGTACTTGCTCCAGTCGATGACGATCGCGTGGTTGGTGCACTCGCCGGCGAGGCTCGTCCCGCCGCCGCGGCTGAGCACAGGCGCGCCGTATTCGCGGCAGACGGCGATGGCCTCCACCGCCGCGTCGACCGTGTACGGCACGACGACGCCGATCGGCACCTGCCGGTAGTTGGAGGCGTCGGTCGCGTAGGTCGCCCGGCTGCCGTCGTCGAACCGCACTTCCCCGTCGACCCGGTCGGCGAGGGCGTCAGCGAGCGTCCGAACGTCGACGCCGCCCGAGGTGATGACGCTCATCGGCGGCCGTCCTCCGCGTCGGATGCGAGGGGCGACACGGCTCAGTCCTCGTCGATCTGCTCGAGGAGCTTCTTCGTCGACTTCGCGATGTCATCGTGGTCGTTTTGAGCGGCGCGGCTCTCCAGCGAGATGACCGCGCAGCGATGAACCGTGGCGAAGTCGCCATAAGGGAAGCTGAACCGCCCCTTCGTCTCCTCGCTCGCCTCCGCGTCCTCGCCCAGGTGCCAGAGCGCGTATTCGTCCCAGCCGTGCTTGTCGATGAAAGCGTTCTCGTCGGCGGCGCTCGGTGCGTGCTCGCTCCAGTCGTCGCGCTCGTCGCGGACCACCGTCCCCTTCTCCACGAGCGAGCGCGCGTGGTCGAGGGCTTTCCGGTTGAGCTTCACGGTCATGTCGCAGCCTTCCTGGTCGTCCCGACGTTCCTGATGCGGATGCAATGCCCCTCTGTGCGTGAGCGCAAGGGGTTGACCGGATTCGCAGGAGGCGCGGAGCATCGCAGCATCGAATCGTGAACGAGCGGAGGACTGTCGATGAACGGGATCGAGAACCTGGAGGGCGCCATCGTCGTCGTGACGGGCGCGAGCGGAGGCGTCGGCCGCGCCGCCGCCGTCGAGTTCGGGCGGAATGGCGCGAGCGTCGCGCTGCTCGCCCGCGGCGAGGCGGGGGTGGAAGCCGCTGCCGACGAGGTGCGCGCCGCGGGCGGCCGCGCGCTCACGGTGCCGGTCGATGTGGCTGACGCGGAGGCGATGGAGGCCGCCGCGGAGCGCGTCGTCACCGAATGGGGACGCATCGATGTCTGGGTGAACTGTGCGTTCTCCTCCGTCTTCGCCGAGTTCGGTCGGATCGCCCCGGACGAGTTCCGGCGGACGACGGAGGTCTCCTACCTCGGGTTCGTCTACGGCACGATGGCGGCGCTCCGCCGGATGCGTCCCGCCGGCCGGGGCACGATCGTGCAGATCGGCTCGGCGCTCGCCTACCGCGGCATCCCACTGCAGTCCGCGTACTGCGGCGCCAAGCACGCGATCGTCGGCTTCACGGAATCGGTGCGCACCGAACTGCTGCACGACCACAGCGACGTTGCGATCACCATGGTCCACCTCCCCGCGATGAACACGCCGCAGTTCCGGTGGCTGCTGTCGCGCCTCCCGAAGCAGGCGCAGCCGGTGCCGCCGATCTACCAGCCGGAGGTCGCCGCCCGCACGATCGTCCGGGCAGCGGTGCGGCCTCGGCGCGCGTACTGGGTGGGCGCGTCGACAGTGGAGACGATCGTCGGCAACCGCCTGATTCCCGGCCTGCTCGACCGCTACTTGGCACGGACCGGCTACCAGTCGCAGCAGACCGACGAGCCGCGCCCGGCCGACCAGCCCGCCAACCTGTGGGAGCCCGCCGACCGGGTCGTCGACCACGGCAGCCACGGGCCGTTCGGAGACCGCTCGAAGGGGAGGAGCGTGCAGGCGTGGGCGTCGCGGAACCGGCGGTCGCTGAGCGTCGCGGGTGCGGCGCTGTCGGGTGCGGCGCTCGCCGGCGCGACCGTTCTGAGCGCGGCTGCTCGGGATCGGCGCGGACCGCTGCGGCGTGCTGCCGACGGCGTCGCGCGCACCGTACTCCGCTGAGAGTACGGAAACGTACTCCGTCGCCCCCATGACAGGAGCGGGCTGCGCGAACAGAATGGTGGCTGAATGCCGCGCACCGCTGAATGAAAGGGGACCCCGATGTCCACGCTCCCGAACTCCTCTGCACTCCCGAACTCCTCTGCCGATCTTGTCCGCCGCTCAAGGGAGGCCCTCAGCGCGCTCGCCGTCCAGTTCCTTCTCGGGATGGGCGCGAATCTCATCGGCGCCCCCGAGGAGAACGAGGGTGCTGCCCGGGTGTTCGCGGGCATCCTCCTCGGCCTCCACGCGCTCGTCGGCATCGGGCTGATCGTCGTGGCCGTGCGGGTGTGGACGACCGCTCGTCGGGCGGGGGTCGCGCAGAGTGCCGCGCTGTGGGGGTTCATCGTGATCATCGCGACCTTCCTCGTCGGGGTCGGAACGATGTTCACCGGCAGCGACTGGCTGTCGTTCCTCATGTCGGTCGGGTTCGTCGCCGCCGCGGCGCTGTACATCGCCGTCGGAGCGGGAGCCGTGGTTCGGCAGCGCTCGTCCGTCGCGGGTTGACGGCCGGCCGGAGCGTCACCCCTCCAGATCGAGCACGAACGTGAGCAGCTGCAGCTCCCGGCCGTCGGGGAGGACGATGACGCCCTCCCGCTCGGCGCGCCTGCTGAAGCCCAGCTTGCGGTAGAGCGCGTGCGCGCCCAGCATCTCCGGGCCGCTGTTCAGCACGACGGCGCGCTGTCCGCGGCGTCGAGCCTCCGCCATGGCGAACCGGGTCAGCTCGGCGCCGATGCCGCGCCCGCGGGCGGAGGGATGCGTGGCCAGAAGGCGGAAGTAGAGCTCGTTCGGCCCGACGTGCCCGTGCTGGTCGTGACCGGCGCGGAGCACGGCGATCGTGCCGACGAGCGTGCCGGTGACCGCGTCCTCCGCCACGAAGAAGTCGAACGCGTCGAGGAGGGTCTCGGGGTGTCGCAGCTGCTGACGGTAGTCGTCGGAGAGATCGGTGTAGTCGTGCGAGTACGCCGCGTACGTGAGCTCGCCGATCGCGGCGAACTCGCCCTCGGCGGCCGGTCGGATGCGTACGGTGGCCGCCGGGACGGTGGTGCTCATCGCACCAGGCTACGTCAGGTGTCAGGGTGCTCGGCCCGGGCGGCGGCAGGGCCGCTGCTGCGCTTTCACCCCACCCGATAGGCTGGGCGCGTGCTTCTCTCCGATCGTGACATCAAGGCCGAACTGGGTGCTGGGCGGATCGCGCTGGAGCCGTACGAGTCGGCGATGGTGCAGCCGTCGAGCATCGACGTGCGGCTGGACCGCTTCTTCCGTCTCTTCGACAACCACAAGTACCCCTTCATCGACCCGGCTATCGATCAGCCCGAGCTGACCCGGTTCGTCGAGGTCGACCCGGGTCAGCCGTTCATCCTGCACCCGGGTGAGTTCGTCCTCGGGTCGACCTTCGAGATGGTCAGCCTTCCCGACGACGTCGCCGCGCGTCTCGAGGGCAAGAGCTCGCTCGGGAGGCTGGGCCTGCTCACGCACTCCACGGCCGGCTTCATCGATCCCGGCTTCTCGGGTCACGTCACGCTCGAGCTGAGCAACGTGGCGACGCTGCCGATCAAACTCTGGCCGGGCATGAAGATCGGCCAGATGTGCTTCTTCCGGTTGTCGTCCGCGGCCGAGCGCCCGTACGGTTCGGCCGAGTACAGCTCCCGGTATCAGGGCCAGCGCGGCCCGACGGCCTCGCGCTCGTACCTCAACTTCCACCGCACCGACGTCTCAGCGAACGACGCGGGACGACCGTCCAGCTGACCCTGACCGGTCGGCCCGGCTCACCCGAGCCCACGCCCGGCTGGTAGGTGCGGAGGCGCAAATGCTACCCGGGCTAGCTGCTTCGGGGACGAACGGATTCGCCTTGCGGCATACGCCGACGAAGTTATCCACAGTCAATTACACAGGTGGAAAATAATGAGACCCACTCACAGCTGACCTGAAGCTTCGGGCGCATCGTCTGCGTAGAGCGCGGGCAATTGCAGGGTCAGCCACGGGCTGAACGCCCAGGGTGTCGCGTCGACCCCCGCGAGCAGCACCCGCGGATCCACCCATTCCCATTCGGCGACCTCGGCCTCGACAGGGTCGAGCTCGCCCGCGATCGTCGCCGTGAAGACGGGGCAGACCTCGTACTCGACGATGCCGGCGGCGTCGGTGGCGCGATACCGGAAGTCGGGGAGGACGGCGACGAGGTTCTCGACCCTGGTGCCGAGTTCGTCGGCTGCGCGGCGGGCGATCGCGTCCTCCATCGTCTCGCCGGGGGCGGGATGCCCGCAGAACGAGTTCGTCCAGACCCCGGGCCAGGTCGCCTTGCCGAGCGCGCGGCGGGTCACGAGAACGCGTCCCTCGCCATCGAAAAGGTGGCACGAGAACGCCAGGTGGAGCGGGGTGTGCGCCGAGTGCACGGTTGCCTTGTCCGCGGTCCCAACCGGGGTGCCGTCGTCGGCGAGCAGCACGACCTCTTCGCGCGGTGGCGTCATGCGTCCATCCTAGGCTCGGCAGGCTCGGCAGGCTCGGCAGGCTCGGCAGGCTCGGCAGGCTCGGCAGGCTCGGCAGGCTCGGCAGGCTCGGTCGGACGATCGGCGGCTCAGAAGCGTGAGGCCGAGCGCGGCAGGGCGGCACCACAGTGGTGCCGCCCTGCGTCCGTTCAGTCGGTGGCCGGGTCGTCGCTGCGCGCCTCGCCGTCAGAGGACGGTGTCTGCTCGGCGGGGGCTTCGGTCCCGGGCGCCTCGGAATCCAGCGCGTCGGCCGGTGGCGTCCAGCCGAGATTGCGCGCCATGGCCTCCAGCGTGGCTAGCGTCGTGGCCAGGTCGGCCGGGTCGATGCCCTCCGAGACCGACGCCCGGAGGGCGCGGATGCGCTCGAAGGCCGCGTCGTGGGCCGCGCGTCCCTCGTCGGTCAGAGTCGCCGTGTCGCCGTCGAACCAGACCCAGCCGCGCTCGACGAAGTCGGCGAGAACCCGATCGACGCCGGCGCGGATGTGCTCGTGGCAGCCGCCGCGGCCGGAGAAGGGCGCGTGACCGTAGACAGGCGAGAAGCCGTAGCCGTAGCCGTGACCGTAGCCGTTGCCGTGGCCCTGACCGTACGGGCCGTGACCGAATCGGCCGGGGCCGAATCCGCCGGGGCCGAATCCGCCGGGGCCGAACCGGCCGGGGCCGAACGGCGTACCGCGCTCGAAGCCGCGGACGAACCCGCGTTCGAACCCGCGCTCGAAGGCCTGCTGCGAGCCATGTCCGCCGGATCGGGGGCCGTGCTCGTGGTCGTGCTCGCCGTGGTGGTCGTGCTCGGGGTGCGCGTCGTGGTCGTCGCCGCGCCCATGCTCGTGCTCGTGCTTGTGCCCGGCGTCGTGTTCGTGGTCGTGTTCGTGCCCGGCGTCGTGTTCGTGGTCGTGCCCGTGCTCCTGTTCGTGCTCGACGCCGTGCTCGTGGTGGTCGCGTGGGTCAGGATGCGGGTGCTGCCGGTCGTGCTCCATCCACGCGCGGTACATCTCCTGGCGGCGCTCCCATTCTCGGCGCATCCAGTCCGGATGTCCGCGCCATTCACGCCGACCGGACGCGGCGGCCGAGCCTGTGCCACGGTCCGTGCCGGGATCTGCGCCCTCTCGGTCGCCTTCCGGGTTCCGGCGGTCGGCGCCGGGTCCGTCGTGCCGCTCGCCGGGGTCGGGCGGGCCGGCGTGGCCGTGGCGGGGCAGGGTGGCGGCCAGGTCCTCCGGCGTTGTGGGCCTGTCGGCCAGGGTGTGCAGGATGCGCCAGCCGCGGCGGCCGAGGCCGAGGTCGTGGAGTTCGTCGCGCATCCGGTCGCGGAGTCGCCTGTTCAGCTCGCCGAACCAGTAGCCCGGGGGCGTGGTGTTCGAGTCGTCGATGTTCGTCATCGGGGACCCCCTTCTTTTTTCTATGTACCCTTACAACTAAATGTATAATTACATGCATGGGTGAGGATCGTCAAGAGCAGAGCGGTTCGCCGCAAGCGGACATCGTGTCGCTGATCGAGCGGTCGCTGGTGGCAGTGCGCCGCGACCAGTCGCGCCGCAGGTTCGAGCACGACCACGGCGAGCACGATCATGGGGAGCACAACCACGGCCAGCGCCCGCACGGCGACGCGCACGGCTGGGGTCCGCGCGGGCCCTGGGGCGGATACCCCGGGCCGTTCGGCGACTCCGCACGCCCCGGGCCCGGTCGGCGCGGGCGCGACGGCTCCCTCGGCCGCATCGCGCGCTTTCGCATGCTGGAGGCCCTGGCCGCGGCCGACGCCGAGGGGCGTCAGTTCTCGGTCAGCTCGCTCGCGACCGCGATCGGCGTCGATCAGCCGCGCGCGAGCCGGCTCGTGCAGGAGGGCGTCGAGCGCGGCTTGGTGCGCCGAGTGCCTGACTCGTCCGACGCGCGCCGCTCACTCCTGCAGCTCACCGCGGCCGGCCGCTCCCAACTGGGTGAGGTGCAGAACCACCGCCGGTCGGCCGTCGAGGCCGCACTGGCCGCCTTCACGCCGGAGGAGGCCCGCACCTTCGCCGAGCTCTTCGACCGGTTCGTGCGGGCCTGGCCGCGCTGACCACGACCGGGCTGTCGCTTACCGGGCTGTCGCTTACGGCGCCTCCGCCTCCCGGGGCGACCGCACCGGCAGCAGGAGCAGTAGCCCCACCAGCAGCACCAGCACGATCCCGAGGATGCCCCAGTACTGTGCGCCGCCCACCGCGACGAAGGTCGCGAAGAGCAGCGGGGCGACGAACGAGACCGCCCGGCCGCAGGTCGCGTAGAGGCCGAACACCTCGCCCTCCCGCCCGGCCGGAGTGAGGCGCGTCAGGAACGTGCGGCTCGCCGATTGCGCGGGGCCGACGAAGAGGCAGAGGATGAGGCCGAACACCCAGAAGACGATCGCGCCGGAGTCGTGCAGGAAGAACACCGCCAGTCCGGCGATGACCAGCCCGATCAGCGCGGTCACGATCACCGGCTTGGCGCCGAAGCGGTCGTCGAACCTCCCGGAGAGGATCGTGCTGATGCCCGCGACGACGTTCGCGGCGATCGCGAACACGATGACCCCCGATTCCGTGAAGCCGAAGGTGCCCTTGGCGAGGATCCCGCCGAACGTGAACACGCCCACCAGCCCGTCGCGGAAGAGCGCGGAGGCGATGAGGAACATCACCGTGTTGCGGCTCTCCTTCCAGAGCGCCGCGATGTCGCGGAACAGCAGTCGGTACGAGGAGAAAAACCCGACCCGGGGCAGCCGCCGGTTCGCGGGCGCCTCTGGCACGCGCACGAGCACGGGGATCGAGAGCACCAGGGTCCAGATCGCCGCGACGACCGCGACCAGCCGGTAGTTGAGGCCCTGATCGGTGGTGACCCGGAGCACGCCGCCGGTGCCGTCGCCGTTCGGCGAGGCGAGCAGCACGAGCACGATCACGAGCAGCAGGATGCCGCCGAAGTAGCCGCTGGCCCAGCCGAGTCCGCTGACCCGGCCGACGGTCTTCGGGGTCGAGACCTGCACCAGCATGGCGTTGTAGTTCACGGTCGCGATCTCGTAGAAGACGGTCCCGACCCCGACGAGAACCACTCCGAACAGGAAGAACGAGGGCTCACCCACGACGAAGAACATCAGCGCGGTGACGAGCACGACCACGCCGGTGTTGATGCCGAGCCAGAGCTTGCGGCGCCCCGAACCGTCGGTGCGCCGGCCGAGGACCGGCGCCAGCACCGCCACGACGATGCCCGCGATCCCGATGCCCCACGCGAGCCCGCTGGAGAGGCCGGCGATCGCGGTCGTCACCGCGTGATGGGCCGGTCCGGAGGCGTCCTTCTCCGCGCCCTGGGCGGAGAGGAGCGCGGGCGAGATGAAGTACTCGCTCGTCAGGTAGACGGTGAAGACGAAGGTCGTGATGACCGCGTTGAAGGCGGCCCCTCCGGCGTCCCAGAGCGCCCACGACGCCACCCAGCTGCGCGGGATGCGGCGATCGGTCGAGCTGTCGGCGAAGAGCGGGGCTGCCGTCACGAGGGCGTCGCCGTCTCCGCGCGCCACCTTCTCACTGGCCGTGCCGTCATTGGCCGGTCTGTCGCTGGTCATGGGGACAGCGTAGGACGTCGAAGGAAGAGGTGTGAACGCCGACGCCGTCAGTCCGGCGTGCTGGTCACATTGGCGCGCAGCCACAGTGTCAGCGGCGCGCTGTCGTCGAGGAACGCCGCGATGCGCTCGGCGGCCTCCGGTGCGGCGAACCAGTCGGGCACGCCCCAGTCAGCCCACGTGATGATCCCCTTGTAGCGCAGCAACTCGGCGCGGGGATGTCCGGCGTCGAAGCCGCGCGGGGAGGTCTTGAGCGCCTCGGGGATCTCGATGCCGATGTCCTTGGCGCGCAGCTCGGCGAGCACGGCGTCCAGCTCGGCCCCGGTGCGCGGCGCGGCCACCGCCCGCCGGTACCGATCGAGTTGCTCCTTGTCGAGGTGGTAGGCGCCCGCGCCGCCGGCCACGCCCTCGGCCGAGAGCTGCACATAGCCGCCGCGCTCGAAGGTCAGCGCCGCGTGCAGCTTGTACGGCGACTTGTCGGGCGAGAACCGAACGTCGCGGTACGGCCGGAACAGCCGCGCCGGCCCGAACCGCGGCTCGAGCGCGTCGGCCAGCGCGTGCATGGGACCCGCGACCCGCGTCTCGTAGCGGTCGCGGTTCGCGAGCCAGAACGCCCGCTCGTTGTTCAGAGTCAGTTCGCGGTAGAACGCGATGGCGTCCTCGTCGAACCCGGTGAATGCCATGGGCCGATCGTCCGTCGGTCGGCCCGCGGCCTGCTGCTCGGCCGCGATTCGCGCCGAATCGTGCCGCGTGAGTCGGGGGAGCAGTGACCGAGATTCACGCCGAATGTGGCGCTTGCCGCGCGCTGTCGTGCGATTCGCCCTGAATCGTGCCGCGTGAGTCGGGGAGCAGTGACCGTGATTCACGCCGAATGTGGCGCTTCGCGCGCGCTACCGCGCGATTCACGCTGAATCGTGCGTGTGCCGCGGCCCGCCGCGCAGCGGCACCCCGGCGACGGCGAGCACGAGCGCGAGGAGGGCGCCGAAGAAGATGGCGATGTCGGCGACGTTCCCGATGAACCAGTTCGCATAGGCGATGAAGTCGACGACGTGACCCTGGCCGAACGAGGGTGCGCGGAACAGCCGGTCGCCGAGGTGGGTGACGGCGCCCCCCAGCAGCAGGCCGAACGCGACCGCCCACGAGCGCGAGCCGAGCCGCCGCGAGAACCAGAGCAGGGCGACCGCGGCGAGCGCCGCGAGGATCGTGAACACCCACGTCGCGTTCACCAGAAACGAGAACGCGGCGCCCGAGTTGTACGTCAGCTGGAGCCCGATCATTGTGCCGATCAGCGAGTGGTATTCGCCCTCGTTCAGCGAGGAGGTCGCCCAGAGCTTCGTGAGCTGGTCGGCGAGCACCACGGCGACGGCGATCACGAGGATGAGGACGAGCGCCCGGGAACGTCGGCGCGGAAAGCCGTCGTCGGCCGCCGGCGCTGCGGCTGCGGGCCGGGGATGCTCAGGCTCGGTGCTGTCGCTCACCCCCTCATCCTCGCACTCCGCCTCCGACGGCATGCGGCGTGAGGGCGTGCTGAAGCGCGAGGGTGGCGGCGCCGCCGGCGGCCGCGTCGAGACCGGGGTCGGCGAGCTCGATCGCGACGGGGTGGATGCCCCGGGTGCGGGCGTGCCTCGTGACCTGCTCACGGATCCGACGCACGTACACGGCGCCCGCATCCGCGAAGCCCGGGCCGGCCAGGACGATCCGATCGAGGTCGAGCACGTTGACGATCGAGAGCGTCGCCGCCGCGACGTAACGGGCCGAGTGGTCCATCAATCCGTAGCAGCGGGGTTCGCCGCGGGCGCCCGCCCGGGCGATCAGTTCGAAGTCCGACCGGAACCGGTGCGGGTCGCCGGAGAGCCCCAGCTCGTCGGCCAGGCCCTTCAGCTCGAAGGCCTGGGCGACGATCGCCCGCGGCGCTGCCAGCATCTCCAGGCAGCCGCGTGCCCCGCACCAGCAGTCCGGGCCGTCGATGTCGACGATCATGTGCCCGATCTCGCCGACGTTCGACGATGCCCCGCGTGCGACGCTGCCCCCGGTCATGAGCCCCAGTCCGAAGCCGTTCGAGAGGTAGAGCGTCGCGAAGTCCTGCGTGGCCGGGACGCGGCCCGCCCAGTACTGGCCGAGGGCAGCGCAGGCGGCGTCGTTGTCCCGGACGACGGGCAGACCGATGCGGGGTTCGAGGGCCTGGGTGAGAGCGAACGACTCCCACTCCGTCGACGTGATCGAGAGCCGCTCGGCGCCCGCGCCGAGGTCGAGTCCCGCGCCGGCGACGCCGACGCCCACCACCGACTCCACGGGCACGTCGAGCTGCACGAGCAGCTGGCCGAGTTCGCGCGCTATCCGCGCGACGTCTTCGCTCGGGCCCACTTGGTCGATGCCCGGCGACACCAGTCGGCCGATCACCGTTCCGGCGAGGTCGGTGACGACATACGTCAGACGCCCCGCGTCGAGTGAGACGCCGACGGCGAACCGGGCGCGGGTGTTCAGTTCGAGCACGCTGCTGCGCTTGCCGCCCGTCGATTCCAGAAAGCCGGTCTCGATCACCAGGCCGTCCTCGATGAGCGATTTCACGACGCGCGTGATGGAGGTGGGGGTCAGCCCCGACCGCTCGGCGAGCTCGGTGCGGGTGACCGACCCGCCCGAGCGGACCAGGTCCAGGATGGCGCTGCGGGTGTTCGCGGACGACGGCCCGAGTCTCTGCGGGACGGTCATGTCGTCTCCCGCTCCACGACGAGCGGCGCAGGGGCGGCCGCCAGGGCGCCTTCCCCGTTGATCGCGTCGATCGCTGCTGTGCCGAGGAGCTCTCCGATCTCCCGGCCGTGGCGGTCGATCGCCGTGATCGGCCTGCTCGCGCTCTGGCACACGAGCGAGTCGCTCCAGCAGATCAGCGACACCGATCCGGGAACCGCGGCTCCCGCCTCCAGGAGCCCCTCCAGCACGGCGACCGCGTCGCGGTCGCCGTCGAGGATGAGAACGGTCCGTTCCACGGCGGCAGAGCCGATCGCCACGGCCTCTCCGACGACGTCGGAGGTCCGCACGATCTCGAGCGCGCGCCGGTCTTCCGGCGTCTCGGAGGCCGGCCCGTGCTCGACGAGGGGCTCCGGCTGCTGCTGAGCGGTCACGTAGACCCATCGCAGCGCATCGTGAGCCTCCAGGTAGGTCGTCAGCGCTTGCGCAGCGGCGGAGGGGTCGACGACGACAGCGGGATAGTCGACCTCCAGGTCCGTCCGCGCGAGCGCCACGAAGGGCAGGTCGATCTGCCGGAGGAGTCGGATGCGCGGGTCGTCGCCGACAGCGCCGAGCACGATCACGCCGGCGATCCCGCCGACGCGCGCCCACAGCCGGTAGGTCCTCAGCTCCGACTCATCGTCGTCCACCGAGCGCGTGATGAAGCGCATGCCGGCCGCGACCAGAGGCCCTGCTATCGCCCGGACGATCGCGGACGCCACCGGATCCCGGTCGTGGTCGTGCCGGATCACCAGGCCGATCGACGCGCCCTGATCGGTCATCGCGTCGTCCCCTTTCCGGTTCTCGCGGCGTGATCCCATCTAGGCAGTCTGCCGGATCGCGGGCGCTGCACACGACCGCGCGAGGTGCGCGTCATTTGATGGCACCCGCCGCCATCCCCCGCTCGAACTGCCTCTGCAGCGCGATGTAGGCGATGACCGTCGGCACCGCGGTGATGACGGAGGCCGCCAGGATCTTGGGAGTGTCGTTGTTGTACTGTCGGCGGAAGAACTCGGGCAGTTGGGTCACGACCCCCATGCCGTCGTCGATCAGGAACACCTTGGGCAGCAAGTAGGAGTTCCAGGCGTAGATCAGCACGAGCACCATCAGCGCGACGGCGATCGGGCGTGACAGCGGCACGAGGACCGACCAGAAGATCCGCCAGGTGCTGGCCCCGTCGATCCGGGCCGCCTCGAACACGGCGTCGGGGATGCCATCCACGTAGCCACGCGCGATGAGCACGGTGAACGGGATCTGGAGGGCGGCGATCGGGAGGATCACCGACCAGTACGTGCCGAGCAGGCCGAGCTTGACCGCCGTCGTGTAGAGCGGGGCGATGAGCACCACCTCCGGCAGCGTGAGCGCGGCCATCATGAGCCAGAAGTAGAGCTCCTTGGCCCGCACCCGGAGCTTGGAGAAGCCGAAGGCGGCCGCCAGCGTCGCCAGGAAGACGATGACGACGGAGGCCACGGCGATGATGATCGTGTTCAGGAAGAACCGGGGGAAGCCCGGGACATCGATGACGGCCAGGTAGTTCCCCCAGCCCGCCCCTGCGAGGCTGGTCTGCAGCATCGCGTAGAGGGGGATCACGAACGGCACCACGGCGACGGTGATGATCAGCTGCAGCAGGATCCGGGAGCGGCGGGATCTGGTCTCAAACATCGGCGCTCTCCTTCGGGCGGCGCGGGGTGCGGCCGGCGCGTTCTTTGCCGCGCAGCTGCAAGAAGACGGACACGGCGACCGCGATGACCAGGACGAGGATCGACAGCGCCGAGGCATAGCCGAGGTCGCGGTCGGTGCTCGCCGTCTGCGAGTAGATCATGGTGCCGAGGAACTCAGACGAGTGCGCGGGGCCGCCTTGTGTGATCAGCCAGGGGTTGTCGAACAGCTTGAGCGCGGTGATGAAGTTCAGGATGGCGAGCGAGACGATGATCGGGCGGAGGGTCGGCAGCACGATCGAGAACAGCACCCGGAGGTTCCCCGCTCCGTCGAGACGGCCGGCCTCGACGAGCTCCGGGTCGATCTGCGCCATCCCGGCGTAGAGGAGGATGAAGCCGTACCCGATCGCGCCCCAGCAGCCGACCAGGGTCACGACGAGCAGCGAGGTCGTCGACTGGCCGAGCCAGGGTTGCTGCAGGGCCGAGAGGCCGAAGAAGCCGAGGATGTCGTTGATCGTGCCGTTCGTCCGCCAGACCTCGATCTGGGCCGGGGCGAGCGTCGCCGGGGCCACCACCACCGGGATGACGATGAGCACTTTGTAGACGTTCGCCAGGTGTACGCGCGAATGCATCGCTGCTGCGAAGAGCGTGCCTCCGACGACCTGCACCACGAACACGACGACGAAGTAGATCACCGTGTTGCGCAGCGAGGTCCAGAGCACCGGGTCCTGCAGCGCGGCGAGGTAGTTGCCGAACCCGACGGGTGTCATCAGTGCCCGGCCGCCCGACCACGAGAAGAAGGACAGGTAACCCGAGTAGATGATGCTGTAGTAGATCAGACCGACCGAGATGACGAGCGCCGGAAGGATCCAGCGCAGACCCCCGGGGAGGAGGCGGGCGTGCCGCGTGGGGCGCCCGCCTCCCCGCACCGCGGGTGCCGGTCGGTCGGATCCGATTCTGAGATCCGTGTCGATCATGGTCAGTGCGTCGATCCGTTCTGCTGGGGCAACGTGGTCACTTGGTACCGACCGTGCTGGCCACCGAGGCCGCCTGCTGGTCGGCGGCGATCTGCGTGATGGACGTGTTCACGGTGGGGTCGAGCACCTGCTGGATCGCGACCACGATCGCGTCGAGCGACTTCTCCGTCGTCTGCCACTGGCGCGACTCGGTGGTCTCGGCGCTGTCCGTGATGAGGGTCTCGATGGCGGGACGCTGCACGGACTCGTCGACGAGTCCGATGGACGACCAGTCCGGAGTCGTGCCCTTCAGTGCGGGCAGCAGGTCGAGGGCGTTCGCCACGTTCTGTTGGCCGTCCTTGTTCATCGTCATCCACGACACGAAGGTCTTCGCGGCGCCGATGTTCTTGGACTCGGAGTTGATCGCGAGCCCGTAGTCGGCCTCGCCGAAGTACGTGCTCTTGTTGCCCTTGCCCGCCACATCCGGGAAGGTCGCGGGCATCTGGACGAAGCAGGACGGGTTGCTCACGCCCGCGGCCTCCATCGACGCCGTGCAGGAGTCCGCACCGGCGTACTGGGTGTACCAGAAGCCCATCTGCACCATCGCGGCGTCGCCCTTCATGAACTCGTTGTTCGCGAGCGGGTACTGCGGGCCGTCGAGGGCGTTCGGTGCGATGATCCCGTCGTCTTTCATCTTCTTGATGATCTCGAGGACCTTCACGCCGTCAGCGTCGTTCCACTTGGCCTTGCCGGTCGCCGCCTTGATGAAGAAGCCGGGGTCGACCGAGTTGGCGATGGAGTGGTACAGCTCGGTCGGGAAGGTGTCGGTGCCGCCCGCGCCCATGGCGAAGCACGTCTTGCCGATCGCGGTCACCTTCTTGCAGGTGTCGACCCAGGAGGCGTAATCAGTGGGGACCTTCGCGCCGGCCCGGTCGAGGAGGTCCTTGTTGTACCAGAGGAACCCGGCCGACATGCCGCCGAGCGGCAGCGAGACGAAGCGCCCATCGGAGCTCGTGAGCTGCTTCACGTAGTCGCCGCCGATCTGGGACTTCCAGTCCGATCCGAGGGTGTCCTTCGCCAGCGAGGTCAGGTCGAGCGCGTAGGGGCCCCAGGTGTCGGGCGAGCCTCCGGCGGGTGACAGGTCGAAGACGTCGGGTCCCTTGCCGGAGTCGAGGGCCGGCGTGATCGTGTTGCGATAGTCGACGTTCTCGAAGTTCTTGTACGTGACCGTGATGTCCGGGTACTTCTCGTTGAACTGCGCGATGTACTTTTGGGCCACCGGAGTGTCCGGCGTCCAGCCCCACCACGAGACCGAGCCCGTGGTCGCCGGCTCGACGTCAGACCCCTGGTCGCCGGACGACCCGGTGCAGCCGGTGATCGCCAGAGCGGCGGCCACTGCCACCGCTGTCGCGCAAACGAACCGCGTACGCATCATTGTGATTCCTCCACATCTTTGTGTGCTGATCGAGAGTGCGGGGCGAGCTTATACAGAGCGGATCGGGCAAAGCAAGAGTTAAAACCTTTATGTCACAAACTCGATGGCGGGATAGCATTCGGCGTTTGCGGGGATGTCGTCAGACTGATGGTACTTAGTTGCGAATGGTCAGATAGTCGGCTAGCGTGGCCCACGCCCCGGGCGCAGCGTGCCCGCTTGAGCGTAGGAAGGACCTCTCTTGGCCATCGAATCCGTGCTTCTGAACGTGACCGACATCGCGCGTTCCGTCGAGTTCTATCGGCGCAACCTCGGAGCCGTCGTCGTCGAAGAGGGCGAGCGCGCGGCCGAGCTCGACCTCGTCACCGCACGGCTGCGGCTCACCCGGGTGGACAGCCCGGCCGAATCCACGTGGGTCGGCGACGACCTCCAACGCGGGTTCCGCCACGTGGGCTTCAAGGTGTCCGATCTGGAGGCGCGCGTCGCGGCGCTGCACGATGCCGGGGTGACGTTCCACCTCGAGCCGATCGACGCCGAAGGCGGCGTGCGCATCACGTTCTTCTTCGATCCCGACGGCACCCTCCTCGAGCTCGTCGAGGGGCCATTGCAGTACCACGAGGTCTACGATCGCGACGCCGTCGAACGGGACTGGGCGCTGGGTGACCCCGACCGCCCGCGTTTCGACCACGTCGCGGGCACCGTCGACGACCTGGAGGCGACCCGGGAGCACTACGCGAAGCTCGGCTACCTGCACATGTCGGGCATCCACCAGCCTTCGGACGACCGCGGGTTCGAGATCGACTTCCTGCGCTCCGGCGACAGCTCGCTGGAGATCTTCACCTACGGCACGGCGGAGAAGTCGAAGCGCGTGCCGCAGCTCGACGCCCCGGGTTTCGTCGCGGTGGCGTTCGGCGCCGACTCCGCTCCGGGCGCCCCGGTCGGCACCGTGTCCGGGCACGACGTGTTCGCCGACCCGGACGGCCTGCCCTACGTGATCGCCCCGGCATGACGGCGACGGCGTCGCTGCGCCCGCTGGGTGCGACGGGAATCGAGGTCAGCCGGGTCACGCTCGGCGGCGCGCCGCTCGGCAGCATGCCCGAGAACTTCGGGCACGAGGTCGCCGAGGCCGACGCGGTGGCCCTCGTGCGAGCAGTGCTGGAGAGCGGGATCCGCACGATCGACACCTCCAACGGATACTCGGAGGGGCGCAGCGAGCGACGCATCGGCCTTGCGATCGCGGCGGCCGGGGGTCTCCCGCCGGATGTCGTGGTCATCACCAAGACCGATCCGCGGGGAAGCGACTACAGCGGCGATCGCGTGCGCCGCTCCCTCGCCGAGAGCGCAGAGCGGCTCGGGATCGGCCTGCTCCCGCTCGTGCACCTGCACGATCCGGAGTTCCACGACTTCGCCGACCTGACGGCCCGCGGAGGAGCGATCGACGCGCTGGTGACAGCCAGAGAACGCGGCGAGATCGGGCACATCGGACTCGCCGGCGGCGATGTGAACGTGATGCGACGCTACCTCGACCTCGGCGTGTTCGAGGTGCTCCTCGTGCACAACAGGTGGACGCTCGTGGACCGCAGCGCCGGGCCGCTGCTCGATCGCGCGGCGGAGCTCGGCGTCGGGGTCGTCAACGCGGCCGTGCTGGGCGGCGGGATCCTCGCCGACGAGTCCGGGCGCTCCACCTCGTACGGTTACCGGCCGGCGAGCAGGCGGACGCTGGAGGCCATCTCGCGCATGCGCGAGACCTGTCGCCGCTGGGACGCGACGCTCGGCCAGGCCGCCATCCGCTTCTCCACGCGGGACGAGCGCTTCGCCAGCACCATCGTCGGCATCAGCAGGCCGCAGCGCATCCAGCAGACCCTCGATGCCGCGGCGCTCGATCGTCCGCAGGAATTCTGGGACGAGCTCGAGTCGCTGCTGCCGGGCACTGCCGACTGGCTCGACCATCCGGTCCATCGCTGACCACATCCTCCACTCGAATCGAGGTTCACATGCCAGTCGTCCGAATCGACATGCACCGCCCGCTCGCCGGGCTCCGTCCGCAGATGAGCGAGGCGATCAACTCCGCGCTCGCCGACGGCTGGGGGATGCCCGCCGACGACCTGTTCCAGATCTTCCAGCTGCACGACGAGGGTGACCTGTTCTACAGCCGCACGTTCCCCGACGCCGACAGGTCGGACATCGTCTTCATCGACATCCTCGCCTACAACGGCTACTCGCCTGAGGCGAAGCAGCGCGGCGCCGAACTCATCGTGGAGCGCCTCGCCGCGCTGGGCATCCAGCGCGACGACATCCTGATCTCGCTCCACGAGAACGGCGACGGCGACTGGCTCGCTCCGTCGAAGGAGCAGTGACCATGCGGCGCAGCGATCTGCCCGACGGCTTCGTCATCGGAACCGCGACCGCCTCATACCAGATCGAGGGCGCCACCAGAGAAGCGGGGCGCGGCGACAGCATCTGGGACACCTTCGCCCGCAGTCCCGGCGTCATCGCCGACGGCAGCACGGGAGACGTGGCAGACGACCACTTCCACCGCTCGGAGGAGGACGTCGCGCTGATGGCCGACCTGGGGTTCCAGGCGTACCGCTTCTCGATCGCGTGGCCCCGCATCCAGGCGGACGGCACAGGGGCGCCGAACCCGGCCGGGATCGACTTCTACCGCCGACTGGCGGAGTCGCTGCTGGAGCGCGGGGTGACGCCGTGGGCGACCCTCTACCACTGGGATCTGCCGCAGGCCCTGGAGGATCGCGGTGGCTGGCTGTCGCGCGACACCGCGCTGCGGTTCGCGGACTACTCGGCCCATGTCGCAGAGCAGCTCGGGGATGTGATCACCGACTGGATCACGCTGAACGAGCCGTGGTGCTCGTCGTTCCTCGGCTATGCGAGCGGCCATCACGCGCCGGGCCTGTCGGTCGGCTCCGCCTCCGCGCATGCGGCGCACCACCTCCTCCTCGGTCACGGTCTCGCGCTGGAGGCGCTCCGGGGCCTCCGGCCGAACGCGCGCGTCGGCACGACGCTGAATCTGTACGCGGTCGAGCCGGCGGGCGATTCCGAAGCCGACCTCGACGCGGCTCGCCGCATCGACGGCCTCAGCAACCGGCTGTTCCTCGAGCCCGTGCTGCGCGGCGTCTATCCGGCGGACGTCCTCGACGACCTGGGCGAGACCGACTGGTTCGCAGAGAACGCCACGGACGACGACCTGCGCCGCATCTCGGCGCCGATCGACTTCCTCGGCATCAACTACTACAGCCGTCACACGGTCGCCGCGGGCTCCGCTCCGGCTGGGGCGGCCGGCTCGGCGAGCGCTTATCCGGGAAGCGAGCACGTGCGATTCGTCTCGACGGGTGCGCCGGTGACGCGGATGGGCTGGGAGATCCACCCCGACGGCATGCTCGACGTGATCCGCATGGCGCACGCGCTGGCGCCCGAGCTCCCGCTCTTCATCACCGAGAACGGCGCCGCCTTCGACGACCACGTGGAGGCGGACGGCGGGATCGACGACGCGGAGCGCACCGAATACCTCCGTTCGCACTTCGCTGCCGCCCGCGAGGCGGTCGATGCGAACCTTCCGCTCCGGGGCTTCTTCGTCTGGTCGCTCATGGACAACTGGGAGTGGGCCTGGGGCTACTCGCGCCGCTTCGGGATCGTCCACGTCGACTATGAGACGCAGAAGCGCACCCCGAAGCGGAGTGCACACTGGATCGCGGAGTTCCTGCGGGCGTGAACGGGGCGTGGCGGCGGTGGCGTCAGGCCTCTACACGAAGACCGGCAACGCATAGTGCACGCCGCCGTCGTCCCCGCGCACCTGGCGGTGGATGTCCTCCATCGTGAGGTCGAGCTGGCCCGCAGTGCTCGCCGCGGCGGTGAGGTCGCGCACCAGGGCCCCGGGAATCTCCCCGTCGTACTTGTAGTAGATCTTGTGCTCGAGGCTCGCCCAGAAGTCCATCGCGACCGTGCGCAGCTGGATCTCGACCGGCACGGGGATCGGACCGCCGCTGAGGAACACAGGCACCTCGATGATGACGTGGAGGCTCTTGTAGCCGTTGGGCTTGGGGTGCGCGATGTAGTCCTTCACCCGCAGCACCCGCACGTCCTCCTGTGCGGTCAGGAGCTCGAACACGCGGTACACGTCGGAGACGAACGAGCAGACGATCCGCACACCGGCGATGTCGGTGATGGCCTCCCGGATCGCGTCGAACGAAGCGTCGCAGTTCTTGCGCATCACCTTCTGCTCGATGCTCTCGGCCGACTTGAGGCGGCTGGAGATGTGCTCGATCGGGTTGTACTCGTGCAGTTCGGCGAACTCCTCGCGGAGGATGGACACCTTGGTCGAGATCTCGTCGATGCCGAACTTGTACGGCATGATGAACCGCACGAAGTCCTCCCGGAATGCCTGGACTTCGCTCAGCGTCGCGGGATCGATGCTCTGCAGCGCCTCGATTGCGTGAGTGGAGAGAAGCGGGGCGGGGTCCGGATCCATGCCATCGACGCTAGCGAGACCGGTTGTGCGGACGGTGTGAATTCGCTGCGCTGATGACCGACTGCCGAGGGGCACGCTAACGCCCCTAAAACGCCCGCGATAGGGCAGTTACGTGCCCCTCGACGGCTTGGGGAATTTCTTTGTTCGGGGCAAAGTTGAGTCGAGTGTACTCAAGTTTTGAGGTCGGCGGCTTGACAGTCTCCCCACCGGGATGACAAGCTTGAGCCGTTAAGGCTCAACTCTTGACCCCAGACTCACACCGGCCAGAGGCCAGCAATGAAGGAGAGAAAGCACACATGTCACGTGCAGTAGGAATCGACCTCGGAACCACCAACTCCGTCGTGTCGGTGCTTGAGGGCGGCGAGCCCACGGTCATCGCCAACGCAGAGGGCTTCCGCACCACCCCGTCCGTCGTCGCGTTCACCAAAGACGGCGAGGTGCTCGTCGGCGAGACCGCGAAGCGCCAGGCGGTCACCAACGTCGACCGCACCATCTCGTCGGTCAAGCGCCACATGGGCACCGA